>ABYL01000093.1 GCA_000173575.1 Burkholderia sp. H160 | reverse complement strand
TGCTGGCCACGCGCGACGAAGTCGCCGTTGAGCGCGACCGCGAACGGCGGACGCGCGCCAAAGGCGGCGAGTGCATCGGCGACAGTCGCGCCCTCGGGCAGCGACAACGGCTTTTGATTGATATGAATGTCCATGGTGTTCGAATACGGTTCAATCGATGGCGAAAGCGGCAGCGCGCGCGGCACGAAAGCCGTTACGCTCAGGCCGGCTCTCGCGCGAAATCCTGCTGGAACAGCTCGCTCCAGCGCGCCTCGCGCCGCCAGCCGGCGAATGCGTCGGCGTCGCCGACGCGACCGTCGAGCAGCGCGCTCGCAAAACGCACGGCTTCGTCGGCCACTTCGGGCGCGATCATGTAGCCATGCCGGTACAGGCCGTTCACGCGCAGCGTGCGCGCGCCGTCCCACAATAGTGCGGGGCGGTGGTCAGGCAAGGTCGGCCGGCACTGCGAATTGAGTTCGAGGATGCGCGCCTCGCCGAAGCCCGGATGCACCGAAAACGCTGCACTGAGCAGCTCGAGCGCCGAGCGCACGCTAACGGGCGACATGTCCTCACCCTCGACCTCGGTCGCGCCGATCACGTAGAGACCGTTCTGCTTCGGCGCGATATACAGCGGGTAACGCGGATGCAGCAGCCGCACCGGGCGCGTCAGTTGTAGATGAGGCGCATGCACGCGCGCGACTTCGCCGCGGATGCCGCGCAACGTCGGCAGCACGGGCTTCGCGCCGAGGCCGCGGCAATCGATCGTGATGCCGGCGTCGGGCAGCGACGCGTCGTCGATCGGCGTGTTCCAGTGCGTGTCGACGCCGCGCTCGGCAAGCCCCGCCGCGAGCGCGGACAGTACCTGGCGGTTGTCGAGCTGACCTTCGCGCGGCAGCAGCCAGCCGTGGTTGAAGCGGCCGGCCAACGCGGGTTCGGCGGCGCCCAATTGCGCGCCCGAAAGCGCGACGAAGCCGCCATCGAGCAGCTCGGCCGGTGCATTCGCGCGCACGCGGCGCTCGAACAGCGGAGCCTCGGTGCGATCGGCGTGATGCCAGACGACGAGCGTGCCGTTGCGCTGGAAAAACACCGGCTCCGGCAGTTCGGCGAGCACGCGAGGCCAGCTTTCGAGCGAACTCGCGCCGAGCCGCGTGATCAGCAGCTCGGCGCTCGCGGCTTCGGCGAGCGGCGCGAGCATCGCCGCGGCAACCCACGCGGCGGCTTGCGAACCAGTGGCATCACCGCGCTCGTAGAGCGCCACGCGATGCCCCTCGCCAGCAAGGCGCCACGCGACCAGCCGGCCGCACAAGCCACCGCCGAGCACGGCGAAATCGGGTCGGGCGGGATGGTTCATCGCGCGCGCTCCGATCGACCGCGGTGGGCAAAGCCAGAACGGCACGGCACGCCCGAGACGGCGTGACGAAGGGAAAAAACCATGTTTGAAGAATAGGCGGTCATCGAGTCCTTTCCGTACGGCCAAAAACGCACGTACCCAGGACGAAACCGGCGGGTGAAGCCGGCCGGGCACTGCGCGCGCATGTCAGGTGCGCTCGCCGCCCGGCGGGGAATGGAAGACGGTTGCTTCCGGAAACTTCCCGCGCCGGTATTACCCGGATCGGGTGCAAAGGGTCTCTCTCAGCCTCGCCGCCCCGGCATGAAAGTCATGCCGCTTGTGGGCGAAGCACCCCTGTTTCGTCGCAGGTCATTAGACCATAAAACGCGCGGCGCCCGCAAACCAGCGCTCCGCCGCCGCTGCCGCGATTTTGATCTGGCACTGTCTATCGTGAAGCCTATGCGATGCGGGCCGGCGCTCTGGCACAATGCCGTGATCGGTGCTGCAAAAACGCGGCGCGCGCGGCGCTCCTGGCCGCGTGCGTGGTGGCGGCACCCCAGCGGACGCCGGCCGCGAAAATTAATTCTCGCTTAAGGACGTCACGCCAGAATCGGGCGCCCATCCGGACTCTCGTTCATCGAGCGCGATGTCCGGCGAGGTATCGCAGACCCGCCGCGGCGGCGGCCCTGCAAAGGGGACCGCTGCTCGCGGAATGGCCCGAGATGGGTCAACCAGATCGAACCCGCACGCCGGAGCGGCAGTTCGGGCCAGCACTTCATCAGGACGCTCATGACACCACATACTTCTGCCAGCCCCGCGCTGCCGCCCGACGAAAAGGTCTCCGCCTGGAGCCTGATCAAGCCTTACTGGGTTTCCGAGGAACGGGGCATCGCGTGGGCGCTGCTCGTCGCGATCATCTCGATGAACCTGCTCGTCGTCTGGATCAACGTGCGCCTGAACCGCTGGAGCGCGGACTTCTACAACGCGCTGCAGCAGAAGAACGTCCACGACTTCCCGCACCTGCTGATGATTTTCACCGGGCTCGCGTTCGGTTTCATCATCCTCGCGGTGTATGGGCGATATCTGCGTCAGATGCTCGGCTTCCGCTGGCGCCAGTGGTTGACCACGCGCTACCTGAACGAGTGGCTCAACGACAGCGCGTTCTACCGCATCGAGCGTGACCGCCTCGCCGACAACCCCGACCAGCGGATCAGCGACGACCTGCAGTCGTTCGCGACCACCACGCTGTCGCTGACGCTCGATCTGCTGTCCACCGTCGTCACGCTCGTGTCGTTCATCACGATCCTGTGGTCGCTCGCGGGCGCGCTGAGTATTTCGCTCGGTGGCATGCCGCTGCATATCCCCGGCTACATGGTGTGGGCCGCCGCGTTGTATGCGGTGGTCGGCTCGCTCGTCACGCAGAAGGTCGGCCATCCGCTCGTGTCGATCAACTATCAGGCGCAGAAGGTCGAGGCGGATTTCCGTTTCGGCCTGATCCGGCTGCGTGAGAACGCCGAGCAGATCGCGTTCTACAACGGCATGGAAACCGAGAAGACGAACGCCCGCACGCTGTTTGGCCGCATCCGCGACAACTGGTGGCAGGTGATGAAGTACACGAAGCGGCTGACCTTCGTGCTGAGCTTCTACGGCCAGATCGCAATCATTTTCCCGATCGTCGTCGCCGCACCGCGCTACTTCGCGGGCGCGTTCACGTTCGGCGTGCTGATGCAGATTTCCAGCGCGTTCGGCACCGTCAGCGATTCGTTCTCGTGGTTCATCAACAGTTATACGAGCCTCGTCGAATGGCGCGCGACCGTGAACCGGTTGCGCGAATTCAAGCGCGTCGTGCATTCGCCGCGTCTGAAGGAATCGGTGTCGCCGGCCACGGAACATGGTGGCATCAACCTGCACTTCGTCGACACCAATACGCTCACCACCGATAGCCTCAAGCTCGCTTTGCCGAATGGCAACCCGCTGTCGCGCATCCGCGATATCGTGATCCGGCCGGGCTCGCGCTGGCTCGTGCGTGGTCCGTCCGGCGCCGGCAAGAGCACGCTGATGCGCGCGCTCGCGGGCCTTTGGCCGTTCGGCGACGGCTCGATCGACGCGCCGGTCAACGCGCGCATGATGTTCATCCCGCAGGTCAGCTATATGCCGATCGGCACGCTGAAGGCGGCGCTCGCGTATCCGTCGGCGGCCGACACCTATGGCGACGACGAATGCCGCGACGCGCTCATCACCTGCCATCTGTCGGAATACGCGGACCGTCTGAAGGAATCGGCGCACTGGACCCGCGTGCTGTCGCCGGGCGAACAGCAGCGTTTCGCTGCCGCACGCGTCCTGCTGCACAAGCCCGACTACCTGTTCCTCGACGAAGCGACCAGCGCGCTCGATGCGGAAAACGAGGCGCGGCTCTATCGGCTGTTCACGGAGCGGCTGCCCAAGGCGGCGATCGTCAGCGTCGCGCATCGCGAATCGCTCGCGGCGTTCCATGACGAAACGCTCGACGTCGAGCGCTCGGCCGAAGCGGTAGCAGCATGAGCGACTCGAGCGACGCTGTGCGCGTCAGCGACACGCACAGCGCCGCTCCTCGCGTCCTGCTGATCACCAGCGCCGGCGATCGCCCGGCGCAACATCCGGAAAGACACGAGAAGAGTTCGAAAGGATTTGCGAAGCGGGCAAGTTGTTCCGCGCTTTGAAAATGCCGGCGGGCAGCGACGATAGTCGTACGGGTCGCGCCATGCGCCGGCCTTCGTTGATGTCAGTCACGTCTTTCATCGCAACCGCTCTCCGGACTCCTCGCCTATGTCATTCGCTCGCCGTTTTTCATCTTCGCTCCCGTCTTTGCTCCCGCGCATCGCGCTCGCCTGCGGCGCGGCGCTGCTGCTCACGAACGCCGTCGATGCCGCGCAAACAGCCGAGCCGAACCAGCCCGCCGATATCTGCGCCGCCCTCACCCACATCGTCGATGCAAGCGATTTCCGCCAACTGCCGGGCCAGACCGCCGCGCAACTGCCGGGCGTCTCCAAGGCCGACGATTGCCGCGCTAGCCCGCACACGTACGACTGTCACTGGCGCGCGCATTGGCAAGCCGACGGCGTCGTCAACGATCCGCTCGAAGAACTCGGCGCCGACATCGCTGCCTGTTTTCCGCAAGTCGTGCACGACGTCAACACACCGGTGCGCCAGCATTTCATCGTGACCACCGACGCGCGGCGCGTGAACGTCACCGCTAGCGTGCAAGGTCAGAACGAATTGCGACTGCGCGTCACGCGCTGAGCACGCGGCCATCGTTGCTGTTGATGACCCATCGCTTTTTGTGACCGCCATCGGGCGCTGCCTCATGACACAGTCCACAAGCGTCGCGGGCAGCGCGCCAGCGACAACCAGGCGTTCGCGCCTGGACCCGATCGCCGCGCTGAGATCGCGGCGTCGTTGCGCGCGAGCCGCCCTCGTCACGCTCGCCGCGACGCTGACGCTCTCGCTCGATGGCTGCGCATGGACGCTGATCCAGGCCGCCGACGCCACCGGCTCCGTGATCCAGGCCGGCTACGCGATCGCGTCGAACTACTCGTCGCCGACCTTCGTCAACGGCCGGCCCGCGGAAGTGCAGCACGTATGCATCGAGGTGAACCCGACGGTGTCGGTCGGCGATTTCGTGCCGGCGCTGCAGCTGGCGTTCGAGCGACGCGGCATTCGTTCGGACGTCTACAATCCGGGCACCTCGCCCGCCGGTTGCGAGGCGCGGCTCGTCTACAACGCCGCAATCGACTACGGCCGCCGCTCGTTCAGCGACGAAACGATTCAGTACCTGTCGATCATCGATCTGACTCTGATCCAGGACGGCCGTATTCTCGTCACCGCGCGCTACCAGACCGGCGGCCTGAATACCGACCGCTTCTCGTCGGCCTCGGTCAAGCTCAGCGGGCTGATCGAGCGGATGGTCGTCGATCGGACCGATTTTGCGCGGAAACCATCGCAGACCCTGCAAACCTCACAGGCCTTCCCGCCGACCAACTGAGTGCCCGCAGCCTTGTTTCTGGCTGCACCGCCTTACACGGGAAAGGATTGGAAAGCGGTACGCGCTTTGCGCGGGCCGCGCGCATCACTAAGATGACCTGAATGAACCAGACCATCCTGATCGTCGATGACGATCCCGTCGTACGCGACCTCGTCAGCGAATATCTGCACGGGCGCGGCTTCCAGGTCGCCACGCTCGAAAATGGCTTGGCGTTGCAGCGCAGATTGCAGCGGGAGCGTCCCGCGCTCGTCGTGCTCGACATCATGATGCCGGAGCTCGATGGCATCAGCGCGTTGCGCGCCTTGCGTGTCGCCGGCGACGACATTCCCGTCATCCTGCTGACCGCGCGCGCCGATCCGATCGATCGCGTGATCGGCCTCGAACTCGGCGCCGATGATTATCTCGGCAAGCCGTTCGAACCGAGCGAGCTCGTCGCGCGGATTCGCACCGTGCTGCGGCGTCGCGGCTCGATTGCGCCGGGCGCGCCCGAGCAGCGCGCGCCCTATCATTTCGGCCGTTTCGAAGTGAACTTCCCCGCGCGCGAGCTGCGCCGCGACGGCGAGCGCATTACGTTGCGTTCGAGCGAATTCGCGATGCTGAAGGTATTCGTGACGCACGCGATGACCGTGCTCACACGCGCGCAGCTGCTTGAAAAACTGCACGGCAATAGCGAGGCGCATCGCAATCGCAGCCTCGACGTGTCGATCTGGCGTTTGCGCCGGCTGATCGAAGTGGACCCTTCGGAGCCGCGCTACGTGCAGACGGTGTGGGGACGCGGTTATGTGTTCGTGCCGGACGGCGAGATCGGTGCCGCCGAGCGCGGGCTTGCGCCGTCGCTCGGCTAGCGGCGCGGATCGATCGAAGCCAGTTGAGGCGACCTCCGCGTCGCGCGTAACGCGCAGCTGCCGCTCAGAACGTCAGCACGCTCAGAAACATTCGCTGCAGCCAGCCCATCGTCGTCGCATCGTTCACCATGCCGATGCCCGCCTGTTCGATGCGCGCGTTCGCGACCTTGCTCGACGAGACGTAGTTGCCTGCTTCGATATCCTTAGGATTGACGATGCCAGACAGCCGCAGACGGTCCTTGTTGCCGCTCATCGAAATGATCTTCTCGCCCGACACCACGAGATTGCCGCCCGAAACCGTGCCGATCACGGTCACGGCGAGCGTACCCGTCATGTCGCTGATGTCGCTCAGATTGCCCTGCCCTTTGTAGTCGGTGCTGGCCGTGCCGATGTTGAACAGTTTCGCGAGCCGCGCAGCGGCGCTGGTCGACTGGTCCGCGGCGGTCGCGGTGATGCTGCTCGCGCGGCTCGCCGATGCGTTCGCGGTGTTGTTGCCGCTGTACGATTCCGCCAGCCGGATCGTCAGCACGTCGCCGATGTGCTGCGCGCGCGGCGTCTCATACACCAGCAACGGGGCGCCGGCCTGATAGATCGCGCCTTGCGTGTTCACGTTCAACGGCGCGGACGCGAGCGGCGGCGCCATCGGTGTTTCGACGATCGAACGGGTCTGCTGCGTGCTCGAACAGGCCGCAAGACAGCTCGCGGCGCCGAGCGCGAGGATAAGACGTAGCGCGGTCATGCGGGCTCCGTGGCGAGAAAAAAGGAATGGAGGTGAAGCGGCGCTCCACCGATAGTACGGCATGCAAATCAATCGTCAGCCCGCATCGGCGCCGTTCGACTGCCACTGCCGCACGACCGATTTCATCCACGCGTCCGGGCCCTTCAGCAGATACGTGAGCGTGCCGTTGCGGCTGCCGGGCAGAAAACACAGCGTGATCGAACTCACCGCGTTCTCCCAGACATACATCGGCATCGCGCCCGGCGCCGCCGCGTCGCGCGTCGCGAGACGCGGCGGTCCGTAGCGTTCCTCGAGCGCGTCGCGCAGATCCTCGGCGGTCAGTTCGTCGATCACAAACGACATCTCGTAGAGACGCAGCGCGCCCTGCCCGTCGATGCGCGTGAAGCGCAGCACGTGTTCGAGCGCCGGAGTGCCATCGACGACCGCCTGCGACACCGCCCAGCGGTCGTCGTCGTGATGCGCCCAGCGGCACGCGACGCTCAGGCTATCGTGCGACTTCAGCCGCATGCCGAGCGCACCGGCCTGCACGTCCGTCTCGCAGATCGGCACGCTGCCGACCGGCGTCGCGCGCACCCTCGAGCCCGCGCGGAATTCGTCGATCGTGATGCCGAGCGCGACGCCGCGAAAGGAAAACGGCGTGTCCTGTGCGCGCCGGCGCGTGTCGGTGGCAATGCTATTCGATGCCGCGCTGGCCGCCGTCGCGTTGCGCGCGACGGGCTGCGCGTGCGCGGCGCACGACAGCACACTGCCAAGCAGCGCCAATGCACAAACCATCCGGGTGAGCGTCATGATTCAATCGATCGCGGAAGCGCACATGTCGAAAGGCGTCGCCGCCGCATGGCCGACGACCGGCAGAACTTTCAGGGTGGCCGCCGTGACCCGGCACGGCAGTGCCGCGGCGCCACAGCCACCGAGCGGCAACAGCAGCGCGCCGAATACGAGCCACGCCACGGCACGCCGCCAATGCTCAGGAGTTCTTGATAACGGCACGCGGACCTCGTCAGCTCACGCCGTCGTGTTGACCAGATGGCCGACGAGCCCCGCCCCCGCCGCAGGCTGCGTCGGTTGCGCGACCGTGGTGCTCTGCGGCGATTTCCCAGGGATACTGAAGGTGCCTGAATTGGCGCTCTTCTCCGTGGCCGGCGTATTCGCCACCGTGGAGACAGGCGTGGAACTGAGCGTATTGTGGATCGTCATGATGGGCCTCGCGAAGGCGCGCTTTGCGCACCGGAATCGGTTGAACGCTACGCGCCGTCGCCCGAGGCTGCGGGCCTCTTTCGGCGTGCGGCGCGACGTACTGCGGAAAGAATCATCGCGCTGCGCAGGTGCCGACGATGGGCAAAGCAAAGCGCGCTTTCGCGCAGTTGTTACGAAGCGTTCCGCGCGCTTTCGAGTACTTTCGATCGCTTGCCAACTGTTGTCATCGCGTGCCGGTTGTTGCAGGTCGTGGAATCGGTATCAGGCAGTGCTAAAGTAAGCGCTGAACCTTCGCCGATCCGCCCCCGACGCGAGCGCGCCAGCGTCGCACGGTACAGAGTAAGCGTTGGTAAGGAAATGCCCGGTCGCGCGCCGGGCGCGTCAGTCTAGAATTTCGCCATGAACCCACAGGTCCTTATCGTCGACGACGATCCGGTCGTACGCGATCTGCTTTGCAAGTTTCTGCAGTCGAACGGCTTCGATGCGTCCGTGCTGCATGACGGCACCCATTTGCAGCGTCGCCTCGAGCGCGAGCGGCCGTCGGTCGTCGTGCTCGACATCATGATGCCGAACACCGACGGCCTGCGCGCGCTCACCGCGTTGCGTGCCGCCGGCGACGACATCCCGGTGATCTTCGTGACCGCGCGCGGCACGGTGGCCGACCGTATCGTCGGTCTGTCGCTCGGCGCGGACGACTACCTGACCAAGCCGTTCGATCCACGCGAGCTGCTCGTGCGCATCCAGACCGTGCTGCGCCGGCGCGGCCCGCCCACCACGAGCGCGCCCGAAGCACGCAAGCGCTATCGCTTCGGTCCGTTCGAACTCGACTTCGCCACGCGCTCGCTGACCCGCGACGAAGCCAAGCTGCCGCTACGCGATAGCGAGTTCGCGCTGCTGAAGATCTTCGTCAACAACCCGTACAAGGTGCTGTCGCGCGTGCTGATTCACGATCTCGTGCATCGCGACAACCTCGCATTCCGCGACCGTAGCCTCGACGTGCCGATCTGGCGCCTGCGCCGCGTGATCGAGGACGACCCGTCCAATCCGTGCTACGTGCAAACGGTGCGCGGCAAAGGCTACGTGTTCGTGCCCGACGCCAGCGGCGCGCCCTTCGAGGACGAGGCCGCCCCGAGCGCATGAAGAATCCGCTGAACACGCTATTCGGCAGAATGGCGTTGCTGTCGGCGGCGGTGCTGTTCGCGATTCAGGCGAGCTGGTTCGTGCTGGTGACGATGCAGCGGCCGCGCCATGATGTCGACGGCTTCGCGCGCGGCATGCTGCTCGTGCTGCAGGCGAGCAACGGCGAGCCGATCAAGGGCCCCGCGCTCGCGCCCCCGATGCGCGTGCATCTGGTGCCTACCTGGAACATGCCGACCAGCGTGCATCTGCGCGAGCCGCGCGAGCATATGCTGGTCGAGCTGCGCCGGCATCTGCTCGAGAGCCTGCCGCCCGGCACGCAGATCGCCGTCGACGATCTGCGTCCGCCGCAGCTGTGGGTGCTGTTTCCGGGCAAGTCGAACTGGGTCGTCGTGCCGGTCGACCTACCGCCGCCGCCGCGCGTCATGATCGAATCGGTATCGATGCTGCTCGCCGGGCTGATCCTGTCGCTGTTCGCCGTGTGGCAGATGCAACGGCCGCTGTCGCGCGTCGCCGATGCATCGCGTGCGTTCGGCTCGGGCGGCCGGCCCGAACCGGTGCCGGTGCAGGGCCCGCGCGAGCTGCGCGATCTGATCGGCTCGTTCAACGACATGATGCGGCGCCTGAATGAAGCCGGCGACGACCAGGCGGTCATGCTCGCCGGCGTCGCGCACGATCTGAAGGCACCGCTCACGCGCCTGAAGCTGCGCGCGAGCGTGCTGGTCGATGAAAGCGAGCGCGCGGGCCTGATTCGCGACGTCGATTCGCTGACCAACATCGTCCAGCAGTTCCTCGAATTCGCGGGTCAATCGGCGGACGCCGGACCGCCCGTCGAAGTCGATGAGTTTTTGCGCGAGCAATTTTCCTCAGGCGATTACGCGGAAGCCGCTGAAGTTGCAGAAAACTCCGACGCTCCCGAATCCCCGCTCTTCGCGCTCGATCTGCGCGCTGGCCCGTCGTTCACACTGCCGCGCACGCTGCTCGACCGGCTCGTGACGAACCTCGTCGACAACGCGCTCGAACACGGCATGCCGCCGGTGGAAATCTCTACCACTGGCAACGACAGTCATTGGACGATCAGCGTGCGCGACCACGGCCCCGGCATTCCCGACGACCGCATCGCCGCGGCGATGAAGCCGTTCGTGCGACTCGACGCCGCGCGCGGCGGCGAAGGCCATTGCGGGCTCGGTCTCGCGATTGTCGCGCGGCTCGCGCACGATCGCGGCGGGCGCTGCCTCGTGCGCAATCACGCGCAGGGCGGGCTCGAAGTACGGATCGAATTGCCGGTGGAGCCGGCGCTGTCGTGAGGATGCGCGCAGCCAACGGTGCGCGGGCCGGGGCACTTTCCTGCCCTTACCGGACCGACTACCAGGCGGGCGACGACCTTATAGTCGCCCCTGGCAACCTCGATGCCGCCCTTCTCGGTCCGCCCTCCCCCTGTGGCGGACTTTTTTTTGCGCTGTCGCAACGTCAGCAAAGCGCGACAGCCAAGCGCGTCAATGCACGAGCCGATTGCGCAGCGCGTCGACCGTCTCCGTGGCAAGACCGAGGCCTCGCGTCAGGTAGCTCGCCATCGTGCCGTAGCTCGCCTGCACCTGGTCGAAGCCCGCCTGCAGATAATTCTCGTCGACGTCGAGCAAGGGCGTTCTTGCCGTCGCAATGGCCGCGCCTTCCTGCGCGCGCAGCGTGGTGATTTGCGCGGCGATCGATGGCGCAAGATAGACGTTGCTCAGCAGATAGTCCTGCATGATCACGTCGAGCGGCACGTTGGCGATGCTGAGCAGGAGCGCCGCGACCCAGCCCGCGCGATCCTTGCCCGCGTTCGAATGGAACAGCTGCGCACCCGTGCCGTTGGCGAGCGCACCGAGCAACGCGCCAAAGGCGGCTCGCTGCGCGGCGCCCGTCACATATGCGCGCGCCTGCGCCTGCATGAACGCGACGGCCTCGCCCGGTGTATCGAATGGGGGCGCGACGAAGTCGTTGGTGCCGAGCACGTTCAGCGTGGAAGATGTCGCGCCGGCCGGCAGTACGTCGGCGGTGCGCGCGATTTCTGCGGGCGTGCGCAGGTCGTAGACCGACACGATGCCGAGCTTGTCGAGCGTCGCCGCGTCCTTGCCGCTCAGCGTCAGCGCGTTCGCGCGATAGAACACGCCGCGGCGCATCTGCTTGCCGTCGACGGTCAGATAACCGGCGCCCGCGCCACCCACATCGCGGAAATTGCTGACCGACACGAGGCGTGGCGTCTCCGGCTGATCGGCTTCGAGACTGCCGCCGCACGCGGACAGCAGCGTGCTGCCGAAACCTGCCGCGAGCATCGCACCCGCCGAGCCCCTCAGAAAGCGCCGCCGCTCCGCGGACGGTTCGCCCAGCATGCCGCACTCCACGGGCACGGTCGTGCTCGCAAGGGCGCGGAAAAGCGAACGGTTTTTCGCGGTAACGGACATCGGGGGAGGCAGGTCTCTAGGTGTAATCGGTGGGGGCAGCCCGGGCTGCAGACGCAGTTTAACGGTCGACAATAAGTTTTGCGTTACAGCGTAGGGGTTCGTAAGAAAAAAGAGGGACGGCTTACCCGCCTGAATACCCCTTCGATCGGGTCGCGATGGCGCGCGAGCACGCGAGACAAGGGATTCGTCGCTTCGCGCGCATGTGACACTGATTTCCGTTCGCTTGCGTTGCCTTAGCGGCGCTTACCGCCTCGATGCCATTTTTCCCCCCAACCGGCCGCACGATGCCGCATCCCCCGTAGAATACGGACTGCCTACCATCCTGCCCCCGCAGGCAAAAAGAAACCTGGAGACCACAGCAAAACATGTCTTCTCTCCAACGATTCACCGAGCTGACTATTCCGCAATCACGACGTGGCTGCCCACTTGTCTGAAGACCGTGCGCCATCTGTCGGTGTTCAACGCGAGCGGCTAGCTGCTCGTGATCGCCGCCGCGTCGTGCCTGCCGGAAACGAAGGGCAAGGTGCTCGTGGCGAGCGGCTCGGCCGCGTGAGATCGTCTGCAACCGCAGTTCCACAATCATGAAAACGATCGTTCTCGGCGGCGGCGTGATCGGCGTCGCCACAGCTTTTTATCTGTGCCAGCAAGGCTGCGACGTGACGGTGATCGAGCGCGAACCCGACGTCGCCTTGTCGACGAGTTTCGGCAACGCCGGCGTGATCGCGCCGGGCTACGTGACGCCGTGGGCCGCGCCCGGCATGCCGTCGAAGCTCCTCAAGTACCTGTTCAAGCCCACCTCGCCGCTGATCTTCCGGCCCACGCTCGATCCGGCCCAATGGCGCTGGATCGCACGCTGGCTGCGCGAATGCAACCTCGAACGCTTTCGCGTGAACAAGCAGCGGATGCAGCGTATCGCGTACTACAGTCGCGCGTGCCTGCATGAATTCCGCGGCCGTCATCCGTTCGACTACGGCCGCAGCCAGGGCTATCTGCAACTGTTTCGCAGCGAGTACGACGTCGAACTCGCGCAGCCGGCGCTCGCGGTGCTGCGGGATGCGGGCATCACGCATCGCGAAGTCAGCGCCACGCAATGCGTGGAGATCGAACCGGGTCTGCGCTGGGCGCGTCAGGCGCCGTTTGCCGGCCTCTATCTGCCCGAAGACGAAGCCGGCGACTGCGCGCGCTTCACCCGCGAGCTACGCGCGATCTGCGAGCGCAATGGCGTGAGCTTTCGCTTCGACACGCGCGTAATGTCGCTCGATGTAGAGGGCGCGACCGTGCGCGGCGTGCGTATTCAAAGCGAGCGCGGCGGGGAGACGCTGCCGGCCGACGCGGTGGTCGTCGCGCTCGGCGTCGATAGCGCGGCACTGCTCGCGCCGCTCGGCGTCAAGGTGCCGCTGTATCCGGTGAAGGGCTATTCCGCGACGCTGCCAGTGATCGACGAAGAAAAAGCGCCGCGCGCGGCGCTGATGGACGAATCGCTGAAGACTGCGATCACGCGCTTCGGCAACAACCTGCGCATCGCGGGTACGGCGGAGCTCGGTAATCGCCAGACGACGCTGCGCGAGCAGGCGCTGCAAACCCTGCTCACGGTGCTGCGCGACTGGTTTCCGCACGCGGCCAATGCGACTTCCGCGCACTTCTGGGTCGGCCGCAGGCCGATGACGCCCGATGGCGCGCCGCTGCTCGGTCCATGCAACGTCGAGAACTTATGGCTGAACCTCGGGCACGGCTCGACGGGCTGGGCGATGTCGATGGGCTCGGGGCGCGTGGTGGCGGATCTGATCACGCAGCGCAAGCCGGAGATCGATCTCGATGGGTTGACGCTCGCGCGCTATCGCAAATGAGACGGACATCACGTCCCGCGACCACGCAAAAGAAAACCGGGCTCCCCCTTTCAGGCGAGCCCGGTTTCTTTTTACTGCATCGCTTTACTGCTTCAGGTGCCCTTCATGGGGCGCCTTGTCGTCTCCACGCCTTCCTGCAAATCGTTGCCGGAGACGCTTAACGCGGCAGTTCCGAATGCCCCATCAGGAACGCATCGACCGAACGTGCGCACTGACGGCCTTCGCGGATCGCCCACACCACGAGCGACTGGCCACGGCGCATGTCGCCCGCCGTGAACACCTTGTCCACCGACGTGTAGTACGCCTTGTCACCCTCGGTCGCGGCGCGCACGTTGCCACGCGCATCCTTGTCGACGCCGAACGCTTCGAGCACCGGTGAGACCGGCTGCGTGAAGCCCATCGCAAGCAGCACGAGGTCGGCCTTCATTTCGAATTCGGAGTTCGGCACTTCGACCATCTTGCCGTCCTTCCATTCGACGCGCGCGGCGATCAGCTTCTCGACCTTGCCGTTCTTGCCTTCGAGGCGCTTGGTCGCGACCGCCCAATCGCGCTCGCAGCCTTCCTCATGCGACGAGGACGTGCGCAGCTTGATCGGCCAGTACGGCCACACAAGCGGCTTGTTCTCTTCTTCCGGCGGCTGCGGCAGCAGTTCGAACTGCGTGACGCTCTTTGCGCCATGACGGTTCGACGTACCCACGCAGTCCGAACCGGTATCGCCACCGCCGATCACGACGACGTGCTTGCCCTTCGCGACCAGCTGGTTCGGCACCTTGTCGCCGGCGTTGACCTTGTTCTGCTGCGGCAGGAATTCCATCGCGTAGTACACGCCTTCGAGCTCGCGGCCCGGCACCGGCAGATCGCGCGGCGTTTCCGAACCACCGGCGATCACGACCGCGTCGAACTGTTCGTTCAGCTCGGCCGGCGTGATGGTTTCCTTTGCCGTGTTGCCGATGTGTGCGGGCAACGAGTCCGGCTTGCCGATGAACACATTGGTGCGGAACGTCACGCCTTCGGCTTCCATCTGGCGCATGCGGCGATCAATTTGCCACTTCTCCAGCTTGAAGTCGGGGATGCCATAACGCAGCAGGCCGCCGATGCGATCGTTCTTCTCGAACACCGTCACGTCATGACCGACGCGTGCGAGCTGCTGCGCAGCCGCAAGACCCGCGGGGCCCGAGCCGACTACGGCAACCTTCTTGCCGGTCTTGTGCTTCGGCGTTTGCGGCGCGACCCAGCCTTCGGCCCAGGCTTTGTCGATGATCGCGTGCTCGATCGACTTGATGCCGACCGGGTCGTCGTTGATGCCGAGCGTGCAGGCCGCTTCGCACGGCGCCGGGCAGATGCGGCCCGTGAACTCGGGGAAGTTGTTGGTCGAATGCAGCACTTCGATCGCGTTCTTCCAGTCCTGACGGAACACCAGGTCGTTGAAGTCCGGGATGATGTTGTTGACCGGGCAGCCGCTGTTGCAGAACGGAATGCCGCAGTCCATGCAACGTGCGCCTTGAATCTTCGCTTCGTCGTCGGTCAGTGCCGCGACGAATTCCTTGTAGTGCTTCACACGCGTGAGCGGAGCCTCGTACGTCTCGTGGCGACGTTCGAACTCGAGAAAACCGGTTGCCTTGCCCATGTGGTTCTCTTCTCTATCTGTATCTAGGGGTAATCTGGACCCGCCGCGCGTCGATCGATCGGAACGCGGCGGGTACGTCTGAATGTGTCTTCCGTGAAGGCAGCTCAGGCGGCGAGCACTTCGCTGTTCGCCTTCTTCGCGGCGAGTTCGCCGAGCGCGCGCTTGTATTCGGTCGGGAACACCTTCACGAACTGACGGCGCGCCGCGTCCCAGTTTTCGAGCAACACCTTCGCACGCGGCGAGCCCGTGAACTGGAAGTGACGCTCGATGAGCCCCTTGAGCAGCGCTTCGTCGGTCGTGCCGTGATGCCACACGCCCTTGTCGACCGTGCGCTCCTGTTCGGCCTGTTGCAACACCGGGTCGAGCGAAACCATCGACTTGTTGCACTTGCCCGCGAACGTACCATCCGGATCGAACACGTAGGCGATGCCGCCCGACATGCCGGCCGCGAAGTTACGGCCCGTCTCGCCGAGCACGACCACCGTGCCGCCCGTCATGTATTCGCAACCGTGATCGCCCGTGCCTTCGACGACCGCCGTCGCGCCCGAGTTACGCACGCAGAAACGCTCGCCCGCCACGCCGCGGAAGAAGGCTTCGCCTTCGATCGCGCCGTACATCACCGTGTTGCCGCAGATGATGTTCTCTTCGGACTTGCCGCGGAAATCGTTGGTCGGGCGGATGATGATGCGGCCGCCCGACAGGCCCTTGCCGACGTAGTCATTGCCGTCGCCGACCAGATCCAGGGTGATGCCCTTCGCGAGGAACGCGCCGAAGCTCTGACCCGCGGTGCCCTTCAGCTGGATGTGGATCGCGTCGTCCGCGAGGCCTTCGTGGCCGTACTTCTTCGCGATCGTGCCCGACAGCATCGCGCCGACCGTGCGGTTCACATTGCGCACCGGCTGGATGAACGACACGTGCTCGCCCTTCTCGATCGCGGCCTTCGCCTTCTCGATCAGCGTGTGGTCGAGGGCTCGGTCGAGGCCGTGATCCTGCGCGTCGACGTGCTTGCGCGCGACTTCCGCCGGCACTTGCGGCTGATAGAACACGCGCGAGAAGTCGAGACCCTTCGCCTTCCAGTGCTCGATGCCCTTCTTCGTGTCGAGCAGTTCCGCACGGCCGATCAGGTCGTCGAACTTACGGATGCCGAGTTGCGCCATGATCTCGCGCGCTTCTTCCGCAACGAAGAAGAAGAAGTTCACGACGTGTTCCGGCTGACCCTGGAACTTCGCGCGCAGCACCGGGTCTTGCGTCGCGACGCCGACCGGGCACGTGTTCAGATGGCACTTGCGCATCATGATGCAGCCTTCGACGACGAGCGGCGCCGTCGCGAAGCCGAACTCGTCCGCGCCGAGCAGCGCGCCGATCACGACGTCGCGGCCGGTCTTCATCTGACCGTCGGCCTGCACGCGGATACGGCCGCGCAGCTGGTTCAGCACCAGCGTCTGCTGCGTTTCGGCGAGACCCAGTTCCCACGGCGTGCCCGCATGCTTGATCGACGACAGCGGCGACGCACCCGTGCCGCCGTCATGACCGGCGATCACGACGTGATCGGCCTTCGCCTTCGCGACACCCGCGGCAACCGTACCGACGCCCGACTCCGACACGAGCTTCACCGAGATGCTCGACGACGCGTTCACGTTCTTCAGATCGTGAATCAGCTGTGCCAGATCTTCGATCGAGTAGATGTCGTGGTGCGGCGGCGGCGAAATCAGGCCGACGCCCGGCACCGAGTAACGCAGCTTGCCGATGTAGTCCGACACCTTGTGGCCCGGCAGCTGACCGCCTTCGCCCGGCTTCGCGCCCTGCGCCATCTTGATCTGGATCTGGTCGGCCGACGCGAGGTACTCCGCCGTCACGCCGAAGCGGCCCGACGCGACCTGCTTGATGCGCGAGCGCAGCGAATCGCCTTCCTTGAGCGGAATGTCGACGACCACTTCGTCGCCGATCACGGACTTCATCGTGTCGCCATTCCTGATCGGAATGCCGCGCAGCTCGTTGCGATAACGGTTCGCGTCTTCACCGCCTTCGCCGGTGTTCGACTTGCCGCCGATGCGGTTCATCGCGACCGCGAGCGTGGCGTGCGCTTCGGTGCTGATCGAGCCCATCGACATTGCGCCGGTCGCGAAACGCTTGACGATTTCCTTCGCCGGTTCGACTTCGTCGAGCGGGATCGCCTTGGTCGGATCGAACTTGAACTCGAACAGACCGCGGAAGGTCATGTGGCGCTTGGTCTGATCGTTGATCAGATGCGCGTATTCCTTGTACGTCTGGTACGAGTTGCTGCGCGCCGAGTGCTGCAGCTTGGCGATCGCATCCGGCGTCCACATGTGTTCTTCGCCGCGCACGCGGTACGCGTACTCGCCGCCCGCGTCGAGCATGTTCGCGAGAACCGGGTTGTCGCCGAATGCGTCACGGTGCAGACGGATCGCTTCTTCCGCGACGTCGAAGAGACCAATGCCGCCCACCTTCGACGACGTGCCGTGGAAGTACTTCGACACCAGATCCGAGGCCAGACCGACCGCTTCGAAAATCTGCGCGCCGGTGTACGACATGTAGGTCGAAATGCCCATCTTCGACATGACCTTCTGCAGGCCCTTGCCGACTGCCTTCGTGAAGTTGTAGACCGCCTTTTCCGCCGACAGGTCGCCCTTCATGCCGGCTGCGAGCTGGCCGAGCGTTTCCATCGCGAGGTACGGGTGCACGGCTTCCGCGCCATAGCCCGCGAGCAGCGCGAAGTGGTGCGTTTCACGCGCCGAACCGGTTTCGACGACGAGACCCGTGCTCGTGCGCAGACCCTGCTGCACGAGGTGCGTGTGGATCGCGGCGGTAGCGAGCAGCGCCGGAATCGCGACGTTGTCGCGGTCGGTCTTGCGGTCCGACACGATCAGCATGTTGTAGCCGGACTTGACCGCATCGACGGCTTCCGCGCACAGCGACGCGAGGCGCGCTTCGATGCCTTCCTTGCCCCAGGCGACCGGATAGCAGATGTTCAGCTCGTACGAGCTGAACTTGCCGCCGGTGTACTGATCGATCGCGCGGATCTTCGCGATGTCCTTGAAGTCGAGCACCGGCTGCGACACTTCGAGTCGCATCGGCGGGTTGATGTTGTTGGTGTCGAGCAGGTTCGGCTTCGGGCCGATGAACGACACGAGCGACATCACCATGTTTTCGCGGATCGGGTCGATCGGCGGGTTCGTGACCTGCGCGAACAGCTGCTTGAAGTAGTGGTAGAGCGTCTTGTTCTTGTTGGACATGACCGCGAGCGGCGAGTCGTTGCCCATCGAGCCGACGGCTTCCTCACCCGCTTGCGCCATCGGCGCCATCAGGAACTTCAGGTCTTCCTGCGTGTAGCCGAACGCCTGCTGGCGATCCAGCAGTGCAGCGGCTTCCCGGCGTTCCGTCACGACGTCTTCGGCGTTCGGCTCGATCTCGTCGAGCTTGATGCGCACCGCGTCGATCCAGCTCTTGTACGGCTTGGCGTTCGCGAGGTTGTCCTTCAGTTCCTTGTCGTCGATGATGCGGCCGTGCTCCATGTCGATCAGGAACATCTTGCCCGGCTGCAGACGCCACTTCTTGACGATCTTCGACTCGGGAATCGACAGCGTGCCGGCTTCCGACGCCATGATGACGAGGTCGTCGTCGGTGACGATGTAACGCGCCGGACGCAGACCGTTACGGTCGAGCGTCGCGCCGATCTGGCGACCGTCGGTGAACGCGATCGCGGCGGGGCCGTCCCACGGCTCCATCATGGCGGCGTGGTATTCGTAGAACGCGCGGCGGTTCTCGTCCATCAGCGTGTGCTGTTCCCAGGCTTCCGGGATCATCATCATCATGGCGTGGACGAGCGGGTAGCCGGCCATCACCAGCAGTTCGAGACAGTTGTCGAACGATGCGGTGTCCGATTGGCCCGGATAGATCAGCGGCCACAGCTTCGGCAGATCGTCGCCGAGGACGTGCGAGGCGATCGCGCCGGTACGCGCGTTCAGCCAGTTGACGTTGCCCTTCACCGTGTTGATTTCGCCGTTGTGGGCGATCATGCGGTACGGGTGAGCCAGCTCCCATGCCGGGAACGTGTTGGTCGAGAAACGCTGGTGCACGAGCGCGAGCGCCGAGATGGTGCGCTCGTCCTGCAGGTCGCGGTAGTACACGCCGACCTGGCCCGCCAGCAGCAGACCCTTGTAGACGACGGTGCGCGCCGACATCGACGGCACGAAGTATTCCTTGCCGTGCTTGAGCTTGAGCGCCTGGATGCGGTGGCTCGCGGTCTTGCGGATCACGTACAGCTTCCGCTCGAGCGCGTCGGTCACCATGATGTCCTTGCCGCGGCCGATGAAGATCTGGCGGATCAGCGGCTCGCTCGCCTTCACGGTCGGCGAGATCGGCATGGCGTGGTCGACCGGCACGTCCCGCCAGCCGAGCACGACCTGGCCCTCGGCCTTCACCGTGCGCTCGAGCTCCTGTTCGCAGGCGATGCGCGATGCGTGCTCCTTCGGCAGGAAAATCATGCCGACGCCGTATTCGCCAGCCGGCGGCAGCGTCACGCCCTGCTTGGCCATCTCTTCGCGATAGAAGCCGTCCGGAATCTGGATCAGGATGCCCGCGCCGTCGCCCATCAGCGGATCGGCGCCGACTGCGCCCCGGTGGTCGAGATTCTCGAGAATCTTCAGGCCCTGCTGGACGATTTCGTGACTCTTGTGGCCCTTGATATGGGCAACGAAGCCGACGCCGCAGGCGTCATGCTCGTTCTGCGGGTCGTACAGACCTTGGGCGGCGGGAACCGGGTGAATCGGTTGCTGGTGGTCGTTCATGGGGACACCGTCTGTGAGGAGGCCGGACAGGCCGTTAAACCATTTTCTTTTGCCGCAGTGCACTTGGCGACCGCGACGGCGCTCTTCGCGCAGCAGGACTTCGCGGTTCGAAAAGCGTCGGAAATCGGAATATACGCGACGAATCAATGGAATAGCAAATAAATCTTAATGATCGGACCCCGATTATAAAATTGGTGCGTTGCGGTTATTTTTTATTGGTGCCATATCATTTTGGTGCAAAAGAAAACGGCATACGAAATGCCGTTTTCATGCAGCCCCTTGATGCAAAACACTTAATTCGGATTTAAAGCGGCTCTATCGGCGACGCCATTGTGCTGCCTCGCCGCCGCCTCACTGCGTATGCGGCGTCTCACGCACCTTGCGAGGCCGGCCGCGCGGCAGTGGCGACACACGCCGGTTCGCGGCGCGCGCCGCCCATTCGCGGTATGTGTCGCTGCCAAGCACCCAGCCCTTTAACGTGGCTTGCTGGAGCTGACTCGCTTCGCGCTCGTCGAGCGGCTGCTCGCACAGTTCGCGATAAGCGCGCTGCCGCTCGAAAGGCGTATTGCCGAGCGACCAGTAGAGGGGGTGATCGGTAATCAGGCTGTCGAGGGTAAGTCCGATGTGGTGACGATAGCTCGACCAGCGATAATCCTCCGCCGCGCTGACTAGTTGCGCGCGCACCGGACACATTTCGACGACGCGGCTCGCGAGCAGGAAGTAGCGCTCGCCTTCGATTACCGTAGCCCGGTAACGGCCTTCCCACAATGTGCCGCGGCGCGCATAGCGCCGGTTGAAGTGCGCGACGTAGCGCCGCCCGACGGCTTGCATCGCCTTGGGCAAGCTCGACTCCTCGGTCGGTGTGACGAGCAGTTGCACGGCGCCCGGCATCAAGGCGTAAGCGTGGATCGAGAGGTGATGGTCCCGGGAAGCCGCCTTCAGACAGTCGATGAAGAGCTCGTAGTCCTGGTCGTCGACGAAGGCGGGCTGCTGGTCGAGCCCGCGGAGGATGACGTGCTGCGGCTGGTCGGGGACATAAAGACGTGCAAGCCGTGCCATGCTGGAGTGTCCATTAGTCGCGTTGGTATATACCCGAAGGTCCAAAGAGCCGCATGCGCGCAAGGTTCGGCGCCACGCGGCCAAGCCAGAAACCACGCGGAGCTTAGGGAGAAAGCTCTAACCGCCGCGTATGGTTTGTTTCAAACGTTGTAGTCATAATGAGCGGGCCTTTTTCGGAGGAGCACATATGAAATTAAAACAGGCCGTAACGGGGATGGCGGTACTCGCCTGCATGAGCACGGCAGCGCACGCACAATCGGCCGGGACCTTTTTCGTCTCGACGGGTTGGTTCCATCTGGCGCCCCAATCGAGCAGCGACCCCCTGACCGTTACCAGCATTGGCGGTAGCCCAACCAACATCACCGAAGCCAACACCGGTGCCACGCTGGATTCGGCCGACACCATCGGTTTCACCGGTGGCTATTTCATCACCGACCACATCGCAACCGAATTCGTCATTGGCGTCCCCCCTTCTTTCGACCTGCAAGGCTCGGGTAGCCTCGAACAGTACGGCAAGCTCGGGCAGGCCAAACAGTGGAGCCCGACTCTGCTGTTCAAGTACTACTTTAACGCGCCGACCGCTTCGCTCCGGCCGTATCTCGGTCTTGGTGTAAGCCGCGTCTCGTTCACCGACGCGAAAATCACCAACAGCGCATTCGAAGCCAACGTTCTGAAGGGTCCGACCACCGTCTCGACGGATAGTTCGTGGGTACCGGTGTTTAATGCGGGCTTCACGTACGCCTTCAACCAGCACTGGTTCGCTGGCGTGTCGATTTCATACCTCCCGCTCAGCACGACCGCGAAGTTGAGCTCGCAGTCGACCACGCCGGTCGGCACGCTGACCATCCAGTCGCAGACCAAGATCAAGCTGAACCCGATCGTCAGTTACGTCAATGTCGGTTACCGTTTCTAACGCTTCGCGAAAGCGGGTGGCTTGAATTAGGGTAGTCGAATTTTCGCGGCATGGGGAACGCCGTCATCGAACCGATGACGGCGTTTTCATTTGGCATTTCGCTGGCGTCTTGATGGCCGCGTCCTGCGGCATGAACGTTTGTAAAATTGACGCGGATTCGCCACGCCCACGTGCAATATCTGCTGATGATACGGGCACGCCCGTCTTCTCAAGGCCGCTGCGCGCCACGTTCCGGGCGGTGTTGCGCTTTGGCATCGAAGTTGCGTTCAGATGGGGTTTCCGAGGCTGCAACGTGACACTGCGCTGCGGATAGCATGTCCGCGCGACGACGCGCAGCCCCTTTCAACTCATCGACGGAGCGACCATGACAGCACTTCCAAATACGCGAGACGCCCTCGGCGAATCCTGGACCAGCGCGAGCCGCCGCGCGCGGCGCATCGCTCGCCACAGCCGCCATGCGGCCGAAGATATCGCGGTCGAGTTGCGCACCCTGCTGTCAGAACTCGAATCGACTTTGGCCGACGGCACGCAGGCCGACGCCGTGGTCTTGCGCGGCAAGCTGCGCAAACAACTGGACGCCGCGCGCGAGCGGCTCAACGACACGCGCGCCGCGATGCGCGACCGCGCGGGCGTCGCGATCTCGGACGCCGATCACTACGTGCATGAAAATCCGTGGCAGACGATTGCGATCGTCGGCGGCCTTGCGCTGGTGGCGGGTGCGCTGTTCGCGTCGCGCTCGCGGTGACGCTGGCTGGCGCAGCTTGATGGCGCTGGCAGGGGCGGCTCGACGGCCGCATTGGATGCGGCAACGCTGAACGCTACAGCCGTTGTTGCGCCTCGCCGCCTGCGCCTAGTTGTCGTCGATAACAAACAGCCGCTGATACTCCTTCACTGCGTAGCGATCGGTCATCCCCGCGATGTAATGCGCGATCAGACGCGGCTGGCGCGCCGCATCGGCCGACTGATAGTCCGGCGGCAGCAGCCGCGGGTCGTCGGTGAACGCGTCGAACAGGCCGACCACGATGCGACGCGCCTTGTTGGCCATCCGCATCACGCGATAGTGACGGTACAGGTTTCTTAACAGAAAGCGCTTGAGCGCCGCCGCCTGCGCGGCGATCGCATCGCTGTGCGCAACAAGCGGCGGCGCCGCGCGCACGTCGTCGAGCGACGCCGGCGCGTAGCGCACGAGATTTGCGCGCGTCGTCTCGATCAGATCGACGATCAGCGTATTGATCACACGCCGCACCGTCTCGTGAATCAGCCGGCGGCCTTCGATCTGCGGGTAGTCGCCGCGCGCCGCCTCGCAGTGCGTCTGCCAGAGTTCAACTTCCGCAAGCTGCTCGAGCGACAGGAGGCCGGAGCGCAGGCCATCGTCGACGTCGTGATTGTTGTACGCGATTTCGTCGGCGACGTTCGCGATCTGCGCTTCCAGCGACGGCTGCCGTCCTTCGAGAAAGCGCTCGCCCAATGCGCCGAGCCGCCGCGCGTTGTCACGCGAGCAATGCTTGAGGATGCCCTCGCGCGTTTCGAAGCACAGGTTCAGGCCATTGAACGCTCCGTAGTGCTCTTCCAGTTCGTCGACGACCGCAAGGCTCTGCAGGTTGTGCTCGAAGCCGCCGTGCTCGCGCATGCATTCGTTTAACGCATCCTGGCCGGCATGGCCGAAGGGCGTATGGCCGAGATCGTGCGCGAGCGAAATCGCTTCGACGAGATCTTCGTTGACGCGCAGATTGCGCGCGACCGACCGCGCGATCTGCGCTACTTCGAGGCTATGGGTGAGGCGCGTGCGAAACAGGTCGCCCTCGTGATTGACGAATACCTGAGTCTTGTACTCGAGCCGCCGGAATGCGGTCGAGTGGACGATGCGGTCGCGATCGCGCTGAAACTCGGTGCGTGCGCTCGGTGCGGCCTCCGCGTAGCGACGCCCGCGAGACAGGCTCGAATGTGCCGCGTACGGCGCGAGATGCGCTTCGAGCGCCTGCTGGGTCGGCGCGGCGACGGCACGCGCGCTCGGGTCATGCTGGATATCGTCGCTACGCCTGTCAGTCACCGGATTCTCCGAAACATGGGCGGTGCCTCGTGACGCGGGTGCGTGAAGCGTGGCTGCGGTGCCGTGGTGGATCTAGATCGCGGCGGCCAGCGTCGCATGCACGTCGGCGTCGGGCGCCCGGGTGATCAGCGTCTCACCGAAACGCTTCAGCAGAATGAACTTGATCGCGCCGGCTTCCGCCTTCTTATCGACCTGCATGAGCTCGACGTAACGGTCCGCGCCGAGCGCGGGAGCACGAGTGGGCAGATGCGCGGCAAGCACCACATCGACGAGCCGCTTGCGCGACGCTTCGTCGAGATGGCCGAGGCGCACGGACAGATCCGCCGCCATCACCATTCCACAGCCGACCGCCTCGCCGTGCAGCCACTCGCCATAGCCGAGCCCGGCTTCGATCGCGTGGCCGAATGTGTGGCCGAAGTTGAGGATCGCGCGCAGACCGCCTTCGCGTTCGTCCTGCGCGACCACGGACGCCTTGATCTCGCACGAACGCTTGACCGCTTCGGCCAACGCCTCCGGTTCGCGGCGGTTCAAAGCCTCGATATTGGCCTCGATCCAGGTAAAGAAACCAGCGTCAGCGATCGCGCCGGTCTTGATGACCTCGGCGATGCCCGCCGCCAGTTCGCGCTCGGGTAGCGTGCGCAATGCGCCAATGTCAGCGATGACCGCCCGCGGCTGGTAGAACGCGCCGATCATGTTCTTGCCGAGCGGATGGTTGATGCCGGTCTTGCCACCCACCGACGAATCCACCTGCGACAGCAACGTGGTCGGCACCTGGATGAACGGCACGCCGCGCATGTAGCAGGCGGCGGCAAACCCGGTCATGTCGCCGATCACGCCGCCGCCGAGCGCGATCAGCGTAGTCTTGCGGTCGGCGCGCGAGCCGAGCAGCGCGTCGAAGATCAGGTTCAGCGTCTGGAGATTCTTGTGTGCTTCACCATCCGGCAAAACGACCGTGGATACCTGCTTGTTGAGCGGCGCGAGCGCAGCACGCAGCTTGTCGCCGTAGAGCGGATCGACAGTGGTGTTGGTGACGATCGTGACCGAGTTGCCGGCGATATGTGGCGCGAACAACTCAGTCTGGCCGATCAGATCGGCACCGATATGGATGGGGTAGGCGCGCTCGCCCAGTTCGACGTTGACGGTAATCATACGGTCCATTATGACGCAGGATGTTTGGCGACGCCGGCCATCTCGAGCTGCATCAGAACCATGTTGACGAGTCCGTTGACCGAGGGCCGGCCGGTTTCAATGACGAAATGCGCGCATTCGCGGTACAGCGGGTCGCGCACTTCATAGAGCGCTTCGAGGCGCGCCTTGGGGTCTTCCGTCTGCAGCAGCGGGCGATTCTTGTCGCGCCGCGTGCGCAGCCAAAGGTCGTGCGGATTGGCGCGCAGATAGATCACGAGACCGCGGCTCTTCAGCGCTTCGCGGTTTTCCGGCCGCAACACCGCGCCGCCACCGGTCGCGAGCACGATATTGTCGCGCGCGGTCAGCTCGGAGATGACACTTGCTTCGCGATCGCGAAAGCCCGCTTCGCCCTCCAGCTCGAAGATCACCGGGATGCGCGCGCCCGTGCGCGCCTCGATTTCATGGTCGGAATCGAAGAACGGGCGCTCGAGACGGCGCGCAACCGCCCGACCCACAGTGGTTTTTCCTGCCCCCATGAGCCCTACGAAAAAAACATTGGCGTGTGCGTCCCGCGCTTGCAACGGTGTCCTCTGGCTAATCCGGTGTAGTTCGTGCCGCAGCTTACTGGCAAAGCGGCTGCCTTGTCGAGCCTGCGCGCCGCCGGCGGACGACGGCGCGGGCCGGCCCTATGGGCCCTAATTTTCCCGAACCACGCGCGGCGTGATGAAAACTGCCAGTTCACTGCGCGTGTCGCTATGGGTCCGATCGCGGAACAACGCCCCCAGAATCGGTATTTTGCCGAGGATGGGCACCCTCTCGACGTCGTCCCGGTCGCTGGTCTCGTAAATTCCGCCGATCGACACCGTACCACCATCCTCGACCTCGACGCGCGTTTGCACGTGCTTGGTGTTGATCGCGGGCCCGGCGTCGGTCTGCGCGCCGACGCTGTCCTTCGCGACGTCGAGATCGAGCACCACGCGGCCATCCGGCATGATCTGCGGCTCGACCTCCAGTTTGAGCGTCGCGCGGCGAAACTGCACGCCCGATATGCCCTGCCCGACCTTGGCCTGATACGGCAGCTCGGTGCCCTGCTCGACGATCGCCTTCATCCGGTCCGCAGTGACGACTCGCGGGCTCGACACAATTTTCCCATGGCCCTCGGATTCGAGCGCCGAGAGTTCGATATTCAGCAGCCGTGTCGCGTGCGCCGCGAACAGCGTGAGGCCAGCGGTCGCGGCGTCGAAACCGGAGATCGGACGGGCCGACAGATCGTACACGGTGCCGTCCGCGCCGCCGCTCAGCCCTTTCGATGTACCGTCCGCGCTCGTCCCGGCGAGCGACAGCCGCACCCCGAGATTGCGCGAAAAGCCATGATCGCCCTCGACGATCTGCGCCTCGATCAGCACCTGGCGGGTCGGCCGGTCGACGGAACCGATCAGCGCCGCGATCTGCTCGAGGCGCCCCGCGAGGTCGGTGACGAACAGCAGGTTGGTGCGCGGATCGGCGGTGACGGCGCCGCGTTTGGACAGCACGCGCTGGGTGCCGGAGCCGGTCAGCAGACGGCGCACGTCCTCGGCGTGCGCGTAGTGCAGCTCGAAGGTGCGACTCGCGAGCGGTTCGAGGTCCGCGGCGCGCGCGTGCGCCTCGAAGCGCCGACGTTCGCGCGCGGCGAGCTCGGCCACTGGCGCGACCCAGATTACGTTGCCGTGGCGCTCCATCGCCAGATTGTTGACGTCGAGCAGCGTATCGAACGCGGTACGCCACGGCACCTTGTCGAGACGTAGCGACACGGCGCCGCGCACTTTGTCGCTCGCGACGATGTTCAGGCCGGTGAACTCGGCGAAGGCTTTCAGGACCGCACCCAGTTCCGCGCGCTGGAAGTTCAGCGAGATCGGCTTGTTGCCCTCGGGAAGGTCCGAGTCAGCACTGGACGCTGCAGTCGCGAGGCGCAGCGGCGGCGGCAGCGGGACCGGCGGCCCTTCGAGACTGGGCGCGCCAGCCAGGTCGTCGCGAGTCGGGGCGGCGGATTGTTTTGGCGACGGTGGCGGTATCAGGCCGGTGGCGGCGTCGTCTGGGAAAGTGTCGGAGGCTTCCGCGGAAGGCGGGGCCGCCTGGCGAGCGTCCGGGTCCTGGGCGGCGTTTTGCGTCGAAGCGTCACCGAACGGATTCGCCGTTTCGCCGATCCCGCCGCTCGGCAACGGCGCCATCCCATGGGTTGTCTCGGTCGATACGGCCGGGTCGTCGAGCGCCGCGTAGGTCGGCAACGGCGGCGGCGACGTCGATGCCTGCGCGACGCCGGCGCCCAGCGTCGCACCGACGCAGAGCCCGAAACACAGCCCGAACCTGATGCGGAGCTCGCGTCCGGCACCCAACGCCGCCGCGCTCCGTCGCTTGAGCGCGCTCATCATGACGCCTCCGTGAGCATCAGCGTGCGCGTCGCGCCGCCATTCACGAGCGTAATGCCGAGCGCGTCGAGCTGCGTGACTCGCTCGACGCCCAGTTGCTGCCCTGCCGTGACCGTCGTCGTGCCGTCCTGCGTATCGAGCAACGCGAGCCCGCGGGTGCGATCACGCAGCAAACCGACAAGGCGCAACTGCGCGATATCGCCCGCCTCACCGCTCGCGACGATCTGCGCCCGCGCAAACGGATCGAAGAACACGAGGTCCTCGTCGTCATCGGCTTCGTCGGCGCTTGCCGCGTCGGTCCCGAATGCCGGCCGCAGCGCGTCGTATACCTGCAGCGTCGCGGCGACAGCTAGCCCTTTGCCGTCCTGCTTGATGGTCACGTCGGCGGGAACGATCAGCACGGGCAGTTGCGCAAGCCCCTGGAAAAACGCCATCAGGTGAACGAAGTCCGTGCGCGCGGTGAGCTGGAGCGCGCGCATCCGCTCGACGCCCTCACCGCTCGCCGCACCCGGTTCCACCGCGAGCAACGCGACACCGCTTTGCGTGGCCAGCTCGGAGACGGTGCGCACGTCGTCGGCAGAACTCCACGACACGGAGCTCGACGCGGTGGCCGGCAACGCCGCGGCCGCACGGCGCAGCGACGGCAGTTGCGCGAGCGCGCGCCGCGCATCC
>ABYL01000094.1 GCA_000173575.1 Burkholderia sp. H160 | reverse complement strand
TCATCAGGATCATTGGAACACAAGCGCTGTTGAAGGCACTTCAGACCTGAAGGGACCTTCTATCTATCTCGCTGCTGCGCAAGATCGCTACTCGCAAAACGCGAACGCGGAAAACCGAGCTGCCGATCCGATGTTTCCAGATTTTTGCGTTTCTACACAGCCTCCGGCCTTAACGGACGTTGGGGAGGGCCGGGTTTTACGTCAGCAATGTGAAGGATGACGGATGGGTTCCGCGAGCACATTTCATCTGTCGTTTGGCGATCATGTGCATAGTCTCAATGCCGGCCAGAAGGATCCGGGCACGGTGAAAAGTTTTGAATCCCAGCATGGGTCGCGTGCGTTGCTTGATCGCGCGGTGGTCGTGCTCGACAAGATTGTTGAGATATTTGGACTGGCGGATCTTGATGGGCGTTTCGCGATCACCATTCATGACTTCGAATTCGGCGAGATTGGCGCCGCTTTTGTCGATGGTCACCGTCTCGGGCCCGCCATTCTGGGCGATCGATTTCTCAAAGTAACGCGGGGCGGCGGTCTTGTCCCGATGGGCGCGTAGCAGAAAGTCGATGGTGTTGCCGTCCTTGTCGATGGCTCGGTAAAGATATCGCCATTCGCTCTTGACGCGAATGTACGTCTCATCCACTCGCCAGCTCTTTCCGACTGGCCGCTTGCGGCCGCGGAACGCCCCAGTTCCAATACCTGAATCGCGATATTCAGTTCCATCTCAATTGGCTTAGCACTCACGATGCATGCTTTAGTCCGACGATTTCCCCGGCTTCTCAGCGACAAGCAGAAATTGCCGGCCAAGTATGTGCCAGGCTGGTCGAAACTTCAGATACATTTTTACCAGAAGGGGATGTTGGGGTATTGCGGAGCGAGTAGTGTAAGGCAAGAATCTCGCAATGTTGGTGTTCACACGAAACCCGGCTATTGCTAAGCCTTCCTCAAGCGACAAATTCGAGAGCGGAAGATGATGATCGTAGAAGTCCCAATACTCCCCCGCCAGATAACGGATGTTGGGGCCCATCACGATAAATTTCCCACCCGGCCGCAGCACGCGTAATACTTCGCCAAGCACGGCATCGCAAACGTCTTTTGATTCTAGGTGTTCAAGAAAATTGGAGGTAAACGCTATGTCGATGCTATCGCTTTCGACACCCTCCATTGTGTCGGCTCTTGTTAGATGAAAATTGACGTCGTCGCGGAGGAAACGCTTTACGTCTGCATTGAGGTCTATCGCGTGTTTCCTCTTTGCCTCAATGTTATTGATGAACTCTCCATAGCCGCATGCTACGTCCAGAACAGTCGATTCGGTGGGAATGAACTGCTGGAAAAAGTCCGCGCAAAGTGTTCGCCAGATCCGCATCTTGCCCGGAAGGTCGGCCTCATCGAAACGGAAACGATAGAGTGATGCCAGATCGATCATGTCTGTCACCGAAAAGTGAAATGTTTGTGCGCGTAGAAACTGAGCAATACGGGTGATGCGACTCCGATCAGGTGGCCCAAGCCTTCGTCAAGCTGCGTGTCGGGGAGGACGAGTGCCGCTGCGCGAGCCATTGTCACGCTCACGACGATGGTCAATAGAAGGCCGGCGACATTCACCGCAACAAAATACGAGAGCTGACGCGCCGGCGTCCCTTTTGGCCCCAGAAAGACGAAAGCGCGCATCAATACAAAACCCGTCAGCAGACCGACCAGAAAGGCGAGCGTGATCGCCGGTACGTACGACATGAACCTGCTAAAGAAAAAGCGTGACAGAAAGTTGGCCATGGCCGCCGCCCCCCCGGCGGCGAGGAATCTCAAAAATTGATTGTCACGGATTGATTTCAACAGGGCGGATGCCATCGGTACGCAAATCCAGATGAGAGTGCCGAATCAGATTCGTGGGGTTCACAGCCCGCGCGCATGCTTGTGGGTCTCGGAACCCATCTTTCGGGCGAGCCCAATACTCTCAGAGATTCCCCGATCTTCGGGATAGTAATACGACGTGTCAGCCACCAACAATCCCTCCACCGGGAGCTGGATCGGCGGTTGACGATCCAGGAAGCCCGGCTCGCAGACGGGCTGCGCGTATCGATACCGGCTTGCCCGCACCTCGATGAAGTCGTCGGACGTAAGCCTGGGGTTAACCTTCATCAGGTAGTGCATTTACCTTTTCGATAAATGCCGAATCAGGTTCGTGATACTTGGGGTGTTCCTCCGGCACGTAGAACAACGCAAAATCGTAGAACTTGTAGTCGAATAGTCGGCGCCACAGCACTTCCCATGCTTCTTCGCCGATCCAGCGACGAATCCGGCCGATTGCCTCGAGACGATCGAGCGGTTTCCAGTTGTTGCGCTTAATTGATAGCTGTGGCCCTGTACTCAACCGGACTTACGCCGTTCAATTTTAGCTTGATTCGATCGTGGTTGCAGTACCGAATGTAGTCCTCTAACCCAACTCGCAGGTCGTCGGTCGTGTAGTCTTCGACCGGTTCACGGCCGGCGAGGAGGGCACGCTCTGGTATTACGGCGAGCTGGCGAGGAATTTCCAAGCGCGGCTACTGGCAGCCAGTCGAAAGAATTCGCGCACTGTTGACCCGATGTTTGGATGAAAACTCGTTAGAACGACAAACCGCTGGGCAACGCATGCTGACGGCCTTCACGAAACAACACTGGCCAACGGTCGCTCCGATGCGAGCTTGCGGACCCGCTGGCAAGCAGATCTACCGTGGAACATCGATCGACCAGCCGGGTGGAACCGTTAGATGATAGGACGTATCGCTCGATTGAATTGCCAACTGCTGCTGAACAGCCGCTCCAAATCTTTCGCCCGAAGCCAGCAGAATTAGGAAAATCAGAACCGCCGCTACCGGCTTCAGCAAGGAATCTTTAGAGGTGGAGATCGACAACGTCAAGCTCCACAGTTTGAAAATGCCCCATGGGTATAAGTAGCGCGCTCCGTACCCGTACCAGAGAATCGGCATGACTGGCGCCGTTCTTGTGACCCCCAAACCCCAAAGCAGCACGCCAAACCAAAGTAGGCATGCGAATACCAAACGCGCGCGCGACAGAATGCACACACATATCACGAGCACCGCAAGCAGATAGCCGGCCGTGTTAGTGGCCATCACCGAGGGCAGAAAGTCCGCAAACATTGCCCGGATCATCCAAGGGAGCCATGGGACATCATGCGCCCCTCTCGGCGTTTGCGGATTGCGCAGCATGACGATGGTCTGCACCGCAACGGCAATGAAATATGCCGCGATGACCGGCCAGTTCATTGGCGCATCCCTAGACTGGCGCCTGCGCAGCGCGATACCTATGGCGACGGCCGGCACGAGGAGAACGCCGAACGGCCCTGTCAATGCAAGCAGTCCGACCGCAATGACGCGCGGAAGAGCCCTGCGGTTGTCGCCTTCAAATACCGCTTCCCAAAGCAGCACGAACAGCGCAGGCAGCAGAACCCATTGCAGGTTAGTGATCGAGAGAAGAACCTCGCCGTTCTGCGGCGCGAGAACTGGCGCAAGGCCCATGAAAACCGCGGTGCCGGGCGTGACCGCACGCAAAGCAAACGCAATGTACGCACATGCGCCTGATGTCAGTGCCGCGCAGCACCATACGAAAAAGTAGGGGGTCGCGCCGAATGGCAAGATGGCGCGCTGCGTTTCCGCAATTAGCCGGGGAATCAGATGTATGTAACCGGCATAGTTCGTCAGGATAGCGCGTAAGCCCAACTGATGCGCTTGCTGGATGAAGATGGGAGCGTCTTCCGCCCACAAAAACCCATGCTCAATCCGGACGGCCGCCCGGCACCAGATAACGATAAAAGCGAGCAGAAAGACGAGTGCGGCCCGCACGCGATGGTTGTGTATTTGCATGGCCGCGACGATATCAAAGTGGCTTTTGATAGTCTACTGCCTATGCTTTCGCGCTTGCGGCGACAGCCGTGCGAGGCGCGCGTATTCAAATGGTTCGACTGTCTGCGGCTAACCGCATGTCTGCTCGGCGACGACCTCCATCGGGAACTCTGCCGATGGCGCTTTATTTGCCGCGCAGCGGGCCCCGCGTCTGCGCCTGTTTTGAGTCGGATGCCCCAACAACAGACAAATCGAGGCGTCGACTCCCGCGCCATTCGCACCGCAGTCCCTCGGGACGCTGGTCGCAGTGGAAGGTGGACCGGTCCCACGAGGTCCACTGTTAGGCGAGACAGGAGCCGCAGCTTTTGAGCTGGCAGGCCCATTCTGCGAGCCCGATCCAGCATGACCGATTTGAGGTTGGGGGCCGCTTGCAGGCTTGGTCGGAATCGGTTGAGGTACTACGAAAGAGTCACCGGAATAGTGTGCAGAATCTGGCAGCGTATCCTCAGGTATGAGGCCCGCTACGGTTAGAGGGTCATCCGCGTACACCAATTGAGCCATTTGTGCTAGCGCAGTGCCTTGCGCCACTTCCACCGGCGTTGACCAACCGGTATCGGATAGTGCTTTCCACGAAGACCAGTAGCGAAAGGGTTGCCGGCCCAGACTGTCGCCGCACAACTACGCGCGCTTGCACAGCAACTCCGCGCGACCTGTCAAGGGAGTTCGGCTTGCACAGTCATGACAAAAATATCTATCGTTGTTCCATGCTTTAACCAGCAGGAATTCATCGCGGAAACGCTCGAATCAGTGTTGCATCAGTCGTTTACCGATTGCGAATGTATCGTTGTCAACGATGGTTCGACGGACGACTCAGAGGCCGTCATTAGGCGATACGCAAAAAAGGATCATCGGTTCCTGTCGTTCACTAGGAAAAACGCAGGCGTTGCGGCAGCACGAAATTTCGGCTTCGCCCAGGCGAGTGGCGATCTCTTTGTGCCGCTCGATGGCGACGACAAGATTCATCCTGATTTCCTGCGGCGGGCCCTGAAGTGTTTCACTGAACAACCCGACACCGATCTCGGTCACTGCAAGACGCAGCGCATCGGAGAATCCAGAAAAATCTGGCGCTTGCCTGAGTACAGCTATGAAAAACTTCTTTGGCAAAACATGTTCGTCAATACGACCATGTACAGGCGCGACGCTTTCTTTCGTGTTGGCTGATATTCACCCGAGATGATTCACGGGTTCGAGGACTGGGAATTCTACGTGCGACTACTGAGCCCCGCATCTGACCTCCTGCGCGTCGCTCGCCCGCGATCGCGACGGGGACCAGAACGGCCGTGAAGGCAACGACTGGCGCCAAAGTCGACCCCGGTGGCAGACTGCCATCTAGGCTGTAGTAGCCTCCAAGGCTTCCCTCTGCGGACGCATCCGGTCGTCGGCCGGTCCTGCCACGATAATGAAAAACTATCCGCGTCGATTTTGTTCGCCAACATCGGTGAACCGCGGCCATTCGCTTAGGCGGGGGTAAAGGGTTGAAACGCCCGCGTGACCAGGAGGCTCGCCGCAGAATCGGCAGGGGTCCCGTCAGCCACCCGTCGAACTAGCGTCTTCAAGGAGGCACCTTTGCCTCTCGCGTCGTCCGAGGTATTGGAACCATCCGCGCGCGCATTCCGCATTATGGAAACAGAGTGACACTTTTTATTTTGCGATGACACTTCTTGTTTCCAGGATCACATCACCTGACCCAATCGCCCTCCCATCGTCGAAATTTACTTGACATCTAAACTATCAATACCTAAATTAATCTCACAGCAGAGTCCTTTTTTGGGGAACCAGCATGCGCATAGTCTGTATCGGTGGCGGTCCGGCCGGTTTGTACTTCGGCCTGCTGATGAAAAAACGCAACCCCGGCTATGAAGTCGCGGTGATCGAGCGCAACCGCCCCTACGACACCTTCGGCTGGGGCGTCGTGTTCTCCGACCAGACGCTCGGCAATCTGCGCGCCGCCGACGCGCCCAGCGCCGAGGCGATTCTCGACGCGTTCAATCACTGGGACGACATCGAGATTCACTTCCGCGGCCGCAGCGTGCGCTCGTCGGGCCATGGCTTTTGCGGCATCGGCCGCAAACGACTGCTGAATATCCTGCAGGCGCGTTGTGAAGAGCTCGGCGTGAAGCTCGTGTTCGAAACCCAGGTCGTGGACGACAGCACGTACGACGCGGACCTGATCATCGCGAGCGACGGCCTGAACAGCTTCGTGCGCCAGAAATACGCGGACACCTATCGGCCAAACATCGACGTGCGCGACTGCCGCTTCGTATGGCTCGGCACCAAGAAGCTGTTCGATGCGTTCACGTTCGCGTTCGAGGAAACCGAATTCGGCTGGTTCCAGGCGCATGCCTACCGCTTCGACGATCAAACATCGACGTTCATCGTCGAAACACCGGAACGCGTATGGCGCGCCGCCGGTCTCGACGAAATGAGCAAGGAAGACAGCATCGCGTTCTGCGAGAAGCTGTTCGCGAAGTACCTCGACGGCAACGCGCTGATGTCCAACGCGGCGCATCTGCGCGGTTCGTCGCAATGGATCCGCTTTCCGCGCGTCGTCAACCAGGAGTGGGTGCATTGGCGCACCAACGCAAACGGCACACGAACGCCGATCGTGCTGATGGGCGACGCCGCGCACACCGCGCACTTCTCGATCGGCTCGGGCACCAAACTCGCGCTTGAAGACGCGATCGAACTAGCCAACAGCATGAGCGCGCATCCAGGTTCGAATCCGGACGATCTTGCCGCCGCATTGAAGCACTACACCGAAGTGCGCAGTGTCGACGTGCTGCGCATTCAGAACGCCGCGCGCAATTCGACTGAATGGTTCGAGCATGTCGACCGCTATACGTCGTTCGAACCGGAACAGTTCGCGTATTCGCTGCTCACGCGCTCGCAGCGCATCTCGCACGAGAACCTGCGCCAGCGCGATTCGCAGTATCTGTCCGGCTTCGAGGACTGGCTCGCGAGGCGCGCGGGCGTCGAGCGCGCAGCGGACAAGCATTCGATTCCGCCGATGTTCACGCCATTCAAGGTGCGCGGCGTCACGCTGAAAAACCGCGTGATCGTGTCGCCGATGGCGCAATACTCGGCGGTAGACGGCGTGGCCGGTGACTATCACCTGATGCATCTCGGCGCGCGCGCAATGGGTGGCGCCGCGCTCGTGATGACCGAGATGACTTGCGTGTCGCCCGAAGCGCGCATCACGCCGGCGTGTCCCGGCATGTACACGCCCGCGCATCGGACCGCATGGAAACGGATCGTCGATCTGGTGCACCTGCAATCGGACGCGAAGATCGGCATCCAGCTCGGTCACTCTGGCGCGAAAGGTTCGACGCGCGTCGCGTGGGAAGGTATCGACCAGCCATTGACCGAAGGCAACTGGCCACTCATTTCGGCGTCGCCGCAGCAGTATCTGCGCGGTATCAGTCAGCATTCGCGCGAAGCCACGCATGAAGAGCTGTGCGAAATCGAGCAGCAGTTCGTCGACGCGACGCGCATGTCGATCGAAGCCGGGTTCGACTGGCTCGAACTGCACTGCGCACACGGCTATTTCCTGTCGAGCTTCCTTTCGCCGCTGACCAATCAACGTACCGACGAATACGGCGGCTCGCTCGAAAACCGTCTGCGTTATCCGTTGCAGGTGTTCAACGCGATTCGCGCGGTGTGGCCGCCAGACAAGCCGATCTCGGTGCGGATTTCCGCGCACGACTGGGTCGAAGGCGGCAACACGCCCGACGACGCCGTCAAGATCGCGCAAGCATTCAAAGCGGCCGGCGCTGACATGATCGACGTGTCGTCGGGCCAGGTCAGCAAGGAAGAAAAGCCCGTGTTCGGCCGCATGTATCAGACGCCGTTCGCCGATCGTGTGCGCAACGAGGCCGGCATCGCGACGATCGCGGTCGGCGCGATTTCGGAAGCGGACCACGTGAACAGCATCATCGCGGCGGGCCGCGCGGACCTGTGCGCGATCGCGCGTCCGCATCTCGCGAATCCGTCGTGGACGTTGAACGAAGCGGCGAAGATCGGCTATCTCGACGTCGCGTGGCCGAAGCCCTACACGGCCGCGAAAATGCAGCTCGAACGCAATCTCGAACGCGAGCGCGCACAGGCCATCGCCAACGCCGGCCTCACGGCGCAACAACGCGCGCAACGCGCAGAAGGAACCGTGTGAACACGTCAGACACCTCTCTTGCCGGGCAACACGCTGTGGTCACCGGCGGTGGCAGCGGCATTGGCGCGGCGATCGCGCAGACGTTGCTGCGCGCTGGCGCGCGCGTCACGCTGATGGGCCGCAACGCGCAACGGCTCGACGCGCAGCGCGAGCAGTTCGCGGCGCTCGGCGACGTCGCGTGTATCAGCGTGGACGTCACCCAGGAAGATTCGGTGGCGCGCGCATTCGATCAGGCGGGCGCCGTCGACATCCTCGTCAACAACGCAGGCCAGGCGCAGGCCGCGCCGTTCACGCACACCGATATCGCGCTGTGGCAACGCATGCTCGATGTGAACCTGACCGGGGTGTTTCTCGGCACCCGCGCGGTACTGCCCGGCATGCTCGAGCGCGGCTACGGGCGCATCGTCAATGTCGCGAGCACCGCGGGGCAGATCGGCTATCCCTACGTCGCCGCGTATTGCGCCGCGAAGCACGGCGTGATCGGTCTCACGCGATCGCTCGCGCTCGAAACCGCGACGCGCGGTATCACGGTCAATGCAGTGTGCCCCGGCTACACCGAAACCGAACTGCTGCATGCATCGCTCGAACAGATCACGAGCAAGACCTCCAGCACTGAAGAACAGGCGCGCGAAACGCTGTTGCGCTCAAATCCGCAGCGCCGCTTCGTGAGTCCGGAACAGGTCGCGAACGCGGTGTTGTGGCTGTGCCGCCCCGGCTCGGATGCAATCACGGGGCAATCCATTTCCATTTCGGGCGGAGAAGTGATGTGAGCAAATCAACGCATGCAAAAAAGTCAGCGGCGGCAGCCGATGCGAAGCCGCCGCGCAAAGGCGTCGCTGAACCCGCGGAGAACGTCGTGGACCTCGAAATGAGCACCGGTGCGGACAGCCACATGGGCCTGCGTTTGTGGCTGCGTATGCTGACCACCACCAACCTCGTGCAGGCCGAGTTGCGCAAACGTCTGCGCACCGAATTCGACACCACGCTGCCGCGTTTCGATCTGATGGCGCAACTCGAACGTCATCCCGAAGGCCTGAAGATGACCGAGCTGTCGCGCCGCTTGATGGTGACGGGCGGCAACATCACCGGCATCACCGATCAGCTCGAAAAAGAAGGGCTCGTCACGCGCGATACCGATCCGAACGACCGCCGCTCGATCAGCGTGTGCCTAACGCCTGCCGGCCGCAAGGCGTTCGACAGGATGGCCGTCGCGCACGAGCAATGGGTCGTCGAAATGTTCGGCGGCCTGAGCCTCGACGAGAAGATGCACACGCACCAGGACCTCGGCAAGCTCAAACAGCATCTGCTCGGCAGTCTGAAAGGCTGACTTCGACTTCGCACTGGAGAAATACATGACACGATCCAACGCCGACGCCCTGCTGGCCGGCAACCGGCTGACGCTGGCAGGCTACGAGGCGAAGCATTTCGGCTGGTCGGTGACCAACAAGGTCGCGACGATCACGCTGAACCGCCCCGAGCGCAAGAACCCGCTGACCTTCGAATCGTATGCGGAGCTGCGCGACCTGTTCCGCGACCTCGCCTACGCGACCGACGTCAAAGCCGTGGTGCTGCACGGCGCGGGCGAGAACTTCTGCTCGGGCGGCGACGTGCACGACATCATCGCGCCGCTGATCGATCTGCCGATGCCCGAGCTGCTGCTGTTCACGCGCATGACCGGAGACTTCGTCAAGGCGATGCGCCACTGCCCGCAGCCGATCATCGCGGCCGTCGACGGCGTCTGCGCGGGCGCCGGCGCGATCCTCGCGATGGCTTCGGACCTACGCCTCGCCACCGCGCGCAGCAAGCTCGCGTTCCTGTTCACGCGCGTCGGCCTCGCCGGTTGCGACATGGGCGCGTGCGCGATGCTGCCGCGCATCATCGGCCAGGGACGCGCCGCCGAGCTGCTGTTCACCGGCCGCTCGGCGAGCGGCGACGAAGGCCATGCATGGGGCTTCTATAACCGTCTGTGCGACCCGGCCGCGCTTATCGAAGAAGCGCAGAAGCTCGCCGCCGATCTCGCGGCCGGCCCGACCTTCGCGCACGGCATGACGAAGAAGATGCTGCATCAGGAATGGAGCATGAGCATCGACGAGGCGATCGAATCCGAAGCGCAGGCGCAGGCAATCTGCATGGGCACACGCGATTTCGAGCGCGCGTACAACGCGTTCGCGGCGAAGACGCGTCCCGTGTTCGAGGGAGACTGAGTTGAGCGCCGACCATCAGAACCACCCGATCGATTTGCACAGCCCGCTCGCGTGGCCGTTTTTTGAGCCGCGTCATCGCGAACTCGCGGCGGGCATCGACGCGTGGTGCCGCGAACATCTCGCGCATCAAGAACATGGCGACACCGATGCGACCTGCTGTCTGCTGGTGCGAGAACTCGGCGCGGCCGGCTGGCTGAAATACGGCGTCGGCGGCGTCGCGTACGGCGGCCACGGCGACACGATCGACACGCGTGCCGTGTGCCTGCTGCGCGAAACGCTGGCGCGCTATTCGGGCCTTGCCGATTTCGCTCTGGCGATGCAAGGTCTCGGCTCGGGCGCGATCTCGCTCGCGGGCACGCATGAGCAGAAATCGCGTTATCTGCCGCGCGTCGCAAGCGGCACGGCGATCGCCGCATTCGCGCTGTCGGAGCCGCAGGCAGGCTCGGATGTCGCGGCGATGGCGCTCGCGGCTCGCGAAGAGGGCGACCATTACGCGCTCGACGGCGAGAAGACGTGGATTTCGAACGGCGGCATCGCGGACTTCTACGTGGTGTTCGCGCGCACCGGCGAGGCACCGGGCGCGCGCGGCATCAGCGCGTTCATTGTGGATGCGCAGACGCCGGGCCTCGAGATCGCCGAGCGCATCGACGTGATCGCGCCGCATCCGCTCGCGCGCCTGCGCTTCGCGAACGCGCGCGTGCCGAAGAGCCAGATGCTCGGCGTGCCCGGCGAAGGCTTCAAGATCGCGATGCGCACGCTCGATATTTTCCGCACGTCGGTCGCAGCCGCGTCGCTCGGCTTTGCGCGTCATGCGATGGCCGAAGGCCTCGCACGCGCGGCGTCGCGCAAGATGTTCGGCCAGACGCTCGGTGACTTCCAGTTGACGCAAGCGAAGCTCGCGCAAATGGCGCTGACGATCGACAGCAGCGCGCTGCTCGTCTATCGCGCCGCGTGGCTGCGCGACCAGGGCGAAAGCGTCACGCGCGAAGCCGCGATGGCCAAGTGGCACGCAAGCGAAGGCGCACAGCAGGTGATCGACGCGGCGGTGCAGCTCTATGGCGGCATGGGCGTGCAAAGCGGCACCGCGGTCGAGATGCTGTACCGCGAGATCCGCGCGCTGCGCATCTACGAAGGCGCGACCGAGGTGCAACAGCTGATCGTCGGCCGCGATCTGTTGAAGGCGCATGCCGCCGCAAACGGGAACGCGCAATGAGCACGTCGTTTGAGCGGCCCGTACGCATCCGCTTCTCGCACTGCGATCCCGCAGGCATCGTGTACTTCCCGCAGTATCTCGTGATGACCAACGTGCTCGTCGAAGACTGGTTCAACGAGGGCTTGAGCATCGACTACGCGCATATGATCGCGCAGCGCCGCATTGGCCTGCCGATCGTGAAGCTCGACTGCGAGTTCTCGCGGCCGAGTCAGATGGGCGAAACGATTCTGCTCACGCTCGATGTCCGCACCATCGGCCGCAGTTCGCTCGGCATCGAGATTCACGGTCATTGTGACGGCGAGACGCGTTTTCGCTCGAAACAGGTGCTCGTATTCATGTCGTTCGAGAGCGGCAAATCGATCAATATTCCCGCCGACATCGCGAGCGCGCTCGCGGCGTACGCCCCCTCGTCCCCCTCCATCGAGGCGCATCGCTCATGAAAAAAGCTCTCCTTCCCGCCGGCTGGATCAAACCGCGCGGCTATGCGAACGGCGTCGCGGCAACCGGCACGCAGGTGTTCATCGCCGGCCAGATTGGCTGGGACGAACAGGCGCAATTCCATACCGACGACTTCGCCACGCAATCCGGGCAAGCGCTGAAGAATCTGCTGGCCGTGCTGCGCGAAGCGGGCGGCAAGCCCGAACACCTGGTACGCCTCACGTGGTACGTCACCGACAAGCGCGAGTACCTCGCCTCGCTGAAGGACATCGGCCGCGTGTTTCGCGAGTTGATCGGCGACTACGACATCGCGATGAGCGCGGTACAGGTCGTCGCGCTGATGGAAGACCGCGCGAAGGTCGAGATCGAAGCCACCGCGGTGATTCCGCACTGAACGTCGTACAGACAGAGAAAACCCCGACACGCCCCCTTCATACCGAACGAAGCGCATTCTCCGGCTCAACGCCCCGGGAGACCATGATGGAACCGTCAGCACATGTCGATACTTTCGCGCGCGACAATCTTCCGCCGCCGGATCAATGGCCCGTCCTGCTGCTCGACAATCCGGACGTCGCTTATCCGCCGCGGCTGAACTGCGCGACCGAACTGCTCGAACGGACCATCGAAGCGGGCCATCGCGACCAGCCAGCGATCTGGTCCGAGGTGGACGGCAAGCCACGGGCGACCACGTACGGCGAACTGCTCGCGCTGGTCAATCGCAGTGCGCATGTGCTCGTCGATGAAATGGGCTTGCGGCCCGGCAACCGCGTGCTGCTGCGCGGACCGAACACATTGCAGATGGCAGTCGCGATGCTCGCGGCGCTGAAGGCCGGGCTCGTCGTCGTGCCGACCATGCCGCTGCTGCGCGCGAAGGAACTCAAGCAGATCATCGTGAAAGCGCAGGTCGGCGCCGCGCTGTGCGACGCACGTTTGACCACGGAACTCGAACGCTGCACGAATCCGCAGGATGAGTTCTACTGCGCAGGGCTGAAGCAGATGCGCCGCTTTCACGACGACTCCACCGATTCGCTCGAAACGCTCGCCGTCAACAAGCCCGAGCACTTCACCGCGAGCGACACCGCCGCCGACGATGTTTGCCTGATCGCCTTCACGAGCGGCACGACCGGCGCGCCGAAAGGCTGCATGCATTTCCATCGCGACGTGATCGCAATGTGCGATCTGTTCCCGCGTCATGTGCTGAAGCCTTCCGCGAGCGATATCTTCTGCGGCACGCCGCCACTCGCGTTTACGTTCGGGCTCGGCGGGCTGCTGTGCTTTCCGTTGCGCGTCGGTGCATCCACGGTGCTCGTCGAAAAGCTCATGCCGCAGACTTTGCTCGATGTGGTCGAACGCTTTCATGCAACCGTGATGTTCACCGCGCCGACGTTCTATCGGCAGATGGCGCCGCTTATCGCGCAACATGACGTGTCGTCGCTGAAGAAAACCGTGTCGGCCGGCGAGGCGCTGCCCGATTCGACGCGGCGTCTGTGGCACGACGCGACCGGCATCGACATGATCGACGGCATCGGCAGCACCGAGCTGATTCACATCTTCATTTCGTCGCAAGGCGCGGACATCCGGCCGCATGCGATCGGCCGCGCGGTGCCTGGCTACGTTGTGCAGGCCGTCGACGACGACATGCAGCCGGTGCCTCCCGGCACGATCGGCAAGCTCGCGGTGCGCGGCCCGACCGGCTGCCGTTATCTGGCCGACGAACGGCAGCTGCGCTTCGTGCGCGACGGCTGGAACCTGCCGGGCGATTCGGTCTATCTCGACGCGGACGGATACGTGTTCTACCAGGCGCGCGCCGACGATATGATCGTCTCGGCCGGCTACAACATCTCCGGTCCCGAAGTGGAAAGCGTGCTGCTGCAACACGAGGCGGTGGCCGAATGCGGCGTGATCGGCGTGGCCGACGAAACGCGCGGGCAGATCGTGCGGGCCTTCGTCGTGGTGAACCCCGGCTATACGGCCGACGATAAACTGGTCGCGCAACTGCAGGAATTCGTGAAAAATAACGTGGCACCGTATAAATATCCGCGCGTCATCACGTTCGTGCGCGCGCTGCCGCGCACTGAAACCGGCAAGCTCAAACGTTTCGAGTTGCGCACGATGACGTAACCACTATCTTTCTTGAGACTGGAGACAGACTGCATGGCCGGCTCTTTTATCGAAGTCGTCGCCCAAGATGGCGGCCGTTTCAACGCTTACGTCGCGCGCCCCGCGCAGGGCTCGGGCCCGGGGCTCGTGCTGCTGCAGGAAATCTTCGGCGTCAACGAGACGATGAAGGCGAGCGCCGATCGCTACGCCGAAGAAGGCTACGTCGTGCTCGTGCCCGATCTGTTCTGGCGTATCAAGCCTGGCATCTCGCTGGGCTACGGCGACGCCGACATGAAAGAAGCGCTCGGCTATCTGGGCCAGTTCGACGCCGATGTGGCGGTCAAGGACATCGCCGCCACCCTCGCCGCGTTGCGCGAACTGCCAGAGCAGGCCGGCAAGGTGGGCGTGGTGGGCTACTGCCTCGGCGGCAAGCTCGCGTTTCTGAGCGCGGCGCGCACCGATGTCGATTGCGCGGTCAGCTACTACGGCGTGGGCCTCGAAGCGCATCTCGACGAAGTACCGGCCATCCACTGCCCGATGGTGTTCCACTTCCCCGAAAACGACGCGCACTGCCCGCCCGAGACGCGCGAGCGCATCAGCGCCGCATTGCGCACGCGGCCGCAGATCGAGCAATACGTGTACCCCGGCTGCGATCACGCGTTCGCTGCGCCGCAGCGCAAGCAATACGACAAGCCCGCCGCGATGATGGCGTACTCGCGCACGCTCGCGCTACTGCGCAAGGTGCTCGGTCCGGTCTACGATCTGAACGCACTGTGGGAAGCGCATTGCTATCACGAGTTCGCGACACGCGACGTCGATGCGGTGATGCCGACGATGGTCGCGCAACCCTACGTCAATCACGTGCCGACGATGACAGGCGGTGTCGGTCACGACAATCTGAAGCGCTTTTACACGCATCACTTCGTCAACTCGAATCCGCCCGACACGAAGCTGATTCCGATTTCGCGCACGATCGGCTCGGACCGCATCGTCGATGAATTCATCTTCAGCTGTACGCATAGCTGCGAGATCGACTGGCTGCTGCCCGGCGTCGCGCCGACCGGCAAGTACTTCGAGGTGCCGATGCTGGCCGTGGTGTGCTTCCGCGGCGACAAACTCTATAACGAGCACATCTATTGGGATCAGGCTTCAGTGCTCGTGCAGGTGGGGCTGCTCAATCCCGAGGGCTTGCCGGTGGCGGGGATTGAAAGTGCGAAGAAGTTGCTGGATGAGACGTTGCCGTCGAATGAGTTGATGGGGAGTAAGTCGAAGGTCTAACAGTGCAGCGTCTTCGAACGGCTCGAAATGGAATACCGAGCCGTCGAAGATCTTGCATGCAGAAGACGATTAACGATCACGACGAAGTCTTCTTCACCACGAAAACGATGCCAGCGGTTTGATCTGTTTTCTTCGTTGCACCATAAAGCGTCGAGTCGGTGGAATCGTAGAGCGCCATTCCAGTCATCGCGATACTGTTATACGTACACGTCGTTGCCGCAAACGTGATACTGAGGTCATAGGCGTTGTTCGTCGAGTGCGTCGCGACCGTGCCCGAGAAGAAACATCCGCTCGCGCTTTCACCCGTCACCGTGCCGGCCGGCAGAATGATCAGCGAGAGGTCTTCCGTGCCGCCCGCGGTCGTACCTACCGTGCCAGAATAAATGCCGGCGACCGTCGTCAGCGATGGGGTGGCCGTCGACAACGTGCTGTTATACGTCGACGAAAACGTATTCGACTCGCTGCCGCTGTTATGGGTAATGGTCCCCGACATCGACGTATAAGTCGTATAGCTGGCCGAAAGCGTGCTGGCCGCTACGCCGGTGCTCAAGCCGGTCGCCGTCACCTGATAGTCATAGGCACTCGACGTCGAGAAACTGCCGCTGGAGCCGCTTCCCTTACCAATTACTACACCACCCACCGGGTTCGTGGTCGTGGTGGTCGTGGCAGCGGTCGTTGAAGTGGCCGCGGTCGTGGTCGTCGTTGGGACGCCGCTATAGAAGTCGTAGAACGTACCGTCGTTGAGCACCATCGACACAAACGTGCGTGAATCCGCCGTCGTGCCCTTGAAGACGCCGACAAAACTGTCCGGCGTAGAGGAAGTGGAACTACTGCTGCTTCCTGAGCCACCGCACCCCGCCAACATCGAAGCCAACCCCAACGACACCAACGAAAGACCGACTCGTTTATTCATTTGACAAGCTCTCGGATCAAGGTTGGCGCGAATCGTACCCCGGCATTGCATCGCCCCATACGATAATAAAAAGCGAGTGTTGCTTTCTATTTCTTCGATCGAACGACCGAATTCGAGCCAGTACCGTCACTTGGGCATCCGAATCATTTCATTGCCTTACTCAACACGAAAAGGCTGTCTTTCTTCGTGTATAGAGCCATCGACTGGAAACCAGTCCCGACACAACATGCCTGTCATGTGACGCTCCAACCATCACCGTCGTCCGCCTCATGCTCACCGTCCATCATCTGAACAACTCCCGGTCGCAACGCGTGCTGTGGCTGCTCGAAGAGCTCGGCGTATCGTACGAAATCAAGCGTTACGAGCGCGATCCAAAGACGATGCTCGCGCCGCCCGAACTGCGCGCGGTACATCCGCTCGGCAAGTCGCCCGTCATCACCGACGATGGTCTCACGATCGCCGAGTCGGGCGCGATCATTGAGTACCTCGTCGACAGGTACGGCGCGGGGCGTTTAGCGCCGCCATCGGGCACGCCAGAGCGTCTGCGCTACACGTACTGGCTGCACTACGCGGAAGGATCGGCGATGCCGCCGCTGCGGCTGAAACTCGTCGCGCAACGCATCGGCAATGCGCCGATGCCGTTCTTCGCGAAGCCGGTCGCGCGCATGATCGCGACGACGTTGCAAGCGGGCTTCGTCGATCCGCAATTGCTGCTGCATCTCGGCTATATCGACAAGGAGCTTGGCGCGACCGGCTGGTTCGCCGGCAAGGACTTCACCGCCGCGGACGTGCAAATGAGCTTCCCGCTCGAAGCCGCCACGCCGCGCGGCGGCGGGGCCGTGCAATTGCCCGCGATCAGCGCGTTCTTGCAGCGCATTCGCGCGCGGCCCGGGTATCAGCGCGCGCTCGAACGCGGTGGCAAATACGACAATCTCGGTGCCTACTGACGCGAGACGGCGCGCCGCCCAGGATTTCGTAGTTGGGCGCAAAACTTGGGGGGTGCTAGACTCGAAAGCCCATCGGCGGTAATCGTTAGAATCAGCGTAAAGGGGCGTCCGCATGGCCCATCCCCATCACGACAAACAGCGCTGGCTCGCGCTCATCGTCCTATGCCTCGGCGTGCTGATGATCGTGCTCGACACGACCATCGTGAACGTTGCGCTGCCCTCCATCGCAACCGATCTCGGCTTTAGCGAAACCTCGCTCGTCTGGGTCGTCAACGCATACATGCTGACGTTCGGCGGCTGCCTGCTGCTCGGTGGACGGCTTGGCGATCTGTACGGACACCGCAAGCTGTTTCTCTGCGGCATTACGCTGTTCACGCTCGCTTCTCTCGCCTGCGGCCTCGCCAATTCTCAAGTACTTCTGGTCGCCGCGCGCGCCGTGCAGGGCCTGGGCGGTGCGATCGTCTCGGCGGTGTCGTTGTCGCTGATCATGAATCTGTTCACTGAACCCGCCGAACGCGCGAGAGCGATGGGCGTGTACGGCTTCGTCTGCGCGGGTGGCGGCAGCATCGGCGTGCTGCTCGGCGGACTGCTGACGAACCTGCTCAGCTGGCATTGGATCTTTCTGGTCAATCTGCCGATCGGCATTGCGGTATACGCGCTGTGCCTCTCGCTGCTTCCCGCCGCGCCCGGACACGCGCACGGCGAACGGCTCGACGTCGCCGGCGCGCTCAGCGTGACTGCGTCGCTGATGCTCGCGGTCTATGCGGTCGTCAACGGCAACGAAGCGGGCTGGACTTCGGCTCAAACGCTCGGCCTGCTGTTTGCCGCGCTTGCGCTGCTTGCCGGGTTCCTCGCGATCGAGGCGAGAGTCGAGCATCCGTTGATGCCGCTCGGTCTGCTGCGCTTGCGCAATGTCGCGACCGCGAACGTGATCGGCGTGTTGTGGGCGGCGGCGATGTTCGCGTGGTTCTTTATTTCGGCGCTGTATCTGCAGCGCGTGCTCGGCTATCGGCCGTTGCAGGTCGGGCTCGCGTTTCTGCCCGCGAACCTGATCATGGGACTCTTTTCACTGGGCCTATCGGCGCGTTTGGTGATGCGCTTCGGGCTGCGTCGACCGCTCGCGGCGGGCCTGCTGATCGCGGCATGCGGGCTTGCGCTATTCGCGCGCGCGCCCGTCGACGGCAGCTTCGTGCCCGACGTGTTGCCCGGCATGATCCTGCTCGGCTTCGGCGCGGGCATCGCGTTCAATCCGCTGCTGCTCGCCGCGATGAGCGACGTCGATCCCGCCGATTCGGGCCTCGCGTCGGGCATCGTCAACACGTCGTTCATGATGGGCGGGGCGCTCGGGCTCGCGGTGCTCGCGAGTCTTGCCGCGGCGCGTAGCGAGGCGATGCAGGCGTCGTCGAGCGCCGCGGCTGCGCTGACCAGCGGGTATCACGTCGCGTTTCTGTCTGGAGCGGTTTTTGCGGCGGCGGCCGGCGTGCTGGGTGGCGTGATGTTGAGGCCGGGACAAGCGGGTGGTGCTGCGAGTGTGCAGAGTGACGTGGCGGATTCGACTGCGCCCTCCGCCGCCACGGCAAAACCGCAAGCGCGATCAAATGCGTGAGTTCGCCGCTGACTAAGCTGTCCTCATGCTGACATGAGAGCCGTGATGAATCCGGTTGGAAAAGCGCTCTGGTTTATCGAAAGCCACTTCGCCGGCGAGTTGACGCTCGACGACATCGCTCGCTGTGGCTGCGTATCGCGCTTTCACCTCGCACGCGCATTCGAAGCGGCCACCGGGATGCCGGTGATGCGCTACGTTCGCGCACGGCGTTTGAGCGAGGCCGCACGACGTCTCGCCGATGGTGCGCCCGACATCCTCGCGGTCGCCCTCGACGCCGGTTACGGCTCTCACGAAGCATTCACGCGTGCGTTTCGCGAGCAGTTCGGCATCACGCCCGAAGCGCTGCGCTCGCGTGGTCATCTCGACAAACTTGCCCTCATGGAGCCCATCAAAATGGACGAAACCCTTCTCACACATCTGGACCCGCCGCGCTTCGAAGACGCCCGGGCGTTTCTCGTCGCGGGACTGAGCGAGCGTTATACGTGCGACAGCAGCAAGGCGATTCCATCGCAATGGCAGCGCTTTGGCGCCTGGTACGGCAGGGTGCCGGGACAGGTCGGCAAGGTGGCTTACGGCGTTGGCTATAACGCCGATGAACTTGGTAACTTCGACTACATGTGCGGCGTCGAAGTCGGCGATTTTTCGGCATTGCCGCCAGAGTTGAGTCGTGTACGTATCGCCGCGCAACGCTATGCGGTGTTCAGTCATCGCGAACACATCTCGGGCATTCGCCGCACGATGAATACGATCTGGAATCAGTGGTTGCCCGCATCTGGGCACGTGCCTGCCGATGCACCGCATTTCGAGCGGTATGGCGAGCAGTTCGATCCGGTAACGGGGATGGGTGGAGTCGAAGTCTGGCTGCCGTTGAAGAGTTGACGTGCGATTCGGCGGATGGCCGCTGTGGCCGGCCATCCGCCTGATCGATCACGGAGTGACATGCCTCTGGTCATGCATCGGTTGTACTTCGTCGTATTCCCGCGAAATGTCCTTATTCGTGCGATCGCCCAATTGCAAAGCGGCGATCACGCTAATCACCGCGCACGCGAAGACATACCACGCCACGGCAAAGCCCGACTGGAAGTAAGCGTAGAGCGCAGTCGCAATCAACGGTGCCGGACCGCCAGCAATGACGGAAGCCAACTGGTAGCCCATCGATGCACCGCTGTAACGCAAGCGCCCAGTGAACGATTCGGCGATCAACGCGGCTTGCGGACCATACATCATCGCATGCGGCACCAGCGATAGCACGATGGCCACAAAGATCCATACGGGGTTACGGGTGCCGATCATGAAAAAGTACATGAAACCGAATAGCCCGGCAGCAGCGGCGCCGATTACGTACATGCGTCGCCGTCCGATCAGATCGGACACGTGACCAAAGAACGGAATCGTGAATAATTCCAGCACCGCAGCGGCCAGCACCGCCGTGAGCAACAGGTCGCGTGTGACGCCGAGCTTCATTACGCCATAGGTGAAGATAAAGGCCGTGAAAATATAGAAAGGCGCCTGTTCGGCCATGCGCGCAAGAGCCGACAGAAGAATGTCTTTCGGCTGACGGCGCAATACTTCGCGCATCGGCGCCTTTTCGATCTTGCGCTCAGCGAGAAGCTTCGCGAAGATCGGCGTCTCGAGGATACTCAAGCGGATATAGAGGCCGACCGCGACCAGCAAGATACTGAGGAAAAACGGCACCCGCCAGCCCCACGTGAGAAATGCGTTGCCGGAGATCTGGCTTGTGGCCAGCACCGCCAGGTTCGCGACGAACAATCCCGCCGGTACGCCGAACTGCGGCCAGGACGCGACGAAACCGCGATGCTTGTTGGTGCGTGCCCATTCCATCGACATCAGCACCGAGCCGCCCCACTCGCCACCAACGCCCACACCCTGAATAAAGCGCAGCACCGTGAGTACGATTGCCCCCCAGATGCCGATCGTCGCGTAGGTGGGAACAAAGCCCACGGCAAACGTCGCGAGTCCCATCAGCAATAGCGTCACGATTAACGTTGCTTTACGCCCGATGCGATCGCCATAGTGGCCGAAAATCGCCGCGCCCACCGGTCGCGCGATAAAGCCGACGGCGTAAATCAGAAAAGCCTGGAGTGTACCGACGAGCGGATCCGATTCGGGAAAATACAGCTTCGCGAAAACAAGACCTGTCACCGTGCTGTACAGGAAGAAGTCGTACCATTCGATCGTGGTACCAATCGTGCTGGCGATGACAGCGCGGCGCAACTGGCGCCGAGCCTCCTCATCGGAGAGGGGCATTACCCCCGATTGCGTAGCAGCCATTTGATATCTCCCCAAATGAACGGGTGACATCTATTTTTGACCTATTCGTGTATTCGGTGGTTCCGGTGATAACACGGTGCGATCGCTGTTATTCGCAGAGACCAAGGCTCTATTCCAAAGTTACATTTCGAAATTGCATTTTTTACTGAATAAACAAGCACGCATTCATAGTTTCGATGCAATTGATACCGATGCAAAAAGAGGCTACGACGAACTGCAGCCTCGGATTTCGCACCCCATCCCCCAATCACACCAACGGTAGATAGATATCCGTCTGCCACTGATCCAGCGGCGTCTCAGGATAAACGCTCAGGTAGTGGAAAAACAGCGGATGGTCCCGCAACTCTGCTCCACTCGAAGGCAGCCAGTCGCGATAGATCGGGTAGATCGTTTCGCCGATGTGGTCGGTCGATCCCGTGTGCCGAACCACCGCGCACCGTCCACCCGGAATCACGAGTTCGCGCACACCATAGTCATTCGGCGCGACTGGTTCGTCGATCTCTCCGCAAATATCGAAGCGGAATGCTTCTGCTGGCACCGTGTCCGGATTGCCGTGCGGAACGCCGAACGTTCTGCTCGACGCCATCGGTGATTGACCGCTTTTCATCCGCCAGTCGATGAACTTGCGCACGCTCTCGTTGACAAGTCCGAGCGGACCGCAGTGTTCGAGCGCAGCAACACGGGTTTCAGCAAAATCGACGATTTGCACTTGCATGATCAGTTTCCTCGACCGATAGGGAACGACAAAATTCGCACTCCAGATATGCCATGCCGGGTGCCGCCGGAACGCACTCGGCGCCAGGCCGAATGCACGCTTGAACGCACGGCTGAAGGCTTCGGGACTGTCGAAGCCGGCGTCGAGCGCGGCATCGAGCACCGCGCAGGACGCTTGCGAGGCAAGGCGGTGGGCTGCACGACGCAAGCGCATCAGCTGCACGTAGCGCGCGACGGGCACACCGACATACGCGGCAAACTGTCGATGAAAATGGAACTTCGAGAAGTTTGCGATGCGGCTTAGCGCGTCGACCGATAAATCGCCTTCGACGTTTGCGTCGATATAGGCGAGGACGGCTTCGAAGCGCTTCGGGTAGGCGGCGGTGGCGTCTGTGTGAGCTTGCATGGTCTGGATAGTGCGAGTTCCGATATGGTCGCCGAGATTGGACACATCTTACCTAGCCGCGCTTGCTCGGTCTTCTCGCGGCTTCGCTGCCAAGCCCGAAGAATTTACGTAGACTCATCTTCGTTCGCCACCGCTTGCTGGGATTATCTACCGATGCCCTCTTCGATCAGCAATTCGCTCCTCTGGATCTTCGACGCGTTCGAACGCGATCCGACTTATGTGCGTAGGCGGATGTTTGGTAGCGACGCCGCGTATATCGACGGCTTGTTGTGTCTGATTGCCGCCGATCGCGATAAGCCGTGGAACGGGCTGCTGGTCTGCACGTCGCAGGACCGCCATGCTGCTCTGCTTGCCGATATGGCTGCGTTGCGGCCTCATCCGGTGATTGGAAAATGGCTTTACGTGCCGCAGGATGATCCTGCGTTTGAAGACACTGTCGAGCAACTGACGGCGCTCGTCCTGGAGCGTGATCCGCGTGTGGGGGTGGAACCTAAGCCGCGAAAGCGACGTGGTAAGTCTGCGTTACCGAAGAGTTAAAGCGGCGCGATGCTCTTGATGCTTTCTGTTGAGCTAGCGCCGCATCTATTTCGCGAACTCGCTTTATGCAAATAGCATGAATACATCGAAAAGAACTTCGCACAGTGTCAAGCAGCTTTGAGGAGTTGTGCCCGATACGACTCGCTCTGTGCGAATCCGTACATTACGCCAATGCGTCCTGAGTGGACGTTCACTATATTCTCGATTGTCCCTGCCTCGCCGCTACAAATTGTTTACGTGGTTGTTCAAAGCATCAGAATTACCGCTTCGCAAAAGCGTGAACGCATAACTAACAAACTAGTCCGGAGGAGATGACATGAGAATTGACACGTTGTGCTTAACGTGTGCGCTGCTGCTTGGTTCGATAACTAGTAGCGTCGCACATGCGACTGATTGGCCGACTTCGGGTAACGGCTGGATGAACTCCCGAAATCAGGAGAATGAATCGGCGATCGGTCCAAAGACGGTGGGCTCCCTTCACGAGCTTTGGGCAGTTTCTACAGCCGGAAACGTGACGGCGACCCCTGCCCTGGATGAAAACTATGCCTATTTCCCGGATTCAGCGGGATATCTTTACAAGGTCGAGAGGAAAACTGGCAACGTGGTTTGGCAGAAGCTCGTATCGTCCTATACCGGCATTCCTAACGACTACGCGCGCGCAACACCCGCTATCTCTGGAAACGCACTGATACTCGGCGATCAGAGCGGCAAACTGTCGACCCCGCAACCGGCCCATGTCTTTGCCGTCGACAAGAACACGGGCACCCTACTTTGGAGCACGCAGGTCGATTCAACCACGTATTCAATGGTCACGCAGTCGGCCGTCATCGCGAAAGGTATGGCTTTCGTAGGAGTCACGTCGAACGAAGAATATGTCGCCGCGTTTATCCCGCCTCCTGCCTGGCAGTGGACTTTCCGGGGTAGCGTCGTTGCACTCGATGTCGGGACCGGCGCAATCAAATGGCAGACCTACACGATGCCGAAAGGTTATTACGGCGGCTCCGTATGGGGAAGCACGGGCGCCGTGGACGTTCAGCGCAATACCGTGTTCATGGCCTCCGGCAACAACTGGGCCGTGCCGCAGGCCGTACTCGACTGTTTGAACAGTGGCGGCGCGCCGACTGCGTGCATCGATCCGAACGACCACTTCGACTCGGTCCTTGCGCTGGACATGACCACAGGCGCACTCAAATGGTCCGCGCGTGGCCTGCCTTACGACACATGGAATGTTGGCTGCGGCCTCAACATCCCGGGCGTCTTCACCCTTCCACCGAACGCCAACTGTCCGAACCCGAAGGGTCCGGACTGGGACTTTGCGCAAGGACCGATGCTCTTCGGGAAGAATGGCAACGCCGGCCAACTGGTCGGCGCGGGGCAGAAGAGTGGAATGTTCTGGGCATTCGATGCAGACACAGGCGCTCTGCGCTGGTCCACGCAGGTCGCCCCCGGCGGACTCACAGGCGGGCTCCAGTGGGGATCGGCCACTGATGGCCAGTCCATTTATGTTGCGGTATCGAACAGCGGGATGACCGGCGCGGGTACGACGCCAGGCGTATGGCAATTGGCACAAGGCGGTGGCACCACCACGTCTGGAGGCTGGGCATCGCTTGACGTGAACACCGGCGCAGTAAAGTGGACCACTCCGGACCCACTCGGAAGCCGCGCGGAAGCAGCCGTGAGTGTCGCCAATGGCGTGGTCTTCGGATGCAATCTCGACTACGTGAATGGCACGATGTACGCACTCGATGCTTCCAACGGAAAAGTGCTGTGGCCATTCAAAAGCGGCGGTGCCTGCAATGCCGGACCGGCCATTGCGGACGGTGTGGTCTATTGGGGCTCTGGCTCGACGAGCGGAACAGGGCCGCTGAAGTTTTTCGCCTTCGGTCTGTAGGAGACATCAAGGGCCCCGTCCGTCTTTGGCGGGGCCTTGAGCTCTTTGCTACGATGTGAGTCTATTCCGACGCCGGCGCGTTTGGCGCGTGCCGTCACGCCGGCCACGATTCACCCCCGAACACATCGAGCACTGAGCCTTGACCATCCACATCCGCCCCGCCACCGCTTCCGACGCCCCCCTGATCCTGCGCTTCATCACCGAACTCGCGGTCTACGAAAAAGCCGAGCACGAAGTCGTCGCCAGCGTCAAAGACATCGAACAGAGCCTGTTTTCCGCTGGCGCACCCGCGAAAGCGCTGATCTGCGAAATGAACGGCGAGCCCGTCGGTTTTTGCGTGTACTTCTTTTCGTATTCGACGTGGCTCGGCAAGCAGGGGCTTTATCTGGAAGATCTGTACGTGTCGCCCGCATCGCGCGGCAGCGGCGCGGGCAAACGGATGCTGCGCCATCTCGCGCAAATCGCCTGCGAAACGGGCTGCGGCCGCTTCGAATGGAGCGTGCTCGACTGGAACGAGCCGGCCATCGGCTTCTACAAGTCGATCGGCGCGAATCCGCAAAGCGAATGGGTGCGTTACCGTCTCGCGGGCGATGCGCTCAAAGCATTCGCCGAAGGCGAAACCGAAGGAAACGCATAAGCCCGTCAGTCAGCGGATGCCGCCACCGGGGCGACCTCGAACGCATCACCGGTCGCGAAGAAGGTGCCGCCGGCCACGTAATGACAGGTGCGCAGCTCAGGATCGTTGCCGAAGTGCCAGCGGTTGTGGGAATACACGCGGCTATCCGCATACGCGGCCACCACTTCGCCGATGATCAGATCGTGGCGCTGGCTGTCGTCCGGAATCACCTTGCATTCCATCCACGTGATGCAGCCGGCCAGCATCGGCACATCGATTTTTTGCGCGCGGAAAGTCTCGAGTTCGAACGCGGAGAACTTGTCGAGTTCGGCACCCGCGTGCGTGCCAACCGCGAGCGTTTGCGCGGCGAAACCGCGGCTCGGCAGTTGCAGCCCGAACACGCCGCTCGCTTCGATCAGGCGACGCGTCAGCGTGCGGCTATCGACGACCACGACCACCTTCGGCGGATTGAAATCGAGCGGCATCGCCCACGACGCGGCCATCACATTCGATCGACCATCGTGCGCGCTCGTGATGAGCGTGACCGGTCCGTGATTGAGCAGTTGAGTCGCGCGCGACAATTCCACGGGTTCTCGGGAGGCGTTCATAGCATCGTGTTTGCGTCGGAAAGGATGACGCTGATTGTAGCGGGGCGAAACGAACTGCCGGGCGGCAACTCGCGAGCCGCCGCCCGGCCAGACATCAAACGAATTTCAGTGGACCTTCAATGCGGCGCTTTGCCGTTCGGAGCCACATCGAGCGGCTTGTGCTGTTCGTCGCCGAGTCCCGGGAAGAAGGCGTTCCAGGCGGCGCGCACGCCCTGCGCCGCGGTGGCTTCGGCGCTGATCGACTCGGCCTCGCCATCGGCGGCTTTCGCCGGATCGGCGGACAGTCCGCGCCAGTGCGTGAATACGAGCAACGGTTTTTCGGTCCACACGCCGTCGCCATATTTCGCAAACGCCGTGTCCCCGCTCGCCAACTGCACCTCGTACCAGCCTTCGCGGACGGGCGTATGGATGGCCAGGTCAAACCACGGGGTCGGTTCGATTTCCTTCATGTCGTCTCCGGTCGGATAGATCGTCATCGATAACCACACTTACCGCATTGTTCGTGCCCATCGCCGGCGCCGGTCCCGGGACGCGGCGGGCCGGACAACCGTGGCACATGCGGGCATACCAGCACCTTGGTTCTGCGAAGTCGCCGCGCATACGACACGATAGCGCGACATGGACCGGGCGGACAAACGTCAAAATTACATGCCCGGGGTGGCGGACGTACGGCGTTGCGGGGCGGGCTTTTTGCGCGTCCGGGCAGGGAGTTCGGCGGCGGGTTTTGGAGCCGGTCGTCCCTCACTCTCCATCTCTCGGACCAACTCCGCCAACGCTTTCACCGCAGGCCCCAACCGCTCCGCCTCCGTATTGCCATACCCGATCACGAGCCCGTTCGCTTCCGGCGACGCCGCCAACGCGAACCCCGATAGCGCGCGCGGACTGAGCCCCCGCGCCTGAGCGCGCGCCGCGAGCGCGCGATCGTCGAGCGATGCGGGCAGCCGCAGTGTCAAATGCATGCCGCAATCGCCGCCGAGAATCGTCGCCGCCGGGAAATGCTCCGCCAGCGCGTCGCGCAGCGCCTGCTGGCGCTCGCGGTAGAGCCGCCGCATCCGCCCGAGATGCCGCCCGAACTCGCCGCTTTCGAGGAAATGCGCCAGCGCCAGTTGCTCCAGCCGATGCCCGCCGCGCAGCATTTCCCGCAGCGCATCAGCGGCATGCGCGGCCATCGCGCGCGGCAGCACGACGAAGCCGATGCGCAACGCTGGAAACATCGTCTTGCTGAACGAGCCGACGTACAGCACCGGCGCCTCGTCGACGAGGCCCTGCATGCTCGCGATCGGCTCGCCGGTGTGGCGCACCTCGCCGTCGTAATCGTCCTCGATCAGCCACGCGCCGCAGCGCCGCGCCTGCGCGATCAGCGCAAGCCGCCGCGCCACCGACAGCACCGCACCGGTCGGATACTGATGCGCGGGCGACGTGTAGATCAGCTTCGGCGGATGTGTGGTCCAGGCGTCGGCCGGCACGGCCATGCCCTCGGTGTCGACCGGAATCGGCAGCAAGCGCAAATCGCCCGCGTTGAATGCGGCCTTCGCACCGCGATAGCCGGGATCCTCGACCCACGCGATATCGCCGGGATTGGTTAGCAGACGGACGCACAGATTCAGCGCTTCCTGCGCGCCCTCGGTGATCACGACCTGCGAGCCGTCGCAGCGCACGCCACGTGCCATCCGCAGATGAGCGGCGATCGCGTCGCGCAACGCGGGCTCGCCGGTGGGCGTGCCATAGCCGAGCGCGCGCGGTAACGCGCGTTCCATGGCCCGTTCGAGCGCGCGCCGCCATGCGGCAAGCGGGAATCGGTCGAGTGCGGGCGTGCCGGGGGTCAGCGCATACGAGTTGTCGGCGTGATGGTGCGACGCCGCGAACTGCTCGACGC
>ABYL01000095.1 GCA_000173575.1 Burkholderia sp. H160 | reverse complement strand
CGAATCGACATTGCTGACCTTTCTCGAAGCGGCCCGCTGGGCACCCTCTTCGTATAACTCGCAACCGTGGCGTTTCGTCTATGCGCGTCGCGGCACCGAGCACTGGACGCGCTTTCTGGGCTTTCTGAATGAGTTCAACCGCGGCTGGGCGCAGCATGCTGCGGCGATCCTGATCGCGCTGTCGAAACGCACCTTCACGCCGCCGGGCGCAGCGGCGGAAGTGCCGCTCGCGTCGCATTCGTTCGATACCGGCGCCGCATGGGGCTATTTCGCGCTGCAGGCGAGCCTGTCAGGGTGGAAGGCGCACGGCCTTGCCGGCATCGAGCGCGAGCATATCCGTTCGGAACTTGCGATCCCCGACGACTATGCGATCGAAGCGGCCGTTGCTATCGGCCGCGCCGGCGACAAGGCTTCGTTGCCCGAGGCATTGCAATCGCGTGAGACACCGAGTGCCCGTAATCTGCAGGCGACGTTCGTGGCGGAAGGCCGCTTCGCGTTCTGACAGCGCAGGAAATCGAACCGGACCGCCCGACGGGCGAACCTTCGAGCGATACCGACGCGCGCCAGCCCGGCCCGACCGGCACATCACCGACGAGCGTCGTACGGTACAACCGGCGATCAAAGTCGAGATCGATCGTGGCACATGTAAAAAAGGCATGGCGCCTTGCGGCACCATGCCTTGCGTGGTCACGCGACGGACAGCGGCGCGGCTTGCCCGCTCAGACTCGCCGTGCGGACAGATGGCGAATCACCGACACCATCGCATCGACTTCGTCGCAGGTGTTGTAGAACGCGAGCGAAGGACGCACCGTCGCTTCCAGTCCAAAACGACGCAGGATCGGTTGCGCGCAGTGATGCCCCGAGCGCACCGCGATGCCCTCTTGAGACAGCGCGCGCCCGACCTCTTCGGTTTCATATCCCCTCAGCACAAAGGACAGTACACTCGCCTTGTCGCGCGCGGTACCCACGAGCCGCACACCCGGTACGGGCGCGAGCGCATGAGTCGCGTACTCGAGCAGATCATGCTCGTAGCGCGCGATATTCTCGATGCCAACGCGCTCGACGTAATCGAGCGCGGCGCCAAGACCGACCGCATCCGCGATATTGCCCGTGCCTGCCTCGAAGCGGTTCGGCGGCGGCTGGAACACCGTGCGCTCGAACGTCACGTCGGCGATCATGTTGCCGCCGCCCTGCCATGGCGGCATGTCGTCGAGAATGGCGCCCTTGCCGTAGACCACGCCGATGCCCGTCGGACCGAAAATCTTGTGGCCTGAGAAGACGAAGAAGTCCGCGTCCAGCGCCTGCACGTCGACGCGCATGTGCGAGACCGACTGCGCACCATCCACGAGCGCCTTCGCCCCCGCCCGGTGCGCCAGATCGACGATCTCGCGCACCGGCACCACCGTGCCGAGCGCATTCGATACCTGGGTCACTGAAACGATCTTGGTGCGGTCGTTCAGCAGCTTGCGGTATTCGTCGAGCAGCACCTGACCCGAATCGTCGACGGGAATCACGCGCAGCTTCGCGCCCGTCTGCGCCGCGAGTTGCTGCCACGGCACGATATTGGCGTGATGCTCGAGATGCGACACGATGATTTCATCACCGGCGCCGACATTGCTCACGCCCCACGACTTCGCGATCAGGTTGATCGCCTCGGTCGTGCCGCGCACGAACACGATCTCGTCCGGCGACGACGCGCCGATGAAGTGCTGCACCTTGCTGCGGGCGTCTTCGTAGGCGTCCGTCGCGCGGCCTGCGAGCGTATGCGCGGCGCGATGGATGTTCGAGTTTTCGTGCCCGTAGAAATACGCGAGACGGTCGATTACGGACTGCGGCTTGTGCGTCGTCGCCGCGTTGTCGAACCAGATCAGCTGCTTGCCGTTCACGCGTTCCTGAAGGATCGGAAAATCGCGGCGAATCGCGTTGACATCGAACGGCGGACGGCCTGCCGGTGTGCCTGGCGGCAGCCCGTGCGAACCGGCACCCACCTGCGTGCCCTCGACGAAGTACGGCGCGCCGCCGCGCGGCAAGCCAAGCGGATCGTCGACCGGCGCGAAGCGATGAAGCGACAGCAACTCGCGAAGTTCATCCTCGCCTGGAAGTCCGAATGAACCAGGCGCGGCCGTGCCGCTCGCGGGCAGCGCGATCGGCTGATCGGCACGCGCCCAGCCGTGCCCCGGCGCCTGCATGAAATAGTAGGGCGAGGCAGACGCTCCGTGCTGCACCGGCGGCACGCCAAGGGCCGCTCCACCTGCGCGCGGTTCGAGCGCGGGCGCGATCGTCGCGGCATTGTCGGGCAGTCCATTCTGCGCCGCCGCATGCGGCACCAGCGCTGGAGCGCGATTGCCGAGCGACAGCACATGCGTCGGCGCGGACGGCAGCAGATTCGCACCCGCCACCTTGCCTTGCGGCAACGAAAGGCCGGGCACACCCGTGCCGGTGCCACCAGGGCCGGCCAGCGGCGAACCCGCCGGAGCCGGATTGCCGAGCGACGCCAGGATCGGCGCCGCCGCGGGCAATGCCGAAGCAACACCGCCAACCGCGCCGCTCCCCGCCGACAGATCGGGTGCCGGCGCGCCACCCGGCAACGCGCTGAAGAACTCCGTCGCCAGACGCGCGAGCCGCGCCGGATCGGGCAGACCCGCCGGCAACACCGGCGGCGGCGCCGCGGACAATGCACCCGCGCTGAGCGGACTACCGGTAGGTGTCTGGATAGTCATGGTATTTGCCGATCTCTACGTCGTCGAGCACTGCGAGCGCATCGGGTGAATGAACGGCGAGCGAGCAATACAGCGAGATCAGATACGACGCGATCGCCTGGTTGTTGATGCCCATGAAACGCACCGACAGCCCCGGACCCTGCTCGCCGGCGACACCCGGCTGATAGAGACCGACCACCCCCTGACGCTTGTCGCCGACACGCAGCAGCAGAATCTTCGTCTTGCCGTCGGCGACCGGCACCTTGTCGGACGGAATCAGCGGAATGCCGCGCCACGTAATGAATTGCGAGCCGAACAGGCTGACCGTCGGCGGCGGCACACCGCGGCGCGTGCATTCGCGCCCGAACGCCGCGATCGCGAGAGGATGCGTGAGGAAGAACGCCGGTTCCTTCCAGACTTTCGTCAGCAGCTCGTCGAGATCGTCCGGCGTCGGTGCGCCCGTTAGCGGCAACACGCGTTGCTCGTCATCGACATTCGCGAGCAGACCGTAGTCCGGATTGTTGATGAGTTGGCTTTCCTGAACTTCCTTGATCGTCTCGATCGTCAGGCGCAGCTGCTCCTTGATCTGATCGTGCGGACTGCTATACAGATCGGAGATGCGCGTATGCACGTCGAGCACCGTGCTGACCGCGTTGAGGAAGTACTCGCGCGGATTTTCCTCGTACGGAACGTAGGTCGTGGGCAGCGTGCTTTCGTCTTCGCGCGCGGTGCAGGCTGCCTGTACGGCTTCAGGGTCCTTCACGCGGTTCAGACGATAGATGCCCGCCTCGACGGGAACCCATTGCAGCAGGTGGGTCAGCCAGCGTGGCGTGATGGTGGAAAGCTGCGGGACGGTTTTGGTGGCGTTGGCTAGTTGCCGTGCTGCGTTATCGCCAAGCGCGGTTTGGCCGCTCGCTGACGTCGACATACGAAGGCTCCAGGTTTATAGAAGAAAATCGGGAATGCTTATGACGGCAGGGAATTATCAGAAGACTCGAAAATTGGCTCAACATGCTATAGCCATCATCGCGCGCACAGCAGCGTGCCGATCGGCACATTGAGCGCGCGCGCGAGCTTGTCGGCCGTAACGATCGATGCGATCGCACTACCCCGCTCGATCTCGCCGACATAAGACCGGTTCAGCCCCGCGTACTCGGCAAGTTGCTCCTGCGACCACGACAGCGCTTCGCGCAAGGACCGCACCGCCGCCCCGAAGTCGCGCACGAGTCCTGTCATCCCGGCACCTCCGCCGATATCGCGTTGGCGAGCGGCGCGGCGGCGCGCGCCGATTCGCTGCGCAGCACCGCCTGGCTCACGTGCGCGCCAGACGCGACATCGTGCGTGATCCACACGTTGCCGCCGATCGTCGCGCCGCGTCCGATCGTCACCCGGCCCAGAATCGTCGCGCCCGCATAGATGATGACGTCGTCCTCGACGATCGGATGGCGCGCGAGCCCCTTCTCGGGATGGCCGTTCTCGTTGAGCGGAAAGCGCTTCGCGCCGAGCGTCACTGCCTGATAGACGCGCACCCGCTCGCCGATCACGGAGGTCTCGCCGATCACGACGCCGGTGCCGTGATCGATGAAGAAGCCCGAGCCGATTTGCGCACCCGGATGAATGTCGATGCCGGTTTGCGCGTGTGCCAGTTCGGCGACGATCCGCGCGAGCAAGCGCAGGCCAAGGCCATAGAGTTCATGAGCGAGCCGGTGATGGATCATCGCGAGCACGCCGGGATAGCACAGCAGCACCTCGTCGACGCTGCCGGCCGCGGGATCGCCGTGGTAGGCCGCGATCACGTCGCTGTCGAGCAGCGAGCGGATCGCCGGCAGACGCCGCGAGAAGGCGCGGATCGTCTCGAGCGCGCGCGTTTCGATCGTGTCGCTGTCGTTTCTTTCGCGTCGCGCGGCATATTGCAGCTCGAGCCGCGCCTGCGCGAGAAGACCGTGCAACGCGGCATCGAGCGCGTGCGCGACATAGAAGTTTTCGCTTTCCTGTCGCAGGTCCGGCGGTCCGAGCCGCATCGGAAACAGTGCGCCCTTCAGCGCGTCGATGACGGTTGCGAGTGCGTCGCGCGAAGGCAGATCGCGCCCGCCTGGCTCCAGCGCGCGACGCTGCACGTCGCGCCATTGTTGCCGGACCGTTTGAAGCGATCCGGCGATGTCGTCGATATCGAATGCCGCCACTGGCCACACTCCTTGTGATTGATTACCGGCAAGCGGCTTGTCAGGCCGAGCCTCGTGGCCCGCTCGCGCTAGTCTTGCACCCACGGCAGATCGTGAAAGCGCCAGCCATTCAGCGCGCCGCGATGCTGAGCGTCGTTCAGATCTCCTTCGAATCCTTCCAGCACGTTGTACACCTGCGTAAAACCCGCCTTGGCCGCCGCTTCGGCCGCCAGCGCCGAGCGATTGCCGCTGCGGCACAGCAGCAGCACGACCGCGTCCTTGCCGATTTTCGCTTCGAGTTCGCGCACGAAGCGCGGATTGCGCGTGAGGCTCGTGCCCGTCGCCCACGGCACATGCACCGTGCCGGGCACGTAGCCGACGAACTTGCGCTCCTCAGCCGTTCGCACATCCACCAGCAGCGCATCGCCGCTGGAAAAAAGCGCCCATGCGTCCTGCGGTGCCACGCCCCCGGCATACGCGAGCCCTGCACTCGCCGCCTTGTCGCGTGCCGTCTCGAGCACTGCGTGAGCCGGCCGATGTTCGAGTACTGCTGTCATGTCGTCTCCTTGATGATGGAAAGCGCCGCCACAGCGCGGCAAACCGTCTATAGCCATCAGAAGCGATGATGAGCCAGGCGGTATGCGCGGTAGAACCAATCAAATTTCATTTCTAAAGAAGGGTTCGTGGATTGAAGTTATTCGTGAGCGGCACGCAGCCGCTTGCGCCGAATCGCGATATCGATAGCGCTCGATATTATTTGTGCGCTAACGAACGCCTCTCTACGATCTCGTGACCTTCACTTCGATAGCGTTCAAAACATGACTACGACCAAAGCACTCAAGGCCGCACTCTTCTCGGTTCTCGTGACATGCGGCATCGTCAGCGCGCAACCGGCGCTCGCAACGGGACAAACGGTGCGAGTCGGCATCATGTCCGGCGAGGACGAAGACGTGTGGCGCGCGGTCGCGGCCAATGCGGCCAAACAGGGCATCACCGTCAAGATCACGACGTTCTCCGACTACACGCAGCCGAACGAAGCGCTCGCGCAGCACGACCTCGATGCGAACTCGTTCCAGCACAAGCCGTATCTCGATGCGCAGATCGCGGCGCGCCACTACGAGATCGTCCCCGTCGGCTATACCTATGTGCAGCCGATCGGTCTCTATTCGCGCAAGGTGAAATCGGTCGCGGCGCTGCCGCAGAACGCGACGATCGGCGTGCCGAACGATCCGAGCAATGAAGGCCGCGCGCTGCTTCTGCTGCAGGCGAATGGGCTGATCAAGCTGCGGCCCGACGTCGGTCTGCTGCCGACCGCGCGCGACATCGCGGACAATCCAAAGCACGTGCAGATCAAGGAGCTCGACGCGGGCATCGTCGGCCGTGCGATCGGCGACCTCGACGCGGCCGTCGTCAATACCGACTGGGCGATCAAGGCCGGCATCAAGATTCCGCAGGAACGTATCGCGCAGGAGAAAGTGCCGGGCAATCCGTATCGCAACTTCATCGCGGTCAACACGAAAGACTCGAGCGCGCCGTGGGTGAAGACCATCGTCGACAGTTACCAGCAGGCCAATGTCGCTTCGTCCATCCTGACGGTCTATCACGGCGCCACGCTGCCCGCATGGGATGGCGCGCCCCAGCACTGACATCGCGCACGACGCAAGCGGCGGCGCTTCGGCCGCCGCGCATCCTGCCTTCTTCATTGCCCTCTTCACCGTATCGCCCGTCATGTCCATTACCAGAACGCTCCACGACCGCCGCACCTTCCTGAGACTTTCACTCGGTGCCGCAGCGGCTGCCGCAGCACCGCTTTCGTTCGCGCAAGGCAACGCGCGCACGCTGCGCATCGGCAACCAGAAGGGTTATCTGAATCTGCTGAAGGGTCGCGGCACGCTCGAAAAACGGCTCGCGCCGCTGAACGTCTCGGTGACGTGGACCGAGTTCGCTGCGGGCCCCGTGCAGCTGGAAGCGCTGAACGTCGGTTCGATCGATTTCGGCGACGTCGGCGAGGCGCCGCCGATCTTTGCGCAAGCCGCCGACGCACCGTTGGCCTATGTGGCGGCGACCGTCAAGCGCCCGCAATCGGAAGCCGTGCTCGTGCCGTCGCAATCGACGATCCGCTCGGTCGCGGACCTCAAAGGCAAAAGAATCGCGCTCAACAAAGGCAGCAATGTTCACTACTTTCTCGTGCAGCTGCTGCGTCAGCACGGCCTGCAATACGGCGACGTGAAGCTCGTCTTCCTCGCACCCGCCGATGCGCGCGCGGCGTTCGAACGGGCGTCGATCGACGCGTGGGTCATCTGGGATCCGTTCTTTGCCGCGGCGGAGCAATCGCTCGGCGCGCGCGTGATTGCCGATGCGAGCGGCGTGGTCGGCAATCGCGGGTTCTACTTTTCGTCGCAGAGTTATGCGGCGAACAATCCCGACGTGATCCGGATCGTGATCGAAGAACTCGACAAGGTCGATCAGTGGGGTAAACAGAACAAGGATCAGCTCGCGAGCGAACTCGCGCAGCTATGGGGCCTGCCAAAGGCGGTCGTGGACGCAGCGGTGCAACGCCAGCAGTTCGGCACGCAGCCGATTACCCGCGCGATACTCGGCGACCAGCAACAGATTGCCGATACGTTTCTCGATCTCGGCCTGATTCCGAAACACGTCGACGTGCTGAAGGCCGCGCCTTTGAATCTCGCCTAACCGCGCGACTGGCAGAGCGACTCCGTCATCGCCTCAACACTCGGAGACCGGTCGCTTCGGTGCAGCTTGCCGGTCCTGCGGGGCGTCGCTGTGCTCCGGCATGCGCCGTACCGAGCTCGCGCAGGCCGCAATCAACGCGAGCGCCGCGGCAATGCCGGTAATCAACGTGATGTGCTGGCCGTGTACGAGCCCGAACACGACGGCGACCACCACGGCGCCGCTCGACTGGCCGAGCAGACGTCCCATCGATTGCAGTCCGGACGCGCCACCGCTGCGATGCCTCGGCGCGCTGCCGATGATACGGCCACGACCAGCGATGCATATCCGACGCCGGCGCCGAGCCGCGCCTTCGCACCGCGAGCGGCAGCAACGACACGGTGATCGCCAGCTGATACGCGTTGACGACCCAGATCGCTTCGGCGGGCGATACCGCGAGGTCGTTGGAGATGGTGGGCAGTGCGACGTTGACGATCGAGGTGTCGAGAACCGACATCGTCATTGCGATGGCGATCGCGATGAAAGCAAACGCACGTTGGGGATGGGGCAGGCCGTCGGTCATGATGCAAGCGGGTCGAAAGAAAATGCGCGGGCGGCTGCATTGTTGCAACTCTGACTCGCCGGAACAAGGCTGACCTGGATACTGGGATAGCGGCTACCCGGCTCGTATCACCAGGGTGCGCCACCTGAATCCAGCCGCGGTTGACGTTACTGCGTCCCACGTTGTAAACCTGTAGGCATCGCCGTCGCTATCATCGTCGGTGACGCCCGCATGAAAACGAAATGCCCCTTTTTCACGATCGGTCACTCGACGCACCCGTTGCAGGAATTCGTCGATCTGCTGACGGGCGAACAGATCGCCTTGCTGGTCGACGTGCGCAGCATTCCGCGCTCGCGGACCAACCCGCAGTTCAATCGTGACACGCTGCCCGCCTCGCTTGCACCGGAACATATCGACTACGTGCATCTCGCGGCACTCGGCGGACGCCGCGGCAAGCGCAAGGACGACGCGCCATCGCCGAATACGTACTGGACGCATCCGGCCTTTCGTAACTACGCGGACTACGCAATGAGCGACGCGTTCCGCGAAGGGCTGGCGCAACTTCTGACGCTCGGTCATCGGCAGCGCTGCGCGATCATGTGCTCGGAAGCGGTCTGGTGGCGTTGCCACCGGCGTATCATCACGGACTATCTGCTGATGCACGACGAGACCGTGCTGCACATCATGGACGCGCATCACACGACCGCTGCCACGATGACGCCGGGCGCCGAGCCCCAGGCCGACGGTACGCTGATCTATCCGGCTCAGGCGCAGAACTAGGCCGTCCCACGACACGACTGCCCGCCAGTCACCTGCACCGCTTTATGGCTGCTACCACCAAACTCATGTCGAAAAACGGCGCGTCGTTCGATGCGCTGCTTCACGACATCCGCTCCTGCACGCTGTGCGCACCGAACCTGCCGCACGCGCCCCGCCCCGTGCTTGCGGCGTCCGTCGGGGCGCGCATCCTGATCGTCGGTCAGGCGCCAGGCGCGCGCGTGCATGCGTCCGGGGTGCCGTGGAGCGACGCGAGCGGCGCGCGTCTGCGCACGTGGCTCGGCGTCGACGACTGGACCTTTTACGACGATTCGAAATTTGCCATCGTGCCGATGGGTTTCTGTTTTCCGGGTCGCGGAGCGAGCGGCGATCTGCCACCCCGGCCCGAGTGCGCTAGCCGTTGGCATCGCGAATTGCTCGCGCATTTGCGTTCAGTGAAATTGACGCTGCTGATCGGACAGTACGCGCAGCGCTTCGGCCTCGGCGACGCTTTTGGGCCGACCTCGACCGATACGCTCGTCAGGTGGGCCGAGTTTGAACCGCATGTGTTGCCGCTGCCGCATCCTTCGCCGCGCAATATCGCGTGGTTCAAGCGCAATCCGTGGTTCGAAGGCGAGGTGTTACCAACGTTGCGCGAGCGCGTAGCGGCGGTGCTGGCGGGTCGGGAGCTTTGAGCGCCGCGCATCGACCTGCGGGACCTGTCTGCTGCAGCGCGCCACGGGCCGAATATCCCTCACCGGGCGTCCCTAACCGGGCGTCCGTGACCGGGTGTCCCAATATTCGGACTAGTTAGGGGTATACATGGATTAGGCGGCGCAACCGCACTGCACTAACATTTTTGCGGTACCGCACCGCGCGTATCGAGCGCTTCGAAATCGGGGTAGCACATCGCCGCGCAAAAGTCCCGCGCTGCCCAGCGCACTCCCGGTGCCATCCAGCATCTGCACGCAATCGACTCAACGTCGATCACATCGACCCACGAAGAAAAGAAACGGAGGAAGAGATGGCACAGCATCGGGATGACGATCAGGAACACAGCAGTAACGCTATCAGCACGACGCGGCGGGGGCTCATGCAGGGCGCCGGACTCGGCGCGGCGCTTTCGCTGATGGGCGCGCTAGGCGGCGCAGGCGGGCTGATCGGCAGCGCGCAGGCGGCCGAGACGGCTTTTCCCTCGCACAAGAAGTGGAAGATCGTGTTCGTCAATCACGTCACCACCAACCCGTTCTTCGTGCCCACGCAGTACGGCATCCAGGATGCCTGCTCGTTGCTCAACATGGATTATCAGTGGACCGGCTCGGCCACTTCGGACGCCGGCGAAATGGTCCGCGCCGTGAACTCGGCGATTGCCGCAAAAGCCGACGCCATCGCCGTGCCGATCGTCGATCCGAGCGCTTTCGACAAGCCGATCCAGGCCGCGCTCGACGCCGGCATTCCGGTGTTCGCCTATAACGCCGACGCACCGCGCGGCAAGAAGAATCCGCGCCTCGCGTATATCGGCCAGGATCTGTATCTTTCCGGCTATCAGATGGGCGAGCGCATCGTCAGCCTCATCGACAGCGGGATGGTCGCGCTGTTCATTGCCACTCCGGGGCAACTCAACATCCAGCCGCGTATGGACGGGGCGAGCGACGCCATCAAGAAGTCCGGCAAGAAGATCGACATCCAGACCGTGGCCACGGGCGCGACTGTCAACGAGGAGCTTTCGAAGATCAAGGCGTTCTATCTGGGCCACCAGGACCTGAAGGGCATGTTCGCCGTGGACGCGGGTAGCACGCAGGGCGTCGCGCAGGTGATGAAGGAATCGAACCTTCCCGCGAAGGGCATACACGGCGGCGGCTTCGACCTGCTGCCGACCACGATCCAGCTGATCCACGAAGGCTTCCTCGACTTCACCATCGATCAGCAACCCTACGTCCAGGGCTTCTATACGGTGATGCAGGCGTTCGTGTTCCTCAGCTCGGGCGGCCTCGTCGGGCCAGCCGAAATCAACACCGGCCTCAAATTCGTGACGAAGGAGAACGTCGAGCCGTACCTCAATACCTCGACACGCTTTGAAGGCAAGACCGACAAGCAGCAAATCGTCCCGAGGTCCGGCGCAATCAAATCGTGATGAATACAGTGAACGAAACCAGCAATACCGAAGCGGTCCGCGCGCCACGGCGCGCGGGCGTTTCATTCGCATCGCAATGGGCGGCCGAGCTGCGCATCCTGCTCGTGGCCGTGATACTGGCCGCCTACTTCGAATTTGCGAACCACGATTTCCTGTTCACCAACGCGAGCCTCGTCAACCTCTCGCAGTTCATCGCGCCGGTGGCGATCATCGCGTTCGGCGAAATCATGTTGATGATCGGCGGCGACATCGATCTGTCGGCGGGTATGGTGTTCGCCTTCGCGCCATTCATGATGGTGTTCGCGTATGACGCCGGCGCGCCCATGTGGCTAGCCGTGATCGCGGGGCTCGTGGCCGCGGCGATCATCGGCTTCGTGAACGGGGCCGTCACGGTGTGGCTGCGGCTGCCCTCGTTCGTCACGACGCTCGGCACGCTCTTTCTCATCAACGGCATCACGCTCACCGTCTCGCGCGGTACGCCCGCCTACACGCCGGGGTCGCCCACGTTCGCCGGGTTCATGGGCGCTTGGGGCTACAGCGAGATCATCTGGACCCTGGTGATCGCGTTCGCGATGCACGTGCTGTTGCGGCATACGCGCTGGGGCCTGCATACGCAGGCCGCGGGAGCGAATCCGCTCGGCGCGAGCGAGGCCGGCATTCATGTCAGGCGGCTGCGCCTCGGCAACTTCATCCTCGCCGCGGTGCTCGCGGGCTTTACCGGCATGCTCGAAGCGTTTCGGATTACCTCGATCGACCCGCAGGCGGGAGGCAACCAGATCATGTTCCTTGCCGTGGCAGCCGCGGTGATCGGCGGCACGCCACTCACGGGCGGCTCCGGCACCATCGTGGGCGGACTCATCGGCGCGGCGGTGCTCGGCATTCTGAACGACGGCTTTACGCTCATCGGCATCAACGCGTTCACGTTCAACATCATTCTTGGCGCCGCGATTCTGGCGGCGATGGTCTTCAATATCCACGTCGGGCGCATTCGCCGCAAGGCAGGACGCTGATGGACGAATCGCAAACCTCCTCCGCGGGCGCGAATGCCACGCCTGCCGCGAACAGCGCGGCCAACGCCCCGCTCGCGCTGCGCGGCGAGAGCCTCGTCAAACGCTTCGGCGCGGTGACGGCACTCGACGGCGTTTCGCTCACGCTCGGCAAAGGCGAAATTCTGGGCATCCTCGGCGACAACGGCGCGGGTAAGTCCACGCTCGTGAAGATCCTCACCGGCTTTCATCAGCAATCGGGCGGCACGCTCTATATCAACGGCCAGGAGACGCTGTTGCGCTCGGTCGATCATGCGCGTTCACTCGGCATCGAATGCGTGTATCAGGATCTCGCCCTTGCGAATTCGCTGAGCATCTACCACAACATGTTCCTGAACCGCGAAATCGTGCGGCGCGGACCGTTCAGATTGCTCGACCACAAGCAGATGCGCGAGCGCGCGGCGCAATGCCTCGACGATATCGGCGTGCACGTGCCTTCGGTCGATTTGCCCGTGGAGCGTCTTTCGGGCGGCCAGCGCCAGGCCATCGCGGTGGCGCGCGCCGTGCATTCGAATGCGAAGATCCTGTTGCTCGACGAGCCGCTCGCCGCGATGGGCGCGCGCGAGGCGGGGCTCATCATCGATCTTCTGATGCGCCTTAAGGAAAAAGGCGGCCTTTCTATCATCATGATCATGCACAACTATGCGCAGACGCTCGATATCGCCGATCGCATCATGTTGATGCAGCGAGGCCGCGTGACCTACGAGCAGCAGAGCGCGCTGACTTCAGTGGCGGAGCTGATGAACATCGTGCAGCGGGAATACCGGGCCATGCGCGCGGGCGGCGCGCAGTGAGCCCGCTGATCAGGATCAGAAGTCGATCTTCGCGTTCAGGCTGACCATCCGTGGATCGCCCGGCGCGATGTAGTCCGAGTACTGGAACATCCAGTAGCGGCGATTCGTGATGTTGTCGATCGCCGCGCGCAGCGTCACGTCGTGCCCGCCGATACGCGTCAGGTAGTTCGCCCCGGCATTCACGATCATGTAGCCGCCCGTCTCCAGGTTGCCCGCCGGACGCACCTTCGTGCTGCCCGTGAACTTTGCGTCCGCGCCGACCTGCAGGCCCGGCACGGCGGGCACGTCATAGGTCACACGGCCGGCGGCGACGAACTGCGGCGCGCCGGCCACACGATTGCCGCTATAGGCCTGCCCCTTCGCGTACCACGTGTCGAGCAGCATCAGGTTGCCGGCCACCTGCCAGCTGCGGCCGAGGCGCACGCTGGCGCCCGCTTCGAGACCTTCGTAGATCGAGTTGCCGTCCTGCACGTAGACGTTCTGGCTGTTTGCGTACGCGGCGCCACGTTCGATGCGGAATAGCGCGGCCGTCGCGCTCCAGCGCTCATGCTCGCTCTTGACGCCGACCTCGTACTGACGCGAGCGCAGCGGACGCAGCAGCGCGCCGGCGTTCGCGTAGATGTCGGCCACGATCGCACCCTGCTCCAGCGACTCCACGTAGCTCGCGTAAAGCGTGGTGTGCGGCTCGAGCTTGTACATCAGCGCGACGGTCGGCGTCAGCACGCCGTTCTGCCCGTACGACGACGCGAGCGAGCCGTTGACGTTATACGACTGCTGATCGAAGTTGGTATAGCGCAGGCCCGCGAGCAGCGACCAGCGATCCGTCAGCTGGATCGTATCGCTCGCGAACAGCGATTTCTGCGTGATCTCGCTCGCGCGGTACTTGTCGAGACCGGCGCCCGAATAGTAGCGCCACGGGTTCGGCTGATACAGGTTGCCGTCGCCCAGTGTGAAGTAGTGCGAAACAGCGCTGTAGTCGTTCGTCTGATACTGCCACGACGCGCCGAGCGCCAGTTGATGCGCGAACACGCCGGTCTTCACCTTGCCTTCGAACACACCCTGCCAGTAGATGTCCTGATGGCCTTCGTCGCCGTTCCAACGATTGTCGATGTAGTCGCCCGCCTGGTTCAGCAGCGTCAGTGTGCTTTCGTTGCGGTCGCGCGCCGATTTGCTATAGCTCGCCGACGTGTTGAACGACCAGTCCGGCGTGATCTGATACCTGAGGCCCGCCGTGTACAGCTGCAGGTTCGTGTTCAGGTGCTGATCGGTGCCACCGAGCAGATTGGTGCCGCCGCTGATCGGCGCGGGCAGGCTCGTGCCCGTAAAGCTGCCCGTGTAGATCGCGGGCGTCTGGCCGCTCGAGCGGCTTTGCTGGTAGATCGCGTCGAAGTAGACGTCGAGGTCGCGCGTGAGCCGGCCGTCGAGCGACACCGCCAGCGAATTGCGATTGATGTCGCCCGCGTTGTAAGTCTTGCCCGCCTCGTGCGTGTAGTTGATGCGCGCGCCGAACATGTCGTCCGGACCGAAACGCCGGCTCAGGTCGACGTGCTGGCTGAACACGCTGTCCATCCGGTAGCCAGCCGAAACGCTCGTCACCGGTTGATCGGCCGGCTTTTTGGTCACGTAGTTGACGACACCGCCCGGCTGCACGAAACCGTACATGAAACCGCCAAGGCCCTTCAGCAGCTCGACGCGTTCGAGGTTTTCGTAAGGCATCGTGATGCCGTACGAAATGAACGGATTACCGTCGATGCGAAAGCCGTTCTGCCAGTCGATCGGCAGGCCGCGAATCGAAATGTACGTGGCCCACGCGCTGTACGCGTTGCTGTTGTCGGTAACCGACGCGTCGCCCGCGAACACCTCGCCGAGCTTGTTCGCCTGACGGTCAGCGAGCTCCTCGCCGGTCACGACGGTGGTCGAGAACGGCGTGTCGAGCTGCGAACGCGTGCCGAGCGCACCGACCGACACGGGCGTGCGCAAGTGCATGGGCGAATCCGTCTGGGCGGCCGCGCTGACGTTGACGGGCGGTAGCGCCTCGCCGCCGCCGCGAGGCGTGGACGTGGGCGCGGCCGACGCCGTAGTGCCCGAACTGGCGGCCGGCGTCGCGGCTTCCCCGCTAGCGGCGCTCTGCGCGAAAGCGGATTGCGCGGCGCCGGCAAAGGCCAGCCAGACGGCAATCTGCATGGGACGATGGAGTGTGAGCCTTGTTGGACGTGTGGTTCTTTGATTCTTCATGTCTACCAGCGAGCAAGCGCCTCCGTCGATTTCTAAATGCGAACGATTCGCATTACGAGAGAGCGCGATGGTAGCAAAGGCTTCAGCCTTTTGAAAGCATTACGATGAGAGTTGAATGGCTTGCAGTGGTGGCGACGCTACAGCCGTGACACCCCCGGGATGCACGGCTTTGACGAGCGCGGGTCGATGAAGCCCACGCCAGAGGGGGGTTCTACCTGACTAAATCCGGAATTCAGTCGCTGCGGTTCCTGAAGGAGCGCGGCCTGCAGGTGCGACTTCGGTTGGTTGGCAGACCATGCGCCGATCGCTACAAGCGCGTCTGCCGCTACTGCTCATTCGCGCGCGCCTCGCCGGAGGCCGTCGCGTCGGCCTCGCTGGCTGGCATTGCTTCAAGAAAGCCCCGCCCCATCTCCGCCTCGAAGCGCGAAGCGCTGCCCTCCCAGATGATGCGCGCGTGTTCGAGCACATAGACGCGGTCGGCATGCGGTAGCGCGAACCTCACGTTCTGCTCGCCGAGCAACACGGTAATGGGCGTGGATTTCTGAAGCGAATCCAGCGCTTTCGACAATTGCTCGAGAATGACAGGGGCGAGTCCGAGCGTCGGCTCATCGAGAATCAGGAGCTTCGGCTGGGTCATCAACGCGCGCGCGATCGCGAGCATTTGCTGCTCGCCGCCGGAAAGCGTGCGTGCGGTTTGGCCCTGACGCGACTTGAGGATGGGAAAGAGATCGAACAGCCACGAGAGCTGTTTTGCGCGTACCGCATCGGAAAGATGAAATCCGCCGAGTTCGAGGTTCTCGCGTACCGTCATGTCGCCGAATAGCTCGCGCGTTTCCGGACACTGGACGAGGCCAGCGCGTGATATGGCGGCACCGCTCAACCCGCGCAGATCGCGCCCATCGAAGCGAATCGTCCCCTTGTACGGCACGAGGCCCGAGAGCGCGTTGAACAGCGTCGTCTTGCCCGCGCCGTTGAGCCCGACAACCGAGACGAACTCGCCCTCGCGCACTTGCAGACTGACGCCGTCGAGTGCGCACGCCTTGTCGTATTGCACCCGTACGCCGGCCACCTCGAGGATCGTGGGCCTCGCATTGCCCGCGGCTGCGGTGCGCTCACGCAGCTCCAGCTTGCCGCCCAGATAGACGCGGCGCACCGTCTCGTTCTGCATCACTTCCTCGGCCGTGCCCTCGGCGACATGCTCGCCAAGGTACATCGCGAGCACGCGGTCGGCGAGCGCCGAGAGACTTTTGACGTTGTGGTCGACCAGCAGCACCGCGCGGCCTTCGGCGCGAAAGCCGCGAATCAGCTCGGAAAACGCCGCCGATTCCGCCACCGTCAATCCCGCGAACGGCTCGTCCACCAGCACGACTTTCGGGTCGCGCGCGATCGCTTTCGCCATTTCCATGCGGCGCAGGTCCGCAAACGGCAGCGTCGCGGGATGCCGATGCATAACAGCGGCAAGGCCCACGCGCGCGGCAATTTCCTGGGCGCGCTGGTGTACGTGGGGCTCGGCGGCGAGCTTGACCAGCGAGTCTGGAAGCAGCGCGAGCTTGATGTGTTCAAGCACCGTTTGCCGATGCAGCGGCCGCGAATGCTGGAACACGATGCCTACGCCCGCGCGCGCGATGCGGTGCGGTGCCCAGCCCGCCATCTCCACGCCATTCACCTTGACCGACCCTGCATTGGGCCGCTCGATGCCCATGATCAGCTTCATGACCGTGGACTTGCCCGAGCCGTTGGGTCCGATCAGGCCAAGAATCTCGCCGGGCCGGATGTCGAAGCCGATATCCTTGACGGCGACGAGACCGCCGAAGCGCTTGGTCAGCCCGCGTACGGAGAGCAGCGGCATCTCGTTCATTGGCGCTCCCTCACACGCAGCACATTGCCGAGCAGACCGTCCGGAAAGAACAGCAGCGCAGCCAGCGCGACCGCTGCAACGACGAACGTGTTGAGCTGGCCGAGCGGACGCAGAAACTCCCCGGCGACGATCAGGAAGATCGATCCGAGCACTGCGCCGAGTATCGTGCGGCGTCCGCCTAGCACGGCCGCGATGATGATCTGGACGCCCACGCTGAGATCCACCACCGTACTCACGGAGGCCGTGCCCTGGTAGAACACCAGCATCGCGCCGGCCACGCCCGAGAAAACGGCGCTGATGCAAAAGGCCACGAGCTTGTGCCGCGTGACATTGAAGCCCAACGCCTGTGCGCCGGTCGCATCCTGGCCGCTTGCCTGCAGAATCAGACCGACCGCCGAACGCGACAGGCCAAATAGCAGGATCGCGCAAACGATCAGGAACGCGAGCGCGATCCAGTAGTTGTGGTTCGCATCGACCGACATCACGTCGGGCACCATCATGCCAATCTCGCCGCCCGTCACACCCGCAAAGATCACGATGGCGTTCTGCAGCAGCAGCACGGCCACCAGCGTGACCAGCCCGAAGTAAGGACCGCGCAGCCGCAGCGCGGGCACCGCGAGCAGCAGGCCGCCCACCAGCGCGACGCCGCCGCCCGCGATCACGCACACGGGTATGGGCAGGCCCCATCTGGCGTCGAGAATCGCCGCCGAATAGGCGCCGAGTCCGATCAGGAACGTCGGCCCGAAGTTGACCTCACCGGCAAAGCCGAACAACAGATCCCACGACATGGCGAACACGCCGAAGTAGTACGCAACCGTGAGCACGCCCAGGATGTAACCCGAAAGCCACCACGGCAACGTCGCCGCCATCACGACGAGCGCGACGGCAATCCATGCGCCACGTGAGCGCAGAAGTCCGGACATGAGGATTCGCTCCATTCGCACTGTTAGCGCCGTCCCAGGAAGCCCTGAGGCCGCACGTACACCACCAGCACCAGCAGGAGCAACGCGGGCAGCGGCCGCAAGGTCGGCGCGACGAGATAGGCCGTAATGGTTTCGAGGTAACCCACGACATACGCGGCCATCAACGATCCGGACACGCTGCCGAGCCCACCGAGCACGACAATGGAGAACGCGCTGGCCGTGAGCTGCCCCGCATTGTTCGTGCTCACGCCAAGGAACGAAGCAAGCAGCACGCCCGCAACGCCGGCCAGCAAGCCATAGATGCTCCACGCAAGAAGATAGATGCGCGAGAGTTCGAAACCGAGCAGCGTGAGACCACGCGGATTCATCGAAGCCGCGAGCAGCGCCTTGCCTGAGCGCGTGCGGTTCACGAACAGCCACAACAGGCCGATCACGGCCCAGCAGACCACGGCGATCATGATTTCGTTGAACGGCACGCGCACGCCGCCCACCATCGCCACACCGCTGATGAGCGGGCGTATCGTCACCGGGTTGTCGGTGAAGAGCCACGCCATGCCCTGCTGGATCATGATGCCCCACAGCAGCGTGCCGGTCAGCACGAAGATTTCCTTCTCTTCGCCGGGAATGGCGGCGGAGCGCTGAATGGGCCGCACCACCATCAGGTAGGTGACGAAGGCCGTCACGAGACCAGCCAGCACGCCGAGCAGCGTACCGAGGTAGGTGCCCAGTCCCGCCTCGCCCGCGAGCATCCAGCCCATCAGCGCCGCGACCAGCATCACGCCGCCGTGCGCGAGGTTCAAGATGCCGGAGACGCCGAAGATCAACGTGAAACCGATCGCGCCCAGCGCATAGAGGGAACTGATTGCAAAGCCGTCGACGAGAATCTGCAGTAGCAACATGCCCGGCCTTTCATGTTGGTTGGGGTGTCGATGCGTGCGCTGTCCGGGCCTTCGCTACGCGCAGGTCCGGACAGACCGAGGCGAGTTTCATCGCCATCGCGTTTCGCCGCGTGGGCTAGTTCGCGCTTGCGTGCTGCACCTTGATGAAGGTCGGGAATTTGACCGCGCCGTTGGCAATCGACTTCGGCCAGATCGCGACCTGCTTGCCGTTCTGCCATTGCAGGTTGATGCCCGTGATATAGCCTGGCCCATACTTCAGCGCGTGCGTGAACTGATCGTTCCTGCCGTAGAACTGCCAGCGTCCGATCGTGCCCACGTAGTCGGTTTTCTCGAGCGCGTCGACCATCTGGTCCGGATCGGTCGAGCCCTTGTTGCGCTTGATCGCGTCCGCGATGATGTAGACGAGGTCGTAGCTAGTGAAGCCGCAATACGCCGGAGATACGCCGTACTTCTTCTGGTACCCATCCGTGAAAGGTTCCGTTTTCGGCGTGATCGCCACGCCCGGCGCCGCGGCCGAGGCCGTGATCACACCTTCCGTCGCGCCGTTCGTGTCCTTCCAGAAGCTCGTGGTCGTCGCCTGCGAGCTTTGGCCCGACATCGGGATCGGCACTTGCTGGTCGTGCCATTGCACGGTCGGTTGCACGCCAACGTGGCTGATGCCGGTGGTGATCGTGTCGGGGTGCTTCGCCTCGATCTGGTTGAAGATCGGCGTGAAGTCGGAGGTATCAGGATTGAAGCGGATATGGTCGAGCACCTGAAGTCCGGCTTTGGGCAGGCATTCGAGGTAGCGTTCGTCGAGCGGCTTGGTCCACGCGGCGTCCTCGCTCATGACGACCGTCGTTTTCATCTTGAACTGGCCGACGAGAATGTCGTGCGAGAAGTCGCAGATCGACTGCGCGATGAACGCCGATGTCATCCAGCCGTGGAACGTGTACTTGTAGTGGTCGTAGTCGTCGTGAACGTGCTTCGAAATGTCGTTGCTCGCCGCGCCCGGTGTGATGAACGGCATCTTCAGGCGTCCCGACCATGGTTCCATGGCGAGCGCCACTTCGCTGATGTAGCTGCCGATCACAGCGACCACCTTGTCCTGGGTCGCGGCGCGCTGAAAGGCACGCACGCCGTCCGAGGCCGACGAATGGTCGTCGTAGGCGACGATCTGAATGGGCCGGCCATTGACGCCGCCGCTCGCGTTGATCTCGTCCGCTGCGAGCTGAGCCGCCTTGCTGATCGAGGCGCCCGCCACTGAAGATTCTTCGCTGATCACGCCGATCTTGATCGGGTCTGCCGCCGCATGGGCCCCTAGCGCGAGACCTAGCCCCGCCGCCACCATGCCCGTCGCCACGACGTAATGAAAGTTTCGCCACCCTCTGTTACTGGACATCGTGCATCTCCGATTCGAAAGGATCGTTTGAGCAGAATCTGCCGGCCACATTGCAGCATTTGAAGAATGCGCTGACTACAGTATCACCGGCTTTCCACCGCTCAATCGGTACAAACGATGACCGGGTCCGTACGGATCTCATGGTGCAGAGCGGAACAATTCCGCCACCCGCGCCGCCGCGTGGCGGATTTTCCCTATCGGGAGCGAAGGAGATTTCCCGCGAGGTCAGTGGAAGTCCGCTTTATGCTCATTCGTTCTGCGAACTATATTTTCCACTGCGCTTTGCGTGTGCGAAGCGTCGTAGTGTGAAGCGATTGCGAGCGATGGTGGTCTCTACTTTGCCGATGCCGTGATATCGCAATCGCCGCCGTGGGCGCCGCTGCCCGTGTTTTTCAGCGTAAGCACAAGTCTGCTACCTCTGCTTGACGTGAGGATCTGACCATAGCTAACCGTGGGAATGAACTGGATATCCGGCGCGACCGCCACAGGGGGATTCCTTGCCCCGTCGACGGTCAGGTCAAGCTCCACGGTGACCGAGTCAATCGCAGCGCCCATATCCTGTTTCCGGCCGGCCTGGTCTTTTTTGAAAGTGCACAGGCCCGCGAGAACTTGCGCTAGAGCAGTCGGGATATCAACCGGCTTGCCTGGTGGGATCGGAGGTGTGTTACAGCCAACGATCATGAGTGGCAAGGTGCAAATCGCTATATATCGGCAGGCTCGCATCACGTTCCCCAGTTGATCTGGTACAGGTAGTCAGTACCTCCCCCCTGCTGTCGCTGGTTCAGTGCCAGCAATGACCGCCACCGCGAAGCCCCGGCTCCATGAAAACATGGTGACTTCCGAATTCGGTTGCCGTGTTCATGCCGCTGGTGCCCGGTGAGAAGGTTTCACGCTGGCAACACGGTTGTTTTGGAACGTGGGAGCGGCTGTATGGAAGGGTGCCACGCCTGGATTCCGCGTCAATCGGACTTAAGTCCTAGGGCCGCCGCGGCGGCTTTGGCACCTCCTACGGGTTGAACGGCGGAGATTGCGCCTGCGTAGCACTTCAACCTTGCTCGATGCTCTCCCACGCGCCCGATTGAGCCGAGTGGAACACCGCATCGATCACTCGCATATTTGCGCGCGCATCCTCTAGCGGAATAGCCTGCGGATTTCCGCTCAAGATCGCCTCGGCGAACGTCGCAGCTGCCACGCCATATTGATCGCACACCGGCAGTTCCAGCCAACGATCAGTCGCGACACCGTCGCTTGTGATTTCAGAGATCAACAGGCGCGTCGGCCGATCATTGGGTGCATTGAATGGAATCTCGACCTCGATCCGCCCTTTGGTACCGTGAAATTGCATCCGCTGGTAGGGATGGGTCTGGGTCGAGTAAAAGAAACTCGCTTGCACGCCATCGAAGTCCATCAGCACGGAGCCGAGCCGGTCCACTTTGAAGACGGGATCCTGCTCCACCATCGCAACCACCCGCTTTGGCTCACGCCCAATCGTGAAGCGCGACGTTGTGATGGGATAACAACCGATATCGAGCAGACCGCCACCACCGAACTCTTTCTGGTTGCGGATATTGTTTGCGTTCGTGTTGTAGTAAGTGAAACCGCCGGTCACTGCCCGCAATTCGCCGATCACACCTTCGTCAATCAGCGTGCGCACCTTCAGCCATTGCGGATGCGTGCGAACCATGAAGGCTTCCTGGATGTATCGGCCGTTCGCGTCGCGCGCAGCGATGAGTCGTTCAACCTGTTGAGCGTCCAGGCCAATCGGCTTCTCACACAGGACGTGCTTGCCCGCCTCGACGGATCGGATCGTCCATTCCACGTGGAGATGATTGGGTAACGGAATATAGACCGCGTCGATTTCCGGGTCCGCCAGGAGTGCCTCGTAACTGTCGTACGCGACAGCCAAACCATATTTGGCAGCGGCTTCCCGCGCCTTCTCCGGCGATCGCGACGCGATGCCCTTCACGCGACACTTCGGCGCGTTGTGCGTGGGCACGACCACCTTGTCGTTAATCTTTGCAGCGCCCAAAATTCCCCAGACAATTTCGTCCTTTGCCATCACATCCCTTTTCCGATTGAGTGTTCCAGGAGTCGAGCAGGCTGAACATTCGCGGGAGTCGGCGGGTCCATGAACCCGCGAACGATCAGAAGCGCCCGATCGTGTCAGTTTAACCTCGGTGCCTACGATTCCCGATCCTCGAGCGCACTCGCCTGCCTTCGCATCGAAGGCGGAATGATTGGCGTCTGCGAATCAACCAGAACCGGGAGAGCCGTCCGGCAACGACATTGCATTCAGCGTGCCAATACGCTCAATGCGATTCTCGTTGCCATCGACGTAGATTGTCCCTCACACGACGAGCGACGAGGACCGTCAGGTAGTCCGTGATGCGTGCGCCTTCGCTGTATTCGGTCCACGTCTCCGCGTACATCCGCGAGACCGTTTCTTCTGGGGTGTTGGTAGCAGTGGCAATCTGCTTGATGACATCTTCAACATTGGGCGTGACCATATCCTGCTCCTCACGTGCGGCGATAAAAGACCGTCACACACACGTTACTCGCCTCGATGCATGAGTCCATTGATGTGAGTCAATCGACTCCATGCCGGTCACGCGCTGAAATAGCCACTACCTTCACTGAAACACCGGCTTTCCGGAAGCGTCCTTGATCTTCGTCTTCCACTGCGAACGGATTTCCTCCACGACCGACTCCGGCAGCGAGATGTAGTCGAGCTCGCTGGCAGCCTGCCCGCCGTTCTTGAACGCCCAGTCGAAGAACTTCAGCGTTCCCGCACCTTGTGCCGGCTTTTCTTGCGTCGCATGCAGCAACACGAATGTCGCGCCGACGACCGGCCATGCATCCTTGCCCGGCTCGTTCGTCAGAATCTGGTAGAACGAGGTCTTCCAGTCCGCGCCAGCTGCGGCCGCCTTAAAGGTTTCCGTCTTCGGCAAAACTACGGCACCCGCCGAATTCTTCAGGCTGGTGTAGATCATGTTGTTTTGCTTCGCATACGCCCACTCGACATAGCCGACCGCGCCCGGCAGGCGTTGCACGAAGGCGGCAACCCCATCATTGCCCTTGCCGCCCGTTCCGGTCGGCCAGTTCACCGTCGTGCCTTCGCCGACCTTCGACTTCCACTCGGGGTTCACCTTCGACAGAAAGTTCGTCCAGATGAAGCTCGTGCCCGAGCCGTCGGCGCGGCGCACCACGGCGACGTCCGTATCGGGCAGCTTCATATTCGGATTCAGCGCGGCGATCGCCGGATCGTTCCATTTCTTGATCTTGTCCAGATAAATGTCGCCGAGCACTGCACCCGACAGAACAAGTTGCCCCGGCTTTACGCCCGGCAGATTCACGACCGGAACTACGCCGCCGACCACCGTCGGAAATTGAAACAGGCCTGTCTTCGCCAGTTCGTCGTCCTTCATCGGCGCGTCGGAGCCTGCGAAATCGACAGTCTTCGCGAGGATCTGCTTGATGCCGCCCGAGGAACCAATGCCCTGGTAGTTGACCTTGCCGCCACCCGCCTTGTGAAAGGCGTCGGCCCACTTGTTGTAGATCGGGGCCGCAAAAGTGCTGCCCGCGCCGGTGATGTCAACGGTTTGCGCTTGCGCGGCCGCGAACGGCAGCAGAGCAATAGCAAGAACTGCGAATCCTCGTTTGAACCGCATGGCCCACCTCCGCTACATGAATTGACTGCGTTAATGTTCTAGCAAGCTAGGCACGAGTTGTGTCAATTTCGTGACGCATCCGGCGCTGGCGTGTGGCGGATGGCCACCTGCAATTTGCGCAGGCGCGCGGACTTTTTGCGATGATGCTCCTCGATCCGCTCCAGCACGTCCGAGAGGAATTTGAGCGTTTCCAGAATGTAAGGCCCCTTGTTCAGCATCACACACTCGGCGCGGCTGCCCATCGCGGCGTCGCTCACTTCGGCGCGTGAAGGCAGCCCGCCCTTGGCTAGCGATTCAAGTACCTGCGTGGCCCAGATGACCGGCACGTGCGCCGCTTCGCACAACCACAGCATCTCCTCCTGCACTTCGGACAGCCGCTCGAAACCCACCTCCACGCCCAGATCGCCACGGGCGATCATCACGGCAATCGGCGGATGACGCATCGCGCTCAACAGAAGGTCCGGCAGCCGGCTGAACGCGGTTTTCGTTTCGATCTTGAGGACGATGCCGAGGTGTGACGCGTTGAGCTTCCCCATTTCGTGCAGCAAGTCGTCAATGTCGCGCGGTCGCTGTACGAACGACATTGCCACTGCGTCGGCGTGCTTTGCGACGAACGCCAGGTCCTCGATGTCCTTGCGCGTCATGGCTGGCAGCGCAAGGTCCGTATCTGGCAGGTTGATGCCCTTCTCGGAGCGGAGTTTCGCCATGCCGCCGGCCGCGCCGGTGATTTCGACCCGCAGGCGATCCGCGGCGACATCGCGAATTTCGCCTCTGAGCTTGCCATCGTCAAACAGGATCGGGTCGCCGATTCGCGCTCCCCTGAACACTTCAGCGAGCGCACACGAGATGAATGCCGGGTCAATGACCTGGCCGTCGTCGTCGTAGGTTGCACCGCAACCGGGTGCTTCCCCGTGCACGACCTCCAGGGTATCGCACACGCGCAGCGCGATCCACTGCTCGAGCGTCGGCAGCGCGCCCACTTTGCCCTTCGCGATCGACGATTTCTCCCGCCGCAAGGTCAGACGCGTTCCGGGTACGACAAATGCAGGCCTGTCGGCTTCGCACAGGCACTCGCCCGGACGAACTTCGACGACGCGAAGCACGCGCTTGCGCTCGCGGGTGTCAACGAACACAAAGGAATCGCCGGGTTTGGCTTTGTTTAGCAGCGCAGCTTCGACGGGAATCACCGGCTCATTCGTATCGGGCTGACTGTTGTCCGCCACCAGTCGCACGCGGGCGGGTTCGGTCACCTGTCCCAGTGCATTGCGGGTCGGCCGCCATTTGACGACGGCTGGTCCCGGCGCAATCGGACCGGTGCGGAGTTTCGGACCGGCAAGGTCGAACGACACCAGGCAACGCTTGCCGAGGTCTCGCTCCGCCTCACGCAGATGCTTGACCATCCGCTCCCAGACCGGCGGCGAATCGTGTGCGCAATTGACGCGCATGATTCCCATGCCAGCTTCGACCATCGCCCGGATCAGATCCGGGTCGTCGGCCACCTCCCCGGGCATCGTAACCATGATCCGGGTCCGGCGACCTTGCGGCGCCAGACCCAGGATGGCGTCGGTGTGCTCGGCGAGCAACGCGGGTCCCGTATCGAACGTGATCGGGGAGTCCTCGACGACATCGGGGGGACAGGGCTCGCGCAGCAGCATGTAGAGGATTCGGAGCACGGCCTGGAGCGAGGCGATGACGTGCGACTCCATGCGTCCGAGGGAGCTGAGTCCCAGGCGCGTCAGCTCGTCCTGGAGGGGACGAACATCATGGCGTCGTACCGCGAGGTAGTGGACGAGATTGACGGCGCTCTCGCGCATCGAGGGCGTCACCAGCTCGAACTCGGCGCTAAATTCCTGCTCTGCGGTGAGGGCAGCACGCCACAGCTCCTCGACACCGCTTTTCGCCTGCACGAACTGCGTCAGCCAGGAAGCCTCGCGCTCCGTGCCTTGTTCGACTTTCATTCCATGCCGCTCCCCGAGTGATGAGTAACGATGTCCGCATTGCGAGTGCAGCGTTCGTCATGGGGAACAAGACGGTGGTTGCGCGCCGCCTTGCGCACGTTTTTTACGCTAGGCGGTTCGAGTGACAGTTCGCTGACAGCTTACGAATGAACGACCAGCAAAGCTAAGGGGGACACGATTTCGGACGCAGCCGACCACCGCACCATATGCATGGCGCGAGCTATATTGCTAGCCCTCTTTCACCGAGCGCCGAGGAGCGGACTCCTCATTCGCGTCTCGTGAGGTTGACGGCCACGATTTCGTATCCAGGGTCGGCGTTCTCGTTCGCGACTTTATTCGCTTCCTCATACGAGAGAAAGGACGTGGCTTCTTTAATTTCCGGTGCCAGGCCGATATCGCCGTCCTCCGCGGTGCAGAGGAATTTCTCGCCGGTCTTCACGACGTAGACGATGGTCATGTCTCCCTCCATGACTTGCATGGGGAACTTCCAGTCTAGCAGGCCGGAAAAGTTGCACACGGTCGCTGGGGACGGAGCGGTGGCACCCGGCGGTGGCACTCAAAAGGCCGCCGCCCGCCGCTCACTTACTTCGCTTCCCCTTCCTGCAATTCTTCGGTGGCTTCCACATCCCCTGCCACCGAATACAGCACCCGCGTATTGCGCGTCTTGAGGAAGTCTTCGAGCGTCTCCCCACGCATGGCCGCGTAGATATGAAGGTTCGAAGTCCCGACCACTGCACCAAGCTTTTCCAGCATGAAGAAGATCACGCCATATTGAATCAGCCCGCGCCAATCGCGCCGGCGCACGAGATCCTTTTCCTCCTCAGTCAGTCCGGCCTGCGCAAACGAGCGCTCCGAATTTCCGCGAGCGCTTCCGGGTCGTTCGTGATCGCATCGAGGAAGCTGTGGTCCCAGTCGACGTTGTTGAAGCCCGCGCGCTCGCCGTGTACCTGGTGTGAGAGGCCACTCGTCGCCATCACCGCCACGCGCAGGTCTTCGGGGTAGCTCTCGATCGCGCGGCGCAGCGCCTGGCCGAGCCTGAAGCAACGGCGCGCGGTGGGAATCGGGAATTGCAGGACGCCCACTTGGAGCGGCACCACGCGCGTGGGCCAGCCCGTCTCAGTACGGTCGAGCAACGCCGACATCGGCGAGAAAAAGCCGTGGTCGAGCGGCTCGTCCTGGAAGAACGACATGTCGAATTCGTCGCTCATGAGGCTGGTGCCAATATGCCGCGCGAGCGCCGGATGCCCGCCAATGCTGGGCAGGTCGCGCCTGCCGCCGCCTTCGTCGGCCACCTCGTACTCGCTGCCGATGCCGAGCGCAAACGCCGAGTAGTGATCGAAGAAGAACGACGTCACATGGTCGTTGTAGACGTAGACGATGGCGTCAGGCTGCTGCTCGCGCAGCCAGCGCTTGACCGGCTCGAAGCTCTCGAAGATCGGCGCCCAGGCCGGAACCTGCTCCTTGTTCGCGGGTGATTTAATCGATTTTCGCCAACGTATGGCTAACGTCAGGTTAAGTAAATCGACTTATTCATAACTTCAGGTTATGAAAATCGCAATTCCCGGCCGGGCGGGAAACCAACAATGAAAGCAGCCGCCAAAGCGAACACAAATGCGGACGCAGCCTGCGAGGCGGTAGACGAGGCCCAGCGGCAACTGGCGTCGAGGCTGCGTCTTCGGCATTTGCATTGTTTCGTGGCGATCGCCCGGGAGCGCACGCTCGCGCGGGCGGCGGCACGTTTGCATTTGAACCAGCCCGCCGTTTCGAAGACGCTCGTGGAACTCGAGGAGTGGGCGGGCGTCTCGTCGAACGCGGCAGGAACGGCGCGGCACTCACGGCGCAGGGCGAGCACTTCCTGCGCTACGCGCTCGACGCC
>ABYL01000096.1 GCA_000173575.1 Burkholderia sp. H160 | reverse complement strand
CGACGCGACGCTGCTGTGCCGCTGCGAGGACGTCAGCGTCGGCGAGGTGCGCCGCTGCGCCGACTGGCGCGACGCCAAGCTGCAGACGCGCTGCGGCATGGGCCCTTGTCAGGGCCGCATCTGCGGCGCGGCCGCGAACCTGTACTTCGGCTGGCCGGCCGCCACGCCGCGTCCGCCGTTCAGCCCGGCGCAAATCGGCACGCTGATCAGCGCGGCCGAACCGCCGTCGGCGGTGCGATGACGGCTCCGCGCTTACCCTCAGTGGATATTGTCGGGCGCTGCGCGGCTCTATAATCGACCGCAATCGACCGCACGTGCAGGCTGCCGAGCCTGCACCGTCGCAGCGATCCGCGAACGCCACCCGACGCATTCAACCTGGCACGCTCCAACGGAACCCGCACGATGAATACGCTGGCTCATCCGCTCGAACCGGACGATATGACGTTGTCCGGCATGCTGTCACATTTCAGGTTGCTCGAGCCGGTGTTCGACGCGATGCCCGACGTCGTGTTCTTCGTGAAGGACGCCGACGCGCGTTACGCGCTCGTCAACCGCACGCTCGCTTCGCGCTGCGGCTTCAAGGAAAAGGCGGCGTTGCTAGGCAAGACCGCCGAAGATGTGTTTCCGCGCCGCTTCGGGCGCATCTATACCGCACAGGACAAGGCGATCATCGGCGTCGGCAACCAGATGCTCGATCAGCTCGAACTGCATCTGTATCCGGGCCGTCAGCCGGGCTGGTGCCTGACCTGCAAGCAGCCGTTGCGCGACGCGACCGGCAAGGTGGTCGGTCTCGCAGGCATCTCCCGTGATCTGAAAGCCGACGAAAGCAGCCATCCCGCTTACAGCCGGCTCGCCGCCGTCGTGCAATCAATCCAGGAAAACTACGTGCAGCCGCTGAACCTGAAGCAGCTCGCGGCGATGGCGGACATGTCGGTCGCGCAGCTGGAGCGGTATTTTCACAAGGTGTTCCATCTGACGCCGCGCCAGGTGCTGCTGAAAGCGCGACTCGATGCGGCGACGGCGCTGCTGGTATCGCACGACAAGGTCACCGACGTCGCCGCGCGTTGCGGCTACACCGATCACAGCGCCTTCACGCGGCAATTCAAGGCGACCGTCGGCGTCACGCCGACCGAATACCGGATGCTGCTGCACGGTACGCTGCGCACCTGAGCGGCGTCGCACGTGTCATGGCCGGTCGCGCGCATCACTACTACGTGTACGTCGTCGCGCTCGACGACAAGGTGTGGAACGAGGCGCGCTTTCGTCGCGCGAATCCCGATTACCGTTTCGACAAGCCTTGCGTGTACGTGGGCATGACGGGGCTCGACCCGGACTTGCGCTTCGATCGGCACAAGGCCGGTATTCAGGCGAATCGCTATGTGCGCGACTATGGCTTGCGTCTGATGCCCGAACTGTACGAAGTGTTCAACCCGATGCCTTATCGCGGCGCGCAGGATATGGAAGTGGAGCTGGCGATCGGGTTGCGCGAGGCGGGGTATGGGGTGTGGCAGGCTTGATGGGCCAATTGAAAAGGCCGCGTCAACGCAGAGCGTTGACGCGGCCTGTAATAACTGAGCCGCGAGTCGAGCCGTTACTTGACGCCAAGCCCCCGCAACACCGCATTACCCTTGGACGTCAGACGGATATGCGGCGTGCCCGCATCGTTAGAAACGGTCTCGACGAGACCCGCTTCGTAAAGCTGCGGAATTTCAGGTTTCGCGGATGCATCGATCGGCGCGTGCAACAGCAACAGCAGCGTCGCGAGTTCGTGATGGCTCAGCAGACGGCGCAGGATAGTGGGCCGCTTGGCCGGCGTTTCGTTAGTGTTCGGTTCAGGCTGGTTCATGGGGCGCACCTCGTGCGGGGACATGTCCGAGGATCATGCGGACGAAGTCTTAAACGATTCTTAAGACCCCATTGTCCTGTAACACCGTGACATGAACGTTGCAATGGATCAGATTCCGGTGCTCGGAACTTCGCCTTTATCCGCCATCAAGCCTTACGGGGCGCAGGTTTTGCTTGCCGATTCGATCCACAGGTTGCTTACATGACGCTTTCCCGCGTAGAAACGGTAAGTTGTCGCGCCATTGTCGCTGCGTACCTTGACGATGTTCGACTCGCCGAAATCGAGCATCTGACCCTGCGGGATCGCGGTCGACCTGAATGCGGCGTTGTGATGATTGGCCATCTGCGTCAGACAGGCGACCACGTCGTCGACGGAACGCTGTGTCGTCGTGTCCGTGACGGGCTCGCCGGAATCCGGGTCTTTCTGGAAATACGCGCAAGCGCTGAGCAGTAGCGAAAGGGACAGGACCGCAGCGAACTTCTTCATATGTCTCCTGGCATTGATTCGACGATTCGGCTGAAAGTCCATGCGTCGCATCGCGCGGGCCGGACCGCAAAGCAGGCGCCATTATATCGAGACGGCGAACCTGCTCCGGTCGGGGATGCAGGTCGCGTGCCTGAAAAGATGAAATCAGTATCGAAGTGGCGACTTCAGACGAGGAAGCCGCCGCCGTGCCAGCGGGGCGCGCGTTACTTGCGCCGCTGCGCCTGCGCCGCGAGCCGCACGGCCGCATTGGCCGCGCCATAGCCGTCATAGCCGCCGCGCCGCTCGACGATCTCGAGGAAGAAGCGCTGGTCGAGTTGCTCCGTATAGGCGTGGAAAAACTCGCCGCCGCGTTCGTCGCGGTCGTACAGGATATTGTTCGCGCGCATCGCTTCGAGCAGCGTGTCGGACAGCGCGTAGCGGGCCGCGAGGTCGTCGTAGTAATTGCGAGGAATGCGCAGCAGCGGCACGCCGTCGGCGACGAATTCGGGGATCGCGCTGAAGATGTCGCTGGTGCTGAACGCGACGTGGTTCAGGCCGGAGCCGTGATACGTGTGCAGCGCCTCGGCGACCGCCGTATGGCGGTCCACCGACGCATTCAGCGCGATCCGCACCGAGCCGTCGGGGCTGCGCAGCGCGCGGCTGCGCACGAGGCCGTACGGATCGGGCACGAGCACGCCCGGCTCGGCCAGGAAGCCCAGCGCGGTGCGTAGAAACAGCACCCACGTATCGAGCGCGTTCGCGGGCACCGACAGGCACACGTGATCGATGCGCTCGAGCGGCCCCACCTCGGTCGGCCCGTTGACGTCGGTGAGGACGAAATCGGCTTCGAATAGCGTGGGCTGGTCCGGCGTTTCATCGACGAAATAGTTGAGGCTGCCGTCCGGCGCCTGCACGGCCGGCAGCACGCGCTCGTTCGGCCCGATCTGGCCGGAGAACGGCGCGTAGCCGAAGCCGGCCGCGCGCTCGAACGCCTGGCCCGCGTCGTCGACACGAAACGCCGACGCGCACAGCGACAAACCATGCTGCTGGAAAAATGCGTTCGCGAACGAATCGGGCTCGGCGTTCAGCACGATCGATGCCGCGCCGTGCTGATACAGCGTCACGTCCTTCGAGCGATGCTGGCCGGCCTGGCGGAAGCGCAACCTGCCGAGCCAGTCGGCGAGCTGCGCGCGGGTGGTGTCATCGACCGCGAATTCGAGGAACTGATAGCCGACGTGCGCGGGCGCCGCGGGTGAGTGGTACAGGTCGCTGGTCGTTTTCTGCGGCTGTTGTTGCTCTTCGAGCAGCGCGCGGGTTTGCTCTTCGAGGAACAGCAGCGAGCGATGGCCGTCAGCGGCCGTGATCGTGGTGGGGGCGGCGCGAAAGCCATCGTTGAAGATTTCCAGCGAAAGCGGGCCCTTGTAGCCGGCTTTGACGACCTGTGCGGTGAAGTTCGCGAGATCGAAGTCGCCCTGGCCGGGGAAACAGCGGTAGTGGCGGCTCCATTCGAGCACGTCCATCGCGAGCTTCGGCGCGTCCGCGATCTGCACGAACGCGATGCGCTCGCCCGGAATGTCCGCGATCGCGTCGGGCGTGTCGTTTAGCGACAGCGTATGAAAGCTGTCGAGCACGAGCCCGAGGCTCGGATGGTTTACCGCGTCGACGAGCTTCCACGCATGGCGGTAGGTCTTCACGTGCTTGCCCCACGCGAGCGCCTCGTAACCGGCGATCACGCCGGCCGCTTCGGCCGCGCGGGCCAGCGCGCCGAGCTGGTCGATCATCAGCGAGTCGTCGCAGATCGTGTCCGGTGACACGTTGCTGCACACGAGGATGCGGTCCGTGCCGAGTTCGTGCATGACGTCGAACTTGCGCTTCGCGCGGTCGAGATTGCGCTCGAGCCGCTCGGGACTGACGCCGTCGAAATCGCGAAACGGCTGAAACAGCATGATCTTCAGGCCGAGGTCGTCGGCGATGCGGCGCACGTCGGCGGGCGAGCCGTCGAAATACAGCAGGTCGTTCTCGAAGATTTCGACGCCTTCGAAGCCGGCCGCGCGGATCGCGCTCAGCTTCTCGACGAGGGTGCCGCTTATCGACACGGTGGCAATCGAACGTTGCATGAACGGCTCCTGCAAAAACGGACAAACGAGAAGGCAATGAAGAGGCAAACCGCTTTGGCGCGCCTGTGGGCGCCGCCTGCCTGGCTTGCTGCAATGCGCAAAATGGGCCAGTTCGTTACGCACTGGCGCGAGACGAAGGCCGCAATCTCACACAACAGCCGCGAGTTTCGATAGTCTATACAAACTAACTAGATGGTACAAATTCGTAGAAACCCCGAATGACGGCATCGACGAATGCGCGCACACTTCGCTACGCGTCGAAAAACCGCCGCGGGTGCGGCGGTTCGAGTCGCGCCTCATTTTGCAGGAGTCGTTGTCATGAGCTTTGCCTCCGTACTGGTCCTGAACGGACCGAATCTCAATCTGCTCGGCACGCGCGAGCCGGCCATCTATGGCTCGGAAACGCTCGACGACGTCGCGAAGCTGTGCCGCGACGCGGGCGAGCGCCTCGGCCTCGCGGTCGACTTTTGCCAGTCGAACGCCGAGCATCAGCTGATCGACTGGCTGCACGCGGCACGCACCAAGGTGGACGGCATCGTGATCAATCCGGCCGCGTACACGCATACGTCGGTCGCGATCGCCGACGCGCTGAGCGCGATCGAGAAGCCCGTCGTCGAGGTGCACATCTCGAACGTGCATCGGCGCGAAGCGTTCCGGCATCACTCGTACGTGTCGGCGGTGGCGGACGCGATCATCATCGGCTGCGGCACGCAGGGCTATGTGCTCGCGCTGGAACGGATGGCGACGATTCTTAAGAATAGGGCGGCGAAATGAACACTCAAGCAAATACCCGGAGCGACGCGCAGATCGCCGCGATGGCAAATGCGCAGGCGAACTTGCGGGCCACGCCCCATTCCTTTCTGGTCGGCCTGATCGGCTCGGGCATCGGCGGTTCGCTCACGCCGGCGATGCACGAGGAAGAGGGCAGCAAACTCGGTCTGCACTATGTGTATCGACGTGTCGATCTCGATGCGCTGAAGCTCGACACCGCCGCGCTGCCGGAGTTGCTGACGGCGGCTGAACGGATGGGCTACAACGGTCTGAACATCACCTATCCGTGCAAGCAGGCGGTGATTCCGCTGCTCGACGAACTGTCCGACGACGCCCGCGCGCTCGGCGCGGTCAACACCGTGCTGTTCAAGGACGGCAAGCGTATCGGCCACAACACCGACTGGTCCGGTTTCGCGCGCGCGTTCCAGCGTGGCCTGCCGGACGTGTCGCTGGAACGCGTCGTGCAGCTCGGTGCCGGCGGCGCGGGCGCGGCGGTCGCGCATGCGGCGCTGAACATGGGCGCGCAGTCGCTGACACTGTTCGACGTCGATGCCGCGCGCGCGCAGTCGCTCGCCGACGAATTGCAGAAGCGCTTCCCTAAAGCCAAGGTCAGCGCGGGCACGTCGCTCGAGGAATCGCTGGCGGCCGCGCGAGGGCTGATTCACGCGACGCCGACTGGAATGGCTAAAATGCCGGGCCTGCCGCTGCCGGCCGAATTGCTGCACCGCGACCTGTGGGTCGCCGACATCGTCTATTTCCCGATCCGCACCGCGCTGTTGCAGGCGGCCGAGGCGCTCGGCTGCCGCACGCTGAGCGGTGGCGGCATGGCGGTCTACCAGGCGGTCGATGCCATGCGCATTTTCACGGGTCTCGAGCCGGACGCCGAGCGCGTCTACACCCACTTTCAATCGCTGTTGCAACGCTAACCGGCCGCGTAAAGACCGGCACCCAAGCTGATCGAGGAGACAAGCACGACATGCCGCAATCGTTCCAATCCAGTTCCGCGGGCTCAACCGCGCAGAGTAAGACGGCGAGCACCGCGCGCCGTTCGAAAGCCCGTTATCAGATCCTCGCGCTGCTCGCAGTCGGCACGATGATCAACTATCTCGACCGCACCATTCTCGGCATCGCGGCGCCGCAGTTGACGAAGGAGCTCGGCATCAACGCCGCGCTGATGGGCCTGCTGTTCTCCGTGTTTTCGTGGAGCTACGTGGCCTCGCAGATTCCGGGCGGCCTGTTTCTCGACCGCTTCGGCAGCAAGCTAACGTACTTCCTGTCGATGACGTTCTGGTCGCTGTGCACGCTCGCGCAAGGGCTCGTGGGGGGCATCGGCGGCCTGTTCGCGTTCCGTCTCGGCCTCGGCGTTTCGGAAGCACCTTGCTTTCCGACCAATAGCCGCGTGGTCGCCACGTGGTTCCCGCAAAGCGAACGCGCGATGGCGACCGGCACCTACACGGTCGGCGAATATATCGGCCTCGCGTTTTTCAGCCCGTTCCTGTTCATGCTGATGGGCGCGTTCGGCTGGCGCTCGCTGTTCCTCGTGGTCGGCGGCGTCGGTATCGCGTTCGGCGTGGTGTGGTGGCTGCTGTATCGCGAGCCGCGCGATCATCCGTCGGCGAATCAGGAAGAGCTCGACTATATCGAGGCGGGCGGCGGTCTTACGCAACGCCACAAGGATGCCGCGGGTGCTACCGACGCAGCCGCTTCGAAGAAGAGCGGCTTCGAATGGCGCACGATTGGTCGGCTGCTCAAGCATCGTCAGCTGACCGGCATCTGCCTCGGCCAGTTCGCGGGCAATTCGACGCTGGTGTTCTTCCTCACGTGGTTCCCGACGTATCTGGCCACCGAGCGTCACATGGCATGGTTGAAGATCGGCTTCTTCGCGATCATGCCGTTCATCGCGGCGTCGATCGGCGTGATGTTCGGCGGCGTGTTCTCCGACTGGCTGCTGCGCCGTGGCAAGTCGCCGAACGTCGCGCGCAAGCTGCCGATCATCGCCGGCCTGCTGCTCGCGTCGACGATCATTCTCGCCAACTATGTCGAGAGCAACGTGGTGGTGATCGCGATTCTGTCGGTGGCGTTCTTCGCGCAAGGGATGGCCGCGCTCGGCTGGACGCTCGTTTCCGATATCGCGCCGGAAGGTCTGCTCGGCGTAACCGGCGGTATCTTCAACTTCGCCGCGAATCTGGCGGGTATCGTGACGCCGCTCGTGGTGGGCCTGATCGTCGCGGCGACCGGTTCGTTCGTCGGGGCGCTGGTGTTTATCGGTGTGATCGCGTTGATCGGCGCGCTGTCGTATATCTTTATCGTCGGCGATATCAAGCGGATCGTGCTGGTGGATTAAGTCTTTCTGCTGTGTGAACGCGCTTCGTTTCTTGACGCGATAAAAAACGGGATGTGGCTTTCACCACATCCCGTTTCCATTTCTGCCAGACGCTACGCAACCAGCCTCAATCTTCCTTCTTCACGAACCGCAAGATCGCATCGACGATCATCGCCCGATGCCGTGCCCGCAGTCGCGGATGCGACGGATCACGTCCAAACGCGGTGCCGAACGTATGCCGGTTGCCCACGCGATGAAAGCACAGCGAACTGATCATCAGATGCAGATCGATCGGATCGATGTCGCTGCGGAACTGGCCGGCCGCGATGCCGCGCGCGAGCAGATCCTCGATCGTGTGAATCACGGTGACGTTACGGCCTTTGAACGTCTTGACCTGCTCGACGTACTTCGCGCCGTGAATGTTCTCGATCGTCACGAGGCGCACGAAGTCGCGCTGGCGGTCGTGGTAGTCGAACGTGAATTCGACCAGCGCGCGCATCCCCTCGACCGGATCGAGTTCGCTGATGTGCAGATCCTGTTCGAGTGCACGAATGTCTCCATACACCTTCTCCAGCACCGCCTGGTACAACCCTTCCTTGCTGCCGAAGTAGTAGTACAGCATGCGCTTGGTGGTGTTCGTGCGTTCCGCGATCGCGTCGACGCGTGCGCCGGTCAGTCCCATCGCGGAGAACTCCTGGGTCGCGACGTCGAGGATGTTGCGCTTCGTCTGCTCGGGATCGTATTTGCGACGGGCGTCCGCGCGACGGGTGTCGGCGTGCGGCATGCCGGACGCGATGCCGTTGGTATCAGGCTCGGCGGCCTTGCTTCCCTTTTTCATTGTGGTTTCGAGCGGCAGTGACGGCGCATTCTAGCATGGCGAAATGGGCCTCTGGCACGGGTCTCGGGCATCGGTGGAGGCATTTCGACGGGCTCGCGTGGCGCTTACGCGACCGGGCGGGTGGGCCGCCGGCGCGCGGCGAGCGCGTCGCGTGTTTGCATCGCGGTGTAGGTGAGCTGCGCGGCCGCGAGACCGAGCGCGCCGAACGTGCGGGTCAGGCCGAAGGTCGCGAACGCGTCGGGCACTGGCCGTTCACCGGAGATCGCCGCGGCCAGCAGTTCGCCTGACACGGTCGTCGGCGCCATGCCGTGTCCGCCGAAACCGACCGCGTACCAGACGCCGTCCGCGCTGCGGCCGATCTGCGGCATCTTGTGCCGCGCGTAGCTCATCAGGCCACCCCATGCGTGCTCGATGCGCACGTCGTGCAACTGCGGATAGACCTTCAGCAGATCCTGTCGCAACAGACGCGCGATCGTCTCGGGCTCGCGGTCGCGCACCGAGATACGGCCGCCCCACAGGATGCGCGTGTCGGGCAGCGGGCGGTAGTAGTCGAACGCGAAGCGGGTGTCGTAGATCGCGGCGCGCGTGGCAATGGCGTCGTGCAAGCGTTCGCCGAGCGGCTCGGTCGCCATCACGTAGGTGGCGATCGGTAGCACTGCGCGCTCGACGCGTGCGTACACGTTGCGTGCATAGCCGCCGCCGGCCATCACGACGTGGCGCGCGTCGAGCGCACCCTGCGGTGTCTCGACGACGAAGCCCGCGCCGTCGCGCCGCAAGCTCACGACCGGCGAGCGCTCGTGTATCGTCACGCCCGCCTGCGCGGCCGCCGCGGCGACGCCGACGACGTATTTGAGCGGATGAAAATGGAACGCGTTGCGCTCGAACAGGCCACCGTGATAGCGGCTCGTTTTCAGTTGCGCGGCGAGTGCGTCGGCCGCGATCGGTTCCCAGTCGACGCCGAACGAATCGCGCATCAGGCGGCGTTGTGCTTCGAGACGCGCGGGTTCGTCGAACCAGTTCGCGAGGATCACGCCGGCGTCGGTCGCGTCGCAATCGATCCGGTAGCGCGCAATGCGCTTGCGCATCAGCTCGACGGCGTCGGTGGTCAGCGTATAGAGTTCGCGCGCGCGGATTGGGCCAAGCGCTTTCAGCAGGTCCGCGCAATCGAGGCTGTAGCCGCCAAACACGAAACCGCCGTTGCGGCCCGATGCGCCGAAGCCGACCTGCCGCGCTTCGAGCACGACGACGTCCTCGACGCCGCGCTCGGCGAGTCCCATCGCGGTGGACAGTCCCGCGAGTCCGCCGCCGATGATGCAGACGTGCGCGCTGCGTCGGCCGGAGAGCGGCGCGTAGGCGCAGGAGCGGGTGACGGTGGCTTCGTAGAAGCTTTGCATGGGGCGGGGGCCTGTGGACAGACCCTAGCGTAGCGGCAATCGCGTGCCGTCGTCCAGCCCGGGTGAGTCCGCCCCTCGGTAGGCGCCCCGCTGCGCTTCAATGTGTGTTATTGACCCCAACGCAACACGAGTGGGTCGAGCCGGCGCGCGATCTTCAACAGCCCTTCGCGCGTCGCCGGATGCATCTGCGGCAACGGATGACGCACCGCGTCCGAACGGATCACGCCGCCTTCCTTCATCAGCGCTTTGCACGATGCGAGGCCGCCCTGGCGATTTTCATAGTTGATTAGCGGCAGCCACTGCTGATAGTGCGCCGCGGCGGCCTCGGTATCGCCGGCCGCATAAGCATCGACGATCAGGCGGATGCCGTCCGCATAGCCGCCACCCGTCATCGAGCCGGTCGCGCCCGCATCGAGATCGGCCATCAGCGTGATCGCTTCCTCGCCGTCCCATGGACCGACGATCGCGTCGCCACCCAGTTCGATCAGCTCGCGCAGCTTGTTCGCGGCCTGCGGCGTTTCGATCTTGAAGTACGAGACGTTGTCGATCTCGCGCGCCATGCGGGCGAGAAACGGTGCGGATAACGGCGTGCCGCTGACGGGTGCATCCTGGATCATGATCGGAATCTGGATGGCATCGGACACCGTGCGATAAAACTCGTGAATACCGCGCTCGCCGATGCGGATCGTCGCGCCGTGATACGGCGGCATCACCATCACCATCGCGGCACCCGCGGCCTGCGCGGCGCGGCTGCGCTCCGCGCACTGGTACGAGCTGAAGTGCGTGGTCGTGACGATCACCGGCACGCGGCCCGCGACGTGTTCGAGCGCCAGATGCATCAGCGTGTTGCGCTCGTCGTCGGACAGCGCGAACTGCTCGGAGAAGTTCGCGAGAATGCACAGACCGTTCGAGCCGGCGTCGATCATGAAATCGAGGCAGCGCTTCTGGCCTTCGAGGTCGAGGCGGCCGGCGTCGTCGAAGATCGTTGGCGCGACGGGGAAGACGCCACGCAGGGCGGAGGAATGTGACGGTTGGGTCATGGCGATGTCGTTGTTTCCGTGCTGGGATGAATGGTTGCTGCTGACTATACGGCGTGAGGCCCCGCAGGTATATTGAATTGTTTCCATATCGTGATCGCTTTTACGACTCACCTGGCCCAATGAAAGACACGCTCAACGTCCTGCTCTCGAAGCTGCGCATGAAGCAGCTGCATCTGCTGATCGCGCTCGACGATCACAAGTCGCTGCATAAAGCCGCCGGCGTGATGGCGATGACGCAATCGGCGGCGAGCAAGGCGCTGCAGGAACTCGAATCGATGCTCGACGCACCGCTTTTCGAGCGCTCGAAAAGCGGCATGATCCCGAACCAGCTCGGCCATTGCGTGATCCGTTATGCGCGCGTCGTGACGTCGGACATCACCGCGCTTTGCCAGGACGTCGCCGAAATACGTTCGGGGCGCGGCGGGCGCCTCGTGCTCGGCGCGATCATGGGCGCGATTCCCGACTGCGTGGTGCCCGCGCTGAATCAGCTGCATGCGGCGCAACCCGGTCTGTCGATCGAAGTGGTGGAAGACACCAGCGCGCGGATGCTCGCACAGCTCGATGACGGCCGGCTCGATCTAGTGGTGGGTCGCGCGGCGGTCGCGGCCGATCCGTCGAAGTATCAGTACCGTCCGCTCGGCGACGAGCCGTTGGCGGTGGTAGTCGGTTACCAGCATGCACCGTTGCCGCGCCGCGAGATGACGCTGCGCGATCTCTCCGGGCATCGCTGGGTCATGTATCCGTCACATATGCCGCTGCACGCGCTGCTCGAACGCGAGATGGATCTCGCCGGCCTCGACATGCCCGACAATCCGATTTCAACAGCTTCCACGTTCGTGACGGTCGCGCTGCTGCAAAGCAGTGCCGAGCTTGTCTCGCTGCTGCCGAGCGCGATTGCGGGGCCGTTCGTGCGGCACAAGATGCTGCGCATCGTGCCGGTCAGGCTCAAATCGCCATCGCAGACTTTCGGCATCGTGACGCGCAAGGGCGGCGTGCTGTCGCCGCCGGCCGAGCGGTTCATTTCGCTGTTGCGCGCGCACGCACAACAAGGCCAGGCGGAAGCGCAAACTCAGATGTGACCCGATTCACTGGCTGAGCCATCCGCCCGATTGCCAGCAAAAACGTCAGCAAACAGGCGCCTAAACTTCGACAACAGACGCCAGAAACGGCAAAACCGCCCGAAGCGGCGGTTTTGTAGGCATTTGGAAAGGCGTTCAATATCTCACGCCAGTTCGCGTTTTGTCACCCAGCGCCCGCGGGTGTTGTAGCCGCGACACTGTCGGCCACATCCTGGCCGATGATGGCTTTTCGTTCCAAGCTAAACTATTTTGAATGAAGTGAGCCAGGTCCCGCACCCTGGCCGTCGCTCGGGGGAGAGCAGCCATGAACCGGCCACCGCTTCGGTTTCCGCTTCGCACCACCAGCACCGTGCCCGTACGGAGCTGGCGTTGGCTCAAATGGGGGCTGGCCGCGGCCGTGCTGCTTGCGGCGGCGCTGATTGCGCGCCTCGTGCAGATCGAGATCGAGACCTCGCGGCTGCAGGCGCGCTACCTTTCCGAGCTGACCCGCGACGTCGGTTTTTCCGTCGCCGACGGCCCCAGCCATTCGATCCGTTTCCCGCAAACCGACAAGGGTCCATACGACGCACGGCTCGGCTACGCGCTGTTGCCTGCTATCCAGCAGCGTCTGTTGCAGCGCGGCTTTGAAATCAGCTCGCAGGCGCGCGCTTCCGAACGCATGCTTTCTCTCGCCGATGACGGCCTGTTCCTGCCTTACGACGAGAAGGACACAGCGGGCCTGCAGCTTTTCGACGGCACCGGCGCGCCGCTTTACAGCGCACGGTTTCCGGGCCGCGTGTACGACAGCTTCGACGCGATCCCGCCGGTCATCGTGAATTCGCTGCTGTTCATCGAAGACCGCTATCTGCTCGATCCGAATCAGCCGAACCGCAATCCGGCGATCGACTGGGGGCGCTTCAGCCGCGCGCTCGTCGACCAGGGCGCGCGGGTTTTCAACCGTCATCAGCAGACGCCGGGTGGCAGCACGCTCGCGACGCAGATCGAGAAATTCCGTCACTCGGCGGGCGGCCGCACCGCGACGCCGCCGGAAAAGCTGCGGCAAATCGCGTCCGCATCAGTGCGCGCGTACCTGAATGGACCGCAGACGCTGCCAGCGCGCGAACAGATCGTGGTCCATTACCTGAACTCGGTGCCGCTCGCCGCGCAGCCTGGCGTCGGCGAAATCAACGGTATCGGCGATGGGCTCGCCGCGTGGTATGGGCGTGATTTCCGCGAAACCAACCGCCTGCTGAAGGCGCCGTCGACCGAGGCGAATCTGGCCGAGCAGGGTGTCGCGTTCCGCGAAGTGCTGTCGCTGATGATCGCGCAGCGCGCGCCGTCATTTTTCCTGCAGCGCGGCTATCCGGAGCTCGAACGGCTGACCGACAGCTATACGCGGCTTCTTGCGAGCGGTGGCGTGATCTCGGCGCAGTTGCGCGACGCGGCGCTCGCGGCGCACGTCGAACTGTATCGCGCGCCGCGCAGTACACCGGATATCGCTTCGTTCGTATCGCGCAAGGCCGTCACGTCGATGCGCTCGCATCTGCTCACCGCGCTCGGTGTGCGCAGCTTCTATGAGCTGGACCGCCTCGACGTGCAGGCGACCGGCACGCTGAACAATGACGTGCAACAGGCCGTTGCCGAGCGGCTCGCAGCCGCCGCGACGAAGGACGGCGCGAAGGCCGCGGGCCTCGTCGGTTTCGAAATGCTGCGTGGGTCCGACGATCCATCGCATATCGCGTACAGCTTCACGCTGTTCGAGCGGCACGGCGACGCGAATCTCGTGCGCGTGCAGACCGATAGCGTGAACCAGCCGTTCGACATCAATTCGGGCGCGCGCCTGAATCTCGGCTCGACCGCGAAACTGCGTACCGTCATCACGTATCTGCAGATCGTCACCGACCTGCACACACGTTACGCCTCCCTGAGCAATGCTGAGCTGAAGGCGATCACGCCCGATCCGAACGATCAGCTGACGCACTGGGCGATCGACTATCTGCTGCACACGCGCGATCATTCGCTCCAGCCGATGCTCGATGCGGCCATCGAGCGTAAATACTCGGCAAGCCCGGGCGAGACGTTCTTTACGGGCGGCGGAGCGCAAACTTTCACGAACTTCGAGGCCGACGACAACAGCCGCATCCTGACCGTGCATCGCGCGTTCCAGCATTCGGTGAACCTCGTGTTCGTGCGGCTGATGCGCGATATCGTGCACTACGAAATGGTGCAGACCACCGGGCCGTCGTCGCAATGGCTCGGCGACACGGCGACCCGCAAGATGTATCTGACACGTTTCGCCGATCAGGAAAGCCGCGTGTACATGAAGCGTTTCTACACGAAGTACCACGGCAAGACGCCCGATCAGCAGATCACGCTATTGCTGCTCGGCGTGCGCAAGACGCCGCCGAAAGTGGCGACCGTGCTGCGCAGCGTTGCACCGGATCAATCGAATGCCTGGTTCAATAAATTGATGTACGCGGCGCTGAAGGACACGCCGGCGAATTCGATGCTCGACGACCAAGACCTCGCGAATCTGTACGACAAGTACGGCATCAACCGCTTCAACCTGAACGACCGCGGCTATATCTCGGGCGTGCATCCGCTCGAACTGTGGACGCTGAACTATCTGCGCTCGCATCCCGACGCGACGCTCGCGCAGATCGAAAGCGCAAGCCAGGATGTGCGCCTGTCCACTTACTCGTGGCTCTTCAAGACGCGCTATCACCTGACTCAGGATCACCGCATCAAACGCATGGTCGAGCTGCGCGCCTTCGATGCGATCGGCAAATCGTGGCAGGCGCTCGGCTATCCGTTCGCATCACTGACGCCGTCGTATGCGGCGGCGATCGGTGCGTCGGGTGATCGTCCGGCGGCGCTCGCACAACTGATCGGCGTGATCGCGAACGGCGGCAACAAGGTGCCGACCGAAACGCTGACGCAAATCGACTTCGCGAAAGATACGCCGTACGAAACCCATTTCAAGCGCGCGGTGATCGCGCCGGAACAACAGGTGTCGCCGGAAATCGCCGGTGAGGTGAAGATGCTGTTGCGCGACGTCGTGACGGGTGGCACCGGGAGGCGTCTCGCGCAAGGCATGACGTTCCCGAACGGCGAAACGCTCACCGTCTACGGCAAGACCGGCACCGGCGATCAGCGCCTGAACGTGTACGCAAAGGGCGCGCGCCTCATCGAGTCACGCAAGGTCAACCGCAGCGCGACCTTCGTGTTTGCGCTCGGCGACCGCTTCTACGGCACGCTGACCGCATGGGTGCATGAGCCGTACGCCGCGCGTTACGACTTCACGAGCGCGCTGGCGGTGCAGTTGCTGAAGTCGATGGCACCGGCGTTGCAGCCGTTGCTCGATAAGCCGGTTGAGAAAACCGTGACGGCGGCGCCGGCGGAATCGAAGCCAGTCGCGAGGAAGGTCGCCGCGCAGTGAATCGCGCAACGAATCGACTACCGCTCGTCGTAGCTCGCTTCCGTTGCCGCCGGCTTCAGAAACAGCTCATGCACCGGCGCGAAATGGGCATACAGAGGCAGAATCGCACCGCCCATCGCGCGGGCATCGGCGCCGATCGCGCCTTCGAGCAATTGCGGCCGCACCATGCCTTCCCATTCGAAACGATCGAGCACGCGCTCGGTGCGGCGAATGATCTCGCGCAGCAATAACCGGTCGAACTCGCCGTCGATCACGACAGCTTCGAGATCGAGCAACGCGGCAGCATTCGTTAGCGCGTTTGCGATCGCGGGGCACGCGCTCTCGAGCCATTGCTCGGTATGCCGCCACAACTCGGGCGACAGCGCACGATGATCGTGCGCCGCGGCGGCCGGTGCGCCCGCATCGCTGAAGAGCTGTTCCAGGACGAAGCCCGACGCCGCGTGCAGCAACTGCCGCGCGGGTTTGCGCGCGCTACCTTCGCGCAGCGGAATCGAACCGACCGCGCCCGCGTTGTCGTGCGGACCCCCACGCAGGCGGCCGTCGATCACGAGACCTCCGCCGATGAACGTGCCCACGAACAGATACAAGAAGTTGTGGATGCCGCGGCCCTGGCCCATGACGAGCTCGGCCGCGCACGCGGCCGTGGTGTCCTTCGCGAACTCGACGGGCAGGCCGGTCATCGTCGCGATACGCGCGCGCAGATCGATGTCGTTCCATGCATCGAGCGCGTCGGGCGGCGCGCCGAGAAAGTCGCGCCAACCGCCGAGCCACAGCGGTGCCGCAACGCCCACGCCGACCACCTTGCCGGCCTTCGCGCCGAGCGTCTCGTTCACGCGCACGAGTTTGCTTTCGAGCGCGGGAAACAGCGTACGCGGATCGGGATATGCATACTCGAATACGTCGCGGCACACGATACGCCCGGCGAAGTCCATCGCGAGCACGTCGAGACTACGGCGTCCGACCTTGATGCCGATCGTGTATGCACCGTCCGCGCACAACGCAATCGGCACCGACGGCTGGCCGATCCGGCCGCGCACGCGCGCCTGCTTTTCGAGCAGGCCGTCGGCGATCAGCCGGTCGACGATCATCGACACCGTCTGCATCGAAAGACGCGTGAGGCGACCGACCTCGGCCTTCGGCAAAGCGCCATGCAGGCGGATCGTTTGCAGCACGATGCGCTCGTTGAATTGCCGCATGCCGACCTGATTCGAGCCAACCGTGCGTTTGACCGGCGAGCGTGAACTGGTGCTGGAGGTGTCCATCGTCGTTTATCGGCCTCTTGGCTCAGCGGATTGGGCGGCGCGTCATGCGATCGCCTTGACGTCGGCTTCCTTCGCGCCGGTCATGATCGCGACCGCTTCCGACATGTGCACGTCCTTCGTCTTGACGAGCGCCGCGCGCCGGCCGAGCCGCTGAATATGGATGCGGTCCGCGATCTCGAACACGTGCGGCATGTTGTGGCTGATCAAAATCACCGGCAGGCCGCGATCGCGCACGCGCCGGATCAGCTCGAGCACCATGTTGCCTTCCTTCACGCCGAGCGCGGCGGTGGGTTCGTCCAGAATCACCACGTGGCGCGCGAACGCCGCGCTGCGTGCCACGGCGACGCCCTGGCGCTGGCCGCCGGATAGTGTCTCGACCGCCTGGCGCATCGAGCGGATGCCGATCTGCAGATCCTTCATGTGCGCGGTGGCTTCTTCCAGCATGCGGCGCTTGTCGATCATCTTGAAGAGCGAGCCACGCCAGCCGGGTTTCAGCAATTCGCGGGCAAGAAACAGGTTTTCGGCGATGCTCATTGCCGGCGCGACCGCGAGTTCCTGGTACACGGTCTCGATGCCTTGCGCGCGCGCATCGAGCGGACTGCGGAACTTGACGGGCTTGCCGTCGAGCAGAATCTCGCCTTCGTCGGGCACCGTCGCGCCGGAGAGCGCCTTGATCAGCGACGATTTGCCCGCGCCGTTGTCGCCGATCACCGCGAGGATTTCGCCGGGCAGCACTTCGAAATCGCAACCGTCGAGCGCGGTCACGTTGCCATAGCGTTTGATGAGTCCGCGTGCCTGCAGAACCGGCATGGCGGTGGAAGAGGAAGCAGGGGTAGAAGTCGAGGTCGACATGACAAGGCTCCTGTGCGGGCTTAACGGCCGCGGTGCGAGAGTTTATCGGCGGCGACCGCGAGAATCACGAGCATGCCGGTGATCAACACCTGGTATACCGAAGAAACGCCGATCAGCGTCAGGCCGTTGCGGAATACGCCGACGATCAGCGCCCCAAGCAAGGTGCCGACGATCGATCCGCGTCCGCCGAACAGACTCGTGCCGCCGAGCACGACCGCGGTGATGCTGTCGAGGTTCTCGGTTTGCCCGGCCTGCGGATCGCCGACGCCGGTACGCGACACCGACAGCAGCGCGGCGATGCCATAGATCGCGCCAGCGAGCGTGTACACGATCAGCAGAATCTTCTGCGACGACAGGCCCATCAGCCGCGCGGCTTCGGCGTTGTTGCCGAGCGCGTACAGATGCCGGCCGGGCACGGTGTCGCGCAGCACGAACCACGTGGCCAGATACATGAGCAGCGTCAGCACGGTGCCGTACGTGACTTCCGCCGGTCCGACGCTGAACGTGTTGCCGAAGAACATGATTGCGTCAGGCAGGTTCGACACGCTTTCCGCGTTCGAGTAGATCTGCGTGAGCGCAAACGCGATATTCAGCGTGCCGAGCGTGACGATGAACGCGGGCAGCTTGATGCGCGTGATCAGCAGACCGTTCAACAAACCGAACAAGGTGCTGGCGCCGATGCCGCACAGAATCGCGAGAACCGGGGGCACGCCGAGCACGACCGCGAACTTGGTCATGATGATCGAGCCGAAGGCCATCACCATGCCGCAAGACAGATCGATGCCCCCGGTCAGCACGATCAGTGTCTGGCCGATCGCGATGACCGCGACGACCATCGTCTGTTGCAGGATCAGCGACAGATTCTGGAACGATAGAAAGCGGCTGCTCTGCGAGATAAAGAATGCGCAGGCCAGTACCAGCGCGATCAGCGGTCCGATTTCGGACAACGACGGCAGGTGCTCGGTGAAAGACGGGCGCGGGCGGCCGGCGGGCGCGGAGGGAGTCGACATGATGGCAGTCCTCGGTACATGAGCGTGACGGGAAGGTCACGCGGCGAATCAGATGGCGGTCCGCCGCAACGCGCGACGGGCCGCTGTGTAATGCGCGTTACTTGCCCCAGCAGTTATCGAGGCCGAACTTCGTGTCCTTGCTATCGACGCCGGACATCGGTTTATCGGTGATCAGCGTGACGCCGGTGTCCTGATACCCGGATACTTTCTTGCCGGTCTTCGCGTAGTCGACGCCGGCGGTGACGCCGAGCGAGGCCATCTTCAGCGGATACTGCTGCGAGGTCGCCGCGATTGCGCCGGCCTTGACGTTGCGCACGCCTTCGCAACCGCCGTCGATCGACACGATCATCACGCCCTTGTCCTTGCCCGCTGCCTTCAGTGCGCGATACGCGCCGGCCGCGGCCGGTTCGTTGATCGTGTAGACCACGTTGATGTCGGGTGCTTTCTGCAGGCAGTTTTCCATCGCGGTCTGGCCTTTCGCCTGATCGCCGCGCGTGTCCTGGCTGCAGACGATCGACGGATCGCCTTCCTTCACGCCGAAGCCTTCGAGGAAGCCGTTGTGACGCAGCACGCCGACCGACACGCCGGGCGCGAGATCGAGCGTGGCGATCTTCGCGGGCTTGCCGTTCAGCGCGGCCTTCGCGTATTTGCCGATCAGCACGCCGGCCTTGAAGTTGTCGGTGGCGAAGAGGGCGTCAGTCGCGTCCTGCGGGTCGGTCGGCGTATCGAGTGCGACGACCATCACGCCGGCCGCGCGCGCCTTCTTGATGCTCGGCACGATCGCCTTGGTGTCGCTCGGCGTGATCAGGATCGCTTTCGCGCCGGCCGTCATCATGTTTTCGATCGCGGTGACCTGGCTCGCGTTGTCGCCGTCGAACTTGCCGGCGGCCGTGATCAGTTTCGCGCCGTCTTTCGACGCGGCTGCATCCGCGCCCTGACGCATCTTGACGAAGAAGGGGTTCGTATCGGTCTTAGTGATCAGGCCGATGACGGGCTGGTCGGCAGCCTGACTCGCGGTCGCACACCACACTGCCGCTGCCGCGGCGCACATCGACACGATTGTCCTGGCGACAGGACGCCTGCGGGAATTCAGATTCATGGGACGCTCCTCCAGTTATTGGCAACGACTATTGGGACTACAGATGGTTTGCAGATGCGAGGTTGTGAGCTCGACGTCTGGCGATGACGCTTCGAGGTGATGTAGTCCTGAAGGGAATCGCCTAAATCACTTTGGTTGATTTAGTACAACAGGCGCGCGGCCAATCGTCAAGGAGATGTGAAGACGGAAAATTGCCGCGCAGCGACTCGCGTGCAGGCTGCGAGCCCTTTGTGGCAAGGCTTTGATGCCTTGTTGCGGTGCGCAGAAGCGCGTCTCGGCTTGGGGAAAGTCCTGGCTCGACTGAAAGCTATTTGAAGTCTCGGCGATGTTTTTCCAACGCAATTCGCGATGCGCAACGCGGTTTTTCGCTGACCGCTGAATGCCGGGGAGACGACGCGGCGGAACAGCGCTTGCTCGCCTAACCAGAACGTGAACTCTTCGGAGAGACCCATGCATTCGCATTGGTGGCAGCGACGACTCGGCGCCCGCGCATCACTGATCACCGCCGCCGGCGTGATCGGCGTTCTGTACGCGGGCAGCACCATGGTCACACCGCTTTATCCGCTCTATCAGCGGCGGTTCGGATTGTCCGAACTGACGATCACGCTCGTGTATGCAACCTACGTGATCGGCAATCTCGGCGCGTTGTTTCTATTCGGTCGCGTGTCCGACCGGGCCGGCCGCCGATCGGTCAGTCTGCTCGTGCTCGCAGCGGCGATCGCGAGCACGATGTGTTTTCTGTTTGCCACGCATGCGCCGTGGCTTTTCGTCGCCCGTGCCGCGAGCGGTCTGGCGATCGGTGTCGGTGCCGCCACGGCAACCGCGTGGCTCGCGGAATTGCATGCCGGCCCCGACAAGGCGCCGGCCAGCCGTCTTGCCGCGGCGGTCAATCTGGGTGGGCTCGCAGTGGGGTCGCTGCTCACCGGTCTGCTCGCGCAATTCGCGCCTTCGCCGCTGCGCACGGTGTTTGTCGTTTATCTGTTGGCGCTTCTGGTCACTGCGGCATTGACGGCGCTCGCGCGCGAAACGGTGCAAGCGCGCGCCCGGTCGTTTGAAGAGCTGTCTTTCGAGCCACGTATCGGTGTGCCCGCGCGATTGCGCGTGGCATTCGTCGTGCCGGCCGTCACCGCGTTCGCGACGTTCGCGCTGCTCGGGTTTTTCGCGGCGCTGCTGCCCAATCTGATCGCGAACAGTATGCATCTGCACAGCCCCGCGTTGAGCGGGGCGCTCGTCGCCGAGTTGTTCGCCGCGAGCACGATCACGGTGCTCGCGACGTCGAAGCTCGCCGCCCGCACTGCGATGCTCGCCGGACTGTGGCTGCTGCCGCCGAGCCTCGCGTTGCTGCTCTGGGCGCAGGCCGCCGCGTCGATCCTGGTGCTGAGCGCGGCGATCGCGCTGTGTGGAATCGCCGCCGCGCTCGGGTTTCGCGGCAGTCTGCAGGAGGTCAACCGGATTGCGCCCGCGGACCAGCGCGCCGAACTGCTATCGGCGTATCTGCTCTGCTGTTACACCGGCAACTCGTTGCCGGCGGTGGGCATTGCGCTGCTGTCGACCCGGGTCGGACATTTGTGGGCGAACGTCGCGTTCGCGGCGGTTTCCGCGGTATTGGCCTGCATTGCGTTGGCGGTCGGTGCGCGCCAGCCTCGTCACGCGAGTTGACCGGCAGCAAGCTGGCCGAGCCTGATCAACTGCAACGTCAGGTCGCGGCTGTTACGGTCACATCAACTCGAACGCGGCGCGGCGGTCGACGCCCGCACGACCAGTTTCGGTTCGGACGAAATCCGCATCGGCACTCGCGTCGGCACGTCCCGCGCGCCACGTCCCGCCTGTCCGTACGACGTCTCGATCAGCTCGCGCAACAGTTCCACTGCAAGCCCGGCGACCTCGACCGTCGGCACGGCCACCGTCGTCAGCGCCGGGCGCGACTCGCGCGCGAGCTGGATGTCGGTGATGCCGATCACGGACAGATCGTCCGGCACGTGCAGGCCGAGGTCCGCGGCCGCGTGCATCACGCCGAGCGCGGGCAGGTCGTTGGTCACGAAGATCGCGCTCAGTTGCGGATCGGCTTCGAGCAGCGCTCGCGCCGCGAGGTAGCCGCCGTGGATCGTGTCGAGCCCGTGCCGCACGCGATTCTTCGTCACGCCGGCTGCGCGCAATGCGTCGACGAAACCTTCGTAGCGCGTCGCGTGAATACCCGAGGCCTTGCTGCCGACGATCGCTCCAATGCGCCGATGCCCGAGTTCGAGCAGGTGCTCGGCGGCCAGTTTGCCGGCCAGCCGGAAATCGACCGCGACGCACGGCAGCCCCGGCGGTTCGGTGGGCCGCTCCCACATGCACAGCACGACCGGCGTGCCGCGCGCTTCGGTCTTGTGCAGATCGGCGAAATCGAGGTTCGCATTCGTCACGAGCACGCCCTCGGACAAGGTGCCGGCGATCTGGTCGAGGTACGCGCGGCCGGTCAGCGGATCTTCGTTCGTATTGCAGATGATCACGAAGTGGCCGCTCGTATGCGCAGCGCGTTCGACCGCGAGCGCGAACTCCGGATAGAACGGATTCGCGATGCTCGACACCATCAGCGCGAGCGTCGGCGCGCGACCCTCGGCCAGCGCGCGCGCGGCGAGATGGGGGCGGTAGCCAAGCGCCGCGACTGCGTCGAGTACGCGTTGCCGGGTCGTTTCGCCGACGCGGCCGCGCTGGCGCAGCACGTTGGACACGGTGGCGGGGGTGACGCCGGCATGACGCGCGACTTCGCTGAGTGTGGGCATGATCTTGTCAATATTTGGGATGGCTGTCCGGCATTTGCATCGCGGCGCGAGGCGCGGCAACATCTGTCGGCGAACCAACGTACAAAACGATATCGGAGACAGACCCAACGATCGCCTTGCGATCGATTTTTCGGTCTTGCTGATTAAGCGCTTAATCTCCGACTTCGCGCAGATTAAATCACGGAGTCGATGCAATGGCGAGCATTTCATTACGAGGCGTGCAGAAGGCGTATGGCGACGGTGCGCCGGTGATTCGCAACGTCGATCTGGAGATTGGCGAAAACGAGTTCTGCGTGTTTCTCGGACCGTCGGGCTGCGGCAAGTCCACATTGCTGCGCATGATCGCCGGGCTCGAAGACGTGACCGACGGCGACCTGTCGATCGGCGGGCGGATCGTCAACGACGTGCCGGCCGCGCAACGCGGCGTCGCGATGGTGTTCCAGAGCTATGCGCTGTTTCCGCACATGAGCGTGTTCGAGAACATGGCGTTCGGCTTGAAACTCGCGAAGACCCCGAAGGATGAAATCGATCGCAAGGTGCGTGAAGCCGCGCGCATCCTGCAACTCGAGGCACTGCTCGAGCGCAAACCGAAGGCGCTGTCGGGCGGTCAGCGGCAGCGCGTGGCGATCGGCCGCGCGATCGTGCGCGAGCCCGGCGTGTTTCTGTTCGACGAACCGCTGTCCAATCTCGATGCGACCTTGCGCGGGCAAACGCGCGTCGAAATCGCGCGCCTGCATAAGCAGTTTGCGAAGGCGAGCGTGGTCTACGTGACGCACGATCAGATCGAAGCGATGACGCTCGCCGACAAGATCGTGCTGCTGCATTCGGGCAAGGACACCGAGCGCTACGGCAGCATCGCGCAGATCGGCGCGCCGCTCGAGCTGTACCACCGCCCGAAGAGCCGCTTCGTGGCCGGCTTTATCGGCTCGCCGCGAATGAATTTCCTGCCGGGCAAGGTGGCTTCACTCGATGCGCAAGGCGTGCTCATCACGCTCGATCACACCGGCGAAAACGTGCGCGTACCGGTGAGCAGCGCTGGATTGCAAGTCGCGCAGCCGGTCACGCTCGGCGTACGTCCCGAGCATCTCGAGTTCGGCGATACATCGCCAACCACGAACCCGGCGGGTTCGGAAGACGGCGTGCTGGCACGCACCGTATCGCTCGTCGAGCAGCTTGGCGAACACAGCTACGTTCACCTCGATCAGCCCGGCGGCGCCGCGCTGATCGCCAAGGCGCCTGGCAACACCCGCCTCGCGCCCGGCGATCGCGCGAGCCTGCGGGTGCCGCGTACGGCCTGCCATCTGTTTACCGAAGACGGCTTCGCGGCCGCGTCGCTCGAATCCGTCGAACACTACGCTTGAAGAACATTGGGGACATAGGGATGCGTATTGGAGTCTGTTATTACCCGGAGCACTGGCCCGAGTCGATGTGGGAAGACGATGCGCGCCGGATGAAAGCACTCGGGATCGAGCAGGTGCGGATCGCCGAATTCGCGTGGAGCCGGATCGAGCCGACGCCTGGCGAATACGATTGGGGCTGGCTCGATCGCGCCGTCGATGTACTCGGCGCCGCTGGCCTGAAGGTCGTCATGTGCACGCCGACCGCGACGCCGCCGAAGTGGCTGATCGATCGTCATCCGGACATCCTGCCGGTCGGCGCCGATGGACGTCCGCGCGCGTTCGGCTCGCGGCGTCATTACGACTTCTCGTCGCCCGCGTATTTCGAAGCATCACAGCGAATCTGCACGGCGGTGGCCGAGCGCTACGGCAAGCATCCGGCGGTCGCGTACTGGCAGACCGATAACGAATTTGGCTGCCATCACACGGTGGTCAGCTATTCGCCGGCGGCGCTCGCGCGCTTTCGCGAGTGGCTGAAGGCGCGTTATCGCACGATCGAGGCGCTGAACGAGGCGTGGGGCACCGTGTTCTGGAGCATGGAGTATCGCAGCTTCGACGAAATCGACGCCCCCGTTGGCACCGTGACCGAAGCGCATCCGTCGCACCGGCTCGACTACCGGCGCTTCGCATCCGACGAAGTGGCCCGCTACAACCGCATGCAGGTCGAGATCATTCGCGCGCATTCGCCGGGGCGTCCCGTCGCGCACAACTTCATGCAGCTTTTCACCGAGTTCGATCATTACAAGGTCGCGGCCGATCTCGATGTCGCAACGTGGGACAGCTATCCGCTCGGCGCGCTCGAAGAGCAGTGGTTCGCGCCCGACATCAAGGCGCGCTGGTTGCGCAGCGGTCATCCGGATTTCGCGTCGTTCAATCACGACGTCTATCGCGGCATGTCGAAGCTGCCGTTCTGGGTCATGGAGCAGCAGCCGGGACCGGTGAACTGGGCGCAATGGAATCCCGCGCCGCTGCCGGGCATGGTGCGGCTGTGGAGCTGGGAAGCGTTCGCGCACGGTGCGGGCTGCGTGTCGTATTTCCGCTGGCGTCAGGCACCGTTCGCGCAGGAGCAGATGCACGCGGGCCTCAATACGCCCGATAACCGGCTCGATGTCGGCGGCAATGAAGCATCGCAGGTCGCTTCGGACATTCGCACGGTGCTTGCCGCCAATGCCGACGCGAATGCGGCCATCCGCTCGAAAGTCGCGCTCGTCTACGACTACGAAGCGAAGTGGTTGTTCGAGATTCATCCGCAGGGCGCGGACTTTCACTATCCGCGTTTCGCGTTCGAGTACTACTCGGCGTTGCGCGCGCTCGGGCTCGACGTCGACGTCGTGCCGGTCGACGCATCGTTCGAGGGCTATAGCCTGATCGTCGTGCCGCCGCTGCCGGTCGTGCCGGACGATTTCGCCGAACGTCTCGCACGCTCAGGCGCGCAAGTAGTGTTCGGTCCGCGCACCGGATCGAAGACGCGCGACCTGCAGATTCCGGCGAATCTGCCGCCCGGCGCCTTGTCGTCGGTGTTAACGCTGCGCGTGTGGCGTGTCGAATCGATGCGGCCGAACGTGACGGAAGCGGTGGTGCTCGAACAGAAGGGCGGTGCGGCCGATGGTGCCGCTCGTCACTGGCGCGATTTCATCGACACAGATGCGTCATCGGCGCTCGACGTGCGCGCGCGTTTCGCGGACGGTCATCCCGCGTACGTGCGAAGCGGTGCGTTCCACTACTTCGCGAGCCTGTTCGACGACGCGCTGACGGTGCATCTGTTCGCGCAGATCGCACAGGCAGCGGGCCTCGAAACGCAAGCGCTCGGCGACAGCGTGCGCATCAGCCGACGCGGCGCGCTGACCTATGTGTTCAACTATGGCGATCAAACCCACACGCTCGACCACATTCCCGACGACGCTTTCGTGATAGGTTCACGCGAGGTGGCGCCGCAAGGTGTAGCGATTTACCGCTCGTAATAGAAGTCCAGCCGTAGCAACTCCACGCAGTCATTCGAAACAGAAGCGACAACGTCGCAAAAACCTTGGCATAAAGGAGACAGTCAGGATGAAACTGAAACCACGCAAGATTCTTTTGGCGCTCGCGCTGGCCGCGGTCGCCGCGGGGACCTCCGTCGTCAGCACCGCACAGGCGGGCACACTCGCGCTGAACATCGCGTACAAGGGCGCGAGCCAGCGCGCGGTGTGGCAGCAGGTGGTCGACGAGTTCAAGAAGGCGCATCCCGATGTCGATGTGAAGGTGTCGTTTATCGACGAGGAGGCCTACAAGGTTCAGTTGCCGGGTTGGCTTTCGACTGTCGCACCCGATATCGTCAACTGGCACGACGGCGAACGGATGGCCTATTACGCGCAGCGTGGTCTGTTCGATGATCTGAGTGGCGACTGGCAGAAGAACGGCTGGAACGGCATGTATGCGTCGACGAAGGAAGCGTCGTCGTACAAGGGCAAGCAGTATGCCGCGCCGACCGTGTACTACTCGTGGGGGATGTTCTATCGCAAGGATCTGTTCGAGAAGGCCGGCATCAAGGGCGAGCCGAAAACATGGGACGAGTTTCTTGACGCCTCGAAAAAGCTCAAGGCCGCCGGCATTACGCCGATCGCGGTGGCGGGCCGCGACGCCTGGACGCTCGCCGGCTGGTTCGACTATCTCGATCTGCGTCTGAACGGCAACGCGTTCCATCAGAAGCTGATGGCCGGCGAGATTCCCTACACCGATCCGCGTGTGAAGAAGGTCTATACGACATGGAAGCAACTGATCGACGACGGCTACTTCATCAATAATTCGCTATCCTACGATCTCGACGCGGTGCAGCCGTTCCTGTTTCAGGGCAAGGCCGGCATGATGCTGATGGGCACTTTCATTGCGGCCGGTTTCCCGGATAACGTGAAGTCGCAAATGGGCTACTTCCAGTTCCCGATCATCGACTCCAAGGTGCCGACCGCCGAGGATGGGCCGGTCGAATCGCTGCATATTCCGTCGAAGGCGAAGAACAAGACCGACGCGCACACGTTCCTTGCTTTCGTCGCGACGCCCGAGATCGGCGAACAACTCGCAAAAGGACTCGGTTCGTTGTCGGCGAATAGCAAATCGCCGGAGCCTGAAGAGCCGATTTCGAAGATCGGTTTCCAGATCCTGTCGAATACGAAGGGCGGTATCGCACAGTTCTACGATCGCGACATGACGAAGGAAATGGCCGACGAAGGGATGAAGGGGATGCAGCAGTTCGTCTCCGATCCGTCGAAACTCGACGACATCCTCGCGCAACTCGAGCAGACGCGTCAGCGTATCTACAAGAAGTGAGCGGCGGCGGCCGCGAGGCCGCTGTCCGATGCATCAGATTGGATCGGGAGATTGATCGTGTCGCATTCCGTCAGCCGTCATAGCGTCGGCGGTTCTGTTGAATCTGGCGGCCCGGGCTTGCCGGCGTCCGGCGGCGCGCTGGGC
>ABYL01000097.1 GCA_000173575.1 Burkholderia sp. H160 | reverse complement strand
ACTAGCACGTCGCAATGCGCGAAGCACTTGTCGTAGCGGTCCGCATCGCGCTGTTGCGGCGCGGTGCCGAGGCCGGCCGCGTCGCGAATCGCTTCCTCGTACTTCGGCCAGAATTTACGCGGCCACATGAAGGTCTTGTAGTAGAAGCCCGCCGGAATGAAGCGCGCGATCTTCTGGTTGATCGCCATGCGGTCCTTCTCGATGCTCGGCTTCGCGTTCACGCTGTTCGCGACGAGGCCCTGGTACAGCTCGACTTCGGTGGCTCGAGCGTTCGGTACTGTGTAGGCGCCGGTCTCGAGTTGCACGACCGCATTCGGCTCCTCGACGCCCGCGGTGACGATGCCGCGCGGCCGATGATATTTCCAGCTGCGCGCGACGAAATGCACGCCGTTCGCGAGCAGCGCGGACGCGAGCGTATCGCCCTGATGACCGTGGTATTGGACGCCGTTGAACGTAAAGCTCAGTGCAATCGCGCGGTTGATGCGCCCACCGGTTGGGAGTCGGTCTTTCTGGCTCATGATGCCTTGCCCTCTTGTGCCTTTACCTGTGCGTTAGCTGCCTGTGCGTCGCTACTGTCTTGCGCCAGCAACGGCCGCTCGAACGTCTCATAGCTCTGGAACGCATAGCTGACGGTGTCGCGCTGCGCCTTGAACCAGCGGCGGCAGCCCTGGGTGTGGAACCATTGCTCACGATGCACGCCGCGCGGGTTCTTGCGCATGAACAGGTAGTCGCCCCATTCCTTGTCGGTGAGCTTGTCGGTGTCGAGCGGGCGGGCGATGTCGGCTTCGCCGCCGCAGGAGAATTCGGTTTCGGCGCGGGGACCGCACCATGGGCATTCGATCAGCAGCATCTTTGTCTCCTTGTCGACTAGTGGGCCACGGCGGCAGCGCCATGCTCATCGATCAGATGACCGGTATAGAACCGGTCCAGCGAAAACGGCGCGTTCAACGGATGCGGTTCGTCCTTCGCGATCGTGTGCGCAAAGACCCATCCCGAACCGGGCGTCGCCTTGAAACCGCCCGTTCCCCAGCCGCAGTTGAAATACAGTCCCTTCACATCGGTCTTGCTGATGATCGGGCACGCGTCCGGCGACACATCGACGATGCCGCCCCACTGCCGGTTCATCCGCACGCGGGAAAACACCGGGAACATTTCGACGATCGCCTCGAGCGTGCCCTCGATGATGTGGAAGCTCCCGCGCTGGCCAAACCCCGTGTACTGATCGACGCCCGCGCCGATCACGAGATCGCCCTTGTCGGACTGGCTGATATATGCGTGCACTGCGTTCGACATCACGACCGTGTTGACGACCGGCTTGATCGGCTCCGACACCAGCGCCTGCAGCGGATGGCTCTCGAGCGGCAAGCGCACGCCGGCCATATCGGCGAGCGTCGACGTGTTGCCCGCCGCGACCACCGCGACCTTCTTGGCCTTGATGAAGCCCTTCGTCGTATCGACGCCCGTTACCTGGCTGCCGTTGCGGCGAATGCCGACGACCTGACAGTTCTGCACGATATCGACGCCCGCCTGATCCGCGCCGCGCGCGAAGCCCCAGGCCACCGCATCGTGCCGGGCCACGCCGCCGCGCCGCTGGATCGACGCGCCGAGCACCGGGTAGCGGCTATTCAGATTGATGGTCGGCTCGAGTTCCTTGATCTGCGCGGGCGTGAGGAATTCGGCGTCGACGCCGTTCAGGCGGTTCGCATTGACGCGGCGTTCGGTATCGCGCACGTCCTGCAGCGTATGCGCGAGATTCATCACACCGCGCTGGCTGAACATCACGTTGTAGTTCAGATCCTGCGCGAGCCCTTCCCACAGCTTCATCGCTTTCTCGTAGAGCGCGGCGGATTCGTCCCACAGATAGTTCGAACGCACGATCGTCGTATTGCGCGCGGTATTGCCGCCGCCGATCCAGCCCTTCTCGAGCACCGCGACGTTGCGCACGCCGTGCTCCTTCGCGAGGTAGTACGCGGTCGCGAGACCATGCCCGCCGCCGCCGACGATCACGACGTCGTACTCACGTTTGGGCTCGGGGCTGCGCCATTGCCGCTCCCAGTTCTCGTGATACGACATCCCGTTGCGCAGCAGGCTGAAGATCGAATAACGGCTCATCGTCGGTCCTTTCGGGTTTTGCAGATGCGGTTTTGCTGATACTGGTTCAACACTCGATGACGTTCACGGCCAGACCGCCGCGCGACGTCTCCTTGTATTTCGTCTTCATGTCGGCGCCGGTTTCGCGCATCGTGCGGATCACGCTGTCGAGCGAGACCACGTGCTTGCCGTCGCCCTTCATCGCGATGCGCGCCGCGTTGATCGCCTTGATCGCGCCCATCGCGTTGCGCTCAATGCACGGAATCTGCACGAGCCCGCCGACCGGGTCGCACGTCATGCCGAGGTTGTGTTCCATGCCGATTTCGGCGGCGTTCTCGACCTGGGCCGGCGTGCCGCCCATCACCGCCGCGAGCGCCGCGGCGGCCATCGAGCAGGCCACGCCCACTTCACCCTGGCAGCCCACTTCGGCGCCGGAGATCGACGCGGTTTCCTTGTAGATGATGCCGATCGCCGCGGCGGTCAGCAGGAAGTCGACGATGCCGGCGTCGTTCGCTGCATGCATGAACTTCACGTAGTAGTGCAGTACGGCCGGGATCACGCCGGCCGCGCCATTGGTCGGCGCGGTCACGACCCGGCCGCCCGCGGCGTTTTCCTCATTGACCGCCATCGCGTACAGATTGACCCAGTCGAGCATCGAGAGCGGATCACGCAGCGACTCCTCCGAGCGTGCACGCAGACGCTCGCACAGTTCGGCCGCGCGGCGCTTCACGTGCATCGGGCCGGGCAGCTCACCGCGCACCTTGCACCCACGCTCGACGCACGCCGCCATGGTGCGCCAGATCGCCAGCAGGCCCTCGCGCACTTCGGCTTCGGGCCGCGTCGCGCATTCATTGCGCAACGTCACTTCGGCGATCGACAGGCCGCTTTCGCGGCACACGCGCATCAGATCGTCGCCGGTGCGAAACGGATACGGCACCTCCGCACTCGCGCGCCGGCCATTCACGCGATCGCCGTCGCGATTGATGACGAAGCCGCCGCCGATCGAGAAATACTCTTTTTCGACCAGCAACTGACCGTTTTCGTCGAAGGCCTGAAAGCGCATGCCGTTCGGATGGACGACGCCCGAGCCCGGCGCGCCCGGCATCAGCTTGCGGTAAAAGCCGACATGTTCGCGCTCGTCGAACGCGACCGGATGCTTGCCGAGCAGCACGAGCTGTTTGCTCTCGCGGATCGCGCGCAGGCGCGGCTCGATCAGGTCCGGGTCGATCTGGTCGGGCAGATTGCCTTCGAGGCCGAGCAGCACCGCCTTGTCGGTGCCGTGGCCCTTGCCGGTCGCGCCGAGCGAGCCGAACAGCTCGGCTCTGACGCGCTGCACGAAGCCGAGCAGATTCGCATCCTCGATATGCGACGCGAAGCGGCATGCGGCGATCATCGGCCCGACCGTGTGCGAGCTCGATGGACCGATGCCGATCTTGAACAGATCGAAGACGCTGACGTTCATGGCGTTCCCTCTGCGTTGTGCCTTGCGGGTTGCGATGGCCGGATTGAATGTGCGCCTATTGCACCGCATGCCGGGGTCGCATCGATAGAATAAAAACGGCATCGCAGTGGGATGGCGTCGTCAAGTGCGCCGCGAGGCGTGGCCGTGAAGGTCCGTGGTGCTATGCTTGTCTTCACCCGTTCGGTCAACGTTCGTTCCTCTTTCGCCGTTCTTTTCGCCGATCCGCCGCGCGCATGAATACCGCTGAAACGCTTGCCCCTCCATCGCTCGACACAGCCACGAAGCAGCGCATCCGCTTCGGCATCATCCTGCTGCCGAACTTCACGCTGACCGCGTTCTCGGGTTTCGTCGACCTGCTGCGCCTGTCCGCCGACGAAGGCGACTTCAGCAAGCCGGTGCGCTGTTCGTGGAGCGTGATCGGGGAAACCCTGGCTCCGGTGCGCGCGAGTTGCGGCATCCAGATCACACCGTGGGAAACCTTCGAAACGGCCGAGAAGTTCGACTACGTGGTGGTGGTCGGCGGACTGCTGCACTCGGGGCCGGCCGCGAGCGAGGCGACGCTCGCATTCATCCGCCGCGCCGCCGCCCGCGACGCGACGCTGGTCGGCATGTGCACTGGCGTGTTCTCGCTGATGCGCGCGGGCGTGCTCGACGGCTATCGGATCTGCGTGAGCTGGTTTCACTACTGGGATTTCATCGAGCGCTTTCCGTCGGTCGACGAACAGATGCTGGTCGCCGACCGGCTGTTCGTGATCGATCGGCGGCGCATCACATGTTCCGGCGGCCGCGCGTCGATCGACGTTGCCGCCGCAATCTTGCTGCGCCATTTCGAAACCGCGACGGTGCAGAAGGCACTGCGCATCCTGCTCGTCGACGATCTCCAGAAAGGCAACGCGCCGCAGCCTCATCCACCCGGTCTCGCGCCGGCCTCGCATCCGAAGGTCAAGCGCGCGATCCTGCTGATGGAGCAGCACGTGGGGCGCACGCTGCCGCTCGACGAACTGGCGCGCAAGCTCGATCTGTCGCCGCGCCAGCTAGAGCGGCTGTTCAAGGCGCAGACCGGCAAGGCGCCGCAGGCGTACGCGAAGCAGGTGCGCCTGCGCACCGCCGCATGGCTGTTGACGAGTTCGGACAAGACCGTTGCCGATATCGCATCGAGCTGCGGCTTTTCGGACGCCTCGCATCTGGGACGGGAATTTCGCAAACAGTTCGGCCTGGCGCCGATGATGTATCGCGAGCAGCGCGGCACGGCCGCGCAAACCGACGATGGCTCGTGCTACGACGAAACGTTTCCCGGGCGCGCGCAGGCGATCTAAATCTGGTCGTCAAGCAGGGATGCGCCGCTCGACGCTCGGCGCATGCCCGAACTGCGCGCGATACGCCTTGCTGAAATGACACGGCGAATGAAAACCGCACACGGTGGTCACGCGCGCGATCGACGCGTCGGTATTGCGCAGTAGCTCGCGCGCGCGGCGCAGCCGCAAGCTCAGGTAGTAATGCGTCGGCGAAATGTTCAGGAATAGCTTGAACATCCGCTGCAAATGACGCTGCGACAGGTTCACGAGCCGCGCGAGTTCGTCGAGCGACAGCGGCTCCTCGATGTTCGCTTCCATCAGCCGCACCACTTCGATCAGTTCGGCGCGCGACAAACCGACCCGCGCGTCGACCGGAATGTGCTGATAGTCGGTCGAGCCGCGAATCCGCTCCACGATGAATTGCTCCGACACTTGCGCGGCCACCGCGGACCCAAGCCGCATGCCGACCAGATGCATCATCAGATCGAGCGGCGCGGTACCGCCGGTGCAGGTCAGCCGGTCTCGATCGATCACGAACAGTTCGTCGTCGAAATGCACGTGCGGATAGCGCTGGTGCAACGGCGACATGTCCTCCCAATGCACGGTCGCGCGATAGCCGTCGAGCAGCCCCGCCGCGAGCAGCGCATAAGGGCCCGTGCAGAGGCCGCCGACAGGCACGCGTTGCGCGGCAACCTCGCGCAGCAACGCGATCACCGCGTCGTTCACATAGTCGCGCACGTTCCAGCCCGCGCACACGAACAGCAGGTCCGGCATGCCGGCCTCGGCGAGCGTGCTGGTGGGCTTCACCGTGATGCCATTGCTCGCGTGTGCCGGCTCGCCGTCCGGCGTGATCACCGACCACCGGTAGTGCTGCGCGCGACCCACGTAGTTGGCCATGCGCAGCACCTCGACCGCGCTCGTGAACGCGATCATCGAGAAATTCGGCAGCGTCAGGAAGCCGACGTGCGCGACGGCGGACAGCCGCGCATCGGCTTCGGCGGAGACGAGTGCGTCGCGCTTCATCGGTGCATCCGTTCGGCGCTTCAGCCGTGTTGCGCCGCCGGCTCGCGGCGCACTTTCAGCGCGTTGCGCAATCCCGCGAACAGCGGTGCGCGTGCCTTGCCCGGCGCCCGGCCGAAACTCTCGGTGATACGGTCCAGAATGATCGCCAGCATCACGACCGACATCCCGCTCTCGAAGCCGAGTCCGATATCGAGCCGCTGGATGCTCGCGAGCACGTCGTTGCCGAGGCCGCCCGCGCCGACCATCGACGCGATGATCACCATCGACAACGCCATCATGATGGTCTGGTTCACGCCGGTCATGATCGACGGCAGCGCGTTCGGAAACTGCACCTTGTACAGCAGTTGCCACGGGGTGCAGCCGAACGCCTGCCCCGCTTCGACGATCTCGTGATTGACGTGCTTAATGCCGAGCGCGGTCAGCCGTACCGCGGGCGGCATCGCGAAGATCACCGTCGACAGGATGCCGGGCACGCGGCCGAGGCCGAACAGCATCGCGGCCGGAATCAGATAGACGAACGCGGGCATCGTCTGCATCAGATCGAGCACGGGGCGCACGATCATTTCGACGGTGCGGCTCTTCGCCATCCAGATACCGAGCGGCACGCCGAGCACGAGACTGATCACCGTCGACGACAGCGTGAGGCCGAGCGTGATCACCATCTGATCCCAGAAGCCGGTGCCGTAGATCAGCAGCAGCGCCGCCAGCGTGAACAGCGCGAAGCGCCAGCCGACGCGCCACAAGCCGATGCCGACGAAAAACGCCATCAGCGCCCACATCGGCACCGCCTGCAAACCGTGCTCGACCGACGCGGCGAAACTCTCGATGACCTTGCCGATCATGTCGAAGGTCTTCGCATCGTGATCGAGCAGATAGTGAACGCCGTGATCGACCCAGGCGCCAAGTGGAATGACTTCAGACATGGTGGGAACCTCGATGGCGCGTAAGAACGTTCAGCACATTCGTCTTGTTGACCGAGCCGCAGTAGAAGCCGTCGGCATCGACGACCGGCAGCGGGGCGTGGCTCGCCACCACGCGATCGACCACGTCGTTGAGCGGCGTGCCGCGGTGGATGCATTCGATCTGGTTGAGCTGCGTCGAGGCGCCGCCCGTCGCATCGCGGCACACGAAGCCGCGGATCCTGCGCTCGCTGTCGAGCACGAACGCGTAGTCGGCGCTGCCGTTGAGCGTCGCCGCGACGCTCGACGCGTTGAGCTGCGGCGCGTGCAGCAGCGGCACGTCGTCGGTCTGCATCAGATCGCCGGCCGTCAGATAGCGGCTCGTGTCGATGCCTTCGAAGAACGCGCGCACGTAGTCGTCGGCCGGGTTCTTGATGATTTCCTGCGGCGTGCCGATCTGCACGACGCGGCCGCCTTCCATGATCGCAATCCGCGTACCGATGCGCATCGCCTCCTCCAGATCGTGTGACACGAACAGGATCGTGCGCTGCTGCTCGCGTTGCAGTTCGAGCAGCACGTTCTGCATTTCCTTGCGCTTGAGCGGATCGAGCGCGGAGAACGCCTCGTCCATGATCATCAGCGACGGGTTGACCGCCAGCGCCCGCGCGAGGCCGACGCGTTGCTGCATGCCGCCCGACAGTTCGGCGGGCAACTTGTGCGCGAACGGCGCGAGACCGACCTGTTCGAGCACCGTCAGCGCGCGCGCCTCGCGCTCCTTGCGCCCGACACCCGCGACCTCGAGCCCGAACGCGGCGTTGGTCAGCACGTTGCGCTGCGGCATCAACGCGAAGGACTGGAACACCATGCTCATGTCCTTGCGGCGCAGCGCGGTCAGATCGGCGCGCGGCACGCTGGCGACATCGCGGCCGTCGATCAGCACCTTGCCGGCGCTCGGCTCGACCAGCCGATTGATCAGGCGAATCAGCGTCGACTTGCCCGAGCCGGACAGGCCCATCAGCACGAAGATCTCGCCCTCGCGAACCTCGAACGACGCGTTGTGGACGCCGACGATCTGACCGGTGCGGGCAAACACCTCTTCTTTGGTGGCGCCGCCGGCCAGCATCGCGAGCGCCTGTTTCGGGTTACTGCCGAACACCTTGCACAGCCCTTCGACCACGACCTTGGGGGAATTCATCGAATGCTCTCCTCGCGTGCGGACGGCCGTCCGCGCTGTGCCTACATAGTTGCCAGAAAAAAGTGCGGCGAGCCGACTAATTCCGACAGGCACATGAGGAAATGCGACACCGGGCCGCGGCGGGAGCGCTCGACGCGGCGAGGAAAGCCTTGTGGAACAAAGGGTTGGCGCGGGTTGGCCCGCGAGACGTACGCTCGCGAGGCGATCCGCTCAGGAAATCGACACGCCCAGCAAACGCCCGACACCGAACGTAAACCCCGCCGCGATCAGCCCGATGACGATCTGGCGCAGCGCCGAAAACCCCGCGCTGCGGCCGTTGAACAACGACGTGAACACGCCGATCGACGCGAGCGCCAGCATACTCAGCACGACGCACTGCACGATCGCATTGACGCCATGCGTCCACAGAAAAGGCATCACCGGAAAGATCGCGCCGAGCGAGAACAGACAGAACGACACGCCCGCCGCCGACCACGGATTGCCGCCCAACTCCGCGGGATCGAGACCCAGCTCCTCGCGCGTGAGGGTGTCGAGCGCCTTGTCCTTGTCGCGCATCATCTGCGCGGCCACGCGTTTCGCCTCGTTCGCGTCGAGCCCTTTTGCGCGGTAGATCAGCGCAAGCTCGTGCTCCTCCGCTTCGGGCTGCTCGTCGATTTCCTCGGCTTCCTTCGCGATCTGCGTGCTCGCGAGTTCGCGCGCATTGGTGACCGACAGCCATTCGCCGAGCGCCATCGAGCAGGCTCCGGCGATCAGCCCGGCGAGGCCGGTCAGCAGGATCGCCTTGTTGCCCGTGCCGGCGCCGGCGACACCCATGATCAGACAGAAGTTGGACACGAGGCCGTCGTTCGCGCCGAGGACGGCCGCGCGCAGATCGTTGCCCGACGCGGCGCCCTTGTGCCACGACTCGGCCGCGGCGATGCGTGCGCCGGGCGACAGGTTGGTATCGTTGGCGCCCGCGAGCGTCTGCACGACGGCCGCGTGATGATGTTCATCGGCCGACATGCGGCCCGCGTCGCGTTGGCCTTGATATTTGTTGCGGTCGGCGTATTCGGCGGCGGCGAGCGTCGGCAGCACGAAGTCCGCGCCGCACAGGCGCACGAGCCCCTTCATCAGACGCGTTTTGACCGCATGCCCACGGCCCTTCGGTTCGACGCCGTTGGCCCTGAGCTTGTCGGCCCACACTTGCGCGTGGCTGTGTTCGGATTGTGCGAGATCCTGATAAACCTGCTTGCGGGTCTCGTCTTTCTCGACACTCGCGAGCGTCTCATAGAGGGCGGCGCTGTGCAGTTCGTCGGAGAGATTCGCCTTGTAGCGCCTGACTTCGTGCTTCGTGGCCATGATCACGTGCCCTGCCGGTCGCGTTGCTGATGGCAAAGCGTAACCGAAGTCGAATCCGCCCGGCGTCTCATCAGCGATGAATGCTGCGCCGGGCGTCGGCTTGTCCGTTACTGGCTGGCCGGCGCACCCACACCGGCCTTCTTCTGAGCCGCTTGCAGCTTGTCCGGATAGTTCGGATCGTTCTGCGCCGGCTGGTAGCCTGCGTCTTCGAGTTTCTTCAACTCGGCGTTCTTTTTCGCACGAGCCTGTTTGCGCTCTGCCTTGCGCTCGGCCTTGCTCGGCTTCGGGGTGGTCGTCGTCGCGCCCTCCTGGGCTGCGGCGTCTGTCGAGCCCTGCGCGACCGCGTGTGGGATCGTGCCGGCGACCAGTGCGGCAACCGAAACGCCAAGCATGATTCGTTTGATGGCGAAGCTCTTCATAGCTGATATTCCCTCAAAGAATTGGCAGTAAGGTATGAGTCCGTCTACGCATCGTGAACTACTACAGCGGGTCGCCTGGCCTACACGCGAACCCGTCAACGTAAGCTTACAGGTAAATCCTGATCGCACGATGACGGTCGCAATGCGACCGCCTGCTCACGGCGATCCTGCGGGGGAGTCACATGGCCAAGCTGATTCAGCTCGTCTTCGAGTATGACCCGAAGCCGCCATTCGACGCAGGCGATCCGGAAAGGGCGGCCCCGGAGGTTCTCGCAGCCGCAGCCATGCGCCTTGATCCGCTCGTGGCCCCCGTCCGTGAGGCGGCCCGAAGGTTTGCGGCTCAGACGATGATCGACCCGCCATCCACCGCCAGATACTGACCGGTGATGTGCCGCGAGGCTTCGCTCGCGAGGAACACCACGGGGCCCTTCAGATCCTCGTCCCGACCGAGCCGCCCCAACGGCGTGCTCGCGACGATCGTGTCTTCCAGCTTGTCAAGCAGTCCTGCCGACATTTTCGAGGGGAAGAAGCCGGGGCAAATCGCATTGACGTTGATGTTGTACTTGCCCCACTCCGCCGCCAGGGCGCGCGTGAAATTGATCGCCGCGGCCTTGGACGTGTTGTACGCAATCGCGTTCATGCCCGGCGGCGAGCCCTTCAACCCGGCCACCGACGCGACGTTGATGATCTTGCCCGCGCGCCGCGGAATCATGCTGCGCTTGCCGACTTCGCGCGCGAGAAAGAACGGCGCGTTGACGTTCAGGTTCATCACCTTGTGCCACGCTTCGTCGGGGTAATCTTCGGCGGGCGCGCCCCACGTGGCGCCGGCGTTGTTGATCAGAATATCGATGTGCCCATGCGCGCTCATCACTTCATCGACGAGCGCGGGAATGCCCTCGAAGCGCTGCAGATCGTTGATGATGGTCCGCACCTCGATGCCGCGGCTCTGAAGATGCGCTTTCGCTTCATCGAGCTCGTTAGCCTTGCGCGCGGTGATCGCGACGCGGCAGCCCATCTCGCCGAGCGCTTCGGCCATTTGCAGACCGAGCCCGCGCGAACCGCCGGTGATCAATGCAATCTTGCCATCGAGTTGAAACAGGTCCTTCACTGACATGCGTCGCTCCTCCAGGTGTTCTGCCGTGCAGATTTGTAATCAACGGTTGCCGGCCATCATACGTGCCGGAATTCGGCAAGTAAATAAAAGCACGATCATTCTTTTTCGTTATAAACTGACGCGCTTCGCGATGCAATTCCGCACAGCGGCTTACCTTTAAACGGGCTTTCACCGATGCAAGATGCGCTGATCATCAACACGCGGGATCTGGAATTTCAGCTATTCGAGGTGCTCGATGCCGAGACGCTGACGCAGCGCGCGCGTCACGCTGATCACAGCCGCGAGACCTTCAACGCGGCGCTCGAAACCGCGCATGCGGTGGCGGTCGAGAAATTCGCGCCGCACAACCGGCTGTCCGACGAGCACGAGCCGCAGTTCGACGGCCAGCGCGTGACGATGCCGCACGAGGTCAAGGACGCGCTGGACGCCATGCGCGCAACAGGCTTTCTCGCCGCGGGCAAGGATTACGAATGGGGCGGCATGCAGTTGCCGGCGGTGATTTCGTTCGCGTGTCTGTCGCTGTTCAAGAGCGCGAACATCGCGACGTCGTCTTACGCGATGTTGACGAGCGCGAATGCGAACGTGATCGAACGGTTTGGCTCCGAGGCGCAGAAGCGCAAGTACCTGGGCGCGCTGCTCGAAGGTCGCGCGTTCGGCACGATGGCGCTGACCGAGCCGCAGGCAGGATCGAGTCTGTCGGACTTGACCACCACCGCGACGCCCAACGCCGACGGCACCTGGTCGATTCGCGGCAACAAGATTTTCATTTCGGGCGGCGATCACGAGTTGAGCGAGAACATCGTGCATCTGGTGCTCGCGCGGATTCCCGGCGGGCCGCCGGGGGTCAAGGGCATTTCGCTGTTCACGGTGCCGAAGTTCCGCGTCAACGACGACGGCAGCCTCGGCGAGCGCAACGACGTCGCGCTCGCGGGCCTGATTCACAAGATGGGCTGGCGCGGCACGACCTCAACGATGCTGTCGTTCGGCGAGCATGGCGAGTGCGTCGGCGAGTTGATCGGCGAGCCGCATCACGGGCTCGCTTATATGTTCCATATGATGAACGAGGCGCGCATCGGCGTCGGTCTCGGCGCGGTGATGCTCGGCTATCGCGGCTATCTGGCCTCGCTCGACTATGCGCGTGAGCGGCCGCAAGGGCGTCATCCGAGCAGCAAGAATCCGCTCGATCCGCAATTGCCGCTGATCGAACATGCGGACGTGCGCCGCATGCTGCTCGCGCAAAAGGCCTATGTGGAAGGGGCTTACGCGTTGTGCCTTTACGCGGCACGGCTCGTCGATGAACAGAACACCGGCGAAAGCGACGACGCGCGCGCCGAGGCTGGGTTGCTGCTCGATCTGTTGACGCCGATCGTCAAGTCGTGGCCGTCGCAATGGTGTCTCGAAGCGAACAGCCTCGCGATCCAGATTCACGGCGGTTATGGCTACACGCGCGAATATCCGGTCGAGCAGTTCTATCGCGACAATCGCCTGAACATGATTCACGAAGGCACGCACGGCATTCAGGCGATCGACCTGCTCGGCCGCAAGGTCACGATGAAACAGGGCGCGGCGCTGAAGCTGCTCGCCCGCGAGCTACAGCGAACGATCGACGCCGCGCGCGAGCATGCGTCGCTCCAGGCCCACGCCGTTGCGCTCGGCGCCGCATGGCGCGATCTGAGCGGCACGCTCGAAGCGCTGCTGCCCGCGCTCGCAAGCGATACCGACCGCGCGCTCGCCAACGCCAACGCGTTCCTCGAAGCATTCGGACATATCGTGTTGGCGTGGACGTGGCTGCGGCAGGCGCTGGTGGCCAACGCCGCGCTGGCGCCCGCGAACGGCGCGGCGCATCAGGACTTCTATCGCGGCAAGCTGCACGCGTGTCAGTGGTTCTTCCGTTGCGAGCTGCCGCGCGTCGCGTCGATGCTGGCGCCGTTGCGCACGCTCGACGATACGACGCTCAGCATGGCGCCGCAGTGGTTCTGAGCGACGCTGCACGGCAGCGCGGATCGTCGCGCCACGTGGCAGTTTTTTCAGCATCCCCGTCCCCGCTGGAGTATTGTTTAAGCGCGCCGGAAGCGCCAGAACCGGAACTCCTCTATAAGACAAGCGTTTCCCAGAGTCCAGACCTGCTCGACCAAGCGCGGCGTGTCTAATATGCAACGAAGCGACATCAACTTATCGAGGAGGGTAACAACGTGAAAACAGTCAATCTTGTGAAGGTGCTCGGTATCGCCTTGTGCGTGGCGACCGCGTCCAGCGCCTATGCCCAGGCAAGCCCCACTGAGGCGCCCGCCGCCACCACGGAAGCCGCGCCGGCCACGAATACCAAGGCGACGCGCGCGGCAGATCGCAAGCTCGGCCGCGACGTGCGCCGCGCGCTCGCCAGAGCGCAGGGCTTCAACGTGTCGAACGTGTTCGTGCGGGCGCGCGGCGGCGCAGTGACGTTGACGGGCACGGTGCCTGAGGGCGGCATGATCCAGCAGGCTGCCGACGTCACGAAGGGCGTTGCGGGCGTGACCTCGGTGACCAACAGACTCACGCTGAACGTGCCGTCCGGCGGAGGCGGCGGAGGCTGAGCGTAGGCATCACGCTCGCATGACGCCGGTCATCGGTCTGCCCGCCACGGTCCGGCCAAACAGCGCCGCCGCGGTGCGTTCGGGATCGAGCCCGAGACTTTCACTCGCGGTGCCGGCGATCAACGCGTCGAGTGAAGCGGTCGGCTTCAGGTCACGCGACTGGTAAAGCTGATGCGGCGCCAGGCCCGGCCAATCCGCGATCACGCGACCACCCTGCACGGAGCCGCCCAGCACGATCGCGACCGAGCCAGTGCCATGATCGGTGCCGCCCGTGCCGTTCGCGGCCGCGGTCCGGCCGAACTCGGTCGCGACCAGCACCGTGGTCTTGCTCCACGACGGCCCCATGCCGTCGCGCAACGCCGCGAGCATGGTGTCGAGCGCCTTCAGCTGATTGGCGAGCCGCGCGTTCTGCGCGCTGTGCGTATCCCACCCACCGGTTTCGATCATTGCGATGCGCGGACCGTCGTCGCGCGCCAGAAAACCCGCCGCGAGCTTGCCGAGGCTCGCCGGGTCCTGACGTGCGCCGGCATCGCCCGCGAGGCCGCGCGCCGCCATCGCCGATTCCCACAGCGGGCGCAACTGCGCGTCCTGCTCGTATAGCTGCGACACGCGCGCGAGCAGATCGTCGGGCGCCGGCGGCAACGCCGACGGCGCATACGACGTCACCGCGGCCGGCCCGCGCAGCGCCATCGGCACGGTAGGCGCGAACGCGATCGCGTTTTCGCGGGTGGCGGGCAATTGCGCGGCGAGCCGGTTGAGCCAGCCGTCCTTCATCTGATACGGCGACGTGCCGCCCGTTTCCAGCACGTTCTGTCCGTCGAAATGCGAGCGGTCACGATACGGCGAGGCGACCGCGTGCACGAATAACACTTCGCGATCCGCGTACAGCTTCGCCATCTGCGCGAGCGCCGGATGCAGCACAAACGTGCCATCCAGATGCGGCGCGTTCGACGCATCGATCGCGAGCGGCCCGCGCAGCGTCGCATACGCGGGCTCCGCGTACGGCACGACGATGTTCAGCCCATCGGCCGCGCCACGCTGGATCACGAACACGAAGCGGCGCTCGGTCTCGACGTGCGCAAACGCAATCCGCGGCGACACGAGCAGCGCGCCGGCGCCGGCGGCGGCGACGCTCAGAAACTGGCGGCGTGACAGCATGGCGTTCATCTCCGTTGAAAATCGGGCGATACGAGCAGCAACGCGATCGCCGTCGACGCGCTTTCCGCGCGCCCGACCGCCGTGGCCGTCGCCTCGCTGAGCGAGCCCGCCAGCAAGGTCTGGCCGAGCGAGCGCGCATCGAGCCGGTCGCCAACGCGGGCGGAGAAACGTTGCGCGACTTCGACGCGGCGCACGAGCGCATCGGGCGCGGCCCAGCTCGCGGCGATATCGTCGTAGCCGGCGGGCGAACCGGGGCGCCATACCGGTTGGCCGAGCTGCGTGAGGATCGGTGCGCTCTGCAGGTTGCCGAGGTCGTGCCAGCCGAGTCCGCGCATCGACGAAATGGTCCACTCCCACGGCGTCTTGAACTTCACCGCGCTCGCCGACCACGCTTGCGGCGTATCGATCAACGCGCGGTAGACAGTCGGCAGATCGCCATCGCTGCGCGCGAACGCATCGGCGAGACGAGCGCTCACGCCAGGCGGCGGGTTGTCGGCGATGAAATGGCGGGCGAGCTTCGTGCCGATATGCTGCGCAGTGGCCGGCGCGTGGGCAAGGTCGTGCAGAATCGCGAGCGCCTGCTGTTCGCCCGCTTCGTCGTAGCGGCGTCCCATGATCGTGCGCGAGCCGGGCTCGTGCAGCGCGGGGCGAAACACGAAGCTGCCGGGTTCGCCGATCTGCTCCGGCGCGCGACGGTTCGCGCCGGCGCCGCCATTCCCCGGATTGCCGACGACGCTCCAGCCGGTCAGCGCGCGCGCGAACTCGGTCACGTCGTCCTGGCTATAGCCGCTGCGCACGCCGAGCGTATGCAGTTCCATGATCTCGCGCGCGAGGTTCTCGTTGAGTCCGCGTCTGTTATCCGGATTGCGCTGCGCGGCACGCAGCGCGGCCATGCTGTCGGGTCCGACCGAGCGGGCCTGGTCGAGGAACAACTGCATGGCCGGATGACGCTCGACGGCCACCAGCATGTCCTCGAAACGGCCGAGCACGTGCGGGCGAATCGCCTCCGCTTCGAACGACCCGGCGAGCGCCGCGACGCCAGGCTTTTCGGTCGACACCGCGAAGTGGTTCGCCCAGAAATGCACGAGCCGCTCGATGAACGGTGTCGGCGTGGTCAGCGCGCTCGTGACGCGCGCATTGACCGACGCGCGGTACATGTCGAGTATTTCGACGCGCAGCGCCTTTCGTTCAGATTGCCTGGCAGCCTGGGCGTCGGTCTGGCTGGCGGCTGCGGTGTTGCTCGCGGCGTTGCCCCCGTTGGCTCCCTCGCCCGCCGTCTGCTTCGCCTGCTGCTCCATCTGCATGCGTTGCTGCAGGAGCTCCGTTGCCAACGTGATCGAATCGGGCTGGTCTGCCCACGCGGCCGGCCGCGGCTGGTACTGCTCGAACTGCGCGAGCAGCCAGCCCTTCGGATCGGCGGGCGGCGACTCGTCGGCGCGCGTGCCGAGGCCGAAGCGGTTCAGTGCGACCGCCGCGGCATTCAGGTTCGGTAAGTTGGCCATACGATCCTCGTCGACAGGTAAGACGCCTGCATATCCGTTAAACGGCTGACACGCTGGAATCCGTCGCAATCGCAGGCGCTTTTTTATTCCCCCGATGCGGCGCTCGCCGCCGGCTTCTTCGCGTTCGGCGCCGGCTGCGGTTCGCGCCATTGCCCTCGCAGCTTCAGACTCTCAGCGAACTCGACACGCTCCTCGGGCGTCAGCGTCGCCGCGAAATCGGCGACGCTCGCTTCGACCATCGCGCGCAGGCTGCTATCGGCCGCGCGCGTGCGCGCGAGCGCGGCATCGAGCGCCGCGCGGTCCCACTGAGGAGCCGCCAGCAGACGCAGCACCTCGCGACGTCCCTCGCGCCCATCGCTCGCATATTGCCGCCCTTCGCGGCGCGCGTTCTTCAGGCCATCGAGAAACGCCTGCTGCCGCTCGGCCGGCAGCGGCTCGGCGGCAAAACGCAGCGCGTGCTGGTCCTGCGCCGTCGCCGGCTGATTCGCACCGCGCGCGGCGAACCATTGATACGCGCCGCCGGCAATCGCGCCGAGCAGGAACACGTTGAGCACCACGGAGCCCAGCAGCGCAAATTTCCACGAGCATCTGTTCATTCGCCGCTCCAATCGGCGGAGCTGCCGCCGAAGCTTGAAGTCAGATAGGAGGATTCGTGCACGACCGGCGCGTTTTCGGTGAGCACGAAGAACGACACCGCGAACGCACCAGCCACGCCGCCGAGCAGCCCGACACCGGCCACCGCTGCGCCCGACCACCACAGGCGCCAGCGTGGGGCCGGTCGATGCGACGGTGCGCGGTCGATGATGCGGCGCTGCAACTCGAGGCTCGGCGCTTCGGCCCGGTCGGCGGCGAGCCATGTGTCGAGGCCGGCCGCGTCGCTCAACACCGCGTCGGCTTCGACGGGATGTGCGTGCGCCCACGCCTGCGCGTCCTCGCGTTCGCGCTCCGGCCAGCGACGCGCGTCGGCACCGTACGCTGCAACGATCTGATGGAATCTTTCGGGCGTCATGACTTGTCCTTGCTATGGCCGCTGCCGGCCAGTTGAGCGCGCAGACTGCGGCGCGCGCGGGTCAGCAGACTTTCCAGCGCATCGACGCTAACGCCCATCAAGGCGGCAGCGTCGATATTCGACATCTCCTGGTAATAGCTCAGCACGAGCGCTTCGCGCTGTCGCGCCGGCAGCGCGGCGAGCGCCGCGCGCACGCGCGCGTGGTCGGCGCGTGCTTCGAGACGTGCCTCGGGTAGCGCGGCGGGATCGGCGGAGTCGGGAAGTTCGTCGCTCGGGTCTTCGCGCTGGCCGCGCAGACGGTCATAGCAAAGGTTGAGCGCGACCCGATGCATCCACGTGTCGAACTTCGCTTCGCCTTCACGCCAGCGCGCGGCCTGTTTCCAGATTCGCATGAACACCTCCTGCGCGACGTCCTCCGCTTCCATGCGATCGCCGAGCATGCGTGTGGCGAGCGCAAGCAAGCGCGGCAGCTTGCGCTCGACCAGCGAGCGGACGGCGCCGGGCTCCTCGCGGCCTACTCGCGCGATCAGCTCGGCGTCCGGATCGGGAGGGGTTTCGCTCAAGACGCGCGGCTCCATCGCGGCACGATGCACGCCGCATTGAACCGTCCCGGTGTATGAACGTCATTCACTTGCCGCCGCTCCTTCTGCCGCCACGTTGATTCCAGTTGATCGAAATCGTTTGCACGCGCTCGACACACGAGTGGCGCCGATACTTCTTTAACGCAGCAGCGAAATAAATCCGTCGCGCTATCTGTGGGAAAGGGCACAAGAGTCGCGATCACGAAAGCTAACAGTTGACGTTTTGACAGAAAACTTTCACGTTGTGATGCTTCAATGCCCGGGCTTCAACCAAGAGCGTCGGTCATTACGCTTCTAACAAGAATTCCCAGCACCGTCCATTCCCATCGATGGAACGGGCTGGACCGCGAACGTGGAGCCCACAAATGTTTCGTAAAACCCTTTTGCCCATTCCGTTTGCCGCCGCACTGTTCGTGCTGAGCGCATGCGGAAACAGCGGCGTTAGCTCTTCCTCTTCTGCTACATCTACGCCGGCTGCTACCGTGTCCGCTCAGGACGCGTTGACCACCGCAACGCCGATCAAGCACCTGGTCGTGATCTTCGGTGAAAACCGTTCTTTCGATCACTACTTCGGCACCTATCCGAACGCGCAAAACCCGGTCGGTGAACCGACGTTCACGGCGGCGGCGAACACGCCGACCAAGATCAATAATCTGAATCAGAATTCGCTTCTGACGAGCAACCCGAACTTCCTGAACACGGCCAATAATGCGGCCTTCGCTGGTAGCGGTATCAATCCGTTCCGCCTCGACCGCAGCCAGGCCAACACGAACGGCCAGTCGCACGACTATATGAAGGAACAGCTCGCCTACAACAATGGCGCGGCGGACCTGTTCCCCAAGTACACGGGTAACAACAACGCCGGTAGCGGCACGACGTTCGGCACGCCCGGTCTCGTGATGGGCTACTTCGACGGCAACACGGTCACCGCGCTCTGGAACTACGCCCAGAACTTCGCGATGAGCGACAACATGTACACGGACACGTACGGTCCGTCGACACCGGGCGCGCTTGAGGTGATTTCCGGTCAGACCAACGGCGTCATTCCGGCGAACGGTGCTGCTCAGGGCGACAACGTCATCGCTGACGGGGCCGGCGGCTTTACGATTAATGGCGATACCGATCCGACAGGAGACGTATGTTCCTCGACGTCGGCCACGTACAATGCCGTCATGTCCGCCAACAATAAGAATATCGGTGATCTGCTCAACGCGAAGAACATCACCTGGGGCGGCTTCATGGGTGGCTTCGACCTGACCGCCACCAACTCGAACGGCACCACGGCGTGCAAGCGCAGCACCTACTCATCGGTGCTCGGCGCAACGAAGACGGACTACATTCCTCACCACAACTGGTTCCAGTACTACGCGACGACGGCCAACCTGGCGCACACCCGCCCGACGTCGACCGCGCTGATTGGCCAGACCGACCCGCTCGATTCGACTGCTACGCCGGTTCACCATCAATACGACGTCAACGATTTCTTCAAGGCCGTCTCGGCGGGCAACTTCCCGTCGGTCAGCTACCTGAAGGCACCGGCCGTCGGCGATGGTCACCCGGGCAACTCGGATCCGATCGACGAGCAGGCGTTCGTGACGAAGGTCGTCAACTTCCTGCAACAACAGCCGGACTGGAAGAACACCGCCATCATCATCACGTACGACGATTCGGACGGTTGGTACGACCACGCTTACGCGACGCCGACGACTTCGTCGTTTGACGCGACGGCTGACCAGCTGAACGGCACGGGCACCTGTAACGCAACGGGCGCAACGCAAGGTGTCGGCGTGACTGGCGCTGCCGTCAACGGCCGTTGCGGTCCGGGAACGCGCGTTCCGCTCATCGTGGTCTCGCCGTATGCGCGTAGCAACTACGTTGACCATACAGCGATCACGCAGGCTTCGGTTGTCAGGTTCATCGAAGACAACTGGCTCGGCGGCACCCGTATCGGCAACGGATCGCACGATGCGACGACGGGCAGCATCATGTCGCTGTTCGACTTCACGAACGGTGGCAGCACGCCGGTGCTGTACCTCGACACGAACCTCGGCACCAAGCTGTCGGCTGCTCCGGCAACGAACTAAAGAGCCACAGCCGGTTTATCTGTCCGTCATGACGTCGAGCCAGCCGGTACCGTGGCTCGACTTGCTTATTTGCCGTCCAGTTTTACTACCGCTATCGCAATGAATCGTCCTTCGAACGCCACCTTGTCTTCGCAACTACCCACCGGAAGCAGCCCGTCGCCTCGCGCTGCCGGCAGCACGCCGCGTCGCTGGATCCTCCGGATATTGCTGGGCATCGTGCTTGCGGGCGCCGTCGTAGCTGGCTATGCGCTGACGTACCCCGAGCGTATGCCCGCCGCGATCGGCGATCGGGTCGAGGATCTGACGGGCGCGAACGCCCACCCGGTCAAGCTCCTGCGTCCGCCAGTCGCACCGCTTAGCGCGGTCGCCGTGCTCGGACGGGACCTGTTCAATGACCCGTCGCTTTCGGTGTCGGCCAAACAGTCGTGCGCGTCGTGCCACAGCGCTGCGCACGCATTCTCGCCGCCCAACGATCTGACGGTACAGTTAGGCGGCCCTCACATGACGCAAGCGGGCTATCGGCCGGTGCCATCGCTCGCTTACCTGTATCGCCAGGCGCCGTTCAGCATCGGTCCCGATCAGGGCGATAACGACGCCGCCCCGGTCAGCCTCGATACGCTCGCATCCGCCGCGCTAGGTGTGCAGCGCGCCCAGAAAACCGCGGGCGTCGCGCCTGCCGCGCCGGCCATGGTGCCGCAAGGCGGATTCTTCTGGGACGGCCGGGCAAACACGCTGCAGGACCAGGCGCTCGGGCCGCTGACGAACCCGGTCGAGATGGCGAACCCGGATCTGGCTTCGGTTGCCGACAAGCTCAGGCATTCGAAGCACATCGATAGGCTCAGGCAACTTTTCGGGCCGCGCGTCGTCAACGATCCTGATCTGCTCGTGTCGGAAGCCATGTTCGCGATTGGCCGGTACGAATTCGAAGACCCGGCGTTCCATCCGTTCTCGAGCAAATACGACGCCTGGCTCGAAGGACGTACACGCCTCACGCAAGCCGAACTGCGCGGCTTGCGTCTGTTCAACGACAAGGACAAGGCCAATTGCGCGGGTTGCCACTTGAGCCAGCCGACGTCGGACGGTCTTCCGCCTCTTTTTACGGACACGCAGTATGAAGCGCTCGGCGTCCCGCGCAATCGCGAACTTGCGCAGAATAAGGATCCGAAGTTCTATGACATGGGCATTTGTGGTCCATTCCGGACCGACATGGCCAAAGAGACGCAGTATTGCGGCATGTTCCTGACGCCGACGCTGCGCAATGTCGCCGAACGCAAGGTGTTCTTCCACAATGGCGTGTATCACGACCTCAAGCAGGTGATGGACTTCTACAACCTGCGCAATACGTCGCCGGACAGGATCTATCCGCGCGATGCGTCGGGCAAGGTGCAGAAGTACGACGATCTGCCGCCGCAATATCATGCGAACGTGGATGTCGCCGATGCACCGTTCGACCGCAAGTTCGGCGACCAGCCTGTGATGACCGATCGGGACATCGAGGACATCATCGCGTTCATGAAGACGCTGAGCGACGGGTACAAAGACTGAATGGCCAACCTGGACGCTGCCGACGCAGCATCCAGACTGCGGCACGCGGGCCGGTGAGGTATCCTTGCCGGGTCCGCGACCTCTATCCCTCCCCTCCCCGATGGCCGATTTTCCCTTCGACGCCGTACTCTTCGACTGCGACGGCGTGCTTGTCGATTCCGAACCGATCACGAACCGCGTGCTCACCGAGATGCTTGGCGAGCTCGGCTGGCATTTGAGCGTCGAAGAGACAATGCGCATTTTTGTCGGCAAGATGGTCAAGGACGAAGCTGCGCTGATCGAAGCGCAAACGGGCTTCGCGCTCACGGACGAATGGCTGACGCAATTTCGCGCGCGACGCAATGTGGCGCTCGATAACGAGTTGTGCGCCGTCGACGGCGCGCCTGCCGCGGTACGCGCGTTGCAGCGCACGTTGAACGGACGCATTGCAGTGGCGTCGGGTGCGGATCGCATCAAGATCGAATTGCAGCTGGTGAAAGCTGGCATTCTCGACTGCTTCGACGGACAAATCTTCAGTGGCCACGAAATGCCGCGCAGCAAGCCGTTTCCCGATGTCTACCTCGCCGCTGCCGCGGGACTCGGCGTGGAGCCGGCGCGCTGCGCGGTGATCGAGGATACGGTGACGGGCGCGACAGCGGGCGTCGCGGCCGGCGCGACCGTGTTCGGATATTGCCCGGCCCACCTTGGCCATAGCAGCGCGACCGCGTTGCATGGCGCAGGCGCGGTGCATGTGTTCAGGGAGATGGCCGAGTTGCCGGCATTGCTCGCGGGATGGGTCATGCGCTGAGCGGCCGACGTGTTGGCGGCTGAACGACACCGGTCTGTTGCAAGTTGGCCGGCGGCGATCAGTTTGCGGGTGTTCAGATTCCATCGATCAGCGCGCGCGCCCGTACAGGCGTTGAATTGCGCCGCATGGCACGGTGCGTGCACCTGGAACGCCCGAGCGTAGAGCTTTTGCGCGCTCGTTGCCCATCCAACGTTCCCCGAGATTCATCATGACCACCTTGTCCCTCGCCGACCTGTCGCACTGCGACGATCTCGACCATGTCGATGCGCAGTCCGTGCGCGGCGGCTATTCGTGCTACCCGCGCGAATACCCGCCATCGTGTTACGGCGAAAGGCCGCCGGTTTGCGGCCCGTCGTACTACAACCCGCCGCACTACGACCCCTGCCGGCCGGTGTATTACGGCTGCGGACCGGTCGACACCCCGGTCTGCCATCCAGAGCCGGTCAAGATCATACCGCTGTAAGCATCACGCCTCGCGCCGTCACGTACGACGGCGCAATCGTGCATGTTGCCCGGGTCGGTACGACCGGGCTGCATCGTGCGTTTCATGCGCCTTATTCGAAGGCCGGATCGATCGGCACGCGATAACCGACCGCGAGCCGGTTCGTTTCGTTAGCCATTCCGACGATCGCCTGCAACTCGCCGAACATCTCGTCGGTCATGCCGGCGCGGCGCGCCGCGGCCGTGTGGCTCGCGACGCAATAGCCGCAGTTGTTCGTTACGCTGACCGCGACGTATAGCAGCTCCTTGACGAGTGGATCGAGCGCGCTGGGGGCCATCACTTCCTTCAGGCTGTCCCACGTGCGTGCCAGTCTAGGCTGCGCGATGTACTTCCAGAAGTTGATGAACTCTCCCGCCGCTCAATCTCGTTCGCGGTTGTAGCGGGGGTTTCGCGGGTCGCAGACTTTCACCTGGCGCGTTGCCGCGACAGAGGTTCCGGTCTCGCCGCCACGCCAGTTCCTGGCGTGTGCGCATCGATCAGCACGACCGACGCTGCGTTTCGGTCGCGTTGCGCTGTGTGCCCACAATGCGGGCAGACATGCGTGCGTTGCGCGAGCGTCTTGGGCGCAATCTCCCAGCACGCGGCACAGCGCTGCGACGGTTTTAACTGGCGCGTGTTCGCCACATGCAGCCGCGTACCAGTCTCTACCACTTTGTACGCGAGCATCTGATGCGCCATGCTCAATCCGGCCGAGAGAATCTCGCGATTCAGCCCGGCCTTTTGTTTGACCATCCGCCCCGGCTTTTGCTGCGTGCCTTTGGCCGAACGGCTCATATTCTGTGTGCGCAGTTCCTCAGTCGCGAGCACCGCGCACGCCTTGACCATGCGCGTGGTTTCCTTGTGCAGAAATTCGCGGCGCAGGTTACCGATGCGCTCGTGCAGCTTCGCCACCTGGGCGCCGAGGCGTCGATATCGTATGGAGCCGCGCTTCTTGCGCGCCTGCTGGCGCTGAAGGTCTGCCATCCGCGGCACTTCGTTGCGCACGAACCGCGGGTTGGCGACTGTCTCGCCATCGTCGAACGTGGCCCAGTCATTGAGACCGAAGTCCACGCCGCGATGTGCGTCGCCGGTACGGGCACGTGCGCACGCACTTTCCGATACGCGCAACGTGACCGAGGCGAACCACCCGCCATTCTTGCGCGTGATCGTCAGGTCATGCGCCCGGGCACCCTCTCCGAAACGATGCTGGCCACGCGCGCGGATCGACGTTGCGTGCTTGCCGCTACCGATGCGCAGCGTGGCACCACGGCCGCCGTGCTGCATGAGCTTCCAGCCAGCCGGATCGGGATAGCAGAAGCCTGAGAAGCGCTTGCTGGCCTTGAACCTCGGGAAGCCTGGCGTCTGGCCGGCCTTGACGCGTCGGAAGAACGCCTGAAACGCGAGGTCCAGCCTGCGCAGGGTCTGCTGCAGTGCGTGCGAGTCAAGCTCGACGAACTCAGGACGCGCAGCCTTAATCTCGGGCAGCACATTCTGCTGGTCGTAGTAACTGATCGACTTGCAGTGCTTACGGTAGGCGTCGATGCGCTCCTCGAGCGCCGCGTTGTATAGCTCACAGTGCAGGCGGATCCAGCCCGTGAGGCGTTCGGCCTCACGAGCATTCGGATAAAGTTTAAAGGTGACCTTGCGGCGTTCCATAGCGGCACACTAACACGACATTGACGGTTAAAGCGCAGATATGGAAAACACCAACAGATCGCGCTCTCACGCTGTTTACAACCTTAAGCTACACATCGTTTTAGTGACGAAGTATCGTCGAAAAACCTTGTCGCCAGAACTGCTCGAATATCTCAAAGTCGCATTCGGCGAGATCCTCGAAGCGTGGCGTTGCAAGCTGGTGGAGTTCGGCGGCGAGCCGGACCATATTCACATGCTGGTCGATATCCACCCCGCGCTTGACATATCGGTGTTGATCAACAACCTCAAGACTGCGAGCGCTCGCCGTGCTCGCAACCGGTTTGCCAGGCACCTGGCCCCGTTCTATCGAAAGCCTTTATTCTGGAGTCGCGCCTATTTTGTCGGAAGCGTGGGAGCAGCCACACTCGAGATGGTGCGCGCGTACGTCGAAGCGCAAGGAACTGAGGAGCGCACCCGGAAGCCGCCCGAAAACGCGAACAACAAACCTGCCCGCTAGAGCCCCTCTTGACCGGTCGACTTCACCTCGGGGTTCGCAAGCGAACCGGCTAGCCTGGGAAGGGGAATGCGCGGGCAAATGTTCACGTCGTCGACCTGGCGGGTCGCCTTGATGTCGTCGTAGACGGCTTTGACCTCGGGCGGGGCGTCGGCGTATTCGATGGCTTTGGGCTGCGGCATGCGGGCTCCTTGGTGTGGGGCTGTGTGTGTGTGTCGGGATATCGTGCACTTCCCCGAGAGATGCGCGCGGGAATAGCTCCGGCCGCGTTGAGACATTCGACATCGTGGTTCTAAACACCGACAATCGGCAGATTCAATGAGGGCAAAAACGTTCTGCCTATCGCGTTGCATCAGGTTGGGAGTCTTAACGACACCGATCAACAGTCCGCCCGAGTGGCGTGTGTCGTTGAAATACCCATGTGGCGTCACACGAAGAATCATCTATTGCTGGGTGTGTACGAGACTTCCAGCGCTTGTTCGTTGTCGATGATCCGTTTGCGGCTCGTCAATATAAAGAGTGAACGAATCGACCGGGAAATGAGATTCGACTGTGGCACAGGCCTCGTGGCGACCTCAATCTATGCCAACGTCTATCGTGCGAAAAATCCCAGTTACGCGACCGTGATATTTCGGGGTGCCTTTCATGGGATGGGCGACGATCGGGATGTTGCCGTCGAGCCATAAGTCGCTCTGAAATCTTCTGCACGAAAGTCGCTCGCCACTGTGCCGGGTAGGCGATGGAGACGTGATAGCGACTCGCCCTCAGCGGCGACCTCTACGCTCCGCTAGTGCGTTCAATGCCTCATTGGCAGCGTAGGTGTCGGAACTGGGTGGGCAAACAACGGACCATCAAGTGCAACGCCATCGGGACCAGTACGCCGTCGTCCACGACCCCGACGAACGGAACCGCAAAATTGAACGGATCGATCGCGTACAGCCCTACCAAAGCGATTGCCGGAATCAGCCAACCGGGCCGGTCGGGATGCCGCAGCGCAGCCAAGAGCACACGCAGATCGCTCCTGACCAATTTCCACAACAAAGCGATTTTCTTCATTTCGACAGTTCCTTTCTAATTAAGGAAGCGATGTCACCGTTCAATAGATCTGCACCTACGCTGCGTGGTGCGGTGTTTCCGGATGTGCTCCACCCGTTTCTCGAAGTTCAAATCCTACTCCTTATCGAGTTGCAGCGTCGGTCAGAAAGATGCCAGGGATATCAGCGCTAGCTTCTTTGTTCTGATTGTTGGTCGCCCATGCCGCGTGAGCCATATGAAAAAGGCCACCGGTCTTTCGACCGATGGCCTGCAAAACGCCGCGCCAAGGCTAGACGCCCACCGCGTCAAACCTTCGCCACACGCCCGTATGTATCTTCGAACCGAACGATATCGTCCTCACCAAGATACGCGCCCGACTCCACTTCGATCAGTTCGAGCGGAATCTTGCCCGGGTTTAGCAGCCGGTGCGTCACGCCGAGCCGAATATAGGTCGACTGGTTCTCGGTCAGCGTGATCTCCTTGTCGCCGTTCGTCACGAGCGGTCGAACGAGACACAGTTGTGCAAGCGCAGGGATCGCGTCAGGGTTCTCGCGACCAGGTCGTTCTGTCGCAAACAACACTTCAGTTCGAGCGCAATTCTTGGAGGCGGCTCGACTTTTAGTCGTTGTCATCGCTCCAGCTGTTCGAGATAAAGCCGTGAAAGACGCTTGTTTTTTGGCGTCTTTCGCTGTCTTACGCTAGTAAAAGCCGGCATTTTGGCATTGGTCCCACAAAATCAGATGATCACAATTTTCAAACGCAAAAGACTGTGATAGTGTTGCTCCCAGTTCCGCGTCTTTGACGCAACGGTTAGGCATGGTATCCATGCCCATTGCTTGACTGGCACCCTGCAACAGTGACGACTTCGGTCGAGCTCCCTTGCACTGCTGGAAGAGCCTTTTTGAGAACGCCTCGGGCACGGCTCTTGTAGTCTGTCCAGCGAAAGCGGTTTCTACGCGTCTTTGACGCATCGATGAACGCCTCGGGCACGGCTCTCGTAGTCTGTCCAGCGAAAGCAGTTTCTACGCGTCTTTGACGCATCGATGAACGCCC
>ABYL01000098.1 GCA_000173575.1 Burkholderia sp. H160 | reverse complement strand
CCTCGCCGGCGTCGTGCTGGTGCTGGCACCCAAGCTCGCGGCCGCGCCCCCACCCACGCACGGCGACGCACCCGCATGGCTGGTCGTGCTGATATCGATCGTCGCGGTGGCAGCGATCACGGCGGGCACGCTGTTCCAGAAGACCTCGCTCGCGAAGGCCGATATTCGCAGCGCGAGCGCCGTGCAGAACGCCGGTGCGGCGATCGTCGCGGGTGGGCTGGCGCTGGCGCTCGGCGAGCATCGCTGGATCGCGTCGCCGACGCTGTGGGCATCGCTCGCGTGGGGCGTCGTGATGCTGTCCGGCGTCAGCGTGACGTTGCTCGTGTGGATGGTCCGGCGCGGCGATGCGGCGCGCGCGACCGCGCCGATGTTTCTGGCGCCGCCGCTGGCCGCGCTGGCAGGCTATCTGGGGTTTGGTGAGACGCTGCTGCCGGTGCAGATCGCCGGGTTTGCGCTCGCGTTGGCCGGCGTGCTGCTGGCCAGGTCGTGAGGAGCGCCGGGCGGCGTCACCGAAAACCGCTCGTCAGTCGGCCGTATCCGCATGCGCGGGCATTTTCGCGCGCGCAGCGGCGCCCGGCGCCGGCGACCACGCCGGCCGACTCTTGCGCTGCGAATCAACGACGACGATATAACGCCCCGCCCACGGCAAGATCTGCCGATCGCTCTTCAGCACCCACAGCGATTTGCCGGAATCGACGAGCGTCGCGTATTCGGCATCGAGAATCCCGTAGTGATCGAGGAACGTGTTCAGCGACGCAGGAATCCGCACGCAGCCCTTCGAATGAGGAATGCCGAGCAGCTGTTCGAGCCGATCGGGATCGGTGGCATGCATCTGGAAGCGCATCTGCGACATGCCGCCCTTGCCCCAGCCGCGTTCACCCTGTGCCCAGCCGAGGTCGAAGATGCGCATGTCGCGGCGGCCGTAGCCGCGAATGTGGTTTTCGTTTTCCGTGCCCTCCGAGCGGAAATCCATGTTGTCGGGCGTATGTTCGAACACGCCGAGCGGCGTGATGAAGTGGTCGTACTCGCCGGGCCGTCCGGTGGATACCGGCGAGGCGCCGATCATCTGCCAGCTGTCGGCCGGCACCGCGCGGAAGTAGATGAAGAGCGCCTGCACGTTCGGATTGCGATCGACGAGCACCACGTACTCGCCCGACAGGTTGCCGAGCTCGTTGGCATCGAGCGCCGCCTGCAGACGCTCGGCATACGCGCGCTGCTCCGCGGCGGGCACCCTGAGCCGGCGCGTCACGTCCCGCGCGAACACGTCGCGCAGCAGGAACGCGCGGTGCGGATCGACGACGCCGGCCGCGTCTGGCGCGGCGACGGTGGCCGCGTCGATCGCGATCGACGGCCGGCTCGCAGCCTCTCGCGCCTTTGACGGATTGGCCGGATTGACTGCATGCGGCGCGGATACCGTCGACGCAGGCGACTGCGGCGTACCGGGCGCTGTCGGATGAACCTCCGCTGCCATCGCGCCGGCACTCGATAAGACGCCTACGCAAAACCACGCGCCAATCCTCAGGCGGTTCAATCCAGGCTGGCCAGACCGATCTGGGTATCTCATCGCGTCTTGGAGCAAACATGATTATTATTGATCGCACGCCGGGGTCGCTACGGCGTTCGGGTCGATCGATATTACTCAGCGAATTGAGAAGTGTCGATGAAAATACCGTCAAGCGCTCGATCTCTCCATAATGATCGGCTATTTCCGGCAATCGACGGATCGGCAATATGACAATTGATCCTCGATTAAAACCGCCAGCGGCAAATCAGGCCACCAAAGGCGAAACACAATTTCATTCGGCTTTGCTTTAACCCGCCTCAATCCATTTTTCTCTCGCGAGGACACAGGACGATCATGACTCAATCCGATCCAGTTGCCCGCCAGGCCGGCATCGCGGCCGAAATGCACGTCGCCGCTGAATTCGATGCAAACAGCGAAATCGAGCGCCGGGTCGATTTTCTGGCGGACTATCTGCGCAACAGTCACCTGAAAACTTATGTACTCGGCATTAGCGGCGGCGTCGATTCGACGACGGCTGGGCGACTTGCGCAACTCGCGGTCGAGCGTTTGCGCGCGAACCATTACGACGCGCGTTTCGTCGCCGTCCGTCTGCCTTACGGCAAACAACGCGATGAAGCGGATGCGCTACAGGCATTAGGTTTCATTCGCGCCGACGAAAATCTGACTATCGATATCCAACCGGCAGCCGATGCGATGCTCGAGTCGCTTGATCAAAGCGGCGTGTCGTTCAGGGACGAATCGCAGCGGGATTTCGTGCACGGCAATATCAAGGCGCGCCAGCGGATGATCGCGCAATACGCGGTGGCGGGCGCGCGCTCGGGCGTCGTGATTGGCACGGACCACGCGGCGGAATCGGTGATGGGCTTTTTCACGAAGTTCGGCGACGGTGGCGCCGACGTGCTGCCACTCGCCGGGCTCAGCAAGCGCCGCGTGCGCGCGGTCGCGAAGACGCTCGGCGCACCCGACGCGCTGGCGCACAAGGTGCCGACCGCCGACCTCGAGATGCTGCGGCCGCTTCGTCCCGACGAAGACGCGTACGGCATTCCGTACGACGAGATTGACGATTTTCTCGAAGGCAAGCCGGTCAGCGATACCGCACGTGACATGATCCTGCAGTTTTACAACGCAACGCGTCACAAGCGGGCGCTGCCATACACGCCGTTCGACTGGCCGCCGCCTTCGAATGAATCGCTTTGACTGCGGCGCTTAGTGTGCTGCCGGCGGTTTGTCGCTGAACAGATCGGCGCTCGCTTCGAGTGGCAGGCCGCCCAGATGCTTGCCGTGAATCTGCCGCGCGATCACTTCGCCGACATACGGCACGATGCCGTCGAGCTCGACCGTCGCGTAGGCGCCGGGCTTGCCGGCGTCCACCACTTCGACGTGCTTCGCGTAGTGGCCGAGTTCGCGCTTCAGGAATTCCCGGACTTCCTGCTCGCTGCACGATTCAGCGATATTACGCACGGTCAGGTTCATGCGGCCTACCCTCGCCGCGCGTCGCGGTCCGTCTGGCGGCCCGGGCTGGCGATACGTACCGGTCGCAGCGCGGCACGCTGCTTCGCCTGAGCGGCGGCGAGTGCGCGCAGCCCGACGACGCCGGTGGCGCCGGCCAACCCGATAGCGAGCCATGACAAATAGAAGGCCATCGTTCAAATCTCCCGTGCGAATTTCGTCCTGTTCTCAGGATAGCCCGCTTCGACACCGGACACACTGTGACGCAGTGTCGTAGGCGACGACTCAACGTCCCCGTCGATGCGCTGTACCTGAATGTCCAGCCGGCGCGGAGGCGAATCGCCGAAGGCATCCTACGGGGAACGCGAGCAAAGGCGGACTGATCGCGCCGATCAGTCCGCCGCTTGCAGCCGCTACTTCGCCACCCGCGCCTGCAACGCGCGGATCCGCCCGAGCGCCTGTGCGTTCGACACCGTCTCCTGGTACATCTGCGCGAGGTCGGCCTTCAGGGCGGTGCGCGAACCGCCGTCGAGATACACCATGTGCCCCGACGGATAGAACCGCGCCGACAGGTTCTGCCGCACCTGCTGACTGACCAACGGCATCTGCTGCAGATCGAGCACGGTCTGATAGAACGGCGTGACGAAATCGAAGAAGCCGTTCGCCGACAGCACCTTCAGGTCGGGATTGAGCGCCATCACGGCCGCAAGGTCGCCGGCCGTGTACAGGATGATGTTGCCCTTCGAGTCGACGCCCTTCTGCGCGCCGGTCGGATCGATATGGCCGAAATCCCAGTACTTGAACGCCTGATCGTTGAGGTCGGTGAACGACGAGTTCGACGTGTACTTCAACTGCTCATTCAGGTACACGTTCCACATCGTCGTGTAGACGCCGGTTACCGCGGTCATGGTTGGATCGTTGCCACCGGAGTTCGGGTCGATCTTGCCGGCGATGCCGGTGTCGATCGCGGTGACGCGACCGTCGTAGGCGCCGAGCGCGAGGCCTTGCGACTTCAGCAGCGTGGTCAGGAACAGCGAATTGCCGCGGCTATCGTAGCCCGCGATGTCGAGGCTCCACGCGAGCAGTGTCGTTTTGTCGATGCCGGTGTATTCGCTGAGCTTTTCGACGGTCGAGGAGTCCGTGGTCGGAAACTTGCGCAGCGCGTCCAGGTAGTCGGTGCGCGCGAACTGCGCGACCTCCTCGGCGAACGTGCCGAGATCGGTCGGCCGCGGCGCGACGCCGAGCTTCTTGTGATACCACGCGTCCGCGGCCGCCGTGGGCAACGCACCGACCGGATTGCCCGATTGCGTGTAATCGAGAATCGACGATTGCAGCGTAATACCGTTCAGATCGACCCCATCCTCGTGCAGCCGGTATGCGAGCACGCAGCTGCGCGCCGTGCCGTACGACTCGCCGAACAGATACTTCGGCGAATTCCAGCGGTTGTTCTTAGTCAGGAAACGCTTGATGAACTGCTTGATCGAATCCGCGTCCTGATCGACGCCCCAGAAGTCGCGATTCTTCTTCGGCGCGATCGCCGCTGAATAGCCGGTGCCGACTGGGTTGATAAACACGAGGTCGCTTTTGTCGAGCAGGCTGTCCGGATTGTCTTCGAGCGAATAAGGCGCGGGCGGGGTGAAGCCCGGCATCGATGTCTTGATGCGGCGCGGCGCGAACGAGCCGAGCAGCACGAATACCGCCGACGACCCCGGCCCGCCGTTATAGAAGAACGTGACCGGCCGCGTCTCTTCCTTCTGGTTATCCTGCGTGAACGCGACGTAGAACATTCGCGCCGACGGCTGCGAGCTGCTCGGATCGACGATCACCAGATGGCCCGCGGTCGCCGTGTAGTTGATCTTGTGCCCGCCGATCGTCACCGAATGATGCGTGACCGCGGCCGTCTCGACTGTCTCGGTGACTGAATCGTCCGGGCCGTTGCCATAGGCGACGGGATCAAAAAACGGCTGGTCGCCGGCCTGGTGCGGCGCGCTCGTGGCGGCGGCCGCGCCTGCTGAGACCGTGGCGTGCGTGTTGTGCGGCGAAGGCTGACTAGCGGAAGCTGATTCTGTGTTCGTCATGATCGCTCCAAGGGATTGTTTTACGTGCCGTGCGTCCTCGTTCTTACTTCCTGTTGTTTGTTATGCGTTCTGTTGCAGACTATAGTGCGGCCGCCACCTTCGCGCCATTGGGACTACCAAGTCCCGTGCAGGCGTCCCATCCCGTCGACGCCGCGAAGCTGCCGTTGTTGCCCTGCGTGATGTCGTTGCACACGCCCGGCGCCTTGTACAGCTTCGCGTTGACGAAGCCGGCCGGCTGCCCCTTTGCCGCATTGATGCGCGCGATCAGCGCCGCCCACAGCGGCGCGACCGCGCTGGTGCCGCCCACCACCGTTGGCGTGCCGTCAACCAGCACGTCGTAGCCGGTCAGCGGCGATGCATCGCCCGCAACGTCCGGCACGCCGCGCCCGCTGAGCGGCCGGCTGCCGCCGCGCGTCAACGTGGCTGACAAACCCTGCTGCCACGCCGGTACCGGAAACGCGGTGCTGACGCCGCCGCCGCTCGCGCCGCCCAGCGCGCCGTCGTTCCACACGACCTCGCTCGTGATCGACGAACCGGACACGCTCAGGTGGGTGCCGCCGCAAGCGAGCACGTACGGGCTCGATGCCGGGAAGTCGACCTGGTCGCCGCCGCCCGAGCCGTCGCTCGACCCGCTGTCGCCCGAGGCCGCGCAGATCGTCACGCCGAGCGCCGCCGCCGACTGCAGCACGCTGTTGAGCGCCTGCATCGACTGCCCTGTCCAGACCGACTCCGGCGCCCCCCAACTGATCGAGATCACCGACGGCTTGTTGGTCGTGTCGTGCACCGCGCGGCTCACGGCGTCGATGAAGCCGGCGTCGCTGTTCTGCGTGAAGTACACGGCGATGGCCGCGCCCGGCACGATCGCACCGACGATCTCGATGTCGAGCGTAACCTCGCCGTCCGGCCCGTTCGGGTCGCCGCTCGGCTCGTTGCCGGCCTGATCGACGCCGACCGACGTCACGGTCGGCGCGCTCACGCCGAGGTTCGCGAAATAGGTCTTCAGGTCCGACGTGTTATAGCCGCCGCCGAGTTCGATGATGCCGACGCACTGGCCGGCGCCGTCGCCTTGCGGAAACTGGTAGAGCGACGCGAGCTGCGGCGGCGTAAACGACACCTGTGGTGCCTGCGCCGGCACGAACGGCGGCCGGACGCGGAAGTGCGGCCGCGCCTGCGGCCGGTTGTCGAGCCCGAGCACCGCTTCGACGATGCCATGCAGATCGTCTGGTACGCTGATCGTGCCGGTGCGGCCACGGAACTGGCCAGCCATGTGGTGCTGGTAACGTTCGAGCTTGACCTCGAACGCGCTCTCGAATTGCGCGATCGTGCCGCATAGCACCACCGTGCGTGCCGCCGGATCATCGCGCACGACGGTGAGCCCATGCGCGACCGCGAAGGCGCGGACCTTCGCGATGTCCTCGGGCAAAGCGCCGTAGTCTTTGGCGAGCGTTTCACGCGACAGCGGCTTCACGCTCGGGTCGCCCGCTTCGATGCGACTCATCAATGCGTCGAACTGCGCCTGCTGCTGGCGGCGCAACATCACGAAGACCTCGATTTGCTCCGAGGGATCGCATTGCCCGATGACCTTCGTGCCCTGCTCGACCTGCCGCTCGCTGCCCGGCAATGGATGCTTGGTGACCATGGTGTCGACTCTCCTGTTGGCGTGGCGGCGCACACGATCACGCACGACCGCGCGGCCCCGCGGTGGGCAAGCACGCCACGCGCCTGCACGGGGCGCATCGTTTGGCACGATACGCGGCAGGGGTTGTTCAAGAACTTCGTTCAACCGTCCGACCAATGCATTCCAACACAGTTCCGGCGCGCGGCAGTCGTCCGAGTGGCTAATGCGCCGCGAGGAAGCAACACGCTATGATGCTGAAGCGGCATTCCTGCCGTTTCATTGGCGCGCGCCGCCTGCGCGCACGATCGAGAAATCAGAGGAACCCATGTCAATTTCGATGTATCAAGCATCACTGCCTGTGCTGATTCGCGGCCTCACGAACTTGCAGGCCATCCTGGGCAAAGCCGAGGCGCACGCCGCCGCGAAGCAGATCGAGCCTTCGGTGTTCACGAATGCCCGGCTCGCACCGGACATGCTGCCGCTCCTGCGTCAGGTGTATATCGCGAGCGATACCGCGAAGGGTTGCGCGGCGCGACTCGCCGGCGTCGAGCCGCCGAAGTTCGAGGATGTTGAGCAGACTTTCGACGAACTGCAGGCCCGTATCCAGAAAACGATCGATTACCTGAAGGAATTCAACGCGGCGCAGATCGACGGTTCGGAAAGCCGCACGATCACGCTGAAATTGCGGCCGGGCCCGATCGAGTTCACCGGAGTGTCATATCTGTTCGGTTTCGTGCTGCCGAATTTCTTTTTCCATGTGACCACCGCGTACGACATCCTGCGTCATAACGGTGTCGAACTCGGCAAGCTCGATTATCTGGGCGGAATGCAGCAGTGAAGAAAGCGGGAGGGTCGTCGCTCGCGCGGGATCACGCTCACGCGTGCAGGCGCGGCTGGAATGCAATCACCGCCATGCCGGCCAGCGTCAGCGCAGCGCCTGCCGCGTCCCACAGCGTGGGTCGCACCTCGTCGACGATCCACAGCCACGCAATTGCCACCGCCACGTACACGCCGCCGTAGGCCGCATACACGCGGCCCGCGGCCGTGCCATGCAGCGTCAGCAGCCAGGCGAACAACGCGAGGCTTGCTGCTCCTGGTAGCAACAGCCATGCGGAGCCGCCCTCCTTCAGCCAGCGCCACGGCAGGTAGCAGCCGAGAATCTCGGCGATGGCGGTCACGACATACAGCAGGAATGTTTTCATCGGCGGACGCGGGAAGATGGTTGTGTCGCCGCGCGTGCGCGCGGCGTGGCGCATTATCGGCTTTATTAACACAATCACCTAGCAGCGTGCGCGCGGCTCGTGCGACCGTCGCGCTATTTCAACCCCGTGTCTCAATCCAGCGATAGCCGCAGCGCAAACCCGATCAACGCAGCCGAAAACGTCCACCGCTGCACAGTCTGCGCGATCGGATGAGCGCGCATCCAGTGGGCGATGCGTGCGGCGCCGATTGCGTACAGCGCGTCGAAGCATGCGCCGATCACGAGCAGCACGGCGCCGAGTTCGATCATCTGCCACGCCACCGGCCCGGCGTCCGGCCGCACGAATTGCGGCAACAGCACCGAGCAGAACAGTAGCGCCTTCGGGTTGAGCAGATTCGTCAGCAGACCTTTGACGAACGCGGTCCGCAACGGCCGAGCCGCGTTGCCGGCATCGCTCGAAGTAATGGTTTCCACTCGCGGCGAGTCGGCCGCCTGCTTGTCGCGAGCGCCGGCGGGCAACGCAAATCCAGGCGAGCGGAAGATCTGAATCCCAATCCACGCGAGATAAACCGCGCCGGCGTAGCGCACCGCATCGTACAGCCACGGCGCGTTGCGCAGCAGCGCCGCCATGCCGCACGCCGACAGCGTCACATGCGTCGCGCGCGACACGCCGAGCCCCGCGGCGGCCGCAAGGCCGCTGCGCACGCCGCGCGCAATGCTGGTTTGCAGGACCAGCGCCATGTCTGGCCCGGGCACCGCATAAACGACAACCAATGCCGCCACATAGACGGCCAGAAGGTGAGCGGAAATCATCGGAGCCTCCTTGTTTTTTGAGACTCCATGTTGCTATCGGATGTGTAGGGTTTGCTGGCGATGTTCTATCCAGATGGGGTCAAAAATAGCGGAATGCGCTAAGATTCTCACACGCTATAGCGTCTTCCCCCAACCCCAAAACACCACATCCCGACCATGTTCGCCGACGACCTGGACAAGACCGACCGCGCGATCCTCGCCGCGCTGCAAAACGACGGCCGCATGTCGAATGCCCGTCTCGCCGAGACGGTCGGCCTCAGCGAGACGCCGTGCGCGCGGCGTCTGAAACGCCTGGAGAACGATGGTTATATCGACCGCTACCGCGCGGTGCTGTCGCGCACGGCGCTGGGTCTGGGCGTGGTCGCGTTCGTGCACGTGCGCTTCGCTGTCCACGACCGGGTGATGTCGACGCGCTTCGAGCGCGAGGTGCAGGCGATCCCGCGTATCCTGTCCTGCCACAACGTGTCGGGCAGCGCCGACTACATCCTGCAGATCGTCGCGCGCGATCTCGACGACTACGGCACGTTCATTCGCGATCAACTGCGCAGTCTGCCGGGCGTGACGTCGGTGGAATCGGAGTTATCGTTGCGCGAAGTGAAAGCGTATGGCGGTCTGCCGCTTTCCTGAACGCGGACATGGCATAGTCACCCCTTTGTTCCCCCTTTGAAGCGGCGCGAGCCGTTACGACGCAACCCGACCACCCCGGAGCTCTCATGGATCACGACAAGGCGCGAGCCGAAGAAACCGCCGCAATGGAACGCGTATTGACCGCGACGAAGCGGGTGCAGACGGCATTCGCCTCACTGCAATCGCAATTCCCGCCGGCCGGCAGCGGCCAACCCTCGCAATTTGCGTTGCAGACCTTCGACGCCGCGCTGCAGGAGCTCGAAGACGCACAAGCCGCGTTCGACGAACTGCTCGGCGATCTGCTCGACGGCAATCGTTGAGCGCGCGCGAGCGGATGGCCGGTGCTCAGCCGGCGCCCCGCTCGGCGCTCGGCTCGCACGCTGCGCGCCGCCAGATGCGCGTCAACGCGCGTCCGTCTCCACCACCGGCTCGCAGAGAATCGGAAAGTTGACCGAGTTCGCGACGTAGCACTTCTGATGCGCGACGTGATGCAGATGCGTGGCCCGCTCGACGTCACCACCCGCGCGGATCGTCACGCGCGGGCGCAGCACGATCTGCGAGAAGCGGCCTTCCTGAGCGGTATCGAGCATCGTGCCTTCGGCGTCGTCGCGATAGTCGAGCACAACGATGCCCGCGTCCGAGCACAGATGCAGATACCACAGCTTGTGACACGCGCTCGCCGACGCGACCAGCAGGTCCTCGGGATTCCAGCGCGTCGCGTCGCCGAGAAACGCTGCATCCGACGAGCCCGGAATGTCGGGCTTGTTGCCTGATGAGATCACGTGATCGCGGCCGTAGTCGCGGTAGCCGGACGTGCCGCTGCCGCGGTTGCCGGTCCATTGCACCGCAACGCGGTACTTGTGCTCGCCGTGTGCCATACGCTTCCCCTGTAGTCGGATCGGACCTGCATTCTATACGCGGCGCACTAGCGCGTCGGCGCCGCGCGGCCGGTCACGTTCGGCGCGCGCGGGTCGGGATTCATGTAGAGCGCCGTGCCGTTCGCGCGCATGTCGTTGAGCGCGGGGCCCGAGCCGGTCCCGCCACCAGCGCCTAGGCCATACGTGCCGCCCGCCGACATCCCGGGCCTCGGCATGGCAGTCGGACTGACGCCGGTACCGATGCCCATCGCGCCGCCGACCGCCGCATTGCCGCTGCCCGCATTGGTCGCGTTTTCGCTGCCGCCAGAATTACCCAGTCGCTGGGCCTGGCTCGGCCCCGCGGCCCCCACAGTCAACAGCGCCGCAAGCAACGCCGACCGCACGATCCCACCTGTTGCCCTGTCCATACCCACCTCCAGGCGCATCGATGCGCCAAACCGCGACATCTATTCTGAGCCGATCGGCCGAGCGCTGCAGCAGCGCGCTCCCGCCCGCGCCCACGGCGCGTCGGTGCGCGTTATGATCGATCGTCACGCCAGAACGGCCGATCGCGCACGATGGAGCACGCCTACATCCACCTTTTGCATCTGCTCGCCGGCCACGCATCGTGGATGCTCGCGGTCGTATTCCTCGCCGCTTTTCTCGAGGCGATCGCGGTCATCGGCACCTTCATCCCCGGCAGCACCGCGATGTTCCTTGCCGGTGCGCTGACCGGTACCGGCTCGCTGAGCCTTGCCTGGGTATTCGTGTGGGCAATCGCCGGCGCGGTCGCCGGCGACGGCATCAGCTTCTGGCTCGGCGATCGCTACAAGGAGCGCATCGTCCTTCTGTGGCCGTTCCGCACCCATCCCGAAGTGCTCGACGCGGGTCAGCGCTTCTTTCTGAAGCATGGTGCGAAAGGCGTCGTGCTTGCCCGCTTCATCGCCCCGTTACGGGCGATCGTGCCGGTCGTCGCGGGCATGATGGGCATGCGGCCGCTGCGCTTCTACGCGATCAACGTGCTGTCCGCGCTGCTGTGGGCGCCCGCGCACATTCTGCCCGGCGTCGTGTTCGGTGCATCGGTGCTGCTCGCAGGCGCGGTGTCGTTCCGGCTCGTCGTGATCATCGCGATGCTCTTGTGCATCGTGTGGCTCAGCTTTCGCGGCGCGGGATTTCTGGTGTCACACGCGAACGCGTGGTCGAGCGCTGTGGGCCGTCATCTCGGCAGTTGGGCATGCCGCCATCCGGGTCCGCTTGGCCGCGCCGCACGTCGCATGCTCGACCCCGACACGCCCGATGCGACCCACCTCCTCCTGACGTCGCTGATCGTGCTGGTGGCCGGCGCGCTTTTCTTCCTGGTCCTCGAGGATGTCGTCAGCGGCGATCCGCTGACCACCATTGACCTGTCCGTCTATCACTTCCTGCAATCGGTGCGCACGCCATGGGGCGACACGGTGCTCGCGGCGCTCGCGACGCTCGGCAGCGGTATCACGCTGATCGTATTGGTCATCACGGTCGCCGCGTGGATGCTGTGGGAGCGGCGCTGGCGCACGATTACTTACTGGCTCGCGGCGGTCGTGTTTTCGCAACTGCTGATACTCGGCCTGCAACTCGCAATGCGCCGCACGCCACCCAATGAGCTGATGGCGAGCCACTACGTGTTCCCGAGCAATCACGTCGCCGCGACGGTGATCGTCTATGGATTTCTCGCGTTTCTGCTCGCGCGCCGGGTCGGCAAGCTCGAAGGCGTGATGGTCGCGGGCGCAAGCATCATCGTCGTGATCGTGGTCGCGCTCGCGGGTGTCTACTTCGGCCGCTACTGGGTGTCCGACGCGATTGGCGGCGCGGCGCTCGCGTATGTGTGGGTCGCGCTGATCGCTTTGACCGCGATCTGGCGGCATCCGCAGCCGCCGGCCCCGCGCCCATTCATGCCGCTCCTGATGCTCGCGATCATCGCGGTCAGCGTCGGCCTGCAGCTCGGCGTCGCGATGCCGACGCCGCCGGACAGCGCGCCGCAACGACCGCCCGTACAACTCACGCAGGCGCAATGGCAACTCTCCGGATGGAAGCGCCTGCCGTGCTTTCGCTCCGACATGGGCGGCGATCGCAAGGAGCCGCTGACGCTGCAATGGGTCTCGGAGCCCGCTTCGATACGCGAGCAGTTGCGCGCGCAAGGTTGGATCGAGGGCACCGACGTGTCCGCGCACAGTCTGCTGTCGCTCGCCTCGCCCGATGTCGCCGCGGTGTCGCTGCCGGTGCTGCCAAAGCTGAACAATGGCGTGCCGTCGTCGCTGGTCTTCATGCGGCCGGGCGAATCGCGCGAAGAACGCTACGTGCTGCGCTTCTGGCCTAGCGGCTACGCGGTCGACAACGGCACCTCCGCGGCGCCGCTGTGGGTCGGCGCGTTCGCCCACGAGCGGTTGACGCGGCCTTCCTGGCCACTGAACATTCTGCGCATCGACCGCGACTCCGGCCCGTTCGACACGCACACCAAGGCGGGCGCCGGGCTCGGCGCGATGGTCCTCGCGGAGGTCGATTGTCACGGCGTGCCGGTGTCGCTGCTCGTCTCGCCGATGGATTGAGCGGCAGATCCCGGCATATATGCCGCGCGTGCGCGAACTCGACGATGCGTCCGCGCCAGAGCAATACCGGAATCGTGGCATTCCCAACGAGTGGCGATGTGTTTCTTCAAAGCCTGCCGATGGCATGCGAGTGGAGCAACCGTCTCGACCTCGGCAGGCGAAGCGCACGGCCCCCTCACTTTCCCAAACCTCAGAAAATATAGGATCGCCTCCGAGAACGTTGGCACTTCGCCATTGGCGAATGATCATGTTTCCTGCCTCTGACGAGACCCGTTCGTCCGAGAATTATTGTCGGGGAGGCAATATGAATCGCGATCTGTTCGTTGGGCTACTATGCGGCGCACTACTGACCGGTTGCGTATCGGCTGGTGTCGAAGTGCAGCCCGAACAGATGGCGAACTTCAAGCACGGCCTGACAACACTCAAGGAAGTGACAACCGCGCTCGGCCCCCCATCAGTAGAGACCGCGCTGGACGACGGCTCGACGCTTCTCGTCTATACCTACGTGAGGTCGCGCCCCCACCCGGAAAGCTATCTTCCGTTGATTGGGTCGCTGGTCGGCGGCGCCGACACGCACTCGTCTGCGGCCGTGTTTCTGTTCGATTCACACGGCCTCCTCAAAAGCGCAAACACCACCAGCTCGAATGTCGGCACAGGTGTGAGCAGTGGCGCTCACACCGCGATGCACAGTGCGCCCGCGGCAGTCTCCGAATCGCCCGTTCAGATCAGGGAAGTCCAGCCGGCCGCCGCGCAGAGCGTCGAGCCGTTGCCGGAAGAAGACGTCGAGCCTGAGCCGCAAATGCCCAGCGAAAATCAGACAGAAAATAGCGTTCAGCGGGCTCCCCTCCGATAGCGGCACGCTCGCTATCCGGCGTAAAGGCACCCATGCCCAACGGCGCTCACTGCTCCCGCCTCTGGATAACCTCCGATGAAATCTGCAGGCTGCTAACTCGTTCAATTCGGGCCAGCCGGCTCGCGCGCTTCGCCGTTTTCAGAACTTATGCAGCACGCCGACCGCAAACGCCAGCTGGTTCGCGCCGGTTTTCACGGTCGTCGTCGCGACCGACGTCGCCCAACCGGTCGCGCTCAGCGCGGCCTTCGAGCTGTTGATCACGTACGTGATATCGGTGTACAACGCCGTGCGCTTCGACAGCCAGTAATCGGCGTTGACGCCGGTGCTCAATGCGTGCGCGTCGACCTGGCGATATGCGTGGTAGTAAGTCGCGGCTGCGAGGTCGAGCGCCGGGGTCACCCGGTAGCGCACGCCACCGTAGGCCATCGACTGCGGCGGCGACGCGGCGAGCGTCGAATGGACGTCGTTCAGCAGCAACTCATAGCCGCCGTACAGCGTCGCCTTGCCGATCGCGTACGAACCACCGGCCACGTAGCGCCGCTCGCTGTCACCCGAAGACGCGATGACCGAGCCTTGCCGCTGCTCGTACACGAACGTCAGGTTCAGCGGCCCCTGCACATAGCGTCCACCGATGTCGTACTGCTTGCCGACGCGAAACGAGCCGGCCACCGGCACGCTGTAGGTGACTGCGTCGTAGCCGAAGCTGTACAGTGCGTTCAGCTCGAACGGTCCCACGTGGCCGAGATACGAAACCGAGTTATCCGCGCGACCGACAAACTGCGCGTCCTGCGCGGAAAGACCGTAACTCGAATAACCGAGCGGGTCGAGTGCGAGGAAGTAACGGTACATCGGCGTCATCTGCCGGCCGAGCATCAGCGCGCCATAGCGATCCGACTCGAGCCCGACGAATGCCTGCCGGCCGAACAGCCTCCCCCCTTGCTGCAGGGCGCCGGTGTTCATCGCCATGCCCGATTCGAGCGTGAAAATCGCCCGCAGTCCGTTGCCGAGATCTTCCTTGCCGGTGAAACCCCAGCGCGAATTCTGCCGATTGCCGGTACCAAGGGCGACCTGCGTGCCCGACGTCCCCTGTGGTGTGACCGAGTGAGTCACGTAGGTGACCCCCGAGTCCACGATGCCATACAGCGTGACCGACGACTGCGCGTGCGCCGCGCCGCTGATGCTGATACCGATGCCGATACCGCATGCAAAAAGGACCTTCGACGGCCCGGCGGAAGGCTTGTGCTTCACCATATGTCTCCTGTTGAAAATTATTTGTTCTGCAGTGCGAAGTAGCAATCGTTCGATCGCTCTCGCAAAAGAAACCGGCGCGTCGCCGCGCCGGTTTCCTGAGAATCGGTCATTCGCGTGTGATATGCGGGTTGACGAAGAACATCGCGACGACTGCGATAGCGGGTCCGATCGCGAGCGTGAAGAGCGCGAGCGTGAACGAATGGGTCGCGCCATACAGCGAGCCGACCACCAGCGGCGACACCGCGCTGCCGGTCTGCCAGATCGCATTGGTCCAGCCCGCGCTCGCGCCCGCGAGACGCTTGCCGGACGCGTCGCTGACCTGTGCCATCAGCACCGGCAGATAGCCGAACGAGAACGCACCGAGGATCGGCGCGACCAGATAGAACTCATGCACCGTCGAGCAGTAGCCGAACACCAGCAGCGTGATCGCGAACGCGATCAGGCAACCGATCGACATCATCCGGCGCGACATCCCGGGCAGGTCGGAGATCCAGCCGAGCGTCGGCTTCGCGATCACCGCGCCGATGCCGAACGAGGCGACGATCGACCCGGCGACGATCGGCGCAATGCCGTATTGCCGCGTCATCAGCGCGTTGCTCCACGCACCGAAGCCGACGGTCGCCCACAAGCCGCCGCAGCCGGCAATCGAAAGCGCGATCAGGTTACGGTTGCGCAGCAGGCTGAGCATGTCCTGGATGCTGTTGCGCGCGGGCTTCGGTTCGTTCGACGGACGGTTCTTCAGCAGCAGCAACGTGACGATGCCCCACGCGAACGTGACGATGCCGAGCATATGGAATGCGTTCGACCAGCCATGCCGCGCGGAGAACGACGGCACGACCGCATTCGCGATCACGACGGCGAGCGACGTCGCGGTCGTGTAGAGGCCCATGGCGCGGCCACGGTCGCGCGTGAACCACGCGGGGATGATCTTCATGCCGGCCGAGTAGTCGGCGCCCGCCGCGAAACCCATCGCAGCCTGAATCACGATGCCGAATGCGAGCGAATGCGTATAGCCGAACGTGAACGTGAGCACGCCGAGCGGCAGCAGCGCGAGCGTCAGCATCGCACGGCCGCCGAGCAGGTCGGTCAGCATGCCGCCGACCACGTTCGCCATCACATAGCCCGCGTAAAACGCTGTCACGAACGCACCGAGCATCGACACGCTGATGCCGAGCGACGCGCCGACCGGCGCGGCCACCGTACTCCATGCAACGCGGACCACATAGCTGAGCAGAAAAGCGGCCCAGACGATGAACAGCGCGACCCAGCGATACGGGTTCGTGTCGGCGCTATTCGCCGCCCGCGCATCGTTCGCGGTCCAGACGCTCGGGGGCATGCCCTCCGACGACGCCAGATTCTTCTCCATGACTCCTCCAATGCCGGGCGTGCCAGTGGCCGCCCGTTTTCTTTCTGATGTTCTGATGGATGGATGGCGCCGGCCGCCTGTTGCGGCCGCGCCCGCGGTTACCATTACAGATCGAGCACGAGCACCCTCGACTTCGCGCGTGAACAGCACGGCAGGAACTGATCGTTGCGAGTCTGCTCTTCCGGCGACAGGAACAGGTCGCGGTGATCGGGCTCGCCTTCGAGCACGCGCGTGATGCAGGTGCCGCAGATGCCCTGCTCGCACGACACTGGCACGTCGACACCCGCCGCCGCGAGCGCCTGCGTGACCGTGCAATCGGCCGGAATCGACACGACGCGACCGGAGCGCGCGAGCCGCACGTCGAACGACGCGCCATCGCCTGACGGCTGCGTCGCCGCAAAGTACTCGTAATGCAGACGATCGTCGCTCCAGCCGAGCGAGCGCGCCGTGTCGAGCACCGCATTCATGAAGCCCTGCGGGCCGCACACATACAGATGCCGGTCCGTGCCGGCGCCTGCCAGTAGCGCGTTCAGATCGAGTATGCCGTGCTCGTCGTCGAAGTGGTATTGCACGTTATCCACCCACGACGACGCGGCGATCCGCTCGACGAACGCCGCCCGGCTCTTCGAGCGCGCGCAGTAATGCATGTCGAACGCTGCGCCCATCGCTGCCAGCTGCTCGGCCATGCAGAGAATCGGCGTCACGCCGATGCCGCCCGCGAGCAATAGCGGCTTCGCGTGATGCTGAGCGAGCGGGAAGTGATTGCGCGGCACGCCGATGCGTATCGCGTCGCCTTCGTTCACCACGTCGTGCATGCGCTCCGATCCGCCGCGCGAATCGGCGTCGCGCAACACCGCGATCTGATACCGGTGACGTTCGCCAGGCGCGTTGCACAGTGAGTACTGCCGCACCGGCCCACCCGGCACGTAGACGTCGATATGCGCGCCGGCCTCGAACGGCGGCAAATCGCGGCCGTCTACGTCGACGAACTCGAAGCCGACGATCCCGTCGGCTTCGCCGCGCCGCGCGGCGACACGCACCATCAGCGTGGAATCGGTCATGTTCATGCCTACTCCTTCGCTCACATCGCCGACAGGCCGCCGTCGACCATCAGCGTCGTGCCGGTGATGTACGACGCCTCGTCGCTTGCGAACCACAGGATCGGCCATGCGATCTCTTCGGGCGACGCCCAGCGGCCGATCAGCGACGTGTCCTGGCGCTGCGTCTTCAGCACTTCGACGCTCTTGCCCGATGCAATCGCGCGGTTCACGTGGAATTCGGTCAGCGTCGAACCGGGGCACACCGCGTTCACGCGCACGCCGTTCGCAGTTTCCTCGAACGCAAGCGTGCGGGTCATCGCGAGCATGCCGGCTTTGGTCGCGTCGTACAGGCCCATGCCCTTGCGACCGGTCACCGCGTAGCACGACGAGACGTTGACGATGCTCGCGCGGCCCGCGCGACGCAGGAACGGCAGCGCTGCCCTGCAATAGTTCGAGGTGCCAACCAGATTGACCGACACCATCGCCTGCCACTCGGCCGGCGTCGCATCGGCGAGCGCGCTGTAGTTGCGCATCGCCGCGTTGTTCACCAGCACGTCGAGTCGGCCGAACGAATCGGCGGCGAGCTGCACCGCGCGCGCCGCATCGGCATCGTGCGACACGTCCGCCGCGAACGTCTCGACACGTGCGGACGGATCGGCCGCCTTCAGTTCGTCGGCGACGCGCGCGAGCGCCTCCGGGTTCGCATCGACGAGCACTACCGCGGCGCCCTCCGCGCAGAACACACGCGCGGTCGCGGCGCCGATGCCGCCTCCGCCGCCGGTGATCAGCGCGACCTTGTCCTCGAGTCTTTTACGTTGCTGCATTGTATGCCGGCACGAAGCCGGCCTCCTTTGGCGGAATAATCAGATCGAGTAGATCGGCTGGTCCTTGCCGTCGTGGAGATGGATCACCGCCCATTCCTGCGGCTTCTGATCGCGCGGCAGCAGCACGCCGGCAGCACGCACGCGCTGCTGGTCGGCGTCGATCGCGGGCGGATCGGTGTCGGGCACCAGCGCGGTTGCCGCCTCGTACATCATGCGGCGCGCCATCACGATCGCGCGGTCGGTCGGCAGCAGCTTTTCCTTGCTGTGGTCCTGGATCGGACCCATGCTTTCCTGCAGCGACGCGTCCTGCATCGCGAAACCGAACACGCCCGAGTACGCGCGCTTTTCCTTCTGTGCCTGGCGGTCGATCAGGTAGTCGTTGTCCTTGTTCGCCTTCGGACGGAACGTGCCCTCCTCGTACTCGCAGTGAATGCCCTTGCCGGCGTTCAGGTCAGCCAGTTCCTGCTCGTCGAGCGGACGGTCCGGGCGGAAGTTGATGCTCCACGCCCAGCAGCTGTGATCGTCGATCGGCACCCACACGTGGCCCGCGAGCGAGTGATCGCCGAACGGCGGGATCAGCGTGTACCACGGGAACAGCCACTGCGTGACGCGCCAGTAGTACGAATCCGGCTCGCCGTTGCGGCGGCCGAACAGCGTGAGGCCGAACGGCTGCTTCTCGATCTCGAAGATCACGTTGCCGTCGGCCTTGATGTAGTCGAGCGCCTTCGTGCCCTGGTGCATCGGGTCTTCGTCGACTTCGTAGCGATGCACATACGACACGTGGCTCGTGTCGATGCCGCCTTCCATCGCCTGCAGGTAGTTCGATTCCTGCAGACGCTTCGACACGAACACGTGGCTCTCCGGCAGGTTGCACCACTCGAGATCCGGCGGCGCCGGCTGGCGGTCCTTCGGCCCCATGTACGCCCACACGATGCCCGCGCGCTCGATGCACGGATACGCGGTGATGCCCATGTGCTTGCACGCCTGCGGTGCGGACGGCACTTCCACGCAGTTACCGTTGCGGTCGAATTTCAGGCCGTGATACGAGCAGCGGATGCCGTTCTCTTCATTGCGGCCGAAGTACAGCGACACGCCGCGGTGCGAGCAGAACTCGTCGATCAGCGCCGGCTGGCCTTCGGAATCGCGAAACGCGAGCAGCTTTTCGCCGAGGATCTGCACGCGTACCGGCGGGCAATCGGGTTCCGCGATTTCGCTGGCGAGCAGCACCGGCACCCAGTAGCGGCGCATCAGATTGCCCATCGCCGTGCCTGGGCCGGTGCGAACCAGGGTCTCCGACATGTTCTTGTCCATCTTTCCTCCGAATCCGGTTGTCCATTGTGTGAGAATGTTGTCTCATTGTACGGACAGATTGACCTGCGTCAAGTTCTTGCCGCTAGGGACTTTCACTACAATGTGCAATCGACGCGTATCGACGCGGAAAGGAAATTTCAAATGGAAGAAAAAAAGCCGCACGAAAATGTGCGGGCAGTCGAACGGGCGCTGGAAATTCTTCTGGCGTTCCGGCCCGGGGACAAAGAACTGACCGTCGCGGAGCTGCTGACCCGCGTGGACCTGAGCCGTCCGACGCTGTACCGGCTCCTGAACACGCTCGAACAGAACGGCTTTCTCGTCTCGTCCGGCGAGCCGCAGCGCTTCAGGCTCGGCAGTTCGGTCGCGCAACTCGCGCATGCGTGGATGGCGAACAACACGATCGCGCAGCTCGCGCAGCCGATGCTGCGCGAGCTTTGGGAAGCGACCTCGGAGACGGTCGCGTTGTTCGTGCCGGAGGGGACGTACCGGATCTGCGTGGCAGAACTGGAAAGTCGGCAGCCGCTCAGTTTCCGGCGCGGGGTCGGCTATCGCGAGAAGCTCGTGCTCGGCGCGAGCGGCCGCACGATTCTTTCGCAGATGCCGCTGTCAACGGACGATCTGCGGCGCTATCTGACCGATCCGGATCAGGACGTCGCGGCGCTCGCGGCCGACCTCGACGCGGTCCGCGCGCAGGGCTTCGGCACCAGCCATCACGAGCTGATCGCTGGTGCAGTCGCGGTGGCCGCGCCGTTCTTCAACGGCGCGAACCAGGTGGCGGGTTCCGTGTGCATCTTCGGGCCGAGCGTGCGCGTGACCGATGAGCGCGTCGCGCAGTTCGCGGAGTTGCTCAAGCGCGAGGTGGGGAATCTGTCGCGTGCGCTTGGGCATCAAGGGGAAACGGGACGGGCGCCGGGCGCGGCGCGTCGGTGAAATCGGCATCAGCGATGCGGGCGGACGGCGGGAGCGGCGTCGGGAAAGTCTGGAAGTGCTCGCGTGCCCCACGTCGATTCTTCATGCAGGATGGCGGCTCTCAGTGTTCTTTCCCGCTCGAGAAGCTCCAGTTGCAGGCGAGTCTCCCGTAGAGAGAAGTCTCTATAGCGATCCTCTATGTAGTCCGTGATCGCCGAGTGAAGCACAACGCCGGCCAATAGCACCAGAACAAACGAAATAGCGACGCCCGCCCCATGACCAGCGTCCGCTAATAGCGGTTGAGCCTGCTCGGCTCATCAACGTGTGCATCGCCGTCGGGCGCGTGAGTTACGCGCTCATGCCCACTCGAATCTGCGCTCTTTGATGGCATGTCGGATCCGGATACGAGACCCAAGAGATGATTTCCGCATCATCCGGCCAATCCGAGTCGTCGCGCGTTTGAAGTCGTTTGAACCGCGTTCATGCAGGGGCCGACGGCTGCGTATCCGCAATAGACGGCGATATCCCGAGAGCGCCGCCATGCAACAATGCATGGCGGCTACATGACAAGTGGTGATCTCCCGGCATAAAAAAAGCACGGTCTGCCGTCACCGGCAAGACCGTGCAATTTCCATCATCTAGCTATGAGCCAACCGGTTTCCCGATTTTCACATTGCGTAGTTATCAGAACTCGTATCCAACCTGGGCACGCACGCCCGCATCACCCGTCGACGTGACCGATACGGCGCCGTTCGCGAGCCACTTGCCGTTGCGTGAGCGGTACGTTGCTCCCACTGCCGCAGCGCTGCCACCCTTGTAGGTAGCCCCACCGGCCGCGACAATCGTACGCCCGGGACCCGACGGAGTCAGGTTCGGCATAGCCATTGCCGCTGCGATACCGGCATAGGCGTTTTTGGCGACATCATTGATAGCCTGGTTGGCCTGGTTGAACAGCTGGTCGCTATAGTTGTTGGCCTGTTGCACGCCCTGCGCGACCGAGCTGTTCATTTGACCGACGTTGACTACATCCGTGTCCGCCGTACCCGCCGCAACGTTGGTGATCTGACGCTGCTGCGTGGCCGAACCCACCGACACCGAGTTGTCACGGTCCGTCGCCGAACCTTGACCCAACGCCACCGAGTTCGCATTATCGGCCTGTGACCCCATGCCAATCGCCGTCGAGTTGGAGCCAGTAGCCGCCGCGTTGGCGCCAACTGCCACAGCGTTGTCCGCTGCCGCGCTGGCGTTTGCGCCGACCACCGTGGCGTAGTTGCCCGAGGCTGCCGCACCCGCTCCTGCCGCCGTGCTGCCCACACCGGTACCCGGCATCGCCGCATTGACTACTGCGTCAATGCCGCTGTCCGACGATGAAACATCCGTGGCATTGAAGTACGGGCTGCCCGGCTGGACGTTCGACACCTGACTACCGAGGTTCAACACCTGCCCGTTGAGATCCGTCACCTGATCCTGCAAGGCCGACAGTTGGCCGAAGTTCACCGCATCGTACTGGCTTGTGCCGTTGGCCACATTGGTCAGGATCACCGGACTCGCGCTCAGGCTTCCACCCAGCGTCACGGAACCGAGGTTCACCGAGCCGTCAGCGTTACGGTCATACTGCACCGCGCCCGACAACTGCGTACCTACGTCGCCCACCTGGGTCTGCAGCTTCGTGATGTCCTTGGTGTTCTCCGTCACACGGTCATCCAGACCCACGATGTCCGAGGCGTTCTGCGCCACGTTCTGGTTCGTCGCGTACAGCTGCGAGCCGTTCACCGCTTCGCTGCTCGTCGACGACAGCGTCGCGGCCTTCACGCCCGACAGCGTGCGAACGCCGTCCATACCCGTGAAGTCCACCATCGCGCCTGCCTTGTCCTTCGCCACCGTGATCGCGTTCGTACCTGCGTCCTGCTGCACCAGGCCCACCACACCGCTGTTTAGCTGCTTCGCGATGTTCTGCACCGAACCCTCGACGTTCGTCACCCGGTTGTCGATACCCGTGATGTTCGTCTCGTTCTGCGTGATGCGCGTATCCAGACCACCGATCGCCGACGTGTTCTGCGTCACACGGCCGTCCAGACCCACGATGTCCGAGGTGTTCTGCGCCACCCCCTGGTTCGTCGCATACAGCTGCGAGCCGTTCACCGCGTCCGTGCTCGTCCCGCTCAGGCGACCGGCAGCCACGTTCATGATCGTGCGCTCGTTACCCACGCTACCCACACTCACCGTGCTCATCGGGTTCGCACCGGCGAACGCGTAGTCGGTCCCGCCGATGGTCGCACCAGCCGTGCCCACCGCCGCTGCCGTCGCCGAGCCGGAGCCCAGTGCTACCGAATCCGCATCCGCTGCTGACGCGAGATTACCCAGTGCCACCGCGCCCTCCGCTGACGATCTAGCGTTGGAGCCAATCGCAACGGAGAATTGCCCTGACGCGTTAGTGCCCGTACCAAGCCCCGTTGAGGCATAGGCAGACGCTTTAGAGCCCGAACCAAGCGCCGTGGCGTAGTCGTCTGCGGAAACGGCATGAAAACCAAGTGCAGTCGACCCGAGACTTGTGCCAGTAGCCGTATGACCAAGGGCAATTGCCTCACTACCCGATGCGATCGCCGAAGAGCCAATTGCTGCACTGTTAATACCGCTTGCGCTGGCGGCATAACCCATTGCAAGTGAACTGATCCCTTCTGCCTCGGCCCTCGAGCCAAACGCACTGCTGCTTACACCGGACGCCGTCGCCTGGACACCTACGGCCGTCGCCAAGTCCCCGGCGACACTACCAAAGCCCAAAGCCGTGGCCCAGTCCCCGGTCACAGTCGTATTCGCTCCGTACAACGTTACAGCCAGGCGATTGTTTCCATTGGCCCCACACCCCGCCACCGTCGACCAGTTTCCGTCACCGTCGACCATGGGCTTATATGCGTAGTACGTGCCGTCAGGTCCATTGCCAGGAGTGCCACACGCCACCCCGCCCACCGCGATAGTGCTCGCATGACCGGCCTGTGCCGCCACGATGAACGCAGCAAGGGCAATTATCTTGACCGCCGACGCCCGACTCGATTTACCTCGTGCGGGGGCAAGTTCGGAGGCCGCTACCCACGAACCGAGAGCTTCATTCCAGACGCTGATATACGACTTGTTCATGACATCATCCTTTTTCACAAGCTAACGAAATCAATTAATTAGTTTTCCGAACGCTTTGGCGACCATCAAGGCCTTCAAGGTCAGCAGAAATCTCAAGCACGAACTGGAAAATCCAACACATCCCTATTCATTTCCTGCGTCATCAAGTTGATCAATCGATGGACATACCTTCAAATTTGAACAACCTTTTCGTATAGGCGGAGTCCGATTTGACGTTGGATATCTATGGGGCATGTCCTACATGCTGAGGGGCCATGGAGTTAGTGAAATCGGTGCCGTGACAAGAGTCGGCGACATACGCGGAGGCTCATTTCGCCTCCGGAGCCTGCGGGACCGCACCAAGCCCCCGACTTGCATGGCGAGGACAACATTTACCGACCGTGAACATTTGCGTTCGACGGGATTTCAGGTCCGCATCTACGTCCCATGTGAACAAGATTGGTAGCGATAAGGCACGCGGCCCATCAAGGAAAATCCGCGTATCTCCGGTTATGTCAAGCGTGCGCTGCCTGGCGGCCACGCCAGCACCGCTGGGTCGAAGCTTGGTGCCAAGGGACTGTCGTTGCTCCGTTTTGTCGATCGCCGTACTGCTCGCCCCAACCTGTCTGCCGACGTCCACCTGTCATTAAATCTGCAGAGCGCGGTCGCCAGTGAGCTCGGACGCAGCATTTCCGCCAGTTTCGCCGGCTGCGTTTCTCGTTGTGTGTTTCAGCGATCGGCGTCGTAAGTGCGAGATGTTTCTTCATGCTATCGGACCCATCACAACCCTTAACTCGTCTCCGATTAGAAGTCTGCCGCGTTAGCAAGGCCCGCGCCCTTCGGTTCTGACGGTGCCGAAGCCATCCTGCCAGTCAACAGGCTCATCAAACGTCGCCGCGACGTTCGAACGCACTACACCGACGACATCGCGAATCCATCTCACTGAAGCCCTCCGGTTATGAGGGGCAGCGTGCAATCGCTGCGGTCCCGTTGTGCTCACCCTTCGCTTCGTCTGCAGTAGTCGGCTTACGGTGGGATCCCCCGCAAGAGTGCATCCATGCGGGCAGACACGAAAATCAGCCCGGCACACTATCGCCTGGGCCGTCAATTTCAAGCAGTTTCGCAGTACCCTTTCGATAGCTCGATCGGGAACTTAACCGAACGAGAACAGAGAGCCCTATCCGGACGTTCAGGAAACACTTCCGGACGCTACGACGCGCACCTCCACGCGACGATTGAGCGCGCGGCCTTCAGCCGTCGCATTCGAGGCAACCGGATCGTCCGCAGCCGCGCCCTCGGCGACGAAGCTCTGGGCAATCAAGCCATGGTCGCGCAGATATCGTAGGACGGATTGGGCACGCGCTTCCGACAATTTCTGATTGTGGCCCCGTGAGCCGGTCGAATCCGTGTAACCAATTATCGTCACACGCCGGAAATTGATACCCTCATTGACGCGCAAGAATTGATCGAGACTCGCTTTTGCCGCACTACTCAATATGGCGCTGTCCGTCGCGAAATTCGCGTCGCCTTGCAACAGCATCTGGCGGCGCTCCTGAGACTGAGGTCGAGGCTCAGGTTTCGGTTGAGGTTGTAGCTGGGGCGGTGGCGCGGGAGTGGGAGCGGGTTGTGCCTCAACCGGCTTGCCACACATGAAGGTAATCTCGCGCGGATTCTTTGTATTGACACCAGACCTGACTCCATCGACCGCCTCCACCAGGGTGACCGGCTTGTCCTTGCAGATCTCGGCTGCCACCTTAAAACAGGTTTGCGAACTTTCGAGCAGACCGCTGCATTCGACACGATAAGTCGGCGCTTTCTGGTCCGGAGCAACGATTGCATGTGCGTTGTAGGTCGGACCCGATTGCGTCGTACATGCCGTCACAAGCCCCAATACAGAGCCCAGCAATGCGAGGAGTGGATAAATTGAATTGTGCTTTTTCATGTTTGTAGATTCGCTCGAAGCGAAAGCAGAAAATATTGAAGAACTCGAAGCGTAGGAGAGGGGCGCCCCCCTCTCCTACTAAACGGTTACCACTGGTACGAGGCACCCACTCCGACAGTCGTACCGCCGCTGGACAAGCCAACACCCGCTTTCATCTTGATGTTTTGCGTGATGCGAGCCGTACCACCAATCGCGACAGCCTGATAGCCCTTATAGGTCCCGGCGCCAATACCGATCGACAGCGTCTTGTCTTTGTCGACGTCCGGGATCATGGTCAGCGCAGTGGCCGCGGCAATACCCGAGTAAGCGCCCCTGGCCACATCGCTGATCGCCTGGTCTGCAGCGTTCATGCGGTCGTCGAGACCCGACAGCGCATCACCCACATTCGAGTACGTGCCACCCGACAGCTGATACGACGGGCCAGTCACTGCACCGGTCGTTGGATCGATGCTGGCGCCGCCGCCCAGACCATCAACCACGGTCGTGAGCTGCGAGACGTTGACCGCATCGGTTGCTTGCGAGCCAGCCGCGACATTGGTGACCTGGCGCTGTTGCGTAGCGGAGCCTACCGAGACCGTGTTCTCACGATCAGCAACCGAACCCTGACCCAAGGCAACCGAGCTGGAGGCCGTGGCTTGCGCGCCCTGACCGACTGCAACCGCACCAGCAGATGCCGCGGCGCCTGCGCCCATTGCCACTGCACTGTCCGAGGCGTTGGCGTTCGAACCGACTGCCGTACCGTTGTCGCCCGTAGCGACTGCACCGGAACCAGCCGTGGTGCTGCCTGCACCCGTACCCGGCGAGGCAACGTTGACAACAGCGTCGTCATCCGAAGAGGTATCCGTTGCGTTGAAGTACGGACTGGTACCCGAACCACCGTTGCCTCCCGATCCACCGTTGTTCTCGATGTTGGTGACCCGGTTGCTGACATTGGTCACCTCGGTCTGCAGCGCTGCCAGCTGGCCATAGTTCACAGCGTCGTAAGTTGACGATCCAGCGGCAACGTTGGTCAACACCACAGGACCAGACGAGCGGCCGCCACCCAGCGTCACGCTGTTGTAGTTCAGCGTGCCGTCGGTGTTGATGTCGTACTTGACCGCGCCTTGATCCAGATTCGTGATGTTGCTACTGATCTGGTCCAGTGCCTGGTTCGTTGCGTACAGCTGCGAGCCGTTCACCGCATCCGTGCTCGTCGCGCTCAGGCGACCCGCGGCCACGTTCGTGATCGTGCGCTCGTTACCGTCGCTGCCCACGCTCACCGTGCTCGCCGGGTTTGCA
>ABYL01000099.1 GCA_000173575.1 Burkholderia sp. H160 | reverse complement strand
GGCGCCGAGCGAGCGCGGCAGCGGCAACTCCGAAGGTCCGGTGGTCGTCACGCGGCGTCGGCGTCTGTTCGGCACCGGCGGCGAAGGCGGCAATCACGGCGGCAGCAGCCCCAGCGGCAATCAGGAATAAATACGCACGAGCGGTAACGGCAGCGCCCCGCTACTCCGTGGTCGGAGCGAGGCGCCGCAGAATTTTCTCCAGTTGCATCAGCTGCCGCTCGGTCAGCTCGAATCTACCCTTGACCGCCAGCACGCGGCGGCGCCAGTAGGCGGCGTCGAACAGGCGCTGCGCCGGTTGCTGCGTCGCCCAATTCAGGTGTTCCAATTCGGCGTCCACGACGGGGGCTGCGCGCACACGTCGCGTACACCCTGGCTTTTTCGCGTTCATGGGGCTGGCTATCTGAAGGATCGATTGATGCGTCGTTTGCGGCCCCCGCGTGGCCGGGACACTCGGAGAACGAATCGATGGCGGCCGGTTTCAAACGACACGCCTACGCCATTCAACCGACCTTCGCCGATTGCCGCGATGGGCTATGCTGAATGATTGACCTTCTATTGATGGAGTTCGACATGACCAGCAAAAGCCAGCATGCTCCCCAGCCTGCACGCACGCGCCGGACGGCGCCGACGTCCGTCGAAACGCGGCTCGACGAAGCGCTAATGGAAAGCTTCCCCGCCAGCGATCCGATCGCGGTCGACGTCACGAAGCCGTCTCGCGAGCGGACGCGCAAAACTCAGGCGGATACGCGCAAACGGCATTGAAGTCGAGCCATCTTGCGTCGCGCGATGGCCGCAGGCGCATGATGTTCTCGTGGCTCGTGAAGAAATGCGGGGGAAATGCCTAAGAGCGCGGCGGCGAAAGTGCGATGCGCCGGTTAGTGGCGTGCAAAAAGCGCCGAACGACCCGGTCGGCGTTTTTTGCACGCGATGGGAATGGCAACAGCCGGGCGGCACATTGATTGCCGCGCCGTCCCGTCCATCCACGACGGCTCACACCGTCGTGTTCAATGCAACGGCAATCCGCTATCGAGCTGACGCTGCAGGTCGCGCACCTGACGCTGCGCGACGCGCAACTGATCCTGCGCGGCAGCCTTCTGCTGTGCCAGTTCGGTCGCCTCGGCGCGCTTCTGTTCCTGCTGGTTCGCAACGATGCTCTGCTGCTGACGCGCGATGTCGAGGTCGGCCTGCAGCCGGCTCGCGCGTTCCTGCGACAGCGCGATCATGCGCTGCGTGAACGCCTTTTGCGCTTCGAGTTGCGTACGACGGATCTCGACGTCCGACAGCTGCACCGTCTGCCGCACGAAATCTTTGTAGATCAGTTCGGCGCGCACGATGTCCTGCGTCTTGATCACGCGCCAGAAATTCTTTTGCTGGAACAGCGCGATGTAGTAGGTCATCTCCTTGCCGTAGAACATCATGCTCGCGCCATACGTGCCGTTATACGTGGTGCGCAGTTCGCTGAGTTCCGAGCCGTGAATCATCTGCTGCAATTCCGCCACATTGCCGGTGGCGGATTGCCGGTTTTCGTCCGGCGTCAGTGCAGTGGTCTCCGCCTGGCCGGACTGCGATGCGTCGGGCAACGCGGTCGTCGCACCCGGCTGGGACACGACTGGGCTGCTTGCGCCGCTGTTCTCAAGGGCCTGTGCATCCACGCCCTGAAGAGCCCCCAATACGATGCATGCGGCCAGAGCAATCTCTCGTAGCTTTGACTTTCGGTCCATGTTTTACCTGCTGAACAGATTTTGTTTTAGTAGAAGCTGGCCATTATTACTCACTTTCGCGGGTTTCGGGCTCTTCGTCAAAAATTTGGTATTTGCGTGTTTTCTCCCCCCGAACGGGCATAAGCGTAGTCCCGTCCCGCCGGCGCGGGAGCAGGCGGCAGTCCGCCCGATTCGCTGCCGCGAAGCGGTCGGCGATGGACCGGTGGAAAGCGCATCGCGCAGTCCGCGCATCAACACGACGTCCTCCCGCCAGCAGGAAGTGCCGCGTGCTGATTAGAAGCTCCCCTATCAAACGGCAGATGCACTTTCGCGTATTCTGCGCTGACGATGCAAACGGCACGCCGCTGACATCGTCCAGCATCGCGAAGGCCGGTGCCGCATATCCAACCGCGATGCCAATAACGCCGCGCGACCACGATCGCGCGGTCTCACTCAAGGAGGAAGGCAATGACCCAATTCACTCAACGTGTTCGTGCGCTCGCGCTACGCACCGCCCGTCACGCAGCGCTCGCCGGCGCTCTGCTCGCCAGCGCCATGACCGCGATGGCGCAGACCGAAACACCGATCGGCATGTGGCAAACAATTGACGATCACACGGGCCAGCCGAAGGCGCTCGTGCAGATCACGCAGGATGGCAACGGCGAGTTGAGCGGCAAAATCATCAAGGGTCTTGGCGCGAACAACGAGCCGGATCGCCGCTGCACCGAATGCACCGACGCGCGTAAAGATCAACCGATTCTCGGCATGACCATCATCAGCAGTATGAAGAAGGATGGCGACGCGTGGGATCACGGCCAGATTCTCGACCCTGAAAACGGCAAGGTCTACAAGTGCAAGATGCATCTCGAAGACGGCGGCAACAAGCTCGTGGTGCGCGGCTACATTGGCGTTGCGCTGCTCGGCCGCTCGCAGACGTGGATCAGGCAGCAGTGAGATTTCACGCGCGGCGCATGGGTAGCGCCATACACGCCGCTATAGAAAGTGCAGCATAAAAAAACGGCCGGCGATCACGAATCGCGCGGCCGTTTCCATTGTGGCCAGCTGTTTTCAAAGTTCATGCGGCCTCTATGAACGAGGCACCATCAGCGAACGGCGCCGCGGGTACCGGCGCGGTCGATGCCGGGGTGTATTCGACGGGCGGAACACGGAACGCCGCGCGACCGAGCACACGGCGCTTATGCGGCGCATTTGCGTGTATGCGCATACGCGCTTCCATCAAGCTGCAGAGATCTTCGCTCGCGGCGCCGAGCAGTTGCTCCGTGACGTGCTTGAGCACGCCCGATCGGTACCACGACTTGAAGCGGCGATGACAGGTCTGATACGACGGATAGCGACGCGGCATGGCGGACCACGTCGAGCCGCTATACATGACCCACAGCACGCCGTTGAGCACACAGCGGGTATTGGCAAGCGGGCGGCCACGCAGTTCGGTACGTGGCCGTAGTTCGGGTAGCAGTGGCGCAACGCGCTGCCATTCTTCATCAGTGATATCGCGGTACGGGTTCATGCTTCCTCCTTTGTCAGAACTTCGACAAAAGATAGCCAGTCATCCGTGCGCAGAATATAAGACCACTCCGATTCCTAAAATTGCGTCCTTCGCCAAGGTCAGATTGGCGATCGGACCGCGCCCGTTCGCGCATACCCGCGCGCGTCTACGAACGCGCGTTCATCGCGACTCAGGTCAGCGACGTATCGACGATCCGGCGCGGCGTATCGAGATACTCCTTCGACTGCATCTCGACGATGCGCGACACGGTCCGCGTAAATTCGTTGGCCATCGGACCATCGACGTACAGTTGCTCGGGCGGCACCGCGGCCGACATCAGCAGCTTGACCTTGTGGTCGTAGAACACGTCGATCAGCCATGTGAAGCGGCGCGCTTCCGACGCCATGCGCACCGACATCTGCGGCACGTCCGACAGGATCACCGCGTGAAAGCGGCTCGCGAGTTCGAGATAATCGTTCTGCGAGCGCGGGCCACCGCACAGCGTCGCGAAGTCGAACCAGACGACGCCGTCCGCGCGGCGCAACGCCTTCAGCTCGCGCTTCTCGATATGCAGCAGCGGGCTTTCGTCGGGTACCGCGGCGAGACGCGCGAAGGCGTCGCGCAGCGCCTTGCCGGCGGCGGCGTCCAGTGGCGTGTGATAGACCTCCACCTGGGCGAGCGTGCGCTGCCGGTAGTCGATCCCCGCGTCGACGTTGACCACGTCGAGCTTCTGCTTGAGCAACTCGATCGCGGGCAGCATGCGGTCGCGATGCAGGCCGTCCGGGTACAACGTGTCGGGCGCGTAGTTGGACGTCATCACGAACTGCACGCCGTTTTCAAACAGCTTGTCGAGCAGGCGGTACAGAATCATCGCGTCGGCGATATCCGACACGTGGAATTCGTCGAAACAGATCAGCCGATAGCGCTTCGCGATGCGGCGCGCGAGTTCGTCGAGCGGGTCGGCCGTGCCTTTGAGTTCTTCGAGCTCGCGATGCACTTCGCGCATGAACTCGTGGAAATGCAGACGCGTTTTGCGATGCAACGGCACGATCGTGTAGAAGCTGTCCATCAGGAAGCTCTTGCCGCGACCCACGCCACCCCACATGTACACGCCGCGCGGCAGATCGGGATGGATGATCAGTTTCTTGAACGCGTTCGAGCGGCGCGACTTGTATGCGGTCCACTCTTCATAGCACCGCTGCAGGCGGTCGACCGCCGCGCGCTGCGCCGGATCGGATTGATAACCGCGCGTCTGCAGTTCTTTTTCGTAGTATTCGGTGACGTTCATCGTGTTGCTGCAAAAAGAAAGGCGGGAGGGAGTGAACCCCGCCCGCCTTTGGTGATGCCAAGGTTGCGTTTTGGTCAGGCGTGCGCGCTTACATGTTCAGCGCGCGCTTCTCGACGGCGAGGGCCGCTTCGCGCATGACTTCCGACAGCGACGGGTGCGGATGGCAAATACGGCCGATGTCTTCCGAGGCCGCCTTGAACTCCATCGCCACGACGGCTTCCGCGATCAGGTCCGATGCGTCCGCCGAGATGATGTGCACGCCGAGCAGCTCGTCGGTCTTCGCGTCGGCGATCATCTTGACGAAACCGTCCGCCTTGTTGATGCCGAGCGCGCGGCCGTTCGCCATGAACGGGAATTGGCCCGTCTTGATCTCGCGGCCCTCGGCCTTCAGCTGCTGCTCGGTCTTGCCGACCCACGCGATTTCCGGCTCGGTGTAGATCACCCACGGAACGCAGTTGTAGTCGATGTGCGGCTTCTGGCCGTCGATCACTTCCGCGACCATCACGCCTTCATCTTCAGCCTTGTGCGCGAGCATCGGGCCACGCACCACGTCGCCGATCGCGTACACGTTCGGCACGGCCGTCGCGCAGTGGTCGTCCACGTCGATGAAGCCGCGCTCGTTGGCCTTCAGGCCGATCGATTCGAGGCCCAAGTTATCGGTGTTCGGCACGCGGCCGACCGACACGACCAGGCGGTCGGCTTCGAGCGTCTGCGCGTTGCCATCCTTGTCCGTGTAGGCGATCGTCACGCCGTTCGCGCTGGTCTTCACTTCGCCGACCTTCACGCCGACGTGGATGTCGAGACCCTGCTTCTTGAACTGCTTGGCCGCTTCCTTCGACAGTGCCTGGTCAGCCGAACCGAGGAATTCCGGCAGCGCTTCGAGCACGGTCACGTCCGCGCCGAGGCGGCGCCACACCGAGCCGAGCTCCAGACCGATCACGCCCGCGCCGATCACGGCGAGCTTCTTCGGTGCCGTGTCGAAGCTCAATGCGCCTTCGTTATCGGCGATCAGCTTGTTGTCGACCGGGATGCCCGGCAGATGACGCGCCTTCGAACCCGTCGCGATGATCACGTTCTTCGCCGTGACGATTTCGGTTTCACCTTCGCCGCTCACTTCGATCTGCACACCGGCGTCGGTCTTGCCGGTGAACTTGCCGTGGCCCTTGAGCCACGTGATCTTGTTCTTGCGGAACAGGAATTCGATGCCCTTGGTCATCTTCTCGACGATGCCGTCCTTGCGGGCCATCATCTTCGAGAGATCGACCTTCACGTTGTCGACCAAGATACCGTGGTCGGCGAGGTGATGCGACGCGTTTTCAAACTCTTCCGACGACGCGAGCAGCGCCTTCGACGGAATGCAGCCGACGTTCAGGCAGGTGCCGCCGAGCTTCAGCGTGCCGGCCGGGTTCTTCCACTTTTCGATACATGCGACGGTCTTGCCGAGCTGCGCTGCGCGGATGGCGGCGATATAACCGCCAGGGCCTGCGCCGATCACGACGACGTCAAATTCTTTGGACATGACAATCCCTTTGATGGCGGAACGGCGCCGGACCACCCGAGGTGGCGCGCGCCGTTCCTGTACTGCGGAATGCTAAAGACGTGCTACAGATGACCCCGGCCCGCGCAAAACGCAGGCCGGGGTCTGTGGAACGTACGCTTACAGGTCGAGCAGCAGGCGCGCCGGATCTTCCAGCGCGTCCTTCATCGCGACCAGCGACAGCACTGCTTCGCGGCCGTCGATGATACGGTGGTCGTACGACAGTGCGAGGTAGTTCATCGGGCGGATCACGATCTGGCCGTTTTCGACCACTGCGCGTTCCTTCGTGGCATGCACGCCGAGAATTGCGGACTGCGGCGGGTTGATGATCGGGGTCGACAGCATCGAGCCGAACACACCACCGTTCGAGATCGAGAACGTACCGCCGGTCATTTCTTCGATCGACAGCTTGCCGTCCTTCGCCTTCTGACCGAATTCGGCGATCTTCTTCTCGATGTCGGCGAGGCTCAGCTGATCTGCGTTGCGCAGGATCGGCACCACCAGACCACGCGGCGAGCCGACAGCGATACCGATGTCGAAGTAGCCGTGATAGACGATGTCGTTACCGTCGATCGACGCGTTCACGAGCGGGAACTTCTTCAGCGCATGAACAGCCGCCTTCACGAAAAACGACATGAAGCCGAGCTTCACGCCATGTTCCTTCTCGAACTTGTCCTTGTACTTGTTGCGCAGATCCATGACCGGCGCCATGTTCACTTCGTTGAACGTCGTGAGGATGGCGTTGGTTTGCTGCGACTCGAGCAGACGCTCGGCGATACGCGCACGCAGACGCGACATCGGCACGCGCTGTTCCGGACGGTCCTTCAGCCATTGGTCGGCCGATGCCGGAGCCTTGACGTCCGGCAGCGACGGCTTCGCAGCCTTCGGTGCGGCAGCCGGAGCCGGTGCAGCCTTGGCAGCGGGAGCGCCGGCGGTGAGCACGTCGCCCTTCGTGATGCGGCCGTCGCGGCCCGTGCCGGCGACGTCGCCAGCAGCCAGGCCCTTCTCCGCCATCAGCTTGCCGGCAGCCGGCGAAGCAGCGGTGTTCGAACCCGTTGCGACAGCGGCCTGAGCAGCCGGTGCCGGAGCCGCGGCAGCGACCGGAGCCGGCTTCACTTCAGCCTCGACAGCGGCGGCGCCTGCGGTGCCTTCGGTGTCGATCTTCGCGATCACCTGGTCAGCCGTGACCGTGTCGCCGTCGTTCGAGATGACTTGCGCAAGCACGCCTGCTGCCGGTGCCGGCACTTCGAGCACGACCTTGTCGGTCTCGATTTCGATGAGGATTTCGTCCTGAGCGACAGCCTCGCCGGGCTTCTTCTTCCACTGCAGCATGGTCGCTTCCGAGACCGACTCGGAGAGCTGGGGAACCTTGACTTCAACAATAGCCATTATGAGTATCCTGAATACGTATCGGGTGACGGCGCTTCTTCACGACCGTCTGCGAACCATTAGCGCCGCGCCTGAACCTCATGGGATCGTTCAGCGCGGCGCGGGAAAGCGCACTGCGCTTTCCCGGCTCGTCTGTTTCTTTATTTAGCGATCGACGCGCTCTTGAGGCGGCCGAAAGCGCCTTCGACCAGCGCCTTCTGCTGCTCGTAGTGCTTCGCGTAGTAGCCGACTGCCGGCGAGGCCGAAGCCGGACGGCCGCTGTACGCCAGCTTCTGTCCTTCCTTCATGCCTTCCTTCAGATGGTGCTCGATGTAGAACCACGGGCCCTGATTCTGCGGCTCGTCCTGCACCCACACCACTTCGGTCGCGTTGTCGTACTTCTTCATTTCCGCTTCGAACTGCTTGTGCGCGAACGGATAGAGTTGTTCGATACGGATGATCGCGGCGTCGTTCACCTTCGCTTCACGGCGATGCGCGACCAGGTCGTAGTACACGCGACCCGAGCAGGCGATCACGCGCTTGACCTTCTTCGCGTCGATCGTTTCGTCGGTTTCGCCGAGCACCGGCTGGAACGAACCCTTCGCGAGTTCCGACAGATCCGACACGGCTTCCTTGTGGCGCAGCAGCGACTTCGGCGTCGCGACGATCAGCGGCTTGCGGAACAGGCGGATCATCTGGCGACGCAGCAGGTGGAAGATCTGCGCCGGCGTGGTCGGCTGAACGACCTGCATGTTGTGGTCTGCGCACAGTTGCAGGAAACGCTCGATACGCGCCGACGAGTGCTCGGGACCCTGGCCTTCGTAGCCGTGCGGCAGCAGCATGGTCAGGCCCGACACGCGGCCCCACTTCACTTCGCCCGACGAGATGAACTGGTCGATCACGACCTGCGCACCGTTCACGAAGTCGCCGAACTGCGCTTCCCACGCGACGAACGTGTTCGGTTCAGCGGTCGAGTAGCCGTATTCGAAGCCGAGCACCGCTTCTTCCGACAGCACCGAGTCGATCACCGTGAACTTCGCCTGACCTTCGGCGATGTTCTGCAGCGGCACGTACGTGCCGTCATTCCAGCGCTCGCGGTTCTGATCGTGCAGCACCGCGTGACGGTGCGTGAACGTGCCGCGGCCCGAATCCTGACCGGTCAGGCGAACCGCGTAGCCCGATGCGACCAGCGATGCGAACGCGAGGTGCTCGCCCATGCCCCAGTCGAGCTTCGCTTCGCCGCGGCCCATGGCGCGACGGTCGTTGATCACGCGCTCGACGAGCGGGTGAACCTTGAAGTTTTCCGGAATCGTGGTGATGCGCTCGGCGAGGCGCTTCAGTTCCGCGAGCGGCACGGCCGTGTCGGCTGCATCGGTCCACTTGCGGTTCAGGAACGGCACCCAGTCCACCGCGTACTTGCTCTTGTAGTTCGAGAGCACCGGGTCGATCGTGTGATGGCCTTCGTCCATCGCCTTGCGATACGCCTTGACGAATTCGTCGCCTTCCGCGGCGCTGATCACGCCCTGCTGCACGAGCTTTTCAGCGTACAGCGCGCGCGTGCCCGGGTGCTTGGCGATCGTCTTGTACATCAGCGGCTGCGTGACCGCCGGGGTGTCCTGCTCGTTGTGACCCAGCTTGCGGAAGCAGACGATGTCGACGACGACGTCCTTGTGGAACTGCATGCGGAAGTCGATCGCCATCTGGATGGTCAGCACGACCGCTTCGGGATCGTCACCGTTCACGTGCAGCACCGGCGCTTCGATCATCTTGACGACGTCCGAGCAGTACAACGTGGAGCGCGAATCGCGCGGATCCGACGTCGTGAAGCCGATCTGGTTGTTGATGACGATGTGCAGCGTGCCGTGCGTGCCGTAACCGCGCGTTTGCGCGAGGTTCAGCGTTTCCATCACGACACCCTGGCCCGCGAATGCCGCGTCGCCGTGGATCTGCACCGGCAGCACCTGGAGGCCGTCTTCGTCGCCGCGGCGGTCCATACGCGCCTTCGCCGAGCCCTCGACCACCGGGTTGACGATTTCGAGGTGCGACGGGTTGAACGCGAGCGACAGGTGAACCGGGCCGCCTTCCGTCGCGACGTCCGACGAGAAGCCCTTGTGGTACTTGACGTCGCCAGCCGGCAGATCGTCGACGTGCTTGCCTTCGAATTCGGCGAACAGGTCAGCCGGCATCTTGCCGAGCGTGTTGACCAGCACGTTCAGACGGCCGCGGTGAGCCATCGCGATGACGATTTCCTGAACGCCGCGCAGACCGCCGTGACGCACGACTTCGTCCATCGCCGCGATGAAGCTCTCGCCACCTTCGAGCGAGAAGCGCTTCTGGCCGACGTACTTGGTGTGCAGGAAACGCTCGAGACCTTCGGCGGCCGTCAGGCGATTCAGGATGTGCTTCTTCTTGTCGTTGCTGAAGCTCGGCGTCGAACGGATCGACTCGAGGCGTTCCTTCCACCAGCGCTTCTGCTCCGGATCGCTGATGTACATATACTCGGCGCCGATCGTGCCGCAGTACGTGTCACGCAGGGCTTTAACGATCTCGCGCAGCGTCGCGCGCTCGAACCCGAAGTACAGATTCGTTGCGCTGTACTCCTGGTCCATGTCGGCTTCGGTGAAGTCGTAGAACGCAGGTTCAAGTTCGGGGATCGCGGGACGTTCGCGGCGCTTCAGAGGATCGAGATTGGCCCATTGCGAGCCGAGGAAACGATATGCGCCGATGAGGGACTGGACGTAAACCTGTTTGCGGGCGGTTGCGAGATCTTCGCCGCCGGCCGTTGCGCGCGGCAGGAAGGCATTGGCCTTGGCGCGCTGGGCAAACGATTCGACGATCGGGCCGTGGGCCACGTCGTTGGCGTTGCTGCCATCCGATGCGGGCACGTTCTGCAACGCATCGAAATAGCTGCGCCAGGTCTCGGGCACTGACGCCGGATTATCGAGATACGCTTCGTACATTTCTTCAACGTACGGAGCATTGCCGCCGAACAGATAAGAGTTCGACTGGAATTGCTTCATCATTTTTACGCTCACCTTTCTTCGAGTTTCTCGAGAAATAGCGGGTTACAGAACCTTCCGCGACACGGCCTGACCGTTTAGCGGATTGCGCGAATCAAGTCTTGCTTGGAAGGACCTAAAACTTTGCACCCGGGAGCATAGCACAGAACGAATAGCCCAGATAGCGAAGCGCGTAGGCGCAAACGCCTGTAACGGCGGGCGTTTCACGGGTGGCCGGGTACGTTTTCATGGTGCGCAACAGTGTCCTGTCGGAAATGGATGCGAAGAGCGTGCCAGGTCACGACACGTGGGCCGCCGCGGCAGGTAACGGACGTAATGCGGCACCGCAAAGTTTGATGCGCCAAAAACGACGAAGCCACCCGAAGGTGGCTTGCGTTCACTGCGATCCGGACAGGCTTGAGTCCGCTTACTCGCCGGCAACCTTGTTGCGGCTCGCGCTGCGGCGCTCGTGTTCCTTCAGGTAGCGCTTGCGCAGACGGATCGACTTCGGCGTGACTTCGACGAGTTCGTCGTCGTCGATGAACTCGACCGCGTATTCGAGCGACAGTTGAACCGGCGGTACGAGACGCACGGCTTCATCGGTGCCCGACGCGCGCACGTTCGTGAGCTGCTTGCCCTTGATCGGGTTCACGACGAGGTCGTTGTCGCGGCTGTGAATGCCGATGATCATGCCTTCATACAGCGCCTCGCCCGGCGACACGAACATGCGGCCGCGATCCTGCAGCTTCCACAGTGCGTACGCGACTGCCGCCCCGTCGTCTTGCGAGATCAGCACGCCGTTGCGACGCTCGCCGACCGCGCCTTCCTTGACCGGCTGGTACGAATCGAACGTGTGGCTCATCAGACCCGTGCCGCGCGTGAGCGTGAGGAATTCCGACTGGAAGCCGATCAGACCACGCGCCGAAATGCGGTACTCGAGACGCGTGCGGCCACGGCCGTCCGACGCCATGTCGAGCATTTCGCCCTTGCGGCGGCCGAGCTCTTCCATCACGCCGCCCTGGTGCGTGTCTTCCATGTCGACTGTCAGGTTTTCGTACGGCTCGTGCTTCTCGCCGTTGATTTCCTGCATCACGACGCGCGGACGCGACACGGCCAGTTCGTAGCCTTCGCGGCGCATGTTTTCCACCAGAATCGTGAGGTGCAGTTCGCCGCGGCCCGCCACTTCGAACGTGGTTTCGTCGCCGGTGTCACGCACGCGCAGCGCGACGTTGTGATTCAGCTCCTTCATCAGGCGATCGCGAATCTGACGGCTCGTGACGAACTTGCCTTCGCGGCCCGCGAGCGGCGACGAGTTGACGAGGAAGTTCATCGTCAGCGTGGGTTCGTCGACGGTGATCATCGGCAGTGCTTCCGGCTGTTCCGGCGAGCAGATCGTCACGCCGATGCCGACTTCTTCGATACCGTTGATCAGCACGATGTCGCCGGCTTCAGCCGAGTCGACCTGCACGCGATCGAGGCCCTTGAACGACAGCACCTGGTTGATCTTGCGATTGAGGATTTCACCTTCCGGACCCGAGCGCACTGCAACGGCCATGCCCGGCTTGATGCGGCCGCGCGTGATCCGGCCAATACCGATACGTCCAACGTACGACGAGTAGTCGAGCGAGGTGATCTGCAGCTGCAGCGGACCTTCCGGATCGGCCGGGCGAACCGGCACGTGCTCGAGGATCGCCTCGAACAGCGGACGCATGTCGCCGTCGCGCACGTCCGCCGACAGACCGGCGTAACCGTTCAGGCCCGATGCGTAGACGATCGGGAAGTCGAGCTGCTCTTCGCTGGCGCCGAGCTTATCGAACAGATCGAAGGTCTGGTTGATCACCCAGTCGACCCGCGCGCCCGGACGGTCGACCTTGTTGATCACGACGATCGGCTTCAGGCCGAGCGCGAGCGCCTTCTTCGTGACGAAGCGGGTTTGCGGCATCGGGCCTTCGACCGCGTCGACGAGCAGCAGCACCGAGTCGACCATCGACAGCACGCGCTCGACTTCGCCGCCGAAGTCGGCGTGTCCCGGCGTGTCGACGATGTTGATGTGCGTGCCTTCGTACTCCACCGCGCAGTTCTTCGACAGGATCGTGATGCCGCGCTCCTTTTCGATGTCGTTCGAGTCCATCACGCGCTCGGCGATCTGCTGGTTCTCGCGGAACGTCGCGGTCTGACGGAGGAGCTGGTCGACGAGCGTGGTCTTGCCGTGGTCGACGTGGGCGATGATGGCGATGTTGCGTAGGGCGCGGGTCATAGGAAACCTGAAGACGGTTGAGTGCGCCGCTTGCTTATGCTGCTGGTTGAGGAGATAAACCACGACAACAAGCCCAAAGCGCACTTTTGGGAACCCAAAATTATAGCACGCGCAGATGATCCTTTCTGGTATTCCCCGATAGACCGTCCGTTCTTTGCGCTTCGGAAAGGTGCGGGCGAATCTCCGCCCGGCGCGCCCTACGCCAATCCGTACCCGCTTGCTGCTTGTGTGCGAAAAGATCCTTGCCTAAGCTGTAATAACGCTTGTCGTGTCAACCAACAGCCCGCTATACTAATGCATGGTCAACCATTGCATTTGCACGAGAATCATGACGGAGCCGTCCAACGAACCCGCGCCGAACCTCAGCGAGTATCAACTCGGCGAAAGCGTCGGCTATCTCATCTCGCGGGTGAAATCAACGCTGCACAATCTGGTTACGCAGCGCAGCATGGCTGAACTCGGCATCACCAGCCAGCAAGGCAGCATCCTGTTCATGGTGGCGAGCGGCAAATGCCTGCTCGCGGCCGAACTGGCGCGTGAATATGGCATCGATGCAAGCGCGGTCACACGCCTGATCGACCGGCTCGAAAAACGCGGCCTGCTCACGCGGGTGCGCAGCAACGAAGACCGGCGCGTCGTGCGCCTCGCGTTGACGCCGGAAGGCCATGCGATCGCGGCCCGCATGCCTGCCATCTTCACTGGCGTGCTCGACAACCTGCTGAACGGGTTCACCCCCGAGGAAGTGGGCTTCCTCAAGAGCATGCTGCGCCGTGTACTCATCAATTCCGGCGAACAGACGGGACTTCCCCGCGACGCAGCAAGCCATCCCGATAGCAAATCGTAAGAAGTCGCTTTCTGCGACCGTCATGACATTCCACTCAAAGAGTCGAGCGATGAAATCCCTTTCCCTGTCCGCGCCCGCGCTGTCGAGCCGGGCCGCTGTCGCCACCGCGGTGGCAGCGCTCGCCCTCACGGGGTGCGCGAACTACTTCGGCGTCACAAGCGACAAGCAGATCGCGTCGCCGACGCAGTACGAGTCGACACAGAGCCTGCCCAACGAGGGCGGCCAGTGGCCCTCGCTCGACTGGGCCAACCAGTTCGGCGACCCGCAACTGCCGAAGCTGATCACGGAAGCGCTCGACGGCAACCCGTCGATCGCCCAGGCACAGGCGCGGCTCGCGAAGGCTTCCTCATATATCGAAAGCTCGCGCGCCGCACTGTTCCCGAAGGTCAACGCGAGCTATTCGTGGACCCGCGAGCTGTTCTCTGCGAATGCCCTCTACCCGCCTCCGTTCGGTGGCACCTGGTTTAGCGAGAACAACCTGCTCGCGAGCGCGTCGTGGGACCTCGACCTGTGGGGCAAGAACCGTCAGCGCCTCGGCCAGGCCGTGTCGCAGCAAAAAGCCGCCGAGGCCGACATGCAGCAGGCGCGCGTGACGCTCGCCGCGTCGGTTGCGAGCACCTACAACCAGCTCGCGCAGCTATATGCGTTCCGCGATATCTCCGCGCGCGAAATCGCCAACCGCCAGGACGTCGGCCGCATCACGGACGACCGCGTCAGGGCCGGCCTCGACACCAACGTCGAGAAGCAGACCGCCGCCGGCAACATCGCAACGAGCCAGTCGAACCTGACTGACCTCGACGGCCAGATCACCGTCGTGCGCTACCAGTTGGGCGCGCTGCTCGGCAAAGGCCCGGACCGCGGCCTGCAGATCGACAAGCCGGTGCTCACCGGCGGCAACGTGGTCGCGCTGCCGGACAACATTCCGGCCGACCTCGTGGCGCGCCGCGCAGACATCGTCGCCGCGCGCTGGCAGGTCGAAGCCGCGATGCACGACGTGAAGGAAGCGAAGGCCGAGTTCTACCCGGACGTGAACCTCGCGGCCGGCTTCGGTTTCGACGCGTTCGGCTGGGGCCATTTCCTGACTGCGGCGAGCCGTCAGATCCAGTTCGGACCAGCAATCCATCTGCCGATCTTCGACGCCGGCGCGTTGCGCGCGCAGTTGAAGGGACGCTACGCCGACTTCGAGGGCGACGTCGCGAACTACAACCAGACGCTGATCAACGCGCTGCAGGACGTCTCGACACAGGTGTCGTCGATCCGCTCGATCGACCGCCAGGAGGGCGACGCCCAGCGGGCGCTCGAGGCGTCGAGCAAGGCATATCAGCTCGCCGTGATCCGCTACAAGGCCGGCCTGTCGCCACAGCTGCAGGTGCTGACCGCCGACGACAACCGGCTGGCCGCCGAGCAGACGGTCACAGGTCTGCAGATGCGCCGCCGCAGTCTGCAGATCGGTCTGATCAAGGCGCTGGGCGGCGGCTTCGACGCGACGCAGACCGGTCTCGTGGTGCCGACCGATGCGCCCGCATCGGCGAACGCCGCGAACAAGGCCACGAGCACTGCCGCGAATTGAGCGAGCCCGCCTGCGCCAACGAACGCGCATACGCACGAACACCTGAATAAACGACGACGTTCAAAAGAACCCGGAGCAAATCAATGAGCACCCCCCAGCAGCCCGCAACTCCACCGCAAGCGGCGAACAACGGCAAACGCAAGCGCATGATGACGCTGCTCGTCATCGTGATCCTGATCGCGGCGGTCGCCTACGGTCTGTACTACTTCCTCGTCGCGCGCTTCCATGAAGATACCGACGACGCCTACGTGAGCGGCAACGTCGTGCAGATCACGCCGCAGGTCACGGGCACCGTGATCGCGGTCAACGCGGACGACACCCAGGTCGTCAAGGCCGGCGACCCGCTCGTCGTGCTCGACCCGGCCGACGCGCGCGTCGCGCTCCAACAGGCCGAGGCGAATCTCGCGCAGGTGGTGCGCCAGGTGCGCGGCCTGTTCGCCGACGACAGCCAGTATGAAGCGCGGGTCGCGGCGAGCCAGGCCGACCTGTCGCGAGCCCAGGACGACCTGAAGCGCCGTATGACGGTCGCACAGACCGGCGCGGTATCGCAGGAAGAAATCTCGCACGCACGCGACTCCGTGAAGTCCGCGCAGGCCGCGCTGGACGCCGCCAAACAGCAGCTCGCGGCAAACCGCGCGTTGACCGCGAACACCACGATCGCCGATCACCCGAACGTGCAGGCGGCGGCCGCGAAGCTGCGCGACGCCTACCTGAACCACGCTCGCAACACGCTGCCCGCACCGGTCACCGGCTATGTCGCGAAACGCTCGGTGCAGGTCGGCCAACGCGTGTCGCCGGGCACGCCGCTGATGGCGATCGTGCCGTTGCACGACGTGTGGGTCGACGCGAACTTCAAGGAAGTGCAACTGAAGCGCATGCGTATCGGCCAGCCGGTCGAACTGACGGCTGACGTGTATGGCTCGTCGGTGCCGTTTCACGGCAAGGTGGTCGGCTTCTCGGCCGGCACGGGTTCGGCGTTTTCGCTGCTGCCCGCGCAGAACGCGACGGGCAACTGGATCAAGGTCGTGCAGCGTCTGCCCGTGCGCATTTCGCTCGATCCGCAGGAACTCGAGAAGCACCCGCTGCGAATCGGCCTGTCGATGCAGGCTGACGTGAACATCAAGGACGACACCGGCGGCCAGCTTGGCCAGGCACCGAGCACGGCTTACCAGACCAACGTCTTCGACAAATACGGCGCGGAAGCCGATGCGGAAATCGCACGCATCATCGCTGAAAATGCTGGTTCGAATGTGAACGGCGGCGCGCAGAAGTCGACCGCGGCGAGCGGCGTCGCTGCGAAACCGGCGGCCCATAAGAGCTAAGGCGCAGCCCGACGATAACTGGAAGGCTCTCTCAATGGCTCAGGCTCAGGCGCAAGCCCCTCACCCGCCGCTCGAGGGCGCGCAACTGGTGATCGGCACCATCGCGGTGTCGCTCGCCGTGTTCATGAACGTTTTGGACACGTCGATCGCGAACGTGTCGATCCCGTCGATTTCCGGTGACCTCGGCGTGTCGTCCGACCAGGGCACGTGGGTGATCACGTCGTTTGCGGTGGCCAACGCAATCTCGGTGCCGCTGACTGGCTGGCTCACCGACCGCATCGGCCAGGTGCGTCTGTTCATGGCGTCGATCATACTGTTCGTGCTGTCGTCGTGGATGTGCGGACTCTCGCCGAACCTGCCGTTCCTGCTTGCGTCGCGCGTGCTGCAAGGCGCGGTGGCCGGCCCGATGATCCCACTGTCGCAGACACTGCTGCTCGCAAGCTATCCGCGCGCGAAAGCACCGATGGCGCTATCGATGTGGGCGATGACCACGCTGATCGCGCCGGTTGCCGGTCCGATTCTCGGCGGCTGGATTTCCGACAACATCTCGTGGCCGTGGATTTTCTACGTCAACATTCCGGTCGGCGCGATAGCGGCCGTCGCGACGTGGATGATCTTCCGCAACCGCGATTCGGTGATCAGGAAGGCGCCGATCGACGGGGTCGGCCTCGGTCTTCTGATCGTCTGGGTCGGCTCGCTGCAGGTCATGCTCGACAAGGGCAAGGACCTCGACTGGTTCTCGTCGACGACGATCGTTGTGCTCGGGCTCGTCGCGGTGATCGCGCTCGCGTTCTTTATCGTGTGGGAGCTGACGGCCGAGCATCCGGTGGTCGACCTGTCGCTGTTCAGCCGGCGCAATTTCACAGGCGGCACGATCGCGCTATCGATCGGCTATGGGCTTTACTTCGGCAACCTCGTGCTGCTGCCGCTGTGGCTACAGACCGATATCGGCTACACGGCGACCGAAGCCGGGCTCGTGATGGCGCCCGTCGGTCTGTTCGCGATCCTGCTGTCACCGCTCACCGGCAAGGTGCTGCCGCGCACCGATCCGCGCTATATCGCAACGCTGTCGTTCCTGATTTTCGCGCTGTGTTTCTGGATGCGCTCGCGTTATACGACGGGCGTCGATACGTTCTCGCTGATGCTGCCCACGCTGATCCAGGGCATCGGTATGGCCGGTTTCTTCATTCCGCTCGTGTCGATTACGCTGTCAGGCTTGCCGGGCCATCGGATTCCGGCGGCCTCGGGGCTGTCGAACTTCGTACGGATCATGTGCGGCGGTATCGGCACGTCGATCTTCCAGACTGCGTGGGATCACCGCACGATCATGCATCACGCGCAACTGACCGAGCAGGCAAACGCGTACAACCCGGCGTTTGGCCAGTCGATTCAACAGATGGGCGCGGCGGGCATGAATCAGCAGCAGACCTATGGTCTCTTCAACACCATGGTCACGCAGCAGGCCGCACAGCTCGGCGTGAACGATCTGTTCTTCATTTCGTCCGGTATTTTTGTTGCGCTGATCGCGTTGATCTGGATCACGCGGCCCGAACGCGCAGGCGGCGGTGCTGGAGCGGCGGCGGCCGCGGCGCATTGAGCGCGTTGTGTGTGGTGTCGCTTTAGTTCGACGCCGCAACGTAGACGGCACGAAAAAAGCGGGATCGCTATCTGGCGATTCCCGCTTTTTTATTGTCCGCATGCGACTGGCAAAACGGCCGCGCCTAGCTCTCCGTCGTCACGACCAGCCGTTCGGGTGCGAGCACGCCTTCGCCCGGCTTCGCAACACCGAGAAGGCGTCCCTGCGCCGAGTACACCCTCACGCGCGGCGCATGAATCGCATCGGCGGCGATCGTCAACGACGACAGCTTCAGCCTTTGACCGTGCAGGAAGCGGCGCGTGTCGTCGTCGTTGAGACAGACCTGCGGGAACGTCGACAGTAACGCGTCGACCGGCTGCAGCCATGCGTCGCGTTCGGCCGGCGTCGCGTCGGATAACGTGTCGAGCGTGACCGAATGTTCGAGCGTCAGCGCGCCGACGCCGGTGCGTCGCAGCGCGACCAGATGCGCACCGCAGCCGAGCGCCTCGCCGATATCCTCAGCGAGTGTGCGCACATAGGTGCCCTTGCTGCACGTCACGCGAAACGTCACATCGGGCAGCGCGCAGGCAATCAGCTCGAGCGCGTGAATCGTCACCTGCCGCCCTTCCCGTTCGACCGTCTGGCCGGCGCGCGCGTACTCGTACAGGGGCTTGCCGTCGCGCTTGAGCGCCGAGTACATCGGCGGAATCTGAACGATCTCGCCGATGAAGCGTGGCAAGGCCGCCCGCACCGCCGCTTCGTCGCAATCGACCGCGCGGACGTCGAGCGCCTCGCCTTCGGCGTCGCCGGTGGTCGTGCGGATGCCGAGGCGCATCGTGGCCTCGTAGGTCTTGTCGGCTTCGAGCAGGTCTTGTGAAAACTTGGTGGCCTCGCCGAAGCACAGTGGCAACAGGCCGGTTGCGAGCGGGTCGAGCGTGCCGGTGTGGCCCGCCTTTTTCGCCAGATAGAGACGTTTCGCGCGAACCAGCGCGTCGTTGCTCGACAGGCCGAGCGGCTTGTCGAGCAGCAGCACGCCGTCGAGCGCGCGACGCGGCACGCGGGGGCGTTGAGGTGCGGTCATGTCGAGTGAGGCAGAACGTTCGAGAAATACGAAAAACGGTGCCGCGCTACATGGAACGTCGCGGCATGGCTGACGCTCAGTCGTCTTTCGCGCGCGTTGAATTTGCCTCGTCGATCAGACGCGACATCTCGACGGCGCGCTCGATCGTCTTGTCGTAATGGAAATGCAGCGTCGGCACCGTATGGATATGCAGACGCTTGAACAGCAGATTGCGCAGATGGCCGGCCGCGTGCGTCAGCGCTTCGAGCGTCTGCTGCGGGTCGCCCGTCAGCGTCGTGAAGTAGACCTTCGCGTGCGCGTAGTCCGGCGTCAGCTCGACGCTCTGAAACGTGACGATGCCGATGCGCGGATCCTTGACCTCGCGCAGCAGCTCGGCCAGGTCGCGCTGGATCTGATCGGCGATCTGCACGTTGCGATTGGGAGTAGTACGTTTCTTAGGCATGGTGTTGTGTGCTCCGCTATGACGGATGCAAAAAATGGTTCGCGCGAGCCGTGTTTGTTGTGCGTTCGATGCGACGGCGTCGCTACCGCGGACCCGGCCGGCGGCAAACCGAAGGCAGCGGGCTCAAAAACAACGGGCGGAGCGGGCGTCAAGCCCGTTCCGCCCGTTGTGCCGTGCCGCGTGAATTACAGCGTACGCGCGACTTCGGTGACCTCGAAGACTTCGAACTGATCGCCTTCGACGATATCGTTGAAGTTCTTGATCGACATACCGCACTCGAAGCCCTGACGGACTTCCTTCACGTCGTCCTTGAAGCGCTTGAGCGAATCGAGCTCGCCCGTGAAGATGACGACGTTGTTGCGCAGCACGCGCACCGACGACGAGCGCTTGACGAAACCGTCCGTAACCATACAGCCGGCCACCGAGCCAACCTTCGGCACCTTGAAGACCTGCCGCACTTCGACCGTGCCCGTCACGACTTCGCGCTTCTCCGGCGCCAGCATGCCCGACATCGCCGCCTTCACGTCATCCACGGCGTCGTAGATAATGTTGTAGTAGCGGATATCGACGCCATTGGCTTCCGCGAGCTTGCGAGCCTGCGCATCCGCGCGGGTGTTGAAGCCGATGATGACTGCCTTCGACGCCGTCGCGAGGTTGACGTCCGACTCGCTGATGCCGCCAACCGCGCCGTGCACGATCTGCACGCGCACTTCGTCGGTGGAGAGCTTCTGCAGCGACTGCACCAGCGCTTCCTGCGAACCCTGCACGTCGGCTTTGACGATGAGCGGCATGTACTGCACTTCGCCTTCGCCCATCTGTTCGAGCATGGTCTCGAGCTTCGCGGCCTGCTGCTTCGCGAGCTTGACGTCGCGGAACTTGCCCTGACGGAACAGAGCAACTTCACGCGCCTTGCGCTCGTCCGGCATCACGATCACTTCTTCGCCCGCCTGCGGCACTTCCGACAGACCCTGGATTTCGACCGGGATCGACGGCCCAGCGGACTTGGTCGGCTTGCCGGTTTCGTCAAGCATTGCACGCACGCGACCGTAGGCGCTGCCTGCCAGCACGACGTCGCCGCGGTTCAGCGTACCCGACTGGACGAGAATCGTTGCGACCGGACCCTTACCCTTGTCGAGCTTCGCTTCGATCACTAGACCCTTGGCCGGCGATTCGACCGGTGCCTTCAGCTCGAGCACTTCGGCCTGCAGCAGCACGTTTTCGAGCAGATCGTCGATGCCCGCGCCGGTCTTCGCCGACACCGGCACGAACGGCGAGTCGCCACCGTACTCTTCCGGCACGACGCCTTCAGCGACGAGTTCCTGCTTCACGCGCTCCGGATTCGCATCAGCCTTGTCGATCTTGTTGATCGCAACAACGAGCGGCACGCCGCCGGCCTTCGCGTGGGAGATCGCTTCCTTCGTCTGCGGCATCACGCCGTCGTCGGCGGCGACCACCAGAATCACGATGTCGGTCGCCTTCGCACCGCGGGCACGCATTGCCGTAAAGGCTTCGTGACCCGGCGTGTCGAGGAACGTGATCACGCCGCGCGGCGTTTCGACGTGGTAAGCGCCGATGTGCTGCGTAATGCCGCCCGCTTCGCCCGCGGCAACCTTCGCGCGACGGACGTAGTCGAGCAGCGAGGTCTTGCCGTGGTCGACGTGGCCCATCACCGTGACGACCGGCGGACGCGGCAGCGCTTCGGCATCGCTCGCTTCGCCTTCGACCAGCATCGCTTCCGGATCGTCCAGCTTCGCCGCAACCGCACGGTGGCCCAGTTCCTCGACGATGATCATCGCCGTTTCCTGGTCCAGCATCTGGTTGATCGTGACCATCTGGCCGAGCTTCATCATCACCTTGATGACTTCCGACGCCTTCACCGCCATCTTGTGCGCGAGATCCGCGACCGTGATGGTTTCAGGCACATGCACTTCACGCACGATCGGCTCGGTCGGCGCCTGGAACGTAGTGGCCTGTTCCTGATGCTTGCCACGGCCCTTCGGACCGCCGCGCCAGCCGCGGTCGACGCCGCCGCTCGAATCGCCGCGCGTCTTGATGCCACGGCGCTTCGCTGCGTCGTCCTGCCAGCCGCCCTTACCGCCAGCCGGCTTCTTCTTGTCGCCCGCAGATGGTGCGCTCGCGGGCGCCGCCGGAGCCGCTGCAGCAGCGGGCTTCCTCGCTGCCGGGCGTGCCGGCGCTTCGCCGGCCGGACGCGCCGGCTTGTGCAGCGTACCCTTTGCTTCGGCTGCCTTAGCCGGCTCGGCAGGTTTCGGTGCCGGTTCCGGCGCCTTCACCTGCGCCTTGCGCGGCGTGTTCATCATTTCGCGAATCGCGCGCGCTTCGGCTTCGGCTGCTGCGCGACGCTTGGCGATTTCTTCCTGTTCGGCACGCGCATTTTCAGCGGCGGCACGCGCGGCGTCTTCCGCTTTCTTCGCGGCTTCGCGTTGTGCGGCGCGTTCCGCGGCTGCGCGTTCGTCGTCCTGCTCGCTTGCCTTCGCGGCAGCCGGTGCAGCGGCTTGAGCCGCCGCCTGCTGGGCTTTCTCGCGAGCTGCCGCCTCGGCCGCCGCGCGCTTCTTCGCCTCATCTTCCGCGCGCTGACGTTCGGCTTCCGCAGCCTGCTCGCGCGCTTGACGCTCGGCCTCTTCGCGCTCGAGCTGTTCCTGGCGCGCCTTCAGCTCCTGCGCCTGCTTTTCAAGCAACTCGGCTTCGTGACGTGCTTCTTCCTCACGACGCTGCAGATCGAGATCTTCGGCGTCCGCGTTTTCGGCCACATGATTCGATGCATCCCCGCCTTCCGCGACGGCCTCGTCGCGGCGGACGAACGTGCGCTTCTTGCGCACCTCGACCTGAATGGTGCGAGCTTTGCCCGTCGCATCGGACTGCTTGATCTCCGACGTATGCCGGCGCGTCAGCGTGATCTTGCGCTTGTCGGCATCGTTCGAGCCATGCGACTTACGCAAGTGATCGAGCAGACGCGCCTTGTCCGCCTCGGACAGGTTGTCGTCTTCGCTCGCTTTCTGGACGCCCGCCGCCTGCAGCTGCTCGAGCAGCACGCCAGCAGGCATTTTCAGTTCCGCGGCAAATTGGGCTACGTTGTTACTCGCCATTCATTCCTCTTAATGCAAGGACCGATTCCTTGCGGTTAGCATCGGGTCATGCGGCCTCGCGGCCGCGTTCAATTCAGTGCGCCATGGTCATTTCTCACTGGAACCAGTGTTCACGTGCTTTCATGATCAACGCCTTAGCGGCATCCTCTCCCATCCCAGTCATCTCGACCAGTTCATCCACGGCCAGCTCGGCGAGTTCGTCGCGCGTCTGGATCTGATGTTCGGCCAGTTTCGCGAGCAGGTCGGCGTCCATGCCGTCCAGGCTCTTCAGGTCGAGTGCCACATTCTCGACCTTTTCTTCGTTCGCGATCGCCAACGTCAACAGCGCGTCGCGCGAGCGGTTGCGCAGTTCGTGAACGGTATCTTCGTCGAATGCCTCGATTTCGAGCATCTCGTTGAGCGGCACGTAAGCGATCTCTTCGAGGCTCGTGAAGCCTTCGTCGATCAGGATGTCGGCGACTTCCTCGTCGACATCGAGACGCGCCATGAACAGGTCACGCAGGACGCCGCGCTCCTGATTCTGCTTCTGCGCAGATTCGTCCGGCGTCATGATGTTGATTTGCCAGCCGGTGAGCTCGCTGGCAAGACGCACGTTCTGGCCGCTGCGGCCGATCGCGACCGCAAGTTCGTTCTCGTCGACGACGACGTCCATCGAATGCTTTTCTTCATCGACGACGATCGACTGCACGGCTGCCGGCGCGAGCGCGCCGATCACGAACTGGGCGGGGTCTTCCGACCATAGCACGATGTCGACGTTTTCGCCACCGAGCTCGTTGCGCACGGCCTGCACGCGCGAGCCGCGGATACCGACGCAGGTGCCGATCGGATCGATGCGTTTGTCATAAGCGACCACGCCGATCTTCGCACGCACACCCGGATCGCGAGCCGCCGCCTTGATCTCGAGCAGGCCCTGCTCGATTTCCGGCACTTCCATCTCGAACAGCTTCATGAGGAATTCCGGCGCCGTACGCGACAGCTCGATCTGCGGACCACGGGCAGTGCGATCGACCTTCGCGATGTAGGCGCGCACGCGGTCGCCCACGCGCAGGTTTTCCTTCGGGATCAGCTGGTCGCGGCGCAGAAGCGCTTCAACACGGCCCGATTCGACGATGAAGTTGCCCTTGTCGAGGCGCTTCACCGAGCCGGTCATGATGTGTTCGCCGCGTTCGAGGAAGTCGCTCAGGATCTGCTCGCGCTCGGCGTCGCGCACCTTCTGCAGGATCACCTGCTTGGCGGCCTGCGCCCCGATCCGGCCGAATTCGATCGACGGCACCGGCTCCTCGATGTACTCGTCGAGCTGGATATCCGGCTGTTGCTCGCGTGCCTCGAACAGCAGGATTTCCTGATCCGGCTCCTGCAAACCAGCTTCGTCCGGCACCACCTTCCAGCGGCGAAACGTTTCGTGCTCGCCGCTTTCACGGTCGATGTGGACGCGGATATCCGCATCTTCTTCGAAGAGTTTCTTGGAGGCCGAAGCGAGAGCCGCTTCGAGCGCGGCAAATACCACGTCCTTATCGACATTCTTCTCGCGTGCCAGCGCATCCACCAGCATCAACACTTCGCGACTCATTGTTTGCGGCTCCTAAAGTCAACTTTTGGAACAAGGCGTGCCTTGTCCATGTCCGCGAGCGTGAAATCGAGCATCGCGGCCCCTTCTTTTCCTTCAAATTCCAGACCGATCGTCTCGCCCTGCGGAGCATGCAAAATACCCCGGTACGATTTCCGACCGTCCAATGGCTTTTTCAGTGTGATAACCGCTTCGCTGCCCGCGAAACGTTCAAAATCCGCCAGTTTTTTCAGCGGGCGGTCGAGACCGGGCGACGAGACTTCGAGCCGCTCGTAATCGATATTTTCAACCGTCAGAACGTGCTGGAGCTGACGCGTGACTTTCTCGCAGTCTTCGATTGCGATGCCGGCCGGCTGGTCGATATAGATACACAACATGCCGCGCCCGGTGCGCTCGAGATCGACGAGCTCGTAGCCGAGTCCCACGACCGTGGTTTCAATCAGTTCCGTCAGTTGCACAGTGCCCTCTTAGATGTTCGCGCAGCGAGCCTCGCCTCTTCTGCAAACAACCAATGCGGGCCGCGCGCCAAGCCGGCGCACGTTGGTGCGAACCCGAGATGCCGAACCACGATGAACTGAGCGGCAAAAAAAAATGGGCTGAACGCCCATCATCTTATTGCCGGTGGTCGCACCTGAGCCGCACATGAAACCGTACGCCCAGCGACTTCGCGATTGTAGCCATTTTTCGGCCCAAACGCAATCCGCAGAACGCCCGGCGGCGCGCATTTCCGCTTGATTTCATGGGAATCTTCCGTGGATGTGGCGGCGATTCGGGGCTTCTGCAAGGTAGCGCGAGCTGTCCGGAAACGCTGCGCCAACTCCTTTCGTCGAACCGCCCCCTTTTTGTCTTCCGCGCGGTTCGCGCGGCGGTCAAAGCCTCGGGAAACCGCTCGAAGGCGGCAAACACCCCGCCACAAAAATCGCTAAAAACAATGAACGGCTCGCGTGGCAAACACTCGGCATTGGTGCCTCGCGATTGTTGGACGAGCCGTCTGAAGCGGCCGGCAGCCAGGCGGCCACGCGACCTGTACGAAAAGGTGGCAGTTCAACCGCCACCCTGCAAGCGCCGTGCTGCGCCCCGCTTAACGGCCGCGTGAGCGACCGCGCGGCGCGCCGCCGCCACGATTCGCGCCGCCCGGACCCGCGTTGCCGCCCCCGCGGTTAGCGTTACCGCCCCGATTGCCGCCCGGCCCGCGATTGCCGCCGCCACTGCCCTGCGCCGCACCGGCACGCTTGCCACCGGTACGCGTACGA
>ABYL01000100.1 GCA_000173575.1 Burkholderia sp. H160 | reverse complement strand
CAAGCTGCCCCTCCGCCTGCATGGTAGCCATATCGATGCTATTTCCGAATGCGACGGGCGACGCTCGGAGTTTCGCACATCCCCAGTCGGTACTGGATTTGCCAAAGATTTCGACCAGAAGTGCGGCAGGCAGGCCGCTTGTTGGCCGCTATCTGCCTTATGCAACTGGCATAGACCGCCCGCATCCCGCAAGGCCGCGATCGACAGCAGGCGACCCACTCCGGTCAGACAACCTTCTCCAAACCGGTCAGTCAGCCAAATTCAGGTCTCGCGAACCGGAGTGCCACTAAGCAGCCGTTGGCGACCTCACACAATCGGCCCAACAAGAGACTCTCGATCACCCTTTCACCAGGACGTTCTAGCGTCGGCTCTACCCCCTGCAGCCGACCTTCGCGCGCAGGTGATACCGGTGCGGCGGTCGGCGTCGAAAGCTGTCAGTTGCAAGAGCGCAGAAAGAACGGGAGCCTGCCGTGGGTTCGCCGTGGTCCCGTCTGGGCGCTATGTTCGGCACCGCACACTTCAAGGGTCGCTCCCCGTTTCTCTTGCCCACTTAGTCGGTAAGATTTCCCTTGCCGCGAATGCCGTGTGGCAATTAAGGAGTCCAAACTAAATGGAGGAGATCATGCGACTCAGCATGCTATCGGCCGCGTGCCTGTGCGCCGCCAGTTTCGTCATCAGCCAGCAGTCCGCACTCGCGGCGCCCGCGCCCCAAACCGACACCACGGCCAGCGTGTCGGCCGCGTCCCCTCAGGACATCGTCGAGTTCGAGGTCTACCTGCCACTGCGGCATACGGACAAGCTCGAGGCCCTGCTCGCCAGCCAGCACGACACGAACTCGCCGAAATATCGCCAATGGTTGCAGCCGGCCGAGTTCCTGGCGCAGTACGGCCCGAACCCGGCCGACATCGAGGCCGTCAAGTCCTCGCTATCCGCGCGCGGCCTGACCATCGTGTCGAGCAACGCGCACGGCGTGCGCGTGCAAGGCAGTGCGGCCGCGGTCACACAGGCGTTCGGCGCGCCGCTGGAGAAGGTCACCCGGCAGTCGCACACGCGTTTCCAGGCGCGCAAGGCGTTGCAAATGCCAGGCGAACTCGGCGGCATCGAGCTGTACGTCGTCGGTCTTGCACCCGTCCCCGACCACCACGTCCACGCGTACGCGCGGGACAATGCGCCGCTGGCCGTCGGCGACAACCGCTCTAGCGCCACCGGCTGGTACTGGTTCACCGACCTGAAGCAGGCCTACGACTACCCGGCCTACAGTGCCGCGACCGACGGCAGCGGCGTCAGCGTGGCCGTGCTGATGGCCGACCTGATCTTCCCGGATGACGTGAAAGCCGCGTTCGACCACGAGAATTTCACCAAGATCACCGGCAAGGCGGCACCCAGCGTCACCACCGTTCTGATCGATGGCGGCGGCGTGCAGAACGGCTACGGCTCGTTCGAAGCCAGCCTCGATGTGCAGCAGGTGCTGGGCGGCGCGCCAGGCGCCAACGTGACGCTGGTCAGCATCCCCAACCTGAGCGACCAGAGCATCATCGACGGGTACCAGTACATCGTCGACTCGAACAAGTACGACATCGTCAACTCGTCGTTCGGCGGGTGCGAGTTGTTCTATACGGCGGCGTACAACTCCGGTACCGACCACACCTTCTTGCTGCGGGCGAGACACGAGCTATTCCTGCAGGGCAACGCCCAGGGCATCACCTTCGTCGCCAGTTCGGGCGACGAGTCGGGCCTCGACTGCCCCAGCCCCCCCTACTTCAACGGCGGCGCGGCGGTCTTCGTGCCCGGCGTCGAAACGCCAGCGGACGACCCGGCCGTCACCGCGGTCGGCGGCGGCAACCTCGTCACGGCGAGCGCGCCGCCGTCGCTGAACTCCAGCTATGTGCGTGAGAGCGCCTACAACGATCCGCAGGCCCCGTGGGACCCTTATGGCCGCGGCGTCAATGTCTCCGGCGGCGACTGGGGCGCGGGCGGCGGTCCCAGCACCGTGTTCCCGAAGCCGCTGTACCAGATCCTGGCTAACACGGGCTCGAGCAAATGGCGGACGGTCCCCGACGTCGGCATGCAAGTGGGCGGCTGCCCCGGCTCCCCCGGGATCGCCCTCAGTTGCGGCGCCGACGACAGTTCCGCCATGCTGGCCTACGGCGTGGGCGTCGGTGGTGGCTTTTACGGCGTGATCGGTACCTCGGTGGCCTCGCCCGAGTTCGTTGGGGCGCTGGCCCTGTTCGAGCAGCAGTTCGGCAAGGGGAACCACCGCCTGGGTAATGCCAATTACTACCTGTACGCGGCCGGCGCGCTGCAGACGCTGGCCGGCGGGACCAAGGCGCCCGCTGCAATGCAGCTGTACCACCGAAACAACCCAGGCTACGACGGCGTCGTGCCCGACAGCTTCCCGAGCTACAACTACAACTATGTCTACGGCAACGGCAGCCCTGACGTGCGCAAGCTGTTCAACATGATGAAGTACCCGGCGGCCGGCGTGCCGCAGACGGCGACCAATCCGTAAGCTGAACGGGCGATAGCGGTTAAGGGCGTTCGCCGCGGGGTGAAGAACCTTAAAAAGCACGGCAGGTGTGAATCTCACCGGCCGTGCTTTCTCATTTCACTTTCTTCCGTCATGGAACACAGAACCCAGCACCTGACGGGCCGCCGCGCATCGTGCTGATTGGCTATTCGAAAGGCGCGCCGGACGTCCTTGAAGCGCTGGTCGCCTATCCAGAGATCCGCAGCCGCCTTGCGGCTGTGGTGAGCGCCGCCGGCGCGGTGGGCGGATCGCCGCTTGCCGACGACGCCGAGCTGTACCAGGTCGACCTGCTGCGCCATGTTCCCGGCGCGACCTGCACGTCGGGCGACGGCGGCGTGGTGCAAAGCCTGAGACCGGCGACCCGCAAGGCTTGGCTCGCGCAGAACCCGCTTCCGCCCGGACTGCGTTATTACTCCGTCGTCACGTTTCCGCAACCCGAACACATCTCGTCCATCCTGACGTCAAGCTATGACAAGCTCTCGCGAGTCGATCCACGAAACGACAGCCAGCTGATCTTCTATGACCAGCTCATTCCAGGCAGCACACTTCTCGCTTACGTGAATGCCGACCACTGGGCGCTGGCTGTACCAATCGCACGAACGCATCCGACAATAGGTGCGCTCTTCGTACGCAGAATGCGTATCGCCGCGAGGCACTAGTAGAGGAGATCTTGCGCTTCGTGGAGGAGGAAATGACGGAGCCCAGCCGGTGACACCGTGGCGCCCCGTGAAAGGGCCGATTGCCTTTGGAAGCAGTCGTTGAGCTGGCGCGAAGTCCGGCGTCCGCAAGGGGTCGTGCTGCGTCAGTCCGATCTTCGAACTCATCGCTCGAAAGCGGTCACTGGAATTCAGCGGCCCGGAAGCGGCCAGTCGGCAGCGCGCACTCCCGACCCCTTCCGGCCGCTCGCAGCAGCGGCGCGAGCGGCCGGTCTTGGGCCTAGTCCAGCCGATCGCGTGCGTTGTCGAACCACGCCGCGAGGTTCCCACCACGTTGACTCATTGCCAATGAAGTGACGCAGCGCGTCCACAGAGGCGTCCGGTGGCTTCTATCGCATCCGCAACTACGGTCTGCTTGCCACCGACGCGGGGCCAATGTCGCGAAGGTGCGAGGGCTGCTGGACGTTGTGGTGGTGTGGTGTCTTTCGTTCGCTCGAACACATTTCGGGCAAGGCAGGACGGCCGGGTAGCCACATCGTCGTGCCCGAAACAAACCGTTCGATTCGAACGTCGGGTTCTCTCTTGCGATTCAGTCTGCAGCTTCGATGCGTACAGGCACCGCGCTCATTACCGGCATGGCGTTGATCGGATCAAGGCCAACCGTCGTGCTGAGCAACTGGTTTGGATTGGCGCCGGCGTAGGTTTCGGGCTCCTCGTCGGGCATCGGTCCCCAGCCGTGCGGAATGGACACGACGCCTCGGCGCAGTGCGGGGTCGGCTTTGACGATAGCTCGAATGCGGCCGTGCGGCGAAACAATGGCCACGCACTGGCCTTCGGTCAGTCCTTGAGCAGCCAGCTCATCGGGATGCACAAAGGCCGGATTGAACGGCATGCGTCGGCGGACCGCGGGCAGGTGGTGGTACATGGTGTTCTGCACGTCGCGCACGCGCCGCACCGCCAGGCGATGCGTGAACCCCGGTGGCGCCCCCGCTTCGTTCCGTACGCCCCCCAGTTCGCGCTCGACGTCGTCCGGCATCACGTCAAAGCGCGCGGTATTAGCTGGCTCGCCGGGCTGCACGATCATCGGTTCGACCTTGTAGATTTTCCCATGTGGGTTCAGCTTCAGTTCGTCAAATGAAATCGAGCCGTGGCGAACCAGGGTCGCAAGCAGCTCGTCGGTAGTCGGAGCTGCGCGCATATCGAGCGGAACGTCGTCGAATATGACGGTCTTGCCCAGGCGCCGCGCCAGATCCCAGAACACGAACCAGTCGTCCACGACTTCGGATCCCTCCGGCGGCATTGCCACGGCGGCCGAGTATTGTGCGTAAGGCTGCAACATGATGTAGGACTCGTAGTCGCGCGAATGCAGGTCGGCGCGCTCGAACATCAGCTTCGGTGGAATCACATAATGCGCGAGCCGCGCAGTGTTAGTCATGAATGGCTCGATGCATACCAGTAGTTGCAATTGACGCAGCGCATCGGCGATGCGACGCTGGTCAGGTACGGCATCGACTGGATTGCCGCCGTCGACCAACAACGCACGGATCTGGCCGGCGCCAGGCGTAGTGATTTCCTGGGCAAGCGTGCCGCTCATCTTCTGGCCGAACAGGATGCCATGGCCGCTAACACGGCTCTTCCAGCCGGATTCCCAGGAACGGCGTGGCGGAATCACTTCGGCGCGGCGCTGGTAGCGCGGGGCGACCACGCCGGGATTCGGTACAGGGTCGCCGGGGCGAGCGAAGCGGCCACACACGACGTTGAGGCATTCGACCAGATGCTCGGCCAGATTGGAGTGCGGCGCCATATTGGGCCCGGTTCCCGACGCGGCCGAGCCACGCTTGCGGCGCAGGCCGCCGGCCTCCCGGACCGGTTCCGCGAAGGCTGCAGCGGCGGCTTCTAGCCCTTCGACGCTTACGCCGGCGCGCTGGGCGACGTATTGGGGCGTAAACGGCTCGACCGCGCGCGCCAGTCGTCGCAGATCCTTGACGTAGCGCGCGCAGAATTCAGCATCGTGCCAGCCGCGACACAGAATGATGCGCAGCAAGCCAGCAAGGACGGTCGGGTCCTCGCCCGGCAACACCTGCAGGAAGACATCGGCATGGCGGGCGGTCTCTGTCTCTCGTGGATCGATCACCACCAGCTTCAGGCCGCGCTCCTTCGCTTCGTGGAGCTGCTTGACCGGATTCTGCAATGCAAAGTTGAATGTGGATAGCGACACCAGCGGATTGGTGCCGACGAACAATAGCGCGTCGGCCAGCGCGTACGGATCTTTGCCGGCAGCCCAGCCGCCCAGTCGCTCAAATGCCACCCATTTGGCCGACTGGTCGATGGTCATTGTAGAGAAAAACGAATTCGAACCCAGCGCCGCGAGGAAGGCGGGCAACATATGATTGGCGGCGAGGTTAGAGTAGTTCATGGTGCCGCGAAAGGCTGCGACCGCATCGGCGCCGTGGCGCTCGATCAGTGCTTCAAGTTGCGCCGCGATCTCGGCTAGCATCGCGTCAAGCGGCATCTGCACGAAGCTGCCATCGCGCTGCCGTTTCAGCGGGTGCAGGAGCCGGTCCGCGCTGTTATGCGCCTCATGCAGATACGCGCCCTTGATGCAGGCGTAGCCGCGCGTGAGCGGATTGTCGCGGTCGCCGCGCGCAGCAACGACGCGTCCGACGTCGTCGAGGGTCAAGCGCAGTGAACAGTTGCCGGCGCAGATGCGGCAGGCGGTGACAGCTTCCCGTGGCACGGCGAGCTCCTCCTGTACTGTGGCCCCACACCTTGTCACCACCACAGCTTTTGGCGCAAAGGCTATAGCCGAGCCGGATACCTGTGAGATGACAGAGCACCCGCAAATGACTATGCGTTACATCGCCGCCAGACTGTGACCGCGCATTCGGGATAATAAACGACGTTCATATTTCTGGCAAATAGCTTGACGACTTGTTGCGAGCGCCGTTGCCCGCAAGTCCGGCACGCCGCGCCCCGGCGGGGACATCGGGCCTCGCGACGGCCCGTCCCACGACCGGACGCGTCTCTATGCGCTCATAACGCGCTCGCTCCCCCATCCATGCAAAGTTGATCGAATGCGCGTCGGTCAAATGACCGTTTGCGGCGCATAACGCGACACCTGTCGATAAAGTGCGAGCGGCGCTTCATGGCCGGGTTGAGGCAGTGCCACCGGCAATTTGCTCGCCGGAAACCGGCCATTGAGCGGGGGTGGATGAGACCTTCGCTATTCAAATTGGATGGCGAGCTCGACCGGCGGCTCTTGGCCGAAGTAAGGCAACACCAGCGCAACCGAAAAGAAAAGCGATTCTGTAAGTTAGGCATGTAAGAATTAGGTTTTTCTATGACCCGCCACAACGGTGAACGCCATGGATCAGCTTCTTCCAAACCTTACCTCGCCGATCTTTTCCCCGGAGTCAACGATATTGTTTTCGGCCTACGCGTTCGGGTGGGGATACTGCGCGTTTGCGCTCCCCCCCAACACGGTATGCGAAAGACTCGGTGCCGCCAATGAGAGTGCCAAGCAGCTCATGCTCGCTTTCGAACTCGGCAAACGCAGAATCGTGCAGGCAGTCGAGCAGAAAGCGCTTCCGCGCACAGGTGAGCGGATAGAACTCGTGCCCGCTGACCTCCAACCCTGAACTCCCGCAGTTCTGCCGAGGCGAGGGAGGCGAACGGCGTTCGCACACCGAATGACCGACCGCGGCAGGTGGTTTGCGTGCTCGCAAGTCAGCTAGCCCCTCTTCAACCTCCCTCCTGCTCCAGCAACTGCATCCAGAGCCTCTGCGCAACGGGCCCGTGAGCGTCGTCCCGGCGGCGTGCCGCGTAGTGCTTGAGCGTGGCGCCGCGCAGATGCCGCCCTTCGAGCGACACTAGCCGGTGTTCCTTGAGGTCGGCGGCGACCAAGTGAGACGGCATATGGCCCCACGCGAGCCCTTGCACGATCAGTTCACGCTTCATCAACTGGTCAGGCACGGTACAGGTCGGTGCGCCCTCGATCAGATAGTAATTGGCGTCTGACGGCTGCTTGCTCGTGTCACGAATGACGCACTGGACATAGGGCCTCACGTCATCGGGCGTGAGCGATTCGTCAAGAGGCTGTCTGAGAAACCCGGGCGCTGCGACCGGCACAAGCTTCACATCGAAAAGTTCGATTGTTTCGATTGCCGGCGACAGTTTGTCGAGGTGATGAAAGATCAAATCGCAATCGCCATTTCGTAGCCGTTCCCATGGGCCACTGATGGCCTCAAACAGCAACGCCAAGCGCGTGCCGGTACTGGTTTCAAAGAACTGTTTCAGCGGCCCCAGTGTCTCCGACAACGGACACAGGTCACCCACGACCACGCGCAACTCGGCCTCTTGTCCAGCAGCGAGTTGAGCCACGTCCCGCCGGAGGTTTTCATACTGGTGAAGAAACACTGCCACACGCGAGCGAAACGCCACCCCCTCCGCAGTGAGCGTGACCCGGTACCCAGCCCTGTCGAGCAAGGTCATGCCTACCTGCGCTTCCAGCGCCGTCACAGCCGCGTGGACCGTCGGATGGGTTCGATTCAGATGAGCGGCGGCCGCGGCAAAGCTACCCTCCGATACAAGAGCCTCAAAGCATTGCAGCTGCAGTAGCGTAGGCTCATTCATTGTAGTCTATGCCTTCAATCTCTGTCGAAACATAGTAATTTAATTCGATGATGGCAGATCCTACCATTCGCTCTCCAGTTGAGGAGATCGACATGAAGGCAATCGTGAGGAAAGGGTTTGGTGGCCCGGAAGTGCTGGAACTCATCGACGTACCGGAACCCGGAACGAGGCCGGGTTGCATCCTGATTCGCGTTCGGGCGTTTGGTCTGAATCGGGCCGAACTCTATATGCGTCGTGGGCTATGGGGAGAAGTGGCCGACATTAGCGGTATCGAGTGTGTCGGGACCGTTGTTTCGGATGCGACGGATGTTCTCCGTAAGGGTCAGACGGTCATGGCGTTGATGGGTGGGATGGGCCGAACTATCAATGGCAGCTATGCTGAATATGTCGCGGTGCCAGCTTCCAATGTTGTCGCAGTTGAAACCACGCTTGATTGGGACATTCTCGCTGCGCTACCGGAAGCCTATGCGGTTGCCTGGACATGCCTTCACCGGAATCTGGCATTGAGGGCTGGACAGCGATTCGTCGTACGCGGAGGCACGTCGAGCCTGGGGCAGGCCGCCATCGACATCGGCGAACAACTCGGTGCCGATGTGATTGCAACCACTCGTCGATCAAGCAATGAAGCCTTGCTGCGTTCGCTTGGCGCTGCACACGTCGTGACGACAGTTGGCGATTTACTTACGGCGCCAGGTTGGCCGGGTGGCAAGGCTGACGCGGTACTCGATCTTATCGGAAACAGCACGGTTCTCGACTCATTGCGCGCCACACGTCGCGGCGGTCGCGTATGCCTCGCCGGGTTTCTTGGGGGGCTTACCCCCCTCGCCGAGTTCAATCCGCTTGGCCAGATGCCAAGCGGCGTTCAGATGAGTTTTTTTGGAAGCTTCACATTCGGGACCTCAGAATTTCCGCTTTCGGACGTGCCCATGCAGAAAATTGTGGATCTCACGGCGAACGGTTTGTATCGAGGCCGCCCAATGCGTGTATTCGGCCTGGCCGACGTGCCGAGGGCTCACGAATTGATGGAGCGCAATGAGGTCACGGGAAAGCTGGTCATCGTCCTCTAGGAGAGCGTAACGAGGCTACCGTCGAAATTCGACCCACATCGGTCTTCCATCCAATCGTCTATTCAATGGCCGTTGTCCAGCATCAGCCGTCCAACCTTGCGCGAAGGATGCGCCGCACGCGTGCCGTTTCTTCGCGACTTCGGCATTGCGTTCGGCAGCCGCTGCGCAACCGGGGGCAAACCTCGGCCCCCGTGGAAGCATGCTTTCCGAGACTCGCGCTGCCATAACAAGGAAGCGGCGGGATGTTTTCCGGCCTCGAAAAATCATTGCTCAACTATCCCGGTGGTGTTTCACCGACCTTCTCACCAGGGAAGCGGACCCGCTGCGTTCGAGAAACTGCCAGTCGGCCCGTTTGCATCAAGAAGCGCCAGACGGACCGGTTCTCGTGCCGCATCCTCAACCGATCCAGCTCCGGGGGCATAGTTGCTCAAATCAGTTGCGGTAAACCCCGGACAGACTGCATTGACCTTGATGCTGGTTCCCTCCAGCTCAATGGCGAATGCCTGCGTCACAGCATTGAGTGCGGTCTTCGAGGTCTGATAAACCCCGACATACAGTCGCGAGTAATCCGACGGGTTGTCCTTGAGCGTCAGGGAGCCACCCGCGCTCGAAACATTGACGATGCGGCCGGCCGGTGCTTTTCGAAGCAGCGGTAGCAGCGCCTGCGTAACGGCGACAACGCCAAACACGTTTGTCTCGAACACGAAACGCATGTCGTCAACCGATACACGGCTCACCTTGTCTGCGTCCTGCATTTCTTCGATAGGCGTCCCCGGTTTGATAGGACGTGAGATCCCCGCGTTGTTGACCAGCACATCGAGACGTCCCAACGTGTCCTCGATCTGCCTCGCCGCGGCGGCAATCGACGCCTGATCCGTCACATCGAGCTGGATGGGCTGGGCGTCTGCTCCAACGCTTTTCGCGGCCGCCACGCCCAGATCCAGCTTGCGTGCACCGACGAGTACCTTGAAGCCTTTGACGGCTAGGTCCTTGGCGATCTGAAGGCCAATTCCTTTGTTTGCGCCGGTAACGAGCGCGACGGGCGTGCTGCGCATGTTTGCTCCGTTCGAAAATGAGGGGCGAGCGCGATTCGCCCGCGTTAGAATGCAAGCGGAACGTCGCTCCGGTTTGGACTATACGGAACCATGTTCCGTTTATCAAGAGGAAAATGAGTTGAGCAGCAAGACGAACAAGTCCGCAAACGAAAGTGCACCGCGCCCCGTCCGCGCAGACGCGCAACGGAACATAGAAACGCTCCTTCGAACGGCGCTGGCTGTTTTCGAATCCTCGGGAATCGATGCTCCGGTGCGCGAGATTGCGCAAAAGGCTGGGGTGGGCATCGGCACGATCTATCGCCACTTCCCGCAACGTTCCGACCTTGTCGTGGCCGCGTTGTGCAGTGAAGTGGACGCGTGCGCGGCTGCCGGTGTTGAATTTGCTATCACGCTGGGTGCCGGCGAGGCGTTAGTGGGATGGGTCGAGCACTACGTGGAATTCGTGACGAGGAGACGCGGTCTTGCTGCCGCCCTGAATTCAGGCGATCCCGCCTTCAAGGCTTTGCCTGTTTATTTCCTCCAGCGGCTCCGCCCTGTCGTTCAGGGTCTCCTTGACGCTGCGATAGCTGCGGGCGAGATTCGTAAAGGTGTCCAACCGGACGAGCTCCTGTGCGCGGTGGGCGCCCTGTGCACCCCGTTTGAATGTCCCGACCCACCAGACACCCGCAGGCTGGTGACTCTGTTTCTCGACGGATTGCGCTATGGCGCGAGCCCACAGCCTTCTAAAGCAGTACTGAAGTGAGGCTGCGAGCGAAAGACCGTCCGAGGAAGGCATATGGCCGCCTTGCGATGACGAACTGACGTCCGAATGTCAAAGCCGGTGTCGTGGCGAATGACTCTTCCTGGCCGAGAACACCAGTTCAGCGAACTTCCTGCCGGAGTTGGCGCGGGAGTCTTCAATGGCAGCTTTCGGCGAGGGAGCCGAATGCGTACTTCGGCCACAACCAGCTAGTGGGGGAAACTTTGCAACCGGCCGCTCCGGTACCGAAAAGAGCCATCCGCACATGACGCGTTGATCATTAGAAAGGCGGTGGTCACGCTCCGACTCAGTATCAAACCCGGAATGACATTTACCTGGACCGTCCATCCCCACACGGGCGCAAAGGATGTCGCCGTGCATTAGTCGGCTGGTCGCGTTGATTGCTTTTCACTAAAAGGGTCTCCGGGATTTTCGTGCCGTTTGCGTGACAAGCCGGCAAGCACGCGCCAAACATCGCGCGCCAAGCCGGAAACGGCATGTCCTTCAGATTTCGCTGACCGGGCTACATAGAGAAAACATCTATGATTTGTACACAATCGTCATGTTGAACACCGTCGGCGTCCACGCGTTCCGGCCGACGTCAGTGGTGGAGTCCTCAGGGTCTCGTGAGCGCAAGAGAGCCGGCTTCAGGCCATCGTGAATCGCAGCCACCGCGACCGCCCGTTAATTCTGGAGGGAGGATTCGCACATCGATCAATTATCAAAGATCGCCAGAACCACTTGACAAAGGACTGCTCATGGGCACCCTTATAGTCGGAAATTCACGCATTGAGTTTGCTGAAAGCGGCCCATTTTGTGCGGCGCCACCCCATGCCGGTCATTCTGTCGGGCCCGGCACAATGATCGCTTCGATCCCGTGGTCGTTCCAGAACACGTGATGAATCCTGGCCTGAAGCAGTCGCAGCGCTTCCGGCTGCAGATCATGGAACGCAAGCAGCACAGCAGGCCGGATTCCGGTACCTGCCATGCGCTCAATGGAAACAAACGGCGGGAATCCATAGCGGCTCAAAAACCCCCGGATGTCTTCGTCGGAAACAGTGTCTTCGACGGTTTGCAGCAATAGCATAGTCACGATGTCCTTCTCCTGTGCAGTGTCACGCCATGATGTTGACGCCGCCATCGACATACAGCGTTTCCCCGGACACTCTCCGTGCGTACGGCGTGGAGAGGAAAGCGCAGGTGTAGCCGACGTCCATGATGTCGACGAGTTCGCCGAGCGGCGCACGGTGGGCTGCTTCGTTGAGCAGCAGACCAAAGTCCTTGAGTCCGGAAGCGGCGCGCGTCATGAGCGGACCCGGTGAGATGGCGTGAACGCGGATGCCCTGCGGACCCAGTTCATGGGCGAGGTAACGCGCGCACGCTTCGAGCGCGGCCTTCACCGGTCCCATGACGTTATAGTTCGGCACGACCTTGCTCGCGCCGTGATAGCTCATGGTGAGCAGCGTGCCACCTTTATCCATGAGGGGCGCGGCAAGCGCGGCCATACGCACGAAGGAATGGCACGAAATGTCGATCGCCTGCGCGAAGCCCTCGCTTGAGCAGTGCAACAGGCCGCCCTGAAGGTCATCCTTCGGTGCCCACGCAATCGAGTGCAGCACGATGTCGAGGCGTCCCCAACGCTGGCCTATTTCGCCAAACACCGCGTTGAGCTGGTTCGCATGCGCGACGTCGAGCGGCAGCAGCATGTCAGCCTCCAATTGCTGCGCGATTGGCTCGACCCAGGCTTTCGTCTTTTCCGTGGCATACGTAATCGCAAGGTCAGCGCCGAGTTCGCGGAACGCCTTCGCGCACCCGTATGCAATCGAGTGTTCGTTGGCTATGCCCGTGACGAGCGCCTTCATGCCTTTGAGCAGTGGGCCTGCCTGTCCGCTGTTTTCCGTTGACATAGCTCACTTCACGACAGCGCGCGTATGGCGCGCAATCATCAGTTCTTCGTTGGTCGGAATGACCCACACCGGTATGCGGCTTGAAGCGGTGGTCACGAGCGGTCCGCCCTTAAGATTCGCAGCGACGTCCAGTTCGACACCGAGCCACTTCGCTCGCCACACGACAGCCTCGCGGACCGCCGCCGCATGCTCACCTATGCCGCCGGTAAAAACGAGCGCGTCGATGCCATCCATGGCGGCGGCAAGCGAGCCCAGTTCACGCGAGATGCGATAGACGAAAAGATCGATCGCGAAGCGGGCCCGAGGATCATCGCTTTCGAGCAGCGTGCGCATGTCCGCGGAGACGCCCGATACGCCGAGCAATCCGGACCGGCGATACAGGAGATCCTCCAGAGCACGCGCATCCATGCCACGCTCTTCCATCAGGTAAAGCACCACGCCGGGGTCGAGATTGCCGCAGCGGGTGCCCATCGGGAGGCCATCAAGGGCAGTAAAGCCCATCGTGCTGGCCACGCTCGCGCCCGCCACGAGGGCGCACATGCTCGCGCCGTTGCCGAGGTGCGCGACCACAGTGCGCCCCGAGGCCGCCCCGGGTGCGACGTGGGGCAAAACGCTGGCGATGTACTCGTACGACAATCCGTGAAAGCCATAGCGCCGCACGCCGAGATCCGTGACCGCCGCCGGGAGCGCGAACGCCTGGGCCACGTCGGGCTGCGTGCGGTGGAACGCCGTATCGAAGCACGCCACCTGCGGCACGTCGGGCTGCATCTGGTCGAAAAGACGTATCGCCTTCAGGTTATGCGGCTGATGCAGTGGCGCCAGCGGCGTCAGCTTGTCCAGTTCGTCGACCACGGCAGGGGTCAAGCGAACCGGCCCGCTGAAGCGCTGCCCCCCGTGTACCACACGATGGCCGACGGCCACCAGCGTGTGTCCTTCGCGGTGCTCCTCAAGAAACACACCGATGTGTTCGAGCCCGTGCCGATGGTCCAGCTCCGTACCGGCGATCCACTCCTTCGCGTGGTGCTCGCCGTGACGGTCCAATGCTTCGAATCTTGCGTGCGACGTATAGAGTCCATCGACCTGGCCATGCACGACCAGCTCGAGCGCACTGCCCTGCTCTTCGAACGCCGAGAACTTGATACTCGACGAGCCAGCGTTGAGGACGAGAATCACGTGTGCCATGGCATCATCCCTCGATCTTCGCCGCCTCGCACCGCGCGAGGGCAACGAGCGCGGCCACCGCGCACGAGGCGAGGCGGGTAATGAGCGAATCGGCCCGGCTCGTCAGGATGATGGGCACGCGCGCGCCCAGCACGATACCGGCCGCGTCCGCGCCCGCGAGGAAAGACAGGCTTTTGGCCAGCATGTTGCCCGCTTCGAGGTCGGGCACCATGAGCACATTGGCACATCCAGCCACCGGCGACTCGATGTGCTTGATGCGTGCCGCCTCGACGTCGATGGCGTTGTCGAGCGCTAGCGGACCGTCGACGAGTGCCCCGGTCACCTGCCCGCGGTCCATCATCTTGCATAGAGCGGCAGCCTCGATTGTGGACGGCACTTTTGGGTTCACTGTCTCCATAGCCGAAAGAATCGCCACCCGCACTTCCGGAAACCGCAAGGCGTGAGCAAGATCGATCGCGTTCTGCAGGATGTCGACTTTTTCCTCAAGCGTCGGAGCGATGTTGATCGCCGCGTCGGTCACAATTAGCGGATCGGCGTGTCCCGGCACATCCATCACGAAGCAGTGGCTAATGCGCCGCCCTGTGCGCAGTCCCGAATCGCGGCGGACCACCTCTGCCATCAGTTCGTCGGTGTGAAGACTGCCCTTCATGAGCGCTTCGGCCTTGCCTTCGCGAACGAGCTGGACGGCCGCGGCCGCCGAAGCTTCGCTGAACGGTGTGTCGACGATCGGGTAATCGGCGATCGAAAGACCGCATTCTGAAGCGACGGAGACGATGCGCTCGCGCGGACCGACGAGCGTGGGCGCAATCAGCCCTTGCTGTGCCGCCTCGACCGCCCCCTGCAAAGAACTCCTGTCGCAGGGATGAACGACGGCCAGAGGCATGGGCGCGCGGTTACGGCATTGCGCAATGAGCTCGTGGTACTTGACGTGTCTGGATTCCATGGCGGGTTCCCTCACCGACGGGTTGGCGGCACTCACGATGCCGTGGCCCGAACGCGCGGTGCGCGGGCCTTTTGGGGCTGCGACTCGAGCGCGGTCGTCGCGCCGAGCACTGATCGGATGGCGCGCAGCGCCTCTTCCTGCGCGGGTGTCGGCGGGATGCGCAGCACCCGGCGGTCGGCCAGCAGCTTGTCGAGCAAGGTCAGGAGCCGGTTTCGGTCTTCCGGGCTGGCGAGCAGAGCGGGCAACGTCTGGATAGCCTGTTGCGGCTCGAAAGTCGCGATGAGTTCCTGCTCCCCGCGAATGCGCCGCCAGTCGGCAGGGGGCAAATGCGGCAGGTAGTCGGCATATTCATCGACCAGTTGCTGGACTGTCTCGATGCGCGATAGCGGCAGCGGCTCGCCCCTTGGCGCGAGTAGGAACGCGGTGCGCGCGACCGCCTCGTTGTAGCCGCCCTGCCTCAGCGAGGCGAGCGCCGCCTGGACGAACGGCAGGCTGCGAGGATCGGCGGCGGACGTGCCGGCCTCCTGCTCGCCGAGGAGGTCCGGGTCGTGCATTGCAAAAAGATTCGCGTAGATGGAGAAGAACAGTGCTTCGATGCTGGCGTCTCTTACCGCCCGGAACTGGTCGAGCGATGCGCTGATCAGTTCTGAGCCGCGCTGCTCCGCCGTGCGCCAGGGTTCGAGGTCGCTCGAGGGCTGCCGGCTGGCTCTGACAGCATCGGCCATCGGACGCAGCGCGGCCAGCCACGGATTCAGGTCCGAGAATGCCCAACGCTGAAGACGCAGCGGATGAAAGTCGCGCAGCAGCCGCGCGGTCGTCTCGTTCGACGCATGCTGCACAACGGGTTGAACGAACAGCTCGTAGGCTCGCTGGTTGAACTCCGACATCGCAGCCACGGCCTCGAACGGCTTTTCGTCCTCGCGCCGCAACTCGTTGAAGTGCTCGACGGCTTCTTCCAGCCGGTGTTCGGTGAGCGAGACCTCGTATTCGGTTTTGCCGTCTGCGCCCTTTGCCTCCTTGATCGACATACCGTAGAGGCCCGGTGCAAGCGTCTCGATTGTCTCCAGCACGTTGAAGATCTGCGTGTATTCCTTCTTCGCCACCTTGCCGGAAACGAAGATGCCGAGATGGCCGACGTCCTCGTGCATCAGGGCGACGATCACCTGGCCGCGCACCTTGATCTCCTCGGTGCTGCTGTACATGTCAGCGACCCAGTTGAACGCCTGTTGCGGCGGCGTGATGTTGTCGCCCATCGATGCGAAAAGGATAATGGGCGAGCGGATGGCGCGCAGATCGAAGGATTTGCCCGACGGGCCGGACACTTCGCCGGACCACAGCTTGTTGCCGATAAAGAGGTTACGGGTGATCCACTCGATTTCTTCCCGGTTCATCAGGTAGTAGCTGCCCCACCACCGCTCGAACTCGATAAAGCGAGCCGGTTCCGTGTCGATGTTGGCGAACAGGTTGTAGTACTTGTCCCAGAACGTGTTGGCGGGGTTCAGATACTCGAAGTTGCTCACGAGATGCGCGCCGTCGAACTTGCCGTTGCCAAGATCGGCCGACAGGGACGAGAGCCAGGTGCCACCCAGAATGCCTCCGGCATAACGCATTGGATTGGGCGCCTCACTCTCGCTCCACGCCCCGCTCCAGTAAGACATGGGCGCGCCGTTGACCAGGATGGGACCGGTGTCTTCGGGTGACGAACTGGCGAGCATCATCGCGGCCCAGCCGCCCTGGCAATTTCCGACGATCGCAGGCTTTGGGCTGTCTGAATGCAGTTCGCGCACCTTCCGTACGAACTGCTGCTCGGCCGCGCACACGTCGAGCAGGGTCTGGCCGGGCTCTGGCTCCTGGAAGAACACGACGAAATAGACGGGATGACCGGCGCGCAGGGCAACGCCGACCTGCGAATCGTCCTTGAAGCCCCCGATGCCGGGACCGTGCCCGGCGCGCGGATCGATGATCAGATATGGGCGCTTCTTCATGTCGACCACGACACCTTCCCGCGGCCGTATCGACAGCAGAGCGTAGTTGACGGGCCGTTCAAAGTGCCTCGCGTCGAGCACTACGTCATAGTCGAAATGCAACGCCGGCTTGATCCCGGCCTTGTTGCGCTCGATGAACTCGTTGCCGCGTTGTCGCAAGGTATCCCAGAACAGGACGGAGCGCTGCGCGAAATCGGCCGTGTAGTGCCAGGCACCCCATGGTGTGAACTGCGCCGGGTTGGGAATCGTGGCCGCGGACGCGCCATCGCCCCCCTTGATTGCGTCGCTCGTCCTCTGCCCGAACCGTTGCCGGGCCTCTTCCAGGCGATTGTGCAACAGGCGCAGGATTTTCAATGCGATCTCCTGATTGCGTGGCGGCTGTGTAACCTGATCCATCTCATGAATCTCCTTTAAGCGAAGCGACTTAACCTGGCAGGACTGCACATTCCGTTGCCTGGTTACGCAGAGAACCCTGGATGCCGTCTGGATTACGGGCGGCACCAAGCAAAGACAATCCGTCATTTGATCGTTGCGTCATGTATGACATTATTATCATTATATTCCCGATCGATGATCGGTCGAGTTCAGCGGGTTGCGTCGTGACGCCGCAGGGTGGGAAAACCGCTTGGGAAAACTATCGGGGGGGCGTCGCGAAAGTCAGTCTTAGTCAAGAAACGACAAGAACAGTTGAAAATCCTCTTCTTTGTAGTCGTGCGGTGTTGCCATCATCAACAAGACGAGCCGCGAGATTTCGCGCAGAGCTTTCCCGGCTCGAACCGGCGGGTCTCGCTGATTTTCGTCCCATACCAGGTCGCCGACAGCTTGTGGGCCTCATCAACGATGACCAGATCTCACCGGCTGACAGAATAACCGCGAGGAATGATGCGATGCCCCGCGAAATCGCGGGGCATCGGAAAGCGGGCGGTTAACAGGTCAATCGAACGTCAATACCATCCTGCCGCTGACATTTCCGTTCCGCAGGTCGGTCAAGACCGTGTTGATGTTGTCGAGCCGCTCGCGTTGGATATGGGCGCGGACCTTGCCCTCCGCGGCGAAGTCTAGCGACTCTTGCAGATCACGTCGCGTTCCCACGATCGAGCCGCGCACAGTGATGCCGTTCAGTACCGTCGAGAAAATAGGCAGTGGAAAATCGCCCGGCGGCAGGCCGTTAAGCGCAACCGTGCCGCCGCGGCGCACCATGCCGAGGGCCTGCGCGAAGGCGCTGCGAGAGACCGCGGTGACGAGCACGCCGTGCACGCCGCCAAGTTCCTTCTGGATGATGGCGGCGGGATCGGTCCTGGATGCGTCGATCGCGAGATGCGCGCCGAGTTCGCGCGCGAGCGCGAGCTTGTCCTCGCTCACGTCGACCGCGACCACGTGAAGTCCCATCGCGATCGCATATTGCACGGCCACGTGGCCGAGACCGCCGATGCCTGAGATCGCCAGCCATTGCCCTGCCCGGGTATCTGTCACGCGGATACCTTTGTAGACCGTGACGCCGGCGCAGAGGATCGGCGCGATTTCGTCGAAGGCGATCTGCTGCGGCAGGTGCCCGACGTAGTTGGGATCGGCGAGCACATATTCGGCGTACGCGCCGTTCACGGAATAGCCGGTGTTCTGTTGGTCATGGCAGAGCGTTTCCCAGCCGCTCTGGCAATGTTCGCAGTAACCGCACGCGGTATACAGCCACGGCACGCCAACCCGGTCGCCTTCCTTGACGTTCGTGACGCCGCTGCCCGCCGCCGCGACGAAACCTACACCTTCGTGGCCGGGGATGAATGGCAGCGTCGGCTTGACGGGCCAGTCGCCGTCGGCAGCGTGCAGGTCCGTGTGACACACGCCGGACGCCTTGATGCTAACCAGAATCTGTCCCGGCCCTGGCGTGGGTACGGGCACTTCTTCGATACGAAGCGGTTCCCCAAAGGCATGCACGACGGCCGCCTTCATCGACTGAGCCATGAGGGTCTCCTGTGGCGTTGGATTGCTGCCAGTATCCGCGGCGTACAGCAAAGCGACTTGACGTAGATCAGAGGAGCATCAAAGCGCACAAGTCCGGCACCGTAAGGATGCGTATATGATGAGCCGGCACGCCGTCATCGCAACCCTCACTACAGGCTGCTGAGTGCCCGCAGGTGCTCCATCGCATCCGTCAAGAGCGATCAGCGCCCACGCGCGGAGGTTCGGAAGGCCGTCCTGCGGTAAGTCGTAGTATCGCCCGCGATCGTCTCATGCTGGCCGGCAAGCGGACGGTCGTCTGATTTTCCCGGGCGGCTCATGTGGGTCGTGAAGACTCGTTCGCCAATAGGGAATGCTGACACTCGCCGACATCGGGTCGCGAATGTCCGCGAGACGATCTAAAACGGCCACACGTTCCTGATCGGCCGCCGTCGGCTATGGCCGAACTGAACGCGTCGGCTAAAAGGCAGGTTTCTATCGCGGACCAGCCATTCGGTCGACGGCTTCGCATGATTGGCGAGCGTCGACAACCGGCCGGCTTTGCGCGAACAGAAGAGCTACGCCAGAACGCGGCCGCACTGACCTGAACGTAGCATCGTTTCTTGCGGCCGGCGCTAGCAGCACTAGATTTCAGTCTGCTCAGAAATCTCGAGCGCGTCATCTACTTCAATGCCGATATATCTGATCGTACTTTCAACCTTGCTATGGCCCAGCAACAGCTGGACGGCCCTGAGGTTCTTCGTTCGTTTGTAAATCAGGGTAGCCTTGGTCCGGCGCGTCGAATGGGTACCGTAGACAGTCGGATCAAGTCCCGCCGCGCCTGCCCACCGACGTATCATCCGGGCATATTGCCGGGTCGACAAATGTGGGGACGCCGATAGTCGGCTTGGGAAGAGATACTGTTCCGGCCTCAGGGTAGCCTTTTGAAGCCAGGAGCTGACCGCCAACCGGGTCGGCTCGGTCAGTTCAAACTGGACCGGGCGTTGCGTCTTTCGTTGGACGACCTGCGTCCGCAACAAAACCTGGTCGCCGCGAATGACGTCGCGAACTCGCAGACTGACGAGGTCGCAGCCTCGCAGTTTGCTATCGATTGCAAGGTTGAACAGGGCGAGATCGCGGACAGCGTGAGCGTTCTGAAGGTGGATTCGGATGGCCCAGACGTCTTTGGGCCTCAGGGGTGGCTTCTGGCCGACCAGCTTGCCCTTGTTCCACGCTTCATGGGTTTCTTCGGTCTTCATGGCGAACTCCCAAAGGGATATAGGACTTTGATTGTGGTCCTCGCCCTCGATGCCGGCTTCGGGCGGATTGGCCCGAACTCGCACCGATCAGGTGTTGGCGGGCGCCCCTTCCTGTGAAGTCTTCACCCCAATGGCAGGTTCCTGACAGAACCTCTCCGATCGTTTGCAAACACATTTCGGCCAATACCGATATTGCGGCATGGTGCGTTCTACGTCAGCAATGTGGCAATTCGCGACCGTCCGGGGAATTGCCCGCCGAAGGCGCAGTCGACCGTCGGACCCAGGAAGCTGTCATTGAAGTGGACCCGGTTCCAGTGGCCGGAGCGTGTCGATGGCGGGCGATCCCGCCGGTCGTTGCTCCGCCAGCCGGGCTGCTTTAATTCGATTCAAAAAGGCTGATCCACTGGTCAGATTGGTTGCCGAGTCCTCGACAGAACAGGCGACTACGTGGAACTATACGAAGGCACTGGGAGGTTTCAATGGCTGACCACGACACGTTGCATCCACTACGCCCGCTCCTGAAGAATTGGGTTTGGGAGCATGGACGAATCGGGACTCGCTATCTGGACTGCATCGATGGCGAAATCAAGTTTGATGAAGGCAAGAAATCGCGCTTTGCGGCCGAAAAATATGTCTATGTGCCGCTCGATAAGGATGCTGACGACAATGCGTCTGCGGATGGCCCTGCGATCCAGGAGGCGGGACTTGCCCGGTTCTTGCGGGCAGCGCAGTTGGGCAAGCCAGAAGAGGCCGGCTCCGGGGCGGAGGTCCAGCGCGCAGTTCAGGACTGCGTGGAGCTCGGGCTGTTCAGCGCATATCAGTTGGACGCCCGGGAGGCATTTGCGCGCTATTCGCACGAGCCAATGTTCGAGGATGAAATCCGCGCGGCGGTTATCATGGACATCCGGCGCATTTACGCGGGCATGCGGGAGCAACTGGCGCTGTACGATTTCAGTGTGCTTTACGGCTTGCCCATGCCGCTGCTCATCAGCGAGACGCCCTTCATCGACTGGCGCGTGCGTGCGAGTCCGGCACTACCGTTCGTATCACTTCCGCTTGGACCTCACTGCCTGCTGGTAGGCGCGCCGTCGGGCAGGAGCAGCCGAATTGGCCCGGTGGTCTGGAAGGCCGCGACCGCAATGGGCCCGTTGAAGGATCACAACCGGCAAATCGCGGAGCACGCAAGTTTGTGGCTGGTGGCGACAACTGACGACCAACTCGTCGCTTTACAAAGCCGCTTTGCTACGGTTAGGAGCCCCAAGCCAGAGGATGCGAAGCCCTGACTGAAGTGGGCGGGAAACGCGCGGTCGGAGGCGGCCGGATCATCAGGGTTAGGACCTTTTGCCCGGTGGGTACCGACTGCATTCGGTAAATAGGGCGGAACCGCCGAGTCTTCGTGCTGGTTGAGCCTCTGCGAAGCGGCAACGTCTTAGTGCGGCCAATTGTTGCCGCCCGTCGATCCCACTAAAATGTCATTTGTGCGGCTGGTCCACAAAGCCGACAGATGATCTTCATCTCTGCTGCTCACGAGCCTTGATTCCGGCGACCAACGACCTTGCCACGGGCGCTCAGCCGCGGCTGTCAATCCATCTATGCGCCCAGCGGCACGAGTGACGAATAGCCCGATCCTCGTCGGAAAAATATCCAAGCGAATAGAACTGGTAACGCGTCGTTCCAGACCATTTGCACGGTCTCTCCAGCAAGAGATTCGACGAGAAATAACCGTCAGACAATCGATGCGCGGATGGGTGAACGGCGTAGCCGCAGTAACTCTGAACAAATGTTTTTTTGCATTTTAGTTTTCGATGTGCGAATGCATGCGGCGCCATCAGAAGCGCGGCAATTTGCGCCGGGGAAAGCGCGTTTCGTCGGTGTCGACGATATCGGAAGGGGGTGTCTGGCGATGCGGCTGGCGTTTCAGAAAAACGCCAGCGCGTGGGAGACGGGCTCCGCGAAGACAAAAGCTGCATCCGGGTCCGCGCAGGGAAGCCGGAGCTATCAAGCGTTAAAGCGGCTTGATATTGGCGGCCTGGAGACCCTTGGGGCCACGCTTCGTCTCGTAGCTCACCTTCTGGTTTTCAGCGAGGGTCTTGAAGCCGTCGCCCGAAATCTCGGAGAAGTGCGCGAAGAGGTCGTCGCCGCCGTTGTCGGGGGTAATGAAGCCGAAGCCCTTGCTGTCGTTGAACCACTTTACCGTACCGGTATCCATGAAAATTCCTTGAAAAAACAAATAAAAGTAGCGCCCGTGAGGAGCGGAAGAAGCATCAAGGAGGGAGAGGACAACGAATACCGCGGCGGGAGACGGAAATATTGATGAACAGCAATCGGACTTCTTGAACTTCACGCAAACAATATCACTTTATGTGCAGGCGGTCAATAACCGTGACTACCTGAGGCGTCCGGCTGAGGCCACCGCCCGACGTAGCCACAGGACGCAGCCGCTTGCGCTCGCGGCGCCGGGATGCTTCGGCGTGCAAACCGAACCGTCTCAATACATCTTCTTTGGCGGTTTTGACCGCCGAATGCGCTGGCGTTGTCGCGCAACAGCAGCAGCCTTCATGCGCTTGCGTTCGGCCGTCGGCTTCTCATAAGCCATCCGTGCTCGCAGTTCCTTCAGCAAGCCGGTGTTCTCGATGGCCCTGCGGAAGCGGCGTAGCGCGACCTCGAGCGGTTCATTTAGCTTCGGAGTTATGGTAGTCAAATCAATCCTTGAGTTCGCCTCGAACGACGTGGTCGGCCTCACACACGAACGTGTGGAGGACTTCCGTCGCTGTTGGTGTGTGAGCCAGTTACAAGTCGGCAACGGATGCGCCATCCACCTTTCCGTCGATGATATCTCGGCCTCGCTGGTAGGCGAGCCTTCTGGCTACCCCGAAGTCGGAGACGGAGTCCTTCAACGGGAGCCGAAACACGCGGCCACCGTTTGGTCCGGCCCCGGCTCGACAAATGCGCACTGCAATGTCATAGCCTTCTGCATCCCTGGAATGCGCGTCAAAACGCGTAAACGCGCGGGAAAACACCAACGGATAAACCTCGAACCCGCCATAGATGCCCAGTTGTAGTGTCGACATGGCAAATTCTCCGGCAAGGGGATACCTGACTATACACGCCATCAGTCTCGTGAAACGACCGACGTATCGACGGCGCCAGGAATCTTTTGCTAGTAAATTTCGCACATTCACGCATACATGCGATTTGTCAGTTTGTCAAAAGATGGCGTTCGAACTACTGCCAAGGTGAGTTGGCGGTCGTGTTGCAATCTGGGATCGCCATCGACATGAAGCGGTCGACAGCAGAGATCACCGCCGGACCTTCGACCGACAAAAACACGCCATCCAGTCTCGCGCTCAGTAAGGTCGCCAATAGTCGACGGGCGGCAGACAACCTGGCGTGGACAGATGTCCGCTAGACTCAGTTGGAGCCGTCGCCGGCGCGGCGCCCCGAGTGACGGCTCCGGGTCGTGGATGCGAGTTCGCTGATGCGAAAGGCTGCCGCTGGCCGCTCGATGCCTCCACCGTCGGCAATCCGCCACATGGCTGACGTAGAACGCAGCATGCTTCAATGCCGGCTTTGGCCGGCAATACGCATTCACCCACCTCGCCGGAATGCTGCCGTTGAAGGCTCCAACGTCAGCTCCGTAGCACGTTGACGGAACTGGTGCTCTCGGCCAACGTCTGCCGTTCACCTTTCAGCTTGCTCGGCCATTTAAGCGGCAAATTCCCCTCAAAGAGTGGACCTTCGTGCCGTGCGTCCCCGACAACGGCGGCCACGTTGCGCAAAAGTGACTCTCATCGCGCGGTTCATAATCCCTCGATATCCACCCGTACTCTGCGGCGTTGACCTTGGCGTGCATGACGGGCCCGGATGATGCAGCCTGCACGAATGCGGAAGTTGCGCAGGGCGATGAGCACACTGCCGTTAAGTCGGGAGGCGCGATACATGACAGGATTCCTTATCGATGAATTGTCGTTTACTTTCTTTCTGCAGGTAGACGTAATGCTGGTAGTTCTGAATCTCTTCAGGTCGTGCACGTAGATGACGCCTCAGACGCCGTCACAACGTTGCGAAATCATTCCGCATGTTGCGGCCCACCGGTACAGGTCGAGGGAGCAGTCGTAGATCGCGTCACCCTCAGCGCATCACGTGGGTCGATCGTCAATGACGAACCATCGGAGCGTGCGAGCCGGTTGGTCAGGCACGGCAATTTGCGTGGGCATGCTGCCGATCACGCCCTTCACCTGGGCGACAAACGTGTCACCCTTCATTGACGCGCGGGAGACGGTTTCCAGGCCGCACTGCGCCGCCGTGTTCAAGCGCGAGTGAACGATGGTAGGCCACCAATCCGTCATCGTGTAGCCCGTGCGGTGGGCTTCGATGCACGTCCGATAGTTCGAAGCGACAAACTTCCCCGCGTCACCCGAGGCCGCAACCACCGCCCACGCCTTTTCGTAACTCCCGCCAGCCGGTCCCGCAGCGTCCCCCTCCATCGACTGCGTTTGCAGCCCATAGGCCACGGCGACGCCTGCAATTGCAACGAGTCCAGCGAGATGCACGGGACGACGCTTCGCTGCCTGACGGCCCGATTTCGGTACAGAAATCATGACGTGATCCCCTTCGTTCGACGACAAGGTCGGGTCCCCGTATCTGTGGTTGTTATGGCCACCCTGCAATACAATTGCGGGCTGGATCTTCTGCGGGATCGTAGATTATTCGCTTGCGCCCGAACATAACCTGAATAGGTGATCGCGTGAGCCCGGCCGGTGCTGACGGCGCCTCTCCCGTCCATTTCGGACAGACAGCCTGACGACGCGATGTTCGCACTCTGGGATGAACTCGCGGACCTCGCGGTCGGTGACGGCGAAGCCACCGTAGGGCACCTGCTGTCGCGGTACTAATCGGCGTAGTACCCGACGGACACAGTTCAGGGCGCGCCGGGGGCCAGCGGCGCGCCACTGCCGGGCTCAGGCGGGTGATATGGGTCTGGAATTCCCTGAACCCTGGGCTTTGGATATCGTTGATCCAGGTCGTCAGGACGAGGTGTGAATTGGGATGTACGTCTGACTGACTGCCCTAACGCCCCTCACCTTGTTGGTGATCAACAAGTCCGAATCGGCGGGCTC
>ABYL01000101.1 GCA_000173575.1 Burkholderia sp. H160 | reverse complement strand
AAACACAACACATCCGGCCTTGCTCGTCATCGTCGGTTCCGGCAGCACACACAGGGCCGCCGCCCCGACCAATTCCAGCACCCCGCCGACGACCTGCAAACCACCCCATAGCCGGTTGGAAAGCATTTCGCTCTGGCTGATCGACTGGCGGTCCAGCACCGCCGCCAGTTGGGGCGCACTGAGCACCACGCGGACACTGTCCGGATCCTGTTGATACGACATTCCGTACTCCTCTGTAGCTGTTGGGACCGCTAAGCTAGCAGGCGACCACAGGGGTATGGAATGGGCGATGGATGATTTTCACGCTCCCGCTGCGACCAAAGAGTTGTCAAAGTTTGTGTGCGAGGCTCGACGAACCTTACCCCTCGTCTCCCTCTACCACTTTCCGCGTATCCCCCCGCTCCGCACACGCCCCCGTCTCAGGCGGCCGCCCCCGCGTCACCCCCCACAGCGGCACGCCCTGCTGAATCCCGGCCTTCGCGAGCATATGAGCGCTGATCGGCGCGGTCAGAAACAGGAACGCGGGAATCAGCAACTCATGCAGACTCGCAAAGTTGTGATGCACGCTGAAATACACCACCGACGCAAGCACGATACCGCCCACACCGAGCGTGGTCGATTTGGTCGGCCCGTGCAGCCGCATAAAGAAGTCAGGCAGGCGCGCGAGCCCGACCGCCCCGATCAGCATAAACAGACTGCCGACGAGCAGCAGCACACAAACGATCGCTTCGATAACGATTTGCATCGGCATACCTTGCTCTAATTGAGTTCGATGATGTCGCCGCGCTGCAGGTACTTGGTGAGCGCGACGGTGCCCACGAAACCCATCACCGCGATCAGCAGCGCAACCTCGAAAAGCACCGTCGAGCGCAGGCTGATGCCATACACGACGATCAGCGCGATCGCGTTGATGTTGAGCGTGTCGAGCGCGACGATCCGATCGGGCAGCGACGGACCGCGCACGAGCCGCCACAGCGTGAGCAGGAACGCGATCCCCAGGATCGCGAGCGAGATCGGGATCACGATGGCTAGCATGCGAAGATCTCCATCAAAGGGGCTTCATAACGGGACTTGATGAGCGCGATGAGCGCTGCTTCGTCGTCGAGGTCGAGCACGTGCACGGCGAGGCGTGTGCGGTCGTCGCTGAGTTCGGCGCACAGCGTGCCGGGGCTCAGCGAGACCACGCTGATGAGTATCGTGAGCGCGATCTCATGGGTGCTGTCGAGCGGCACTTCGATGAACGCTGGCCGCAGTCGCTTCGTCGGTCCGAGCACGAGCAGCGCGACCTCGACGTTGGCCACGATGACGTCGACCAGGACATGCGTGGCGAGACGCACGAGCAGCAACGGCCGGCCGAGGCGCACCGGCCGCAACCACAGGCCTTCGGCTACGAGAAAGGAGATCGCGCAGCCGAGCACGGCGCCGAGCAGCAGATTACCCGGTGAGACGTCGTTCATCAGCAGCACCCAGCAGATGATCAGGACGACGGTGAGCCAGGGGTGGGGGAGGAGCCTTTTTAACATCGTCAGTTCCCCTGAGCGTCGGCCGTTGGCGCAGCGGGCAGGATCGCATGCACGTAAGCTGCGCGATCGAAGAGCTGGGTCGCCGTATTGGTGAGATAGTGCCGCACAGCGCCCGCGCCGAGCGTGATGGCCACGACGCAGCCGAGCAGCAGCGCGCAGGCGGCGAGCTTCGCGTTACTGCCGCGCGGTGCTCGCTCCTCCTTGCCGGCGACGGCGCGCGCGGCGGGCGCCGCCCACATCAGGCGCGTGCCCGTGCGGCTCAGCGCGACGATCGAGAGCAGGCCCGACAGCAGTACCGCCGGCCACAGCACGGCTACCGCGCCGTTCGACGTGGCGGCCAGCACCATTGCCTTGCCGAGGAAGCCCGAGAGCGGCGGCAGGCCCGCGGCGCCCACCGCGGCGATCAGATAGAGCAGCGCGGCAATGGTCGACGGCCACGGTGCATGCGTGCGGGAGGCCGCTTCAACTTCAACATTGCCCGGGGCTTCGGCGTGAGCGGGGGCGACGGCAAGCACGGCAAGCGCACCGACCGTCGCGACCTGCAGCGGCTGCACCCGCGCAAGCGTCGCCACCACTTCGTCGTCCGGCTCGGGCGAGATGGCTGCCGCGGCCGCGTCGTCGAGCGCTTCGAGCGAGCCGGGTTCGATCATATCGGCCGCGGCCGAAACGGCGGCATGGGCGGCGTGGGGCGTCGCGGCTACCTCGGGTTCGAGCGTGTCCGCGAGCAGGAACAGCGCGCCTGTGCAGAGCGTCGTGCTGATCAGGTAGTAGAGCAGCGCGCTCCATGCAAGCGGCGTCTGTTGCGTGATCGCGGCGATCAGCAGACCCACCGAGACCAGCACGAGATAGCCCGTCGTGGTCTTGAGACTCGACACCGCGAGCGCGCCCAGCGCGCCGAACACGATCGTGGCGATCGCGAGCCACCACGCCCACTGATGCATGAACGCATCGAGTACGCCGCCCGCCGCGCCAAAGACGAGTGCGTCGCAACGCAGCATCGCGTAGATACCGACCTTGGTCATGATCGCGAACAGCGCGGCCACCGGGCCGATGGCGCTGCGGTAGGCCTGCGGCAGCCAGAACGACATCGGAAACACGGCGGCCTTGAGGCCGAACACGAGCATCAACGTCGCGCCCGCGAACCGCGCGAGCGGCAGCGACTCGGGGCCGAGACGCGCAAGACGTTCGCCCATGTCCGCCATATTGAGCGTGCCCGTGATGCCGTAGAGCACGCCGACCGCGATCAGGAAGAACGACGAGCCGACGAGGTTCATCAACAGATAGTGCAGCCCGTTGCGCACGCGTCGCGCGCCGCCGCCATGCAGCAGCAGCGCGTACGACGCGATCAGCAGCAGCTCGAAGAACACAAACAGATTGAAGAGGTCGCCCGCGAGGAAGGCGCCGTTCAGGCCCATCAGCTCGAACTGGAACAGCGCGCGGAAATAGCGGCCGCGCCTCGCGTCCTCACTCGAGGTGCCGAGCAGGCAGCAGACCGCGAGCACGGCGGTGAGCACCAGCATGAGCGCGCCGAGCCGGTCGAGTTCCAGCACGATGCCAAACGGCGCGGGCCATGCGCCGAGAGCGTAACTGGCGATCTCGCCTTGCGCCGCGCGCGCCATCAGCAGGCACGCGATGGGCAGCAGCGCGACGATGGCGACCGCGTTCAGCGCGCGCTGAAGGCGTTTCGCGCGTAGCGGCAGCGCGACGATGAGTCCCGCGGAAAAGAGCGGAATCAGGATCGGGAGCAGGAGGGCGTGGTTCATTCGCTGCCCGTCTCCTCGCCATTGACGTGATCGTTGCCCGTGATCGAAAACGAGCGAAGCGCGAGCACCACGGTGAAGGCCGTCATCGCGAAGCCGATCACGATGGCCGTCAGCACGAGCGCCTGCGGCACCGGATCGACGTATTGCGCGCCCGCCACGATGACGGCGGGCTTGCCGATCGCAAGCCGGCCCATGCCGAGCAGGAACAGGTTGATCGCATACGAGAACAGTGTGATGCCGAGAATCACGGGCAACACGCGCGCGCACAGCAGCAGGTAGATGCCGCATGCGCAAAGCACGCCGATCGCGGCGGCAAAGGCGGCTTCCATCAGCTTTTCTCCACGGATTGCATATCTTTGTCGCGCACGCCGAGGTGCGAGACGATCGTGAGCGTCGTGCCGACCACCGCGCCCAGCACCCCGAGATCGAACAGCATCGCCGTCGACAGTTCGATTTCTCCGATGAGTGGCAGATGCAGATGCCCGAACGCACTGGTCAAAAACGGCCGGCCGAACCCGAGACTGCCGAGCCCCGTGGCCGCGGCGACCAGAATGCCGAGGCCCGCGAGCGAGCGGTAGTTGAGGTGGATGCGCGACTCGGTCCACAGCACACCGTTCGCGACGTATTGCAGCAACAACGCGATCGAGATGATCAGCGACGCGATGAAGCCGCCACCTGGCAGGTTGTGGCCGCGCAGGAACACGAACACGGCGACGAGCGCGGTGAGCGGCAGCATCAGCCGCGCGAGAATCGCGAGCATCAGCGGATGCGATTGCGACGACCATGGCCGGCCATCCGGTCCGGCGTCGGGCGCCTTCAGGCGCAGCCCGCGCAGCAGCGCCTTGACGGCGAGCCCCGCCACCACGAGCACGCTGATTTCGACCATCGTATCGAAGCCGCGGAAATCGACGAGGATCACGTTGACGACGTTGTGGCCGCCGCTGCCAGGCAGCGCGTTGGCGAGGAAGTACGGTGCGATGCCCGCCACCGGCGCGCTCGTCATGATCCGGTATGTCACGCCGCCGAGCAGCACGCCGCCCGCGAGCGCCAGCACGCCGTTGCGCAGCCGCACGGGCAGCGGCTCGACGGCGCTTTGCAGAGCGGGCAGGAAATAGACGGCCAGCACGAGCAGCAGGATCGTGACCACTTCGACCGAGATCTGCGTGAGCGCGAGATCGGGCGCGGAGAAGCGCACGAAGGCGAGCGACACGAGCAGGCCGCAGGTGCTCAGCATCACGACTGCGTAAAGCGTGCGCGTTCGCACGAGCACCACGCCGACGGCGAGCAGCGACATCAGCGCGAGGCCGCCGGGCGTGACCGGATCGAGCGGCAGGCGCGCGTGGCTGCCGCTCCAGTTGCCGGGCGCGACGAGCGACACGCCCGGCACGATCAGCATCGCCGCGATCATCCATGCCAGGTAGGCCGGCAACGAGTGCGTCTCGAACACGCGCACGATCACGCCGGCGCTTCGTTCGAGCCGTTGCACGAGGCGGTCGAAGATTTCACTCGAGTTCAGCTCGGTGAGTAACGTGCGGCGATGGCGGAACGTATTGCGGCGCAGGAAAAAGAGCGCCGCGCCCGCCGCGAACGACACCACGCTCATCACGAGCGGCGTGTTGATGCCGTGCCACAGGCTCAGGCTGTAATCGGGCAGCTTGCCGCCGAGCGTGAACCACGCCGCCGACTCGAGCAGTCTGCCGATGCATTGCTGCGGGAACAGGCCGATCAGCAGGCACAGCGCCACGAGAATCTCGACCGGCAGCTTCATGAAACGCGGCGGCTCGTGCGGCGGATAGTGCGGCAGATCGCGCGGCGTCTCGCCGTCGAAGAACACGCCCCAGACGAAGCGCAGCGAGTATGCGACCGAGAGCGCCGCGGCCACGATCGCGATGATCGGCACGGCGACGTTCCAGCGCCCGAACATGCTTTGCGCGAGCGTTTCGCCGAAGAACATTTCCTTGGAGAGAAAGCCGTTGAGCAGCGGCACGCCGGCCATCGCCAGCGACGCCACGCTCGCGAGCGCGGCCGTATGCGGCATGTACCTGCGCAGGCCGCGCAGACGGCCCAGATCGCGCGTGCCGGTTTCGTGATCGATGATGCCCGCCGCCATGAAGAGCGACGCCTTGAAGACGGCGTGGTTCACTGTGTGAAACAGCGCGGCGACGGTCGAGAGCTGCGTGTCGAGGCCGAACAGCAGCACGATCAGGCCCAGATGGCTGATGGTCGAATAGGCGAGGAGGCCCTTCAGATCGCGCTGGATGAGTGCCATCCCCGCGCCGCCCACGAGCGTGACGAGCCCGGCGAGCGTTGCCGTGTAGGTCCACAGGTCCGTACCTTCGAAGACCGGATAGAGACGCGCGAGCAGGAACACGCCGGCCTTCACCATGGTCGCCGAATGCAGATAGGCCGACACGGGCGTGGGCGCCGACATCGCGTGCGGCAGCCAGAAATGGAAAGGAAACTGCGCCGACTTCGTGAACGCCGCGAACAGCGTGAGCAGCAGGATGGCCGGGTAGAGCGGGTCGTGCTGCACCTTGTCCACCTGGGCGAGCACGTCGTTGAGCTCGTAGCTGCCGCAGATGTGGCCGAGCAGCAGCACGGCCGCGAGCAGCGCGAGACCGCCCGCGCCGGTGATGGTAAGCGCCATGCGCGCGCCGCGCCTGGCATCGGGCCGCGATGGCCAGAAACCGATCAGCAGGAACGAGACGAGGCTCGTGAGCTCCCAGAAGATGACGAGCAGCAGCAGGTTGTTCGACAGCACGACGCCGAGCATCGCGCCCATGAAGAGCAGAAGCAGCAGGTACAGACGCGGCAACGCGTCGCTGCCGGCGAGGTAATAGCGTGCGTAGATGAAGACGAGCAGGCCGATCGCGAGTACGAGCAGCGCGAACATGAACGAGAGGCCATCGAGGCGCAGCGATAGCGCGAGGCCGATGTCGGGCACCCACTCCTGGCGCCATTGCATCACGTCGTGGTCGGCGAGTCCCACGCGCTCGCTCAGCAGCAGCCCGCAACCGAACAGCGCCGCCGCGAACGCGATCCACGTGCAGGACGCTGCAGCGCGCCGCCTCGTGAGCGCAATGAGCGCCGCGGCTACGAACGGAAGTGCGACGAGCCATCCCAATGCCATTCGATGCCCTCCCGGAGTTCCAGTGCATGATAGTTGATACGGACGCGCGTCGATTTGAAACCCCTCGCGACCGTGCCATAATCGGCAGACTTGACGACCGACCGAGGCGCCAAATTGAAAGGAACTGAACTGGATCTGTATGCAACCGAAGAGCCAGGCCACAACCTGGCTTTCAATCTTTTCGATGGCACATGGGTGTCCGATGTGCCGGGCTATGGTTTAGGTATGGCGCCCCATTTCGACGATGGGCGTCTCCACTGGTTCGAGACGGTGTGCGGGGGATTCTCCGGGAAAAGCGTGCTCGAACTCGGCCCCATGGAAGGCGGCCATACATTCATGCTGGCGAAAGCCGGCGCCTCACGTGTGCTGGCTGTCGAGGCGAATTCAAAGTCGTTTCTGAAATGCCTGCTAGTGCAGAATGCATTGAAGTTCAATGCCGAATTCATGTATGGCGATTTCAGGGAATTGCTGAAAAAACGCGATCAGCGATTCGATCTGATTCTGGCAAGCGGCGTGCTTTATCACATGATCGATCCGGTATCACTACTGGAAAATATGGCCCACGCGTCGGACGCCATTTGCATCTGGACTCACTATTACGATGCCGGGATCGCCCGGACGAATACGAACATGCAGAGCCACGTCGATCCGACGCCAACCACGTCGGAGTTTCGCGGACGCGAAATCCATCTGCATCGATATAGTTATCTCGACAGCATCAACAACGCGAAATTTATCGGCGGGACTGCGCCGCAGGCCAACTGGATGACCCGCGAAAGTCTGATGGCGGTCCTCGACGCGCTCGATATGACGGTGATCGTGGGACTGGACGATCGCGATCAGCATCCGGCTGGCCCGTCAATTCTTCTTTATGCCGCTCACATACCGCATTTCAATGAGGCGCAATATCTCGAGCGCAACCCCGACGTAGCGCAAGCTGTTGCGCAAAAGCATTTCAACTCTGGCGCGGAACACTACATCCGCTTTGGCCGTGCGGAAGGGCGCTCGTTCGGGTGATCGACACCGCACAGTCAGCGTCCTGTTCAGGCCAGTTACCCCAAAACGCGAACCCGTAAAGCTTCCCCTCAAACAAATGGATACTCTCGAGAATCAGCGCTTTTTCGATCAGCCCGTCGTCGCGGACGTACCGATCGACAGTCAGACCCAGGTCTTCAAGTTCGAAAAATTTCCGGCGTCGGGCCCGGTTCCCTGGCTCGATCGACCGGATGCGCTGGAGCGGGTCGCCGAGCTTTTGTCCAGCGGAGTCATCAGCGAGCAGCAGGCCGAGTGGTGCAGAAAATGGGTGGGCGACGGCTACCTGATCATTGAGGGCTTCTTCAAGGACGAACAGCTCGATGCGACATGGCAGGCTTATGAAAACGCCATTGCCGACGGCACGCTGCGACCGCCGCACGAACCGCTGTTCGAAGGCGATACGCTGCCGGGCCGTACTCTAAATCCGCATTTCAACGTGCCGGCCGTTCGCGAAATGCTGTTCGACGCGCGCATGAACGAGGTCGTGAGTCTGCTGCTGGGCGCGAAATCGGCGCCTTTCCAGACGATCGGTGGTCACAAAAGCAGCGAGCAACTCGAGCATTCCGATTCGATTCACATGTCGACCTATCCGAACGGGTATCTCGTCGCGAACTGGATCGCCTTCGAGGATATTCATCCGGACTCGGGGCCGCTCGTTTATCACCCCGGCACGCACAAGCTGCCGTATCTGATGTCGACTGAACTGGGCATGCCGTTCGGTTGCGGTTACTCGGCTTATCACGACATCTATGAACCGGCGATTCAGAAGGTCATCGCTGAAAATTCAGCTGGCCCGCATTACTTCTATCCGAAGAAGGGCGACGTGCTGTTGTGGCACGCGAACCTGCTGCACGGTGGCAGCAAGATGCGCGATCCGCGGCACGTGAGCCGCAAGGCGCTCGTTTGCCATTTCTTCGCGGATGGCTGTCTGTGCTATCACGACCTGACCGGCATGCCGTCGAGCCTGACGCCAATCGTCAACTTCGACGGCGACGCCTACCTCGACGCCAATCCGGACGTGGCGGCGAGCGGCGGCAATGCATTGCAGCACTACATCTACTACGGTCGATTCGAAGGCCGCCCGTTGAGCAGCGCCGAATCGTTTCAGCGCAAGGCACGGCTCGCCCAATTGCCTGACGGGTTCGATGCGAAGCTCTACCTCGAAGCGAATCCCGATGTCGCCGCGGCGGGTGTCGACGCGGTCGATCACTTCGTCGAGTTCGGCCGCGCGGAAGGCCGGCCGCTGCGGCCCTGAGTCACGCGTGGCACCGAAGCAGGCGAGGGCGGCCTGCTTCGGCAAAGTCGCGGAAGGTGCATGTTGAAACTCTGCGCGCGAGACGCCCGCTCCAGCCCCCTTTCTGCACGCCCTCCGATCTTGCTCTAAACTAGCGCCCGCCCAATTTACGCCTCGATGCGCTACGTCACGAGCAACAACTGATGCCGCCCGCTTCCACCGATCCCGCCGATTCCCCAAATTTCAGCCTGCCGAAACACCCGCCGTTCCAGCGTTTCTGGTGCACCCGCATCCTGTCGTCGCTATCGTTCCAGATGCTCGCGGTCGCGATGGGCTGGCATGTCTACGCGCTCACGCATAGCGCGTTCGCCCTTGGCCTCGTCGGCCTCGCGCAGTTTCTGCCGATGTTCCTGCTGACGCTCGTCGTCGGCCACGTCGCCGATCGTTATGATCGCCGCCGCATCGCCGCTGTCTGTCAGAGCCTCGAAAGCGTCGCTGCATTGCTGTTCGCGATCGGCACCTTCGGCGGCTGGATCAGCGCGCCGGTCATCTATGTGCTGGCCGCCTGCGTCGGCGCCGCGCGCGCGTTCGAGTCGCCCGCGGTGTCGTCGCTGCTGCCGGCCGTCGTGCCGCGCAGCCATCTGCCGAAGGCGACCGCATGGGCCACCTCCGCGAATCAGACCGCGCAGATCGCCGGGCCCGCGCTCGGTGGTCTGCTGTACGGCATCGGTCCGGGTGCCGCGTATCTCGCGTGCACGCTGTCGTTCGCGGCCGCGGCGGCCTCGGTGTGGAGCATTCCGCTGCAGATGAAGCCGGCGAGCCGCGCGCCCGTCACGCTCGAGTCGATCTTCTCGGGCATCCGGTTCATTCGCCGCGAGCCGGTGATTCTCGGCGCGCTGTCGCTCGATCTGTTCGCGGTGCTGTTCGGCGGCGCCACCGCGTTGTTGCCGATCTTCGCGCGCGACGTGCTGCACGCTGGCCCGCTCGGTCTTGGACTGTTGCGTTCGGCCACGGCGATCGGCGCGCTCGCGGGCACGATCTGGCTCGCGCATTTCCCGTTGCGCAACCGGCCCGGCGCGGCGATGTTCGGCGGCGTGATCACATTCGGCCTCGCGACAATCGTGTTCGGGCTGTCGCATCAGTTCCTCGTGTCGCTGGTCGCGCTGATGGTGCTCGGCGCGTCGGACACGATCAGCGTGGTGGTGCGGCTGTCGCTCGTGCAACTGCGCACGCCCGATGAAATGCTCGGCCGCGTCAGCGCGGTCAATTCATTGTTCATTGGGACGTCGAATCAATTGGGCGAGTTCGAATCGGGCCTGACGGCGGGATGGTGGGGCGCGCAGCCGGCGGTGCTGGTCGGCGGTGTCGCGACGATTGCTATCGCGCTGTTGTGGATGCGGTTCTTTCCGGAACTGCGGCACACGCGTACGCTCGAGCGCGAAGAGGCGCTCGCGGCGAGCGCCTGATTGATTGCCAGGCTTTGGGCGCCATCGCCTGATCGACCAAACGACGAGGAGACGAACTCCATGAGCCAGTCCGAACTGCATGGCGCCGCGCCGGTCGCGGCGACGATCTATCGTGGTGAATCCGTCGAGAACACGCATCTCGCGCATGTCGCGGTCGTCGATGCGGACGGTCGCCTGCTGTATTCGTTTGGCGACGCCGCACGCATGACGCTCGCGCGTTCCGCGGCGAAGCCGGCGCAGGCGCTCGCGGTGCTCGAAACCGGCGCGCTCGAGCGTTGCGGTTTCGACGAAGCCGATCTCGCGCTGATGTGCGCATCGCACAGCAGCGAGCCGCGTCATATCGAACGCACGCGCAGCATGCTCGCGAAAGCGCGGGCGAGCGAGGCCGATCTGCGTTGCGGCGGTCATCCGCCGTTATCCGATGCGGTGTACGTCGACTGGATCCGGCGCGGCTTTACGCCCACCGGCGTGTGCAGCAACTGTTCGGGCAAGCACGCGGGCATGCTGGCCGGCGCGGGTTCGATCGGTGCGGCGCTGGCCGGCTATGAACTGCCCGAGCATCCGTTGCAGGTGCGCGTGAAGCAGACGGTCGCGAGCGTCTGCGATTTGCCGGACGAGGGCGTGCAATGGGCGATCGACGGCTGCAACCTGCCGACGCCGGCGTTTCCGCTCGACCGCCTCGCGCGTCTGTTCGCGAAGCTCGCGGCGGCGCAGGACGAAGTCGAGGCGGGCGGCACTGCGACAGCGCCGCGCACGGCCGCGCTCGCGCGGATCTATCGCGCGATGACCTCGTATCCGGAACTGGTGGGCGGAGAAGGGCGCTTTTGCACTTTGCTGATGCAGGCGTTCAACGGCGCGCTGGTCGGCAAGTTCGGCGCGGACGGCAGCTATGCGATCGGCGTACGTGCGTCGAGCCAGACCGCGCGGCTCGGCGCGAAGGGCGCGCTCGGCATCGCGCTGAAGATCGAGGATGGCAATCCCGGCGCACTCTACGCGGTCACCGCCGAGTTGCTCGCCTTGCTCGATCTCGGGAGTCGCGAACAACGCGCGGCGCTCGAAGGCTTTCATGCGCCGAAGCGGCTCAACACGATGGGCGTCGAGATCGGCCGCATGGAGTTCTCGATCGAGCTTGCCGCGCATCGTTAAGCGCAGCGGACCTCAACCCTCCGTCACTTTCTCCGGCGCGGTGCCCAACGCATGACGGATCGCATCGGCCAGTTCGTTCGCCTGGAACTTTGCGACATAGCCGTTCGCGCCCGCGTTCTTCACATGCGCCTCATTCGCCGCGCCCGTCAGCGACGAGTGAATGATCACCGGAATATCGCGCATACGCGCATCGGCCTTGATCTGACGCGTCAGCATGAAGCCGTCCATCTCCGGCATCTCGAGATCGGTCAGCACCAGCGCGATGCTGTCCTTCGCGCGCTTGCCGTTTTGCTGCGCTTCGCGCGCGATTTGCTGCAGCGTTTGCCACGCCTCCTCGCCGGTCTTCGTCATGATGTAGTCCGCGCCGATCGCTTCGAGCGCCTGTTCGATCAGCTTGCGCGCGAAGCCGGAGTCGTCGGCGGCGAGGATTTTCGCGCCGCGGCGGATGCCGAGCGCTTCGCCGACCGAGGTCGGATCGACGCTCGGATGCTGCGACGGAAACACGTCGCGCAACACCTGCTCGACGTCGATCACCTGCGCGAGCCGCGAGTCGCCGGTATTGCCGTCGATGCGCGCGATGCTCGTGACGAGCTTGCCACCCGCCGAGCCATCAGCCGACAGCACCTGGTTCCATTCGAGCCGCACGATGTCGTCGACTTCCTCGACCGCGAAGGCTTGCGTCGAACGCGCGAACTCGGTGACGAGCAGGATGTTCAGGCCGCGCGTCGGCTCGCAGCCCATCAGCCGCGGCAGGTCGATCACGGGGATGATCTGGCCGCGGATGTCGACCGCGCCCATCACGAACGGCGACGATCCGGCGATCGGCGTGACGCTCGGCATCGTCGAGATTTCGCGCACCTTGAACACGTTGATCCCATACAGCTCGTGCGAATCGCTGCCCGGCACGCAGCCGAGGCGGTATAGCAGCAGCTCGAACTTGTTGGAGCTCGTCAGGTTGCTGCGTTCGGTGTTGCGATCGTGATTGGCACGGTGTTCGTCTGCCATTGGAATCCCCAGGGTTGCGGTGCTGACCGATGCTAAGTGGTGCCTGTCTCTGGTTATCGGCGGCGATGGCGAAAAATTCAGCACTGCGTGGCAGTTTGAGCGCCGCGCGTGGTTCATACGCATGCGGCAAACGGATGAAATTCATATGAGGGTTACCTAACGTTACAGAAGCGACAGCAGCGTTTCACCTGCCCGACGACGTGCCTCCTAGAATCGGCAGCGATACAAGCGTGGCGCCGCGGCGGGCTCGCAAGCCGTCCGCAAGGATTTGCATCGCACGCCTCGCTCACGGCGCACACGTGTCCTTCATTTCGCTTCCACCAGCTTTCAACTCAAGGAGAACATATGATCCGCCTGCCTTCTGTCCCATTCGCCCGTATCGCTGCCGCTGCCTGCTTCGGTGGTCTTTTGACGGTTGCCTCGGTGGCCAGCGCGCAGAGCGCCGCGCCCGCCGACACAGGCCGCCTGCATGCCGCCGACCAGACCTTCATTGCGGATGGCACGCAAGCAGTCGCGACGCAGCGCGATGCCGCGCGTATCGCCACCGCGCGTTCGACGGACCGCGAGGTGAAGGCCTTTGCCGAACGCGTGTCGAACGACGACGCAAAGATCACCGACGCCTTGCGCGCGGCGAGTCCGCGTGGCGTCGACGTGCCGAAGAACGATCCCGACATGGCCGTGCTCAAGAGCATCAATAACTTGCGCGGCGCGGATTTCGACAAGACGTATATCGAACAGGTCGCGCTTGCGGATGAACAGAAAGCGCTGTCCGCGTTTCAGGCGGAAATCGCCTCGGGACGCGACGAGCAGTTGAAGAACGTCGCGAAGCAGGCGCTGCCGACGATCCAGCAGCACTATGCGATGGCGCAGGAGCTCGCGAAGCGCAAGCATCTGTCTGTGGCCTCGCAATAAGCGGCGTCACGTCGCGACGCGGCAGCGGCGGTACTGCGAGTGCGAGCTTTTCGGCGATAATCGGGCGCTTCTTTCGACGATTCGTCGCGCCTTCGATTTCAGGTACCGCATGAGCAAGCACGCCAGTCTGCCGCAACAGTTGGACCACCTGCTTCGGCAAGCCGTCGCGCTTCAGCAGCACGGCGCGCTCGTCGAAGCGGAGGAACTCTATCGCGAGATTCTCGAACTGAAGCCCAAGCATGTCGACGCGTTGCGCTGGCTCGGCGAACTCGCGCTGCAAACGGGCCGTCTGCAGGAAGGCGCTGAGCTGCTAAAGAAGACGCTTGCGCTCAACCCGAAACAGCCGGCCGTGCATTCGAATCTCGCCTATGCGCTGAACGCGTTGCAGCGTCATGACGAAGCGCTCGCGTGCGCCGAGCGTGCGCTCGCGATGCAGCCGAAATTCGCCGATGCGTTGAATAATCGCGGTAACGCCTTGGCTGCGTTGAACCGTCTGCCCGATGCGCTCGCGAGCTACGAGCGCGCGCTTTCGCTTGCGCCGGAGTTCGCGGCGGCGTGGAACAATCGCGCGTGCGTGCTGCGCGATCTCGGCCGTCATGCCGATGCACTCGACAGCTGTGACAACGCGCTCGTCTTGCAGCCGAATTATCCGGATGCGTGGAGCAATCGAGGCAATGTGCTCGGTGATCTGAATCAGCCGCACGAAGCCCAGCGCTGCTATCAACGCGCGCTGGAACTCGCGCCCGCGTTCGTCGATGCATGGAACAACCTCGGTCTCGCCCAGGTCGATCTGAATCAGCGTGAGCAGGCGTTGTCGAGCTATGAGCGTGCGCTTGCGTTGAATCCCGCATCGGCCGAAGCGCACTGGAACCAGGCGCTATGCCTGCTGCAGATGGGGCGCTTCGATACCGGCTGGCGCGAATACGAATGGCGCTGGGAGCGCAGCCGCATCAAGGCTGGCAAGCGCGCGTTCGGAGAGCCGCGGTGGCTCGGTGATTTTCCGCTCGACGGCAAAACGATCCTGCTGCATGCGGAGCAAGGCCTCGGCGACACGCTGCAGTTCTGCCGCTATGCGTCGCTCGTCGCCGGGCTTGGCGCGAAGGTCGTGCTCGAAGTGCCGGGCGCGTTATTGCGGCTGCTGTCGACGCTTGAAGGTGTCGATCGCTTGATCGAAGCGGGGCAGCCGTTGCCGCCATTCGATTGTCATTGCCCGCTGCTGAGCTTGCCGCTTGCGTTCAGTACGAACGAAGCGAGCATTCCAGCGGCCACGCCGTATCTGTTCGCGCAGCCCGCGGCGGTGAGCGAATGGCGTGAGCGTATCGAACGCGACGCCAACACTCACGCCAACGGTAGCGCAATAAGACCACTGAAAGTCGGCCTCGTCTGGGCCGGCGAGAACCGCGCGCATGTCGCGGAGCTGCGCAAGATCGACGCGCGCCGCTCGCTCGCGTTCGAGCAACTCGCGCCGCTCCTCGACGTGCCGAACGTATGCTTCTTCAGCGTGCAGAAGGGCGCGGCCGCGCCGCAACTCGCCGAAAGCGCCCACCGTGAACGTGTCGCCGATTACACGGACCTGCTGCACGATTTCGCCGATACCGCCGCGCTCATCGCGAGTCTCGATCTGGTGATTTCGGTCGATACGTCCACCGCGCATCTGGCCGGTGCGCTCGACAAACCGGTCTGGATCCTGAACCGCTTCGACACCTGCTGGCGCTGGCTGCTCGAACGCAGCGACACGCCGTGGTATCCGTCCGCGCGTCTGTTCCGCCAACCGGCGCTCGGCGATTGGGACAGCGTGATCGGCACCGTGCGCGATGCGCTGGCCGGGCTGAGCGCGTCGCATTCGTGACGCGTTTTCGCGCACACGCGTAGACTGAACCTCCGTTCATCGACGGCAATGCCACGGAGATTCTTCAATGGAATACAGACATCTGGGTGCATCGGGTTTCAAGGTGCCGGTGCTCAGTTTCGGCACCGGCACGTTCGGCGGCAAGGGTGAATTTTTTCAGGCGTGGGGTGCGACCGACGTCGCCGACGCGCGGCGTCTGATCGACATCTGCTTGGACGCGGGTGTCACGATGTTCGACACCGCCGACATCTATTCGAAGGGCGCGTCCGAGTCGGTGCTCGGCGAGGCGCTAAAGGGCAAGCGCGACAAGGCGCTTATCTCGACGAAGGCGACCTTCCGTTTCGACGACGATCCGAACGGCGTCGGCTCGTCGCGTTTCCATCTGATCCAGGCGGTCGATGCGGCGCTCAAGCGTCTGCAGACCGACTACATCGATCTGTTCCAGTTGCACGGCTTCGATGCGAAAACGCCGATCCCCGAAGTGCTGTCCACGCTCGACGATCTCGTGCGCGCGGGCAAGATCCGTTATATCGGCGTGTCGAATTTTTCTGGCTGGCATCTGATGAAGTCGCTCGATATCGCGGACCGCTACGGCTATCCGCGCTATGTCGCGAATCAGACTTACTACTCACTGGTCGGCCGCGATTACGAATGGGAACTGATGCCGCTCGGCGTCGATCAAGGTGTCGGCGCGGTGGTGTGGAGTCCGCTCGGCTGGGGGCGGCTGACCGGCAAGCTCAGGCGCGGCCAGCCGCTGCCCGAGACGAGCCGTCTTCACAAGACTGCCGGCATGGGTCCGCCGGTGCCGGAAGACTATCTGTTCCGCGTGCTCGACGCGCTCGACGAAGTCGCCGCCGAGACCGGCAAGACCGTGCCGCAGATCGCGTTGAACTGGCTGCTGCAACGGCCGACCGTCGCGACGCTTTTGATCGGCGCGCGCAACGAGGAGCAACTGCGGCAGAACCTCGGTGCGGTCGGCTGGAATCTGACGCCCGAGCAGGTCGCGAAGCTCGACGCGGCGAGCGCGGTCCGCCCGGCGTATCCGTACTGGCATCAGGAAGGCTTCGCGGAGCGCAATCCGAAGGCGGTTTGAGCGGCGCGGTGCGATGGTCCAGCGCGGCGGCACGCTGGATCACCACATGCCATCAAGCCAGGCCGCCATTGGCCCGCAACACCTGGCCATTGACCCAGCCCGCGTCCGGGCCAACCAGAAACGCGATCACGCTGGCCACGTCTTCCGGCTCGCCGAGACGTTGCAGCGGCGGCATCTTCGCGAAGGTCTCGATCTGCTCGGCGGTCTTGCCGTCAAGGAACAGCGCGGTCGCGACCGGTCCCGGCGCGATCGCATTCACCGTGATGTTGCGCCCGCGCATTTCCTTCGCGAACACGCGCGTGAACGCTTCGACGGCCGCCTTGGTCGCCGTGTAGGTGCCATAGCCGGGCAGGTTCAGCGCGAGCGCGCTGGTCGAGAAATTGACGATGCGTCCACCGTCGTTGAGGCGCGCGGCCGCTTCGCGCAGCGTGTTGAAGGTGCCGCGCACGTTGATGTCGAAGGTCTGGTCGTAGAGCGCGTCGGAGGTGTCGGCGAGTGGCACCGGCTTCATCATGCCCGCGTTGTTGATGAGCACATCCACCTTGCCGAGTTCGCGTTCGGTGATCTCGAACAGGCGGCGCACGTCGCCGGGCTTCGACACGTCGGCTTGTACCGCGACCGCCTTGCCGTCGGCTTCGCGAATCGTGGCGACGAGCGCATCGGCTTCGGCCACGCTCGTTGCGTAGTTGACGGCGACTGCATAGCCGTCCTTCGCGAGCCGCTGGGCGATCGCCGAGCCGATGCCGCGCGATGCGCCCGTCACGATGGCGACTTTCCGTTGCTGGTTGGTATTCATGATTCGTTTCCTCACAGAAGGGGGTAGATCGGTGAAGTGAATCATGGACGCTTTCGACGCGGAGATAATCCGGCTAGACTCGCCATCATCATTCCATTCACTTTAATAATCCGCCGATATGGATCGTTTCGAGGAGATGCGCGTATTTGTGCGGATCGCCGAGCGGCAGAGCTTCACGCGTGCCGCCGACGATCTGCAAATCCCGCGCGCGACCGTCACCAATCTGATGAAGCGCCTGGAAGAGCGGCTCGGCGCGCGGCTGCTCGAACGCACGACCCGCACGGTGCGGCTCACGCCCGACGGCGAAGCGCACTACGAGCGCTGCGTCCGCTTGATTGCCGACATGGAGGAGGCTGAAGGGGCGTTTTCCAATCTGGCGCCGAAAGGGCTCTTGCGCGTCAACGTGCAGGGCACGCTCGCGCGGCATTTCGTGGTGCCGGCGCTGCCCGCGTTCCTCGAACGCTTTCCCGGCATCGAGCTGATGATCGGCGAGGACGACCGGTTCGTCGACCTCGTGCGCGAGGGCATCGACTGTGTGCTGCGCGCCGGCGTGCTGCAGGATTCGTCGATGATTGGGCGGCGCGTCGCGCAACTGCAGCAGGTCACGGTCGCGAGTCCCGCGTATCTCGCCGCGTATGGCGAGCCGGCCGATCCTGCCGCGCTGTCGGCGCACCGCGCGGTCAACTACGTGTCGAGCGCGACCGGCAAGCCGGTGCCGCTCGAATTCCGCGTCGACGGGCGCGAAATCGCGCTCGTGCTGCCGTCTGCGGTGTCGGTGAGCGGCGCCGAACTGTACACGGGCGCGGCCATCGCCGGGCTCGGCATCGTGCAGGTGCCGCGCTATCACGTCGACGGCGAGTTGGCGGCGGGGCGGCTGCGGGTCATTCTCGCGGACTATCCGCCGCCGCCGATGCCGCTGTCGGTGCTGTATCCGCAGAACCGGCAGTTGTCGTCGCGGGTGCGGGTGTTCGCGCAGTGGCTGCGGGACATTCTCGAAGAGGTGAGTTGAACGAGCGAAAACGCAAAGTAATGCTTGTTTCGTGGTTAACCCCTGGACAAGTGCGCGCCGCATGATGTCATTCTCAAGCGCGCAGAAAACCACCCGTTATCAAGGGTGGACGCACAGACCGACCGGGGGATCTGATCATGAATCGTTTTCGTTCGCTCGGCGTGGTGACTGGCGCGGCGCAGCTCGCCAGCGCCGACGTCCTCACCCGGATGAGCACGGCGTGGCGCCGGCCAGGCGCGGTGCGCCCCTTCGATCTGATTCTCGAACCACGCGCGTGGCAGGGACCCGCCGCGCCCGAGGCGACGGACCCGCGGTTCAAGATCCACGTGTTCGACACGATGCGCGCGTTCGAAAAGCGCGGTGTCGATGCGATCGTTCTGCCGTGCTTTCTGAGCCACACCTTCATCGACGAACTCTCGGCCAACCTCACTGTGCCGGTCGCCAACATCATGACCGCGCTGTCCGCGCACGTGCGGCGCACCTATCCGTCGGCGCGGCGCAACGGCGCCCGACGCAACGGCGCCCGACGCAACGGCGCCCGACGCATCGGCGTGCTGACCTCGGCGGCGATTCGCGCGAGCGGCCTGTTCGAGCGGTATTTCGATGCCGGCCAGTTCGACGTGCTCTATCCGCGCAACGACACAGGTTTTGATTGTGTGACGAGCGCCGTCTATGGCGACGAAGGCATCCACCATGGGCGTCTGTACGGCCGATCCGTCGAGTTGCTGCGCGCGGCGTGCGCGGATCTCGTCGCGCAGGGCGTCGACGTGATCGTGCCGGGGCTCGCGGAGATCGGCCTCGTGCTGAGTGCGCTTGGGCGCGTCGAGGTGCCGCTCGTCGATGCGAACCAGGTCTACGCGCACTACGTCGCCGCGGCGCAGTACACGCAGCCGGAGCGGGCGTTCCGGCTCGGCGTGGTCGGCGGCATCGGGCCGGCCGCCACCGTCGATTTCATGGGCAAGGTCGTGCGCAACACGCCGGCCGCGCGCGATCAGGACCATCTCAGGATCATCGTCGAACAGAATCCGCAGATCCCGGATCGGACCGCGGCGCTGCTCGGCCACGGCGACGACCCGACGCTCGCGCTCTACGCGGCGTGCAAGAACCTCGAGGACGGCGGCGCGGATCTGATCGCGATTCCGTGCAATACCGCGCATGCGTTCGTCGAGCGGATCCGGCCGGCGCTGCGTGTGCCGGTCGTCAATATGCCCGGCTGTACCGCCGACTATCTGCGCGAGACCTTTCCGGGTCTGCGCGAAGTGGGGGTGCTGGCCACCTCGGGCACGCTCGCGAGCCGCGTCTACGAACAGGCGCTCGACGCGCGCGGCTTCGTGCAGGTCGCGCCGTCCGCGGCCGCGCAGGCGCGTCTGATGAACGCGATCTACGGGCCGCACGGCGCGAAGGCCGGGCATACGTCGGGAGAATGCTGCGACGACCTCGCGGCGGCCGTCGACGATCTGGTCGCGCAGGGCGTGCAGGTGATCGTGCTAGCGTGCACCGAGCTGCCGTTGCTGTTGCGCGAGCCGGTGCTCGCGTGTCCGGGCGGGCGGGTGGTGCGGCTCGTCGATCCGACCGACGTGCTGGCGAGGCGTTGCGTCGAGTATGCGCTCGGCGACGGTGCCGCGAGCGAGACCGCGGCGGGGTGCTCCTCGCCGATGGAAAGCGCGGTCGGCTAGGCGCAGGACGCACCCGCGCCTGTCATGGAAAACTGTATAAACATACAGTATAGTATCCCCCTACAGCCAGGCTTCCGGGCGCTTCTCGCGCCGTCCCGGCTGCACCGAACTTGCGCGGTCGCGAGAGCCGGCCGTGAGAGGTGACCCACTCCTTCAGACGGTCGGAAAAATTGTCCTCCAACGACGCAACTCTTGACACCCTCGCTGACAATCCCCACGGCAACCACCCGAGCAGCAGCAAAAGCCAGGGCACGATCCGCATCCGCGGCGCGCGCCAGCACAACCTGAAAAACGTCGATCTCGACGTGCGCACCGGCGAAATGACGGTCGTCACCGGGCCGTCGGGCTCGGGCAAGTCGAGTCTCGTGTTCGACACGCTGTATGCGGAAGGCCAGCGCCGCTACGTCGAAACCTTTAGCGCGTACGCACGCCAGTTCCTCGACCGGATGGACCGGCCGCAGGTCGACCGCGTCGACGGCGTACCGCCTGCCATCGCGATCGACCAGACCAACCCGGTGCGCAGCTCGCGCTCCACGGTCGGCACGATGACCGAGCTCAACGACCACCTGAAGCTGCTGTTCGCGCGCGCGGCCGAGCTGTTCGACCGGCAGACCGCGCACGCGGTGCGGCATGACACGCCCGAGACGATCTACGCGGAATTGCTCGAGCGCACCGAGCAGGAGGAGCCGCGGCTCGTCGTCACGTTCCCGGTCGAGTTGCCCGAGTCGGCGTCGGAGCAGGAGGTCGAGCAGTGGCTGTCGGCGAGCGGCTATACGCGCGTGCAGGCGCAGCGCGAAGTCGATTCGCCGACCGGCAAGCGCAAGCTGCTCGACGTCGTCGCCGACCGCTTCCGGCTGCACTCGGTCGACAAAGCGCGCGCGATCGAGGCGATCGAGGCATCGCTGAAGCGTGGCGGCGGACGCGTCAATATTTACGTGCTGCCGGCCGCGTCGGATGAGCCGCAGGGCGAAAACGCCGAGCCGCGCATCTGGCGCTTCTCCACCGGCCTGCACAGCCCCGAAAGCGATCTGCGTTACGCCGATCCGCAGCCGGCGTTGTTCTCGTTCAACTCGGCCTATGGCGCGTGCGATGCCTGCCGTGGCTTCGGCCGCGTGATCGGCGTCGACCTCGGTCTCGTGATCCCGGACGCGCGCAAGACGCTGCGCGAAGGCGCGGTCAAGCCGATGCAGACGCCCGCGTGGAAGGAGTGCCAGGACGATCTGATGCGCTACGCGGCGAAGGCCGACATCCGCCGCGACACGCCGTGGGGCGAACTGAGCGAACGCGAGCGCAACTGGGTCATCAACGGCTCGCCGGACTGGAACGGCAAGTGGCAGACGCATTGGTATGGCGTCAAACGCTTCTTCGACTATCTCGAATCGAAGGCGTACAAGATGCATATCCGCGTGCTGCTGTCGAAGTACCGCAGCTACACGCCCTGCGAAACCTGCGGCGGCGCCCGTCTGAAAACTGAATCTTTGCTGTGGCGCCTCGGCAGCAAGGCGAACGCGAACGAGGTGCTGGCGCCCGCGCAACGCTTCATGCCGCGCGGCGTTCAGTGGTCGCGCGCGCAGCTCGAAGCGTTGCCGGGCTTGACCGTGCACGACCTGATGCTGATGCCGATCGAGCGTATCCGCCGGTTCTTCGACGACATCACGCTGCCGAGCGCCTTGCTCGACGACGCGCTGAAGCTGCTGCTCGCCGAGGTGCGCACCCGCCTCAAATATCTCTGCGATGTCGGCCTCGGCTATCTGACGCTCGATAGACAAAGCCGCACGCTGTCGGGCGGCGAGGTGCAGCGTATCAACCTGACCACCGCGCTCGGCACGTCGCTGACCAAGACGCTGTTCGTGCTCGACGAGCCGAGCATCGGCCTGCATCCGCGCGACCTGAACCGCATCGTCGAGGCGATGCACCGGCTGCGCGACGCGGGCAATACGCTCGTCGTGGTCGAGCATGATCCGTCGGTGATGCTCGCGGCGGACCGGCTCATCGACATGGGGCCGGGGCCGGGCGAGCGGGGTGGCGCGATCATTTTCGACGGCGCGCCCGAGGCGATCCGTTCGTCCGGCACGCTGACCGGCGAATACCTCGGCGGCCGGCGCCATGTCGCCGATGCCGCGCACTGGTCACGTCGCCCGGTCGATGCGGGCACGCCTCGCATCGTGCTTGAAGGCGCGAGCGAGCACAATCTGCGCGACGTCACGGTAGAAATTCCATTGCAGCGGCTCGTCTGCGTGACCGGCGTGTCGGGTTCCGGCAAATCGACGCTGCTGCAGGACGTGCTGTATCCGGCGATGGCGCGTCACTTCGGCCTCGCCACCGAAGCGCCGGGCGCGTTCAGGGCGCTGAAGGGCGCCGACCAGGTCACGGACGTCGTGTTCGTCGACCAGTCGCCGATCGGCAAGACCGCGCGCTCGAATCCGGCCAGCTACGTCGGCGCGTTCGACGAAATCCGCAAGCTGTTCGCGAAGGCGCCGCTCGCGCAGCAGCGCGGCTACGGCCCCGGCATGTTCAGCTTCAACTCGGGCGACGGCCGCTGCCCGACCTGTGGCGGCTCGGGCTTCGAGCACATCGAGATGCAGTTCCTCTCCGACGTGTACCTGCGTTGCCCCGATTGCGACGGGCGTCGTTATCGCGCGGAAATCCTCGAAGTGAAGATCGAACGAGGGGAGCCCGCGCGCGCGTTGAGCATCGCCGACGTGCTCGAACTGACCGTCAGCGAGGCTACCGCGTACTTCGCGAAGGACGCCGAAGTATTGCGCGTGCTCCAGCCGATCGTCGACGTCGGGCTCGAATACGTGAAGCTCGGCCAGCCCGTGCCGACGTTATCGGGCGGCGAGGCGCAGCGGCTCAAGCTCGCGGGTTTTCTGGCGGAATCGGCGCAGGCGCGTAGCACACGTGGCGCAAAGCAGGTGGTCGCGAAGCGTCTGTTCATGTTCGACGAACCGACCACGGGCCTGCATTTCGACGACATCGCGAAGCTGATGCAGGCGTTCGGTAAGCTGCTGGCGAGCGGTCATTCGCTGATCGTGATCGAGCACAACCTCGACGTGATCCGTGCGGCCGACTGGATCATCGACCTCGGTCCTGAAGGCGGCGACGGCGGTGGCCGCGTGTTGTGCGCCGGCACGCCAGACGAAGTGAAAGCGTGTGCCGAGTCGCATACCGGCGAGGCACTGCTGCAATACGACCGCGCAATGGACAGCGCAGCCGAAGCGGAGCCGCAAGGCATCCCGCTGCAGAAAGCACTGAGCGCGGCCCGCGCGCGTCGCGCGATCGAAGGCGAGGACGTCGTGCGCATCGTCAACGCCCGCGAGCACAACCTGAAGGCGCTCGACGTCGACATTCCGCATGGCAAGTTCAATGTGATCACCGGCGTGTCGGGCTCGGGCAAATCGACGCTCGCGTTCGACATCCTGTTCCACGAAGGTCAGCGGCGCTACCTCGAATCATTGAATGCGTACGCGCGCTCTATCGTGCAGCCGGCCGGCCGGCCCGAAGTCGACGCGGTGTACGGCATCCCGCCGACCGTCGCGATCGAGCAGCGGCTCTCGCGCGGCGGCCGCAAGAGTACCGTCGCGACGACCTCGGAGGTGTGGCACTTCCTGCGTCTGCTGTACGTGAAGCTCGGCTTGCAGCATTGCGTTCACGACGGCACGCCGGTCACGTCGCAAAGCGCCGAATCGATTGCGGCGCAGTTGCTGCGCGATCACAAGGGCCAGCATGTCGGCTTCCTCGCGCCGCTCGTCGTGAACCGCAAGGGCGTCTACACCGACCTCGCGAAATGGGCGAAGGCGCGCGGCAATACGCATCTGCGGGTGGACGGCGAGTTCGTGCCGGTCGATCCGTGGCCGAAGCTCGACCGCTTCCGCGAGCACACGATCGAGCTGCCGGTCGCGGACCTCGTCATCTCGGCCGATCACGAAGCCGAGCTGCGCGAAGCGCTCGATCAGACGCTCGAGATCGGCAAGGGCGTCATGCATCTGCTCGCGCCGCTCGACGGCCTGCACGACGCGATCAACGGCGGCCAGTCCACCGCGAAGCTCGGCGACGTGAAGGTGCTGTCGACGAAGCGCGCGTGTCCGGTCTGCGGCACGAGCTACCCCGAGCTCGATCCGCGCATGTTCTCGTACAACAGCAAGCATGGCTGGTGCACGAGCTGCGTCGGCACGGGGCTGTCGCTCACGCGTGAACAACGTGCCGCCTACGACGACACGATCGTCGTCGACGACAATCGCGGCCGCGAACAGAGCCTGCCGTCGGAGGAGCAGGAACCGGAAGGGCTCGTCGATGAGCCGTGTCCGGATTGCGCGGGCACGCGTCTGAATCCGGTCGCGCGCGCGGTCACGTTCGACTCGCAGGCGATCGTCGACGTCGCGCAATGGACCGTGTCCGACACGCGGGCGTGGATCGATACGCTGCAGATGACGGGACGCGACGCCGAAATCGCGCGCGACGTGGTCAGCGAAATCGGCAGCCGGCTGCAGTTCCTCGAAGAAGTCGGGCTCGGCTATCTGAGCCTCGATCGCGCGGCGCCGAGCTTGTCGGGCGGCGAAGCGCAGCGCATCCGGCTTGCCGCGCAACTCGGCAGCAATCTGCAGGGCGTGTGCTACGTGCTCGACGAGCCGACCATCGGCCTGCATCCGCGCGACAACCAGATCCTGCTGAACGCGCTGCGCAAGCTCGGCGACAAGGGCAATACGCTCGTCGTCGTCGAGCATGACGAAGATACGATCCGGCGCGCCGATCACATCATCGATATCGGGCCGGGCGCGGGCAAGCGCGGCGGCACGCTGATCGCGCAGGGCAGCGTCGCGGACCTGTCCGCGCAGCCCGATTCGCTGACCGGACGCTTCCTCGCGCAGCCGATCGTGCATCCGTTGCAGCCGCGTCGCGAGGTCGTCGCGACGGGCACGCGTGATTCTGCTGTCCCCGGGAACTGGCTGACCGTGCATGGCGGAAAGCTGCATAACCTGCGCGACGTGACGGTCGGCATTCCGCTCGCGCGGCTCGTCGCGGTGACGGGCGTCAGCGGCTCGGGCAAGTCGACGCTTGCGCGCGACGTGCTGATGACCAATCTGCTCGACGCCGTCGGGCGCTCGGTGTTGTCG
>ABYL01000102.1 GCA_000173575.1 Burkholderia sp. H160 | reverse complement strand
CAACGCCGGGCACACGCGCCGCACGCGCGCGAGCATCGCCGCGCCGGTGCCTTGCTGATGTTGCCCGTTCAGCGCGTAGTGGCCCTTCGCCGCATGCGCGAACAGCGGCGCGACGCTTTCGATCCGCTCCAGGTCGCGCGGCGCGAACACGCCGTACGCGCGGTCGCGATACAGGTTGATCGACAGCCACACACCGTCCACCGGCCGCACGAGCAAGGACAGGCGGTCCGACACGTTCGGTTGCGCGTAGCAGGCCGCCCGATACGCTTCGTTTTCGATTTCGTCGCCGCGCTGCTGGTGCATCACCAACGCGTCGCGCGACGGCGTGTGCCGCGTATCGGCGATGATCGCGCGATTGCCGTCGAGCGCATAGAAATGCGTGGCGTAGCGCTCGGCGACGTCGCGCAGAAAACGCCCGCCGCGATGATCGGCCGCCGACACCGTACGGGGCCGCGCGTCGAACTCATACGAGAAGATCGTGCACTGCGAGACCGGCAACGACAGCGACTCGTCAGCGGTGCGCAGCATGCTCGCGGCGAGCGCATCGGCGTCCGGATGGGAGATCGCCATGACGAGGTCGGTGGCGCGCGCGGTGCTGATCTGCCCGCTGTGCCGCGATGATACGAGACGCCAGGAACGCATGATGGGATTCGTGCTCGCGCTGCGTGAATTGGGTTGCGGCAAGCGTAGCACAGCGAGCACGCGGGGCGGGTCCCTCCAAAATTGGGAGCGCTCTGATTTCAATAACAACTAGGCCCCTGTACAAAATAAAGCTCGCAAGTTCTTGCGAAAGGACATAACAACCGTGCGGCGCTCATAAACCTACCAAGGGAATAGCATAGGTGGCTTATCAAGGAAAATTTGTCGTCAACAACGCGCCTTTATCACCGCTCACCATTTTTGGCGTGGGCACATTCGACGCGTATTCGGGAGATAGTCAATACCGCAATCGGGGCGGGTGTACGGCGGTGCCTAACAAAGGGCCGACTCCCGCCGGTCGATACTGGATTGTGGACCGGCCCACTGGCGGGCTCGGGTCTCAAGCCCTTACCTGGGCGAAAGATACCTGGAATGCCACACAGGGCCGCGCGACCAATCACAATGAATGGTTCGCGCTTTATCGGGATGATCGCAGCATTGAAGACATGACCTGGGTCAATGGCGTCGAACGCGGGCATTTCCGGCTGCATCCGGCAGGCGGTCTAAGTATTTCACATGGCTGTATCACCTTGCCGAGTCGTACCGACTTCGAAAAACTCCGGCGCGCTCTCCTGCACACCGCCACCATACCGGCCCGCAATTCGGGGATTCCCGCGTACGGCATGATAGAGGTCATCACGTATGGCAACACTTGCCCATAGGCTCTTCAAGGTGGCGCTGTTTTTCGGCCTGTTCGTTGTTTCGATTCGCTTTGTCCACACGTACCCTGATCCAATGACGGAAAGTCAGTTGGACGCGTGGTGGTGTGCTTCGGATTGGCTCGGTATCCGCGATCCCGAGGATTTGTATTTCGTGGTGTGGGTGACGATTGAACTGATCGTGGCTGCGCTGGCCTATGTGGCGATCATCAAACTATGGCGGTACTGCCGGGGGCGACATAGTCACATCGACGGATAAAGCCTTGTAGCAGCTGCACTTCACAACAAGCCTGTATTCGTTCGTGCGATCTTCGCGGCGCAGATTCTCAATCCGTCGAATCGGCCCGCCTCCATGCGGGCCGCTTTGTCGTGCATCACCACAGCTGCTGCCACGCTATGGACCTTACCCCGTAGCCCATTCCGAAACCCATCAGAGTACTTGCCTCACCAATGCGGGAGCGCGGCAAAGAGCGGCACAGGGGCGATAACGAAGCGGCCGAGCCATAGCGATTTCATCAGAATTCGCAACGCGCTGCTGCACACGATGCAAATTCCCGTACGCTGTTCGGACCTTCGCGCCTATGGAACAATTGAGGTCATCACATATGGCAATACTTGCCCGTAGGGTATTCAAGGTCGCGCTATTTTTGGGTCTGTTCGTTCTATCGATTCATAATGTCCGCCCATATCCCTATCCGTGGACAGAAAGCCAGACGCGCGCATGGTTGCATGCTTCGCAGTGGCTAGGCATCCCGGACCCCGAAGATTTGTTTTTCTTGGTATGGGTGACGATTCAACTGATCGTGGCGGCGCTGGCCTATGTGGCGATCATCAAGCTATGGCGGTACTGCCGGGGGCGACATAACCACCTCGACGGATAAAGCCTCGTAGCAGGTGCACTTCGCGCCAAAACTGAATTTCTTCGCGCTATCCTCGCGGCGCAAATTTTCAATCTGTCGAATCGGCCCGCCTCCATGCGGGCCGCTTTTTTGTGCGTCACGACAGCTGCTTTTATGCTCTGGGCACTACACCGCAACGCCAGCGCCCTCGGCAATTCGAGTCAGCCAGGTCCCTACCCACAGGGCCGCAGAGTGGTGACCCCGCCGCTGCGTTCAAAACCGATAGTTGATCGACACATCGGCGACGCCGGTCGCCCGGCTGCGCGTGATCGGACTGTCACCCGCACTGCCGACGAGCTGCTCGAACGCGCCGTCGGCGGTCGCGAACCAGTGCTTGCTGAACAGCCAGATCATGCTGACACCGAAGCCCACCGACTTGAAGCCCGCGCTCGCGTGGTACTTCGGATACTGCGAGTGCGCGGCCTGCTCCTGATTGACGCCGAACCAGCTGTTCATGTAATCGGAGTCCGCGAGCACCACGTTCGGGCCGGCGAACCAGAAGAACCGGTCCGTGCTGCCCGGCATCGGCATATAAGCGCCGAGATCGCCGATCCAGCCGTTCGATCCGCCGAAATAGCGGCGGATATCGGCGCGCAAGACAAGCGGAAAATTCTTCGACACGACGTACTCGCCCGAGAGCTTCAGACCCAGCGCCGGGTTGATGTTGCCGAGCCCGTCGAGCTCCTGGGGATCGTTCTGCGCGCGTCGCCCGAGGTCGTAGACCGCGGCGAGACTCATGCGCCAGTTCTCGCCCTGAGCGAAATTCACGCCGAAGCCTTCGCCGACCGAGAAAAAGAACAGATCCTTGTAGCGCACGTCGATGCTGGGGCCGGCCACCACGTGATAGCGGTCGGAGCCCTCGAAGCGTGGCTGGAACGAGGTGGCCACGCCCAAGCGCAGTTGCCAGTCGGGAATATTCGGCTCGAACATCTTCTCCAGCGGAACACCCACCGAGTATTGCCATTCGCCGAGCGGCGAAGGCGTTTGCGCGAAGGCCACGCCCGGCACGCAGGCCATCACGCCAAAGCTCGCGGCGACGAGCGAACTCGCCGCGATGCCGGTTTGTCGATGGCGAGGCACGGCGCCCCGCTTCTTTCTACGGCTGTTCAACACCAGAAGCCTCCGATCCCGCTCGTCGCGAAGAGGTTGGGTCCTCGCCCGGAGTCCAGTGCGGACCCAAAAACCAGGACGGCCGCCGCACTGCTACTTACGGCGTGTAATTTTTCCAATCATTGACGCGGGCTCTGCGATGCGCACGAGGCGCAGTGAGCCCGCGTGGCCCACGTGGCTGGTTGGCCATTACGCGCCGCGGCGACGCGGACAACGACCAACGGCTCGTTGGTTCGCAAGATATGCGCCAAGTCTGTGGAAAATTGATGACGGCCGCGACGGACCGGGTAACGGAGACCGGCTCAGGCGAGCAAGCGGCGCTCCTTGCGCCGCCGTTCGGAGCGGTTATTGCCCGGCTTCGACGAGCACCGGCTTGTCGCGATACAGGTTGGGGAACAGGCGCTTCAGATTGGCGATTTTCGGCATGTCATTGAACTCGATATAGGCCGAATCGGGATGCAACGTCAGATAGTTCTGGTGATACGACTCGGCCGGATAGAAGCCCTTGTACGGCTCCGTCTTCGTGACGATCGGCTCAGGGAACACGTGCGACTTGTCGAGCTGCGCTATATAGCTTTGCGCGACGCGCCGTTGCGTGTCGTTCAGCGGAAAGATCGCGGAGCGGTATTGCGTGCCACTATCGGGGCCCTGGCGATTCAGCTCGGTCGGGTCCTGAACCACCGAGAAATACACCTGCAGCAACTGGCCGTACGTGACCTTGCTGGGATCGAACGTGACTTGCACCGATTCGGCGTGCCCCGTCTCGCCGCCGCTGACGGTCAAGTACTGCGCGGTCTCGCGTGAGCCCCCCGAATAGCCGGACACCGCCCGCGTGACGCCGCGCACATGCTGGAACACGCCCTGCACGCCCCAGAAACAGCCGCCCGCGAACACCGCGGTTTCCTCGTGCGCGGTGCTGGCGAGGACTGGTTCGTCGAGCGCAGGCGGCGCGATCACGACGGCGTTCTCCGCCGATAGCGCGACGCGCTGCGCGAGCACCAACCCGAGCGCGCCCGCGCCGAGCAGCAACGACAACGCGGCCGCGCGTGAGCGTTTCGAGGTGCCGTCGAACGAAGTTAAGAATTGCCGTGTGTTGCGAATCATGATGGTCGCTCCGGAAAAGTGCCGACGCTCGCCTGCCGCGGCGCGGTGCTCCTTGCGCCGCACGCGGGTACGCCGATGCTTGGTCGCGCGGGCGTGGCATTTATGACAGCATGCGCGTTTTCGGCGCTGGCCGCGCGGCTCACAGCGGAAATTTCGTCGTCGACAGGATTTCCTTCAGCACCATGAACGAGCGGATCTGCCGCACGCCCGGCAGATAAAGCAACTGCTCGGCGTGCAGGCGATTGAAGCTGTCGCTGTCGCGCGTGCGGATCACCATGAAATAGTCGAACTCGCCGGTCACCACGTGACACTCCATGCAGCCGGGCACTTTCTGCGCGGCCTTTTCGAACTCGGCGAACGACTCGGGCGTCGAGCGATCGAGCACCACGCCGATGATCACGAGCATGCCCGCGCCGGCCGCCTTCGGATCGAGCAGCGCGACCACGCCGCGAATGAGCCCCGACTCCTTCAGCCGTTCGACGCGCCGCAAACACGCCGGCGCGCTCAGCTTCACTTTCGCTGCAAGCGCGACGTTCGAAATCGACGCATCGGTTTGCAACTGCCGCAGGATCGCCCGGTCGATGCGATCGAGCGCGGGGCCGGGATCGCTCCTCCCGGAGGGCTTCGATCCAGCACGAACTTTCGTTGCGTTCATCGACGTATCTACGAAGTTTTGTTAGGAACATTGGACAGTTTGATTTCCAAAACTACGTCCGACACATTTTTTTCGCAAGCTCATTTCTAGCGGTTTTTCCTAACATGAACGCACGGAAATCACTCACCCCGGAGCCGCGATGAACCTGCAACGATTCCCCCGCTATCCGCTCACCTTCGGACCGACGCCGATCCAGCCGCTCAAACGTCTGAGCCAGCATCTCGGCGGCAAGGTCGAGCTTTATGCCAAGCGCGAAGACTGCAATAGCGGCCTCGCATTCGGCGGCAACAAGACCCGCAAGCTCGAATATCTGATCCCCGACGCGCTCGCGCAGGGCTGCGACACGCTGGTATCGATCGGCGGCATCCAGTCGAATCAGACGCGCCAGGTTGCGGCAGTGGCCGCGCATCTCGGCATGAAATGTGTGCTCGTGCAGGAGAACTGGGTCAACTACTGGGACGCGGTGTATGACCGCGTCGGCAACATCCAGATGTCGCGCATCATGGGCGCCGACGTGCGGCTCGTGCCGGACGGCTTCGACATCGGTTTTCGCAAGAGTTGGGAAGACGCGCTCGACAGCGTGCGCGCGGCGGGCGGCAAGCCGTACGCGATTCCGGCCGGCTGCTCGGATCATCCGCTCGGCGGACTCGGCTTCGTCGGCTTTGCCGAAGAGGTGCGCCAGCAGGAAGCCGAATTGGGCTTCAGGTTCGACTACATCGTCGTGTGCTCGGTGACGGGCAGCACCCAGGCGGGCATGGTCGTCGGTTTTGCCGCCGATGGCCGGGCGGATCGTGTGATCGGCATCGACGCATCGGCGAAACCGGCGCAGACGCGCGAGCAGATCACGCGCATCGCCAGGCGGACAGCCGGGAGCGTCGAGCTGGGCCGCGACATCACCGCGAAAGACATCGTGCTCGACGAGCGTTACGGCGGCCCGGAATACGGTCTGCCGAACGACGGCACGTTAGAGGCGATCCGTCTGTGCGCGCGGCTCGAAGGCGTGCTGACCGATCCGGTGTACGAAGGCAAATCGATGCACGGCATGATCGACAAGGTCCGCAACGGCGAATTCCCGGCCGGCTCGCGGGTGCTGTATGCGCATCTGGGCGGCGTGCCCGCGTTGAGTGCGTATAGCTTTATTTTCCGCGAGGGTTGACGGGGTTTAGCCGACGGGCCAATCCGCGAGCCTCTTCTTCAGATGTTTGCGTAGAAACTCGACGAACGCCCGGATCGTCACCGAGCTTTGCCGATGCTGCGGATACACCGCATAGACGCCCGTCGCCGCCGGCAGGAACGCTTCGAGCACGGGCACGAGCTGACCGTTTGCCAGCGCATCGGCGACGATGAAATCAGGAAGTCTGACGATCCCGAGTCCCGCAACGGCCGCGTCGCGAATCAGATCGCCGTTATTCGCTCGCAACGGGCCGCGCACCTCGACGCTCTTCAGCGCGCCGTCGACGCTGAACTCCCAGCTCACCGCGCCGCCGTGGCCGTACAGCAGACAGTCGTGCTTCGCGAGATCGGCCGGCACGGCTGGCGTGCCACGCCGCCGCAGATAGCCGGGGCTGCAACACGCGAGCATCTTTACATCGATCAGCTTCTGCGCGATCAGCGACGAATCCGCCAGCGTGCCGATGCGGATCGCCATGTCGAAGCCCTCGCCGATCACATCGACCGCGCGGTCGCTCAACTCCATGTCGAAGCGCACATCGCGATGCTCGCGCAGAAACGCCGCGACGAGCGGCGACAGATGCGTCATGCCGAACGACATCGGCGCGCTCACGCGCAGCAGCCCGCGCGGCCCGGCGCGGCGCAGCGACATGGCCTGCTCGGCGTCCTCGACCTCGCCGAGGATGCGCTTCGCTCGCTCATAGAACTCCTGGCCGAGATCGGTCACCGCCAGCTTGCGCGTATTACGAATCAGCAGTTGCACGCCGAGCGCTTCCTCGAGCGCCATCACGCGGCGGCTCACGAACTGTTTCGACAGCGACAGCCGGTTCGCCGCGGCGGTGAAATTGTGGGCGTCGACGGTCGCGACGAAGATCCGCATGTCATCGAGTTGCATCGTATTGTCTACTCCACGGCGACAGTGTTTCCGGTTCTGTTGTGATTATAAACATCCGGATTGACCTACACTGTCGTTCATGGATCGCAGCCAAACATCTGGCCCGGATCGCACGACAAAACTCAAGGAGAAACAGCATGCTCGAAATCAGACACGCCAATCAACGCGGCCGCGCGGAACACGGCTGGCTCAGTTCGCGCCACACGTTTTCGTTCGCGCACTACTACGATGCGAAGCAGAACGGCTTCTCCGACCTGCTCGTGATCAACGACGACCGCGTTGCGCCGGCGCAAGGCTTCGGCAAGCATCCGCACCGCGACATGGAGATCTTTTCGTACGTGCTCGAAGGCGCGCTCGAACACAAGGACACGATGGGCACGGGCTCGGTGATCGTGCCGGGCGACATCCAGTTGATGAGCGCGGGCACCGGCGTGGCGCACAGCGAATTCAACCATTCGAAGAGCGAGCCGGTGCACTTCCTGCAAATCTGGATCGCGCCGGGCAAGCAAGGCACGCAGCCGCGCTATCAGCAACAGCACTTCAGCGCGGCCGACAAGCGCGGCGTGCTGCGGCTCGTGCTGTCGCCGGATGGTGCGAACGGTTCGCTGCAGTTGCAACAGGATGCACGCGTGTATGCCGGTCTCTTCAACGGCGACGAAACCGCACGGCTCGAACTCGCGAGCGACCGCTATGCATATGTTCACGTGGCGCGCGGCAGCATCACCGTGAACGGCGTCGAGTTTGGCGAGGGTGACGGCGCGCGTGTGCGTGGCGAAGAAGCGCTGACGTTCTCGCAAGGCCGCGACGCGGAAGTGCTAGTGTTCGATCTGCGCAATATCGAAACGTCGGCGTTGTGGGCATAAGCGCTTCGCTTGCGCCGCTATTGATCCAATCTGAACGCGGCTCGCTGGACGACGATTTCCAGCGAGCTTCCCCCCTTCTCTATCGGGAAAAATCATGCGCTATACGCTGTTTGAAAACCAGAAAGACGTCGTCGTTCTCGTCGCTCGAATCCTGCTGATGGTGCTGTTCGTGATGTTCGGCTGGCCGAAACTAACCGGCTTTTCCGGCACCGTCGCTTATATGACGTCAACAGGTGCGCCCGTACCCGAGTTGTCGGCGGCTATCGCGGTGGTGATGGAGCTCGTCGTGGGCGTCGCGCTGCTGGTGGGATTTTTCACGCGACCGCTGGCCCTGCTGCTTGCGGTGTATACGCTCGGCACCGCGATCATCGGCCATCACTACTGGAACATGACCGGCGCGATGCAGTACGACAACATGATCCATTTCTACAAGAACATCGCAATCATTGGCGGCTTGCTGTTGTTGTGCGTGACCGGCCCCGGCAAGTATTCGTTCGATCGGCGTTAATTCAGCTTCCCGTGCTTTAACGAAACAAGGCCCGCGTGCATGCGGGCCTTGTTTCGTGCGCAAACAGAAACGGCGGCCCGCAGGCCACCGCTTCCTTTGCATCTCAACTGGATCAAGCCGCTGCTTCAGCTTCCGCTTCGCTGACCACCGCGACTTCTTCGCTGTTGCGGATCAGGTGATCGAACGCGGACAGCGATGCCTTCGCGCCTTCGCCCACCGCGATCACGATCTGCTTGAACGGCACCGTGGTCACGTCGCCGGCGGCGAACACGCCCGGCACCGACGTCGCGCCGCGTGCATCGACGACGATCTCGCCATGCTTCGACAGCTCGACCGTACCCTTCAGCCATTCGGTGTTCGGCACGAGACCGATCTGCACGAACACGCCTTCGAGTTCGACCTTCTTCACTTCGCCCGAAGCGAGGTCCTTGTACACCAGACCATTGACCTTCTTGCCGTCGCCGGTGATTTCCGTGGTCTGCGCCTGGGTGACGACCGTCACGTTCGGCAGGCTGCGCAGCTTGCGTTGCAGCACTTCGTCGGCACGCAGCGTCGCGCCGAATTCGAGCAGCGTCACTTCGCGCACGAGACCCGCGAGGTCGATCGCCGCCTCGACGCCCGAGTTGCCGCCGCCGATCACCGCGACGCGCTTGCCCTTGAACAGCGGGCCATCGCAGTGCGGGCAGTACGCGACGCCATGATTGCGATACTCGCGCTCGCCCGGGACGTTGATTTCGCGCCAGCGCGCTCCGGTCGCGAGAATGATCGTCTTCGCCTTCAGCACGGCGCCGTTGGCGAGACGCACCTCGTTGATGCGTCCCGGAATCAGCGCTTCGGCGCGCTGCACGTCCATGATGTCGACGTCATACGTCTTCACGTGCTGTTCGAGCGCGGTCGCGAACTTCGGTCCTTCGGTTTCCGTCACGGAGACGAAGTTTTCGATCGCGAGCGTATCGAGCACCTGGCCGCCGAAACGCTCGGCCACGACGCCGGTCGCAATGCCCTTGCGCGCCGAGTAAATCGCCGCCGCCGCGCCAGCCGGGCCGCCGCCGACGATCAGCGTATCGAACACCGGCTTCTTTTCCAGTTCCTTCGCGGCGCGCGCACCGGCGTTGGTGTCGAGCTTGGCGAGGATTTCCTTCACGCCGCTGCGGCCCTGACCGAAGGTTTCGCCGTTCAGGAACATCGTCGGTACCGCCATGATCTGGCGCGCTTCGACTTCGTTCTGGAACAGCGCGCCGTCGATCGCGACGTGACGGATACGCGGATTGATCAACGCCATCACGTTCAGCGCCTGCACGACTTCGGGGCAGTTCTGGCACGACAGCGAGAAATACGTTTCGAATTGATAGTCGCCGTCGAGGCTGCGGATCTGTTCGATCACCGCATCGTCGAGTTTGACCGGATGGCCGCCAACCTGCAGCAGTGCGAGGACGAGCGACGTGAATTCATGCCCCATCGGAATGCCGGCGAAACGGATGCCGGTGTCCTTGCCCGCTTCGCCAACCGAAAACGACGGCTTGCGTTCGCTGTCGCCGCGACGCTCGACCACCGTGACGCGCTCCGACAACGTCGCGATATCGCTGAGCAGAGCCAGCAGCTCCTGGGACTTCGCGCTGTCGTCGACCGATGCGACGAGTTCGATAGGCCTGCTAACTTTTTCGAGGTACGTCTTCAGTTGAGTCTTGAGATTGGCGTCAAGCATGGCTTTGCGATTCCGTGACGAGGGGTGTGGGTGTCCCGGCGCCGCACACGCCGGATAGGACGTGTACGGCCCGAGGGCACGCGAAACGCCGTATCAGGCGGGTCGCGCGGTGATGCACCGGGAGGGTCCCGGGAAATGCGGACTACGCATGCAGCGTGCGCTGCATGGACCTTAGATCTTGCCGATCAGGTCGAGCGACGGGGTCAGCGTTTCTGCGCCCGGCGTCCACTTGGCGGGGCACACTTGACCCGGGTGAGCCGCGATGTATTGCGCAGCCTGAACCTTGCGCAGCAGTTCGCCAGCGTCACGGCCGATGCCGTTGTCATGGATTTCGCACAGCTTGATCTCGCCTTCCGGGTTGATCACGAACGTGCCGCGCAGCGCGAGGCCTTCTTCTTCGATCAGCACGTCGAAGTTGCGCGAGATAGCGAGCGTCGGGTCAGCCAGCATCGGGTACTTGATCTTCTGGATCGTGTCCGACGTGTCGTGCCACGCCTTGTGCGTGAAGTGCGTATCGGTCGACACGCTGTAGATTTCAACGCCGATCTTCTTGAACTCTTCGTAACGATCGGCCAGGTCACCCAGTTCCGTCGGGCAAACGAACGTGAAGTCGGCCGGGTAGAACACGAAAACCGACCACTTGCCCTTCAGGCTTTCTTCAGTGACGGTGTGGAAATTGCCGTTGTGGTAAGCCTGTGCCTTGAACGGTTTGACTTGACTGTTGATGATCGGCATTTGCTGAATCCTCTTTCTGGGTGGTTGGAAAGTGGAGTCAGTATCTCAGACTGCGCTTAATAGGTAAAGCGGATTGTGTTAATGAATTCGATAGTCTTCCCCTATTCATTTCGTCGGTTCAAACTATCGGGTCGATTGATGGGCGTTTCAGCCCTTCAGAAGCCGCCACAGCGTGGTTCGGCCGATGCCGAGCGCGCGGCTCGCGGCGGCGCGATTGCCGCCGGATTGTTCGAGGGCGCGCAGCGCGTCCTCGCGGGTTGGCGTGGCACGGGGCACCGTGCTGTTGGATACCGCGTCCTGAGGCGCCGGAGTCAGCCGCTCAACGCTTGCCGGTCTGATTCGAGCGAACTCGGGAAACACGGCCTGCCAGTCCGGCAAGGCGTCGGCGGGCCAGTTCCCGGACAGGTCGCTCGCGACCTCACCAACATAAATCGCCGCGCGCGCGAGCAGATTTTCCAACTCGCGGACGTTGCCCGGCCACGCGTAGTTCGCGAAAAGCGGATCGAGAAACGCAAGCACGTGTTCGCGCGCCGCCACCGACAAACCGTACTGCAGCGCGCTGCGCTCCAGCAGATGCCGCGCCAGCGGCGCGATGTCGGCGCGGCGATCGCGCAGCGGCGGCAATTTTATCTGAAGCAGATTCAAGCGGAAATACAGGTCCGCGCGAAACGCGCCCTGCTCGACGAGCGCATGCAGGTCGCGGTGTGTCGCGGCGATCACGCGCACGTCGACCGGCGTCGCGCGGCCCGCACCGAGCTTCGTCACCTCGCGTTCCTGCAGCACGCGCAACAGCCGGCTTTGCAGCGCCGCCGGCATTTCGCCGATTTCATCGAGAAAGATCGTGCCGGTGTGCGCGATTTCAAACAAGCCCGGCTTGCCGCCGCGACGCGCGCCGGTGAACGCCCCTTCCTCGTGTCCGAACAGCTCGCTTTCGATCAGCCCCTCGGGCAGCGCCGCGCAGTTGAACGCGACGAACGGATTGCCGCGCCGCCGGCTCGCGTTGTGGATGCCCTGTGCGACCAGCTCCTTGCCGGTGCCGCTTTCGCCCGTCAGCAGCACGGTCGCGTCGTGCGCGGCGCCGGCGCGCGCGAGCCGGCGCACGCGATCGAGCGCCACCGATTCGCCAATCAGATCGTCGAGCCGATGCCGCGCGACCAGATGCCTCGGTCGCTGGTTGGTGCGCAGCGAACGGTCGATCCGCTGAGCGACGAGCGCATCCTGCGCGGTCACGACGAAACCGGATCGCGCGCCCTGCTCGACGATCGGCACGCAGTTGACGATCAGCGCGCGACCGCCGATCTGCTCGATGCGTTCGTCGACCGGCTGCTCGGCGGCGCGCGTCTCGCGCAACAGCGGCGCGAGCGCGCGCCCGACTCGCGCGGGGGTGTCCGAGTCGTCCTCGAAAGCGCCTGGGCAGCGCCGAGACCGAGCAGTTCGAGCATCGCCGGGTTGACGGCTTCGAGCTGGCCGGCTTCGTCGAATGCGGCGACGCCGTCGCGCAGATGCGCGACGATCGTGTTCAGGCGCACCCGCTTCGATTCCTTCTGGCGGCTCACGCGCGCCAGTTCGACCGAGCGCTCGAATGCTTCCTCGACCGCGGCAAGCGAATAGAGGAACACGCTTTCCATGCCGGCCTGCTGCGCCAGATCGCAGGCCATGCCGGCGCCGACCACCACGCGGCAGCCTTGCGCCGCGAGTTCATTGACCGCGAGCCGTACTTCGTCGATCGACCGGTAAGCGCGTTGCCGCAGATCGACATTCAGCAGCGGGCTCAGGTCGGCCAGCTCCTGCGCGATTGCTTCATGCAGCACGAGCCCGATGCGCGCCTGCGGCCACGTAGCGGTCGCGCGCGTGATCGCGCTCAACACGTCGAAGCCGTTCACCTTGACCATCACGACCGGCACGCTGAGGTTCTCGCGCAGATACGCGCCGTTCGAACCCGCGGACAACACGACATCGACCGAACCCGCATCCACGTAGGCTTGCAGCGCGGCGACGGCAGCGCCGTAGCCCTCCCGCACCGTGAAGAATTTCGCCCGGCCGGCATAGCGCGGCGCCACGGCCTCGCAAAGCGATTGCAGCCGGCTGATACTGACGAGTGCGACCCCGGGGCGGCCGGCATCGACGGCGGGACTCGGGTTCGCGACGAATGGGGTGAACGTGGACACCGGGCTCTCCTTGATTGAAACGTTCCGCGAAACGTTTCATGAAACGTTCCGCAGATTGTGCCACGAACATCCCTGTCGAGCCCATTTCGCGCAAACCCGTGTTCCAGCGTCGCGAGCCGCGAAACGCCAGGCAATGGCACGCTTCCTGCAAAATGTCGCCCGCGTTTCACTACCGATTTCTTCTCTGGAGACCCGCATCATGACCACCACTTCCGCCACCCGCCGCGCCGCCTTCCGCGCCAAGGTCAACCAGCGTCAGGGCCTGCTCGTGCCCGGCGCGTTCAACGCAATGAGCGCGCGCGTGATCGAGGACGCCGGCTTCGAGGCGGTCTACATCACCGGCGCTGGCGTCACCAACATGTCGCTCGGCCTGCCCGACCTCGGCTTTATCGGCCTCACCGAAGTCGCCGAGCACACCGCGCGCATCCGCGACGCGGTCGCGCTGCCGCTGATCGTCGATGCCGACACCGGCTTCGGCAATGCCCTGAACGTGCGCCAGACCGTGCGAGTGCTCGAGCGCAGCGGCGCCGACGTGATCCAGTTCGAAGACCAGGTGATGCCGAAGAAATGCGGCCACTTCTTGGGCAAGGAAGTCGTCGCGACGAGCGAGATGGTCGGCAAGATTCGCGCGGCAGTCGACGCGCGCGAAGACGCGAACCTGCAGATCATGGCGCGTACCGACGCGGCCGCGGTCCACGGCATCGAGGAGGCGATCGAGCGCGGCCATCGCTTCATCGAGGCCGGTGCCGACATCCTGTTTATCGAGGCGACCGAATCGCTGGCCGACATCGAGCGCCTGCCGGGGCTGTTCGACGTGCCACAGTTGATCAACATCGTGATCGGCGGCAAGACGCCGGTGCAATCGCGCGACGCGCTCGCGAAACTCGGCTACGGCATCGTGCTGTATGCGAACGCGGCGCTGCAAGGCGCGGTGCTCGGCATGCAGCGCGCGCTCGGCACGCTGCAAAGCAACGGCCGCCTCGACGAGGACGCGACGATCGTCGCGCCGTTCAGCGAGCGCCAGCGGCTCGTCAACAAGCCGCTGTATGACCGGCTGGACAGGGAGTACGCGGCGAAGGACTGACGTGCAGGCGGCGGAGCGGTGCGCGCCGCCGCGATATGCGACCCCTTATTGCGTTAGGATTCAGGGCCGGCGGCCTTGGCCCCAACGCCTGCCCGTTCTCCCGGATACCGGCAGACACACAAAACGCAATCGAAAGGTAGTCGCACGCACCATGAAGTCATACTCTTCGCGCGCCCCGCGCCGGCCCGTCAATGGTCTTTCCAAGCGCATACGCACGGCACGGGAGATCGCGCGATGAACAGCAGCGGTACCCGCAACGCGCACGTCGGCTGGCTGCCGTACATCGTCGCGGCCACCTTCTTCATGGAGTACCTCGACACCACGGTGATTGCCACCGCGCTGCCGCAGATGGCGCGTTCGTTCGGCGTCGGCCCGAACAGCCTGAGCCTCGGTATGACCGCGTACATGCTGGCGCTCGCGATCTTCATCCCGGCGAGCGGCTGGGTCGCCGACCGCTGCGGCGCGCGCACCGTGTTCGTCAGTGCGATCGGCGTGTTCACGGTGGCGTCGGTGCTGTGCGGGCTGTCGCAGAACGTGCCCGAGTTTACGGCCGCGCGACTGCTGCAAGGCGTCGGCGGCGCGATGATGGTGCCGGTCGGACGCCTGATCGTGGTCCGCAGCACCGAGAAAGCCCGCTTGATGCAGGCGATCTCGACGATCACATGGCCGGCCATCGCGGCGCCGGTGGTCGGGCCACCGATCGGCGGCTTCATCACGACCTACGCGTCGTGGCGCTGGATCTTCCTGCTGAACGTGCCGTTCGGCCTCGCGGCCATCGCCGTCGCGCTCGCGATCGTGCCAAACCTGCGCGGTACCGAACGCAAGCCGCTCGACGTCGTCGGCCTGCTGCTGAGCGGCGTCGCGCTGACCGCGATCCTGTACGGCGCGGAGCTCGCGAGCCAGCCCGCCACCAATCCGTGGCTCGCGCTCTCGATCGTGGCGGGCGGTCTGCTGGTCGGCGCGATCGCGTTCCAGCACGCGAAGCGTCATCCGCATCCGCTCGTCGACGTGTCGACGCTGAAGGTGCCGACGTTCTCGGTGACGGTCATCACCGGTACGTTCACGCGCATCGGTATCGGGGCGGTGCCCTATCTGATGCCGCTGTTGTTCCAGATCGGCTTCGGTCTATCGGCTTTCCGTTCGGGTCTGCTGCTGCTCGCGAGCGCGCTCGGCAACCTCGGCATGAAGGCGCTGACCACGCGCATCCTGCAGCGCTATGGTTTCCGGATGGTGGCGATCGTCGACGTGACGGTGGCCGGCATTTTCATCATCGCGTGCGGACTGCTGACGCCGGACGTCCCGCTCGTGTTCGTGCTGATCGTCGTGTTCGTGTATGGCGTCACGCGTTCGATGCAGTTTTCCACGCTCGCGACGCTCGCCTACGCCGATATCCCGCAGCCGCAGATGAGTGCGGCGAGCACGCTGTGGAGCGCAGCCATGCAAATGACGATCGGTCTCGGCATCGCGTTCGGCGCGGTGTCGCTGCGCGTCGCGGCGCTGTTCAACGGGGAGACGACCGGCCACGTGTTCACGCTCGACGATTTTCGCCTCGCGTTCCTGTTCGCCGGTGTGCTGACGCTGCTGTCCGTGGTCGGCTATATGGGGCTCGCGCGCAATGCTGGACAGAGCGTCGGCGGGGGTTCGCGCGGCGCCGAGAGTACGGCGAAGGGCTAAGGGAAACGCTATCGTTACGCGAAAAATGGGAGACTTGCCGTGCAAGAGGGCGACCTGACGATTTCAAGCCGCAACGACGAACTCGACCTCGACATGGTCTACACGTTCCTGTCGCAGGAAACGCCGTGGGCGAAAGGCATGCCGCGCACGACCTTCGAGCGCGCCGTCGCCGGTTCGCTCTGCTTCGGCGGCTTTGTCGATGGCAAGCAGATCGCGTTCGCGCGCCTCGTCACCGACGCGGCGACCTTCGCCTACCTGTGCGACGTGTTCGTGCTGCCCGCGCATCGCGGCCAGGGCCATGCGTCGGCGTTGATGAAACATATCTTTGCGAGCCCTTCGCTGGCTACGCTGCGCAGGATCGTGCTGGTCACGACCGACGCGCATCACGTGTATGCGCCGCATGGTTTCAAGTCGCTCGAGAACCCGGAGCGGTATATGGAGCTGCATCGGCCGGATGTTTATCAAGCGACCGAATAAGCGCTCCATGAACTCGCATCCAACCCGCGTGCCCCGCGCTCAGCCGCCCGCACTCGCCTATTCGCGCTTCAACTGCCCGCGGTAATGCAGCAGTCCCCGGCGCGCCTGCTGCCGGAGCATCCGTTGCACGAACGGCGACCAGCCGAACAGCGTGCCGCGCACGCCCATCGCCTGGCGCATCCACAGCCACAGATCGAAGCGGTCGCGATGCTCGACGATCAGCCCGTCGCGGAACACGAAGCGCGCGTCGATCCGGTTCACGACGTCGCGCCCCGTCTGGACGAAACGGTAGCTCGCCACCCAGTGCGCGCGGCCGGTGCGGTCGTCCGCCTCGATGTCGTTGAAGGTCAGTGTGAAGTCCTGCGCGTGCTTGACGAGCATGCGCCACATGTCGCGCACTTCGTCGCCGACCAGTTCGCCGAAGGCGGGGTCGCTAAAGACAACGTCGTCGGCATAGCAGGCGACCATGGTCTCGGCGTCGCGCTGCTGGAAGGCGGTGTAGAAACGTTCGATCAGCTCGGTGTTGGGATGGCTCATTGATCTCGTGTGGTGTATCGCCCGCGCGCGGCAGGCGGCGGGCATGGCGCACACGATAGCGGAAAACGGCGTGGATGGGGGACCGGCGCGGGCGCCCGGCAGAAAAGCCTGAAGCGGACGGCAACGCCACGACGCTGATCGACGTCGGCACAAGCGAACGCTCGTCAGGTTCCGCGCCAACACCCGGTTCGTCTTTCGTTATATCCTGTTGGATATTACGGTAGGTCTTTCCGTCGAGCGGCGAAGCTCAAGGACATATTTTGCGCACCGATATGTCCAATCGAATATATCGCGATGTGCACGGCACGACTGACACGAACCGGAGTCGAGACCTTCATGCCCACGCCCCCGTTTCCTCTGGCCCAGCCCCCGCGCCTGAAGCTATCCGGCGTCGAGCTTGTGAGCACCGGCATCCAGGCGCCGCACGACGCATGCTGCTCGCCCGCCAACGCGACGCGGACGAACGTCGGGCGACGCGCGCGTTTGTCCGAACTCGACAGTCATCTGCACTGCTCGATCATCGGAACCTGTCTGAGCACGCACGAATTGCGCAAGCTGGTGCCGAAATTCGCCGGCCTCGATCAACGCGACGCAAGCGATCTCGAGATCCACCACACGGCGGTCGAACTCGCGATCGCGGGCGGGCCGGGCGCGAAGGCGCTGCACAAGCTGCTCGACGACCGCTACGCGGTGGCGATCCGCCGCTTCGACAAAGCCGCCGACGACCTCGAACTGCTGAGCCTGTGGGACGACGCGCTCAAAAGCGGCGACATCCCGCCCGCTTACTGGGCACTGATGACGCACCCGCTCACGACGATGCCGGTCCGTCAGAAAGCGTTCGGCGAGTTGCACATGCTGTCGCATCTGGTCGGCGCGGCCAATCGCGCGGACATTCGCCGGCTCGTTGCGCTGGAGGAAGAAAACGCCGCTTTGAAGGAGAAAATCGAGCGGCAGCAGAGCCGCATGCAGCAACTGGCCATCGAGCGCGATGCGTCGGTCGCGGCGCTCAATGAACAAACCGCGCGACTTCAGTCAAACCCGTTGCCCGCCGATGCAAATGGTCTTGAAGCCGAAGTGCGACAACTCCGCGAGTGGCTCGCCGTTGCAGATCAGCGCGTGGCGCTGCATATGAGCCGTCGCGAGGCGGCCGAGCAGCGCATACAACAGGAACAGGACACCATAACGGCGTTACGCGGCAGCCGCGATCACGCGCTCGCGCTGCTCAAGCTCGTGCAGAGCGAATGCGATGCGCTCGAACGGGCGACCGTCGACGCCGTCGACGCCTCGAACGGCACCGGTCTGCGCCGCGCGAGCCTCGTCGGCGTGCACGGCAAACGGATCGTGTATGTGGGCGGGCGGCCCGGCTCGAATGCCGCGCTCAAGCGGCTCGTCGGCGCAGCCGGCGGCGAACTGCTCGTGCATGACGGCGGTGTCGAGGATCGCAAGGGCCTGCTGGCCGCCGCGCTGCCGGGCGCGGATTTCGTCGTGTTTCCGGTCGATTGCGTCGATCACGATTCGATCAATACACTCAAGCGGATTTGCGAGCGTCACGGGATCGACTATCACCCGCTGCGTACGGCGAGCGTCGCGAGCTTCGTCGAGTTGATCGCGCGGCTGCATCCCGGGCACGTCGCGCAGCTCAGCAATCCGCCGCCTTCGGCGTTCTGTTTGCGGCACGGCTGAGCGCGCCCCAGGCACGAACGTAGCCGCGAACGCCGGTCTCTCACGGGCGGATCAGTTTCATCAGCTCGGCGATCTGCTTCGCGCAGCTTCGCCGCGCCTCTTCCTCGACGTCGCGATACAAGCGGATGATGGTTTCGCCGACCGGCGTCAGCGTGCAGCCGCCGCCGCTCTGACCGCCCTGCTCCGACTGCGTGGCCGGCGACTTCAGCGAGCGGTTCAGCTCGTCGATCAATAGCCACGCGCGCCGGTATGACATGTTGAGACTGCGCGCCGCCGCCGAGATCGAACCGCATTCGCGCACCGCCTCGAGCAGATCGACCTTGCCCGGTCCGACTGCAACCGCATCGCCGTTACGGATGCGCATTCTGAAGCGCACTTCGGGACGCGCCCTCGCGGATTTCGTCGCCGGAGCGGCTCTGGTTTTCGTGGGTTTTGCGGTGTCGGCCATGCGCGCCAGCATACACGAAGCGTTTCGCGCCGCCACCTGGGCGCGCGCCTCAACACTAGCGCGCAAAGCAATAACCGTAGTCTTCACAGCCTGGGCAACCCGGCGCGGGTCCCGGCTGCAGACCCAGCGAGAGCGCGCATTGCGCGGCGAGGAATTTCTTCGCGCGCGGCGATCAGTTTGGCTAACAGACGCGTGTCGGCGCAGTCGGCCATCAGCGGATCGTCGGACATGGCTAAACCACGCAAAGAAAAGTGAATCAAACCTCATCCGCATACGCGCGGCTTCGAATCTCGGCCAGCGACGTATCCACCAGCATGCGGCCCGTATCGAACACCGTCGCGAGCACTTCGTCCCACTCGCCTGCCACCGTGCGCTCGTCCCATACGACCGGCAACGTGACCGTACGGTACTCGCCGCTGCGGCGATGGCGCAGCAAAGTGAGCCGGCCTTTCTTCGAGCGCTTGCCGTGATCCGTGACCGGATCCTTCGATACATCGTGCCACGTGTCGCCAAGCCGGATCGCCGAGCACTTCATCGCAAAGCGCTGCGTATCGCGATTGATCTGCTGCAACAGCGCACCGCCCATGCCGAACACGATGTTGTCGGTGGCGAAGCCGGCTTGGTCCATCGCGGAGAGAATCGCGGGGATCGAATCCGGGTTCACCTCGTCGCCCTGAATCACGCGCACGTGGTTGAGCACGCGCCGTCCCTTGCCGTTCGTCTGCGATCCGAACGACGCCTCCAGCGTGCGCAGCGTGTGCAGCACGATCGTGCATGGATCGCCCGAGTCCGGGCGAATCACCAGCGTGCCGCCGGAATCGACCACGGCCTGCTTCAGTTCAGTGCCCCATGCGTCGAGCGCGGCGAACAGGTCATAGGAGTCGGACACCACCGACACAATCGCGCCCGGCTTGCCGAAGCGCGCGACCATATTGCGATACGCGTCGACTTCGCGCTCCCGGCCCCACGCAGTGATCGTGCTGTGCTCGGCCGCCGGCACCGAGAACGCGGCCATGCTGTCGTGGTAGTAGTGATTCGCCGCGACCACGCCGAGCACCGTATCCGAGCCCATGAAACTGACGAGATGCGCTGCGCCGCCGATCGCCGCCGACTCCGCGCTCGACACGCCGCGCGCACCGAAATCGTGCAGCTTGAACGGCAGTTGCGAGAGATCGTCGCTGCTCTTGAGCAGGTACGCGCGGATCGTCTGCCGCAGATGCCAGCTTTGCGTCGCGACCGTGATCGGATACCACACGCGCATCAGCATCGTCTCCAGATACGACGCGAGCCAGAACACGTGGGGATCGTCGCATTCGACGGTGACGAGCACGTTGTGCGTCGGCACGACCGAGCCTTCGGGCACCGCGCGAATCCGCACCGGCAGATAGCCGCCGTATTGCTGGACGACATAGCGCCATCCCGCTTCGTTGAACGGCTCGCCGTGCGCGCTGAAGAAGGCGCGGGCCTGCTCGATCATCGAGCCGGTGACCGGCCGGCACAGGTACGTCTTCAGAAGCATCTGCAAGCCGAAGAACAGCGTGCGCTCGTAACGTCCGCCGCGCGATTCGATGTACGAGAACATCGCCGACGCATCGGGCGGATATTGCAGATAGTGTGATGCCTTGTACGAATCCGCATTCAGAATCGGATTGGACAGGATCGACGCGAGGTCGCTGAAACCGTGCGCGTTTTGCATGGACGGTGCTGCATTCACGTGATTTTCTCGCGGGAGTGACCAGAAGGAGCAAGCCTGTCCGACGCTGAGCCGTCAGAATTCCCCGGGAATCCCCCGGAACTTCACCTTACTCCGGTACGCGCGATAGTGCTGGTGAGCGATTACGTGAAAACCATCAGCCGACGGTGAATAGCGTCAGACGTCGGGGTCGCCGTCGGTTTCATCCTCGTCGCGCAGATGCGCCGTGCCGCGTCGAGCGCACGCCGGCATGTCGTAGAGCGCGGCGCGCAACTCGTCGCGGCGGATCTCGGCCCGCGCACGGCGCTCGAGCGCCTCGGCGACGACGAGCGTCAGCAGATCGACCGGCGAGCCCGCCGACTGCGCGAAAAAGCGCGCGCGCGATGCCGCGACAGTGCGCCGGTAAGTGAGCCCCGCCGCGCCCAAAGCGGCCGGTTTGCGATTCAGTTGTGGTTTCATGACAGCCCCCGATGTCGATCAGGATTGCGCCAGGTCGAGCCGTTTCGCGGCGGGGTCCCGGCCGTTGGTCCGGGGTCGCCGTGCCCGTGCCAACCCACGGACACGGCACCCGGTGCACCACGTACATTCGTCTCTCTGTGGAGACTGTGGCCTCTCTCCCCGCCTCATCGCGCCGGCTGGTCCCGGGCCGGCGCTGCCCCTTCCCTGTTTCGGCGCGTCGCTCGCAAACGTTGCCAGCGCGCTGCCTGTCGTTATTTCCACCCCTTTTGCGAGTGTCCTTTTACCGCCGGTCATTTTTAATCCGTTTTCCCCCGTACTGTCGACCAGGCGGCAAAACGCTTTTTCTGTGCCGTCCTTATTGCAACGGTTATGCCAACACCCGTTCCAGTCGATAAGAAACCCGTCAAAGCTCGGCGCCACCGACAAATCCGTCGGACTTTCAACGCAGCGTAAGCCGGCCGGATTTTTGGCTCGATGCGTATTGATTCGTTTCTGACACGCTATTTCGCCGCGCGCCGGCCGCGAAGCAGGCGCGCCAACCCGTCTCCCCGGGCCGCTGACCGGCCGTCGCGCCAGCCACACACGGGCTTCGCCGCTGCGCGAGATCGAACAGGCGCCCCCGTGGCGCGGCAAAACGCATTCAACGCGTGCTGTCCAATCTGTCTCAAACTTGAAACATGGTCGCGAGCGACTCGTCTGGTTTTGTCACGCCTTAACGCCCGGGCAAATGCTACGCAATGTGCGATGCCTCGCATAACCGGGCTTGACCGCTATTTCATTAGTGATCCATTTAAATCCGAAAACCACAAATGCATTCCCGATTCTTATTTCTTTGTATGGCGCTTTCAGGCGCTTTCGCTTATCGTTAGGCCACGCGCCAATCAGAGCGTCTGTATCAGGTCAACGAGGCAAGCCAAGGCTCGATTGGTTTTCACGATTCGGGGATAAAGTCGCCGGACAGTTTCAGCAATGAACGTCGGTACGCCGCCATTGCATGAATCCGTCCGCGATGCGGCGCTTTGCGGTTCGCGCCGCGCTTTCGGTGGGTCCCTTGTTCGTGGTTGCTGCTGCTGTGAACGCGTCGCAGCCGGAGTGCAGCAAACGGCTGCCTGAATCTCCGTGAGTAGCACAGCAGTCCTGAAGGACCGAACCGGGGGGGCACCATGACTACAATTTGCACGCCAGCCGACACGGAACGCACCGTTCTCTACGTAGCGAACGCGCCCGACCAGCAACTCGTCGAGTTTCTGGCCGCGTCGGGATGGCAAGCGGTGTACGCGAAAAGCACGGCCGTCGCAGAACGCATGATCGAACGCGACAACATCAAGGTCGGTCTCGTTCAGTTACCCGAAGATTGCACCTCACAGCAGCTGTCCGCACTCGCGCTGTGCATGCGCCGCGTCGAAACCAACTGGGTCGCGCAGATCGTGCCGGGCCAGGCCGACAACGAGCTCGTCAGCCGCTTCATCCTCGATTACTGTTTCGATTTCGTCACGCAGCCGTGGCTCAACGACCGGCTCGTGTTCGCGCTCGGCCATGCGCACGGGCTGTCGAGCCTGCGTCAGCCGCGGGTTGCACCGGAGCCTTCGCTCGGCCGCCACGGCATGGTCGGACAATGCGAGGCGATGCAGCAGCTCTACAGGCGCATCGACAAATGCGGCGTGACCGATGCGCCGGTGTTCATCGCGGGCGAATCGGGCACCGGCAAGGAGCTGACCGCTCGCGCTATTCACGATCGCTCGCCGCGCGCGGACCGCACGTTCGTCGCGATCAACTGCGCGGCGATTCCGCCAAGCCTGCTGCAAGCCGAACTGTTCGGCCACGAACGCGGCGCGTTTACGGGCGCGCTGCAACGCAAGATCGGCCGCATCGAGAGCGCGCACGAGGGCACGCTGTTTCTCGACGAAATCGGCGACATGCCGCACGAATGCCAGGCGGTGCTGCTGCGCTTCCTTCAGGAAGGCACGATCGAGCGGCTCGGCGGCACCGGTCCGATCAGCGTCGACGTGCGGGTGATCTCCGCGACCCACGTCGATCTGGAGCGCGCCGTTGAAGACGGGCGCTTCCGCTCCGACCTCTATCACCGGCTGTGTGTGCTGCGCCTCGTGGAGCCGCCACTGCGCGAGCGCGGCGGCGATATCAAGCTGCTCGCCAACTACGCGCTCAGCATGTACAAGCAGGACGGCGCGCGCAAACTGCGCGGCCTGTCGAGCGACGCGATCGTCGCGATGTCGAACTATCCGTGGCCGGGCAACGTGCGCGAGCTGATCAACTGCGTGCGCCGCGCGGTCGTGATGAGCGAGGGCCGCTTCATCACCGCGAGCGACCTCGGCTTGCCCGCGGCCGACAATGGCCCGGCGGTCACGCTCGCGGAAATCCGCAGCAAGGCCGAAAAGGACGCGATCGAGAGCGCGCTGCTGCGGCACGGTTACAAACTGTCCGACGCGGCCGCCGAACTCGGCATTTCGCGCGCGACGCTGTACCGACTGATGCACGCGAACCGGCTGCATCAGGAGCCGGCGGGACGCGGCGCGAGCGGCAGCCCCGACGCCGACGACGAAGCCGAGCGACAAGCCTCGTCGATGGTGTGAGCGGCGATTTAAGCGCTTTTTGTAGTGGACGCTTAGCGGCTCGCGCCTCAGCCAGCATTTTCAGCCGTGAAGCGGCCTCCATCCCCCGTGCCGCCCACGCCAGCCCCGGGCAGGCTTTCTGCTACCTTCGACAGGTCTGCCGGCCGTCATCCGCTATCCTGTCGCATCAACGCCACGCCCGGCCGGCGCTGTCCTAACGGCCCTTTCGCCCGTCCGGCGTGCCTGCGCCGCAGGAACTTCAGCCCCGCAACCCGCGTCCGTCCTGGGTCGCCCCGCTGAATCCGGCCTCACGTTCCGGCACAATCGTCCGCATTGGCTTCACCCCGCTTTACAACCTATGCAAAAAATTCTCAGTCTCTGCTTTTTCGTTTTGCTGCTTGCCGCCGCGGCGCCCACCTTCGCCGCCGTGCCGCAAACCACCCCCGCCGCGCCCGCGTCGGCCGCCGTCAGCCTGACGCCCCAGCAGGCCCGCAATGCGCTCGACGTGCTGAATGACCCCAAACGTCGCGCGCAAGTCACCGATACGCTGCAGGCAATCGCCGCGGCGGGCGCGTTGAGCG
>ABYL01000103.1 GCA_000173575.1 Burkholderia sp. H160 | reverse complement strand
CGCTTACTTTGTCATAACCCCTTACCCAGGCAGGGCGATTAGCGCAGCGCGCCCGCGCTTTCCGTCAGCCAGTCGAAGCTGTTACGCCACAGTTGCGCGTAACCTTTCCAGGAGGAGAACTCCGGAGGCAGCCAATGCACGGACATGTCGCTCGTCCACGCCAAGGTGCGGCCCGCACCGAATTCTCCGGCGGCGAGCAGCGGATGCCCCGTGCCGGGCACCTGCGCGATCAAGATCGCGTCGGACTTGAGTTCCACCTCGTTGTAGCCGAGCAGATGTGGCCATGGGCCGTCGATGCCGTGAAGCAACGGGTGATCCGTTACGGGTTCGGGCGTGAAACCCTCCGGCACCTCAATGCGATCGTCGTAAGGCAGGCAGCGCACCGGCAAAACGTCCTCGACCGGTGTGTGTCGAAAGCGTGCGCTGCCATTGATACCCTGGAAGCTCAGATATCCGCCGATCATCATGAGCCCGCCGCCCGCGGCGACGTAGTCTCGCAGGAGCTTCAACCGATTCGGCGTGCGCTGGCTTTTGATCCATGTGTCCGGATGCAACAGCAGCGTGTTCGCGCCGATGTCAGACAGGATGACCGCGTCCCACGCGCGAAGCGCTTCCGGTGTCGACGGAAAGTGCGTCTGCGCATTGTGGCTGGGCATATGTGTGACTTCGTAATCGCCATGCTCGAACAGCGCGAGAAGTTGCTCCGCGCCGTTGTGATGCGTGATCGACGCAAACTGATCGAAGCCCTTCGCATGCGTGGCCGTCGAGGTCCACGATTCGCCAGCCAGCAACACCTTCTTTTTCATTCGATATCCTTCGCAGTGCGTGAGTGAGTGTGGCCGTCGCGCCTGCTCGCATGCCGCGAGAACACGCGGGCGGGGTTCGTCACAAGCATCGTGTCGATCTGTTCGCCGGTCACGCCGTGGCGCTTGAGTCGCGGCACGAAGTGCTCGAGGATGTAGCCGTAGCCGAAGCCGCCGTAATGCGTGAGCATCATTTTGAGAAAGACGTCCTGCGACATCAGCAGCCGGTCGACGTAGCCCGCATCGATCAGCGCGCGAATGGCGCGCGCGTTTTCTTCGTCCGACGGCGATTGCGCGTCTTCGTCCGCGTAGTAGTAGTCCATGCCAATCATGTCGTATTCGAGCCATGCGCCGCGCTGTGCAAGCGTGTGCTGGTACTCGACATCCGCATGGCTCGGGTTCATATGGCACAGGACGGTGTGCCGCAAATCCGCACCTTCTTCTTCGACGATGTCGAGCACGCGGTGACCGTGCCGGACCCAGCCAGGCAAATGCACCGAAAGCGGCACGCCGGTCGCCGCGCTCGCGCGGGCGGCTGCGCGCAGCGACTTCGTTTCTGCGGCGGTGAATGCCGCCGACACGCCGATCTCCCCGATCAGTCCGGCGATCACCTCGGGTTTGCGTTCGAGCGCGCCCACCTCGAACATCAACTGTTCGGCGAGTTCGTCGATAGTCCGTTCGCGCACGTAGGCCGGATGCGAAGGCTCGAGATAAAAGCCTGTCGACATCACGACATGCAGCCCCGTGCGGCGCGAGACCTGTTGCAACGCGGCGGGATTGCGGCCGATGCCGATATTGGTCGGATCGACCACGGTCGCGCCGCCGCGCTCGCGAAACTTCATCAGTTCGTCGACGGCGAGATCCACGTCGACAAGCCGGCAATTATCGCGATTCATTAGCGGGTTCATGCGCAGCGCGCCGAGAATGCCGATGTGCAGCTTCTGTTCGCCGATGTGACGTCCGGCGCAGCAGGACGATGGTACCCATTTGTTCGATGCGTCGAGCAGGATGTGTTCGTGCATCAGCGTCACGCCCATCTGGTCGACCGGAACAGGGCCGGACACGGTCATCGCATGGCCGCTGTCGACGCCGACCGGCAATGAAGCAGTCGGTCGCGACGCGGGGTGGGAGTCGGTCATCAGTAGCCTCGCGCAGCGCATTGGAGTAAAGCGCTTTACAACGCAAGGTATGTCGATGCCGTCGCCCATGTCAACCGGACAAAAAGAGGGCGGTGAACCCCGAGCATCGCGTCGAGTTATGATTTTATCTGTTTTATGGGATTTTTGAGGCTTAACCGCTTTCCGTGTCCGGGAAAACACTAGCACGCCGTTTATTTTGAAGTGCTTGACACGGGAGATATGGCCACATTCAATCAGGTCAAACGTAAGTAAAGCGCTTTACAAATCGCGGGCGAACCGCGTCCGGAAAGGCCGCGGTTCGAGGCCAGAACTCCAACGAGGCACGTGTGACGCAACGCCGTTTCGTACCCGGTCTGAAGGATGTTGCCCGCAGGGCGGGCGTCTCGATGACGACCGTTTCGCGCTACGTGAACGCGGATCTCGTGCTGCCCGCCGATACGGCGCAGCGCATCGATGCGGCGATCCGGCAACTCGGCTACGTGCCGAACCTGCATGCACGCAGTCTCGGGCGGGGCCGCTCGGACACGGTGGGGCTCGTGATTCCCGACATCGCGAATCCATTCTTCGCGATGCTCGCTTCGGCGGTCGAGCAGGCGGCGGAAGCGAAGGGTCTCGGCGTATTGCTGAGCGCGACGTCGAACAGCGCGAATCGCGAGCTGCAATACGTGACGCGCATGCGGCGCAACCAGGTGAGCGGTCTGCTGTTCGTGAGCGCGCATCACCACACGAGCGAACTCGCGCAAGCGCTGAACGACACGCGCGGGCTCGTGCTGATCGACGAAGACATTCCCGGCGTGCAGTGCGCGAAAGTGCTGTGCGACAACTATCGCGGCGGGTGGCTTGCTGGCGAGCATCTGACCGGACACGGCCACCGGCGTATCGCTTTCATCGGCGGACCCTCGGAACTCGCGAGCACGCGCGAGCGCTTCGCCGGTTTGCGTGACGCGGCAGCAGCAGCGGGGGCCGAAATCGCGTTCGAGCTGTATGGGCCCTATTCGGCGGCGCAAGGCGAAGACGCCGCGCGTGCGCTACTGAGCGTCGGCCGGCCACCGACGGCGGTATTCGTATCGAGCGGCGAGATCGCGTTCGGGTTGCTCGATGCGCTCAACCGCGCCGGCGTGGCGGTGCCAAAGCGCCTGTCGCTCGTCGTGTTCGACGATGCTGGCCCGTTGCATCTGTTCAATCCGCCGTTGACGGCGATCCGTCAGCCGATCGCCGAAATGGGCACGCGCGCCGTCGATCTTGTGCTGGCCGCCTCGCATGGCGACGCCGCCCAGCCGGAAGTCCGTTTGCCGGTCGAACTCGTCACACGCGCATCGGTGGCGCCACCGTGGTCCCCGTCGTCCGTTTCGTTTGCCTGAACCTGTTTAAACCGATCGAACCGCTTGTCCAACCTTCTCTGGAGAAGTTCATGAACAAGGCATTACGTATTGCAATCCTGTGTTGCGCTTTGCCGTTTGGCCTCGTTGCACGCGCACAGGCTGCCGAGCCTCCGACGTACGCGCTCATTCTGATCAACCAGCAAGCGGTGTTCTTCAACCAGATGCGCAGCGGCGCCGAAGAGGAAGCGAAGGAACTCGGCGCGAAACTCGTCGTCTTCAACGCGAACGATGCATCGTCGGCGCAGGTGAATGCGATCGACGACTACATCCAGCAGAAGGTGGACGGCATTGCGATCGATGCGATCGACGTGAATGCGGTCCGCGGCGCGCTGCGCAACGCGAGCACGGCGGGCATTCCGGTGGTCGGCGTCGATGCGGTGCTGCCGCCCGGACCGCAGAAGGCGCAGGTTGGGGTCGACAACGTGGTCGGCGCGAAGCAGATGGCCACGCATTTCCTCGACTACGTGCAGAAGAATCTGCATGGCAGCGCGCAGGTCGGCGTGGTCGGCGCCCTGAGTTCGGTGATCCAGAACACGCGCCAGAAGGGCTTTGTCGATGCGCTTGCGGCCAATCCCAAGGTGAAGATCGTCGGTGTCGTCGACGGCCAGAATACGCAGGACGTTGCGTTGTCGGCGGCTGAAAACCTGCTGACCGCGAACCCGGATCTCGACGCGATCTACGCGACCGGCGAGCCGGCCATGCTCGGGGCGATCGCGGCGGTACAGGCGCAGGGCCGCGCGGGCAAGGTCAAGGTGATCGGCTGGGATCTCGCGCCGGAGGTGATTCGCGGCGTCGATCGCGGCGTGGTGCTCGGCGTCGTGCAGCAGGACCCGTCCGCCATGGGCCGCGCGTCGATCGATGCGCTCAACAACGCGCATCAGGGCAAACCGGTGCAGGCCGTGGTGGCGACGCCGCTCACGGTTGTCACGAAGGCGAACGTCGGCGCTTATCGCGGCCAGTTCGCGGCCAAGTAGTGAAAACGCAACGGCAACCACAGCGACAAACCCGACGATGAATCCGCTCACTCCCTCGCAGCCGACCGCTGGCGCACCTGCCGCGCCACCGCGTGCGCCGGTACTCGCGTTGAAGGGCATCCGCAAAAGCTTTGGTTCGTTTCCGGCGTTGCGCGGCGTCGATCTAGATCTGTATCCGGGCGAATGCCTGGGTCTGGTCGGCGATAACGCCGCCGGCAAATCGACGTTGACCAAGGTGATGGCGGGCACCTATCTGCCCGATGACGGCGCAATTTTCGTCGAAGGCAACGAGGTGCGCTTCACCGGTCCCGCCGATGCGCGCGCCCGCCACATCGAAATGGTCTATCAGGACCTGAGCCTGTGCGATACGGTCGACGTGGCCGGCAACCTGTTTCTCGGCCGCGAAATCTGCAAGGGCGGCATGCTGCAGCGCAAGCGCATGCTGACCGAAGCGCGCAGGCTGCTCGAGCGGCTCAAGATTCGCATTCCGAATCTGAACAATACGGTGGAGCAGCTATCCGGCGGGCAGCGTCAGTCGATTGCGATCGCGCGCGCCGCATCGTTTTCGCCGCGCGTGCTGATCATGGACGAGCCCACCTCGGCGCTTGCCGTGGCCGAAGTGGAAGCGGTGCTCGAACTGATCAACCGCGTCAAGGCGCAGGGCGTGGCCGTGGTGCTGATCACGCACCGGCTGCAGGACCTGTTTCGCGTGTGCGACCGCATCGCGGTGATGTACGAAGGGACCAAGATCGCCGAACGCAGGCTCGAGGAAACGACACTCGAGGATCTGGTTCAGCTGATTGTCGGAAGGAGGCACGGATGAGCACCACGCCTTATACCGAGCGCGAACTCGGATCGCGCTCGCGCGACTACTTCGCCGCGCATGCCCAGGTGCTGTCGATAGCGGCATTTTTCGTCGGCTGCTGTGTGTTCTTTTCGCTCGGCAGCGCGAATTTCTTTACCACAAGCAATGCTCTGAATATCTTGCGGCAGCTTGCACCGATCCTCGTGGTCGGGATCGCGATGACCTTCGTTATCACGACGGGCGGCATTGACCTGTCGGTCGGCTCGATGGCGGCGCTCACCAATGCGTTGGTGGCGATCCTGATCCAGCATGGCGTGCCGTGGCCCGTCGCGGTGCTGGCCACGCTGGCGCTGGGCGGTGCGCTTGGCTGGCTGCAGGGCTGGATTTCGGCAAGCCAGGCGATTCCGTCTTTTATCGTGACGCTCGCGGCCATGACGACCTTGCGCGGTATCGCGCTGTATTCGACCAAAGGCTTTTCGGTCGCGATCGATCCTGGTACGGGGTTCGACTTTATCGGCACGGGCACGCTGTTCGATATCCCGGTGCCCGCGTTGATTGCGGTGGTGGTATCGGTGGCGGGCTATGTCTATCTGAATCGTGGGCGTTACGGCCGGCGCGTGATCGCAGTCGGATCGAATGCGGAGGCGGCGCGGCGGGCCGGTATGCCGACGCTGCGCATCAAGGCTTCGGTGTTCTTGCTGACCGGACTTGCATCTGCGGCGGCCGGCCTGATTCTCGCATCGCGTCTCGGTTCGGGTTCGTCGAATGCGGCCGTTGGGTTCGAACTGGACGTGATCGCTGCCGTGGTGCTCGGCGGCACGTCGCTGATGGGCGGACGCGCGACGATCATCGGCACGGTGCTCGGGTCGCTGACGATCGCGGTGATCGGCAACGGGCTGATCCTCATGCATATCTCGCCGTTTTTCACGCAGATCATCACGGGCGTGATCATCCTCGGCGCGATCTGGCTGAACACACGCGTGTTCGGCTGCTACAAGTCGGCAAAGAAATAAGGCATTCAATCAGATGACAACACCCCACTCGCAGCAAACCCATTCGGAGCGCCTGCTCGCGTCCGCAACCGATGTGTGGCAGGCGATGCAGGAACACCGCTTCGTGGTCGATATTGAACGCGACAGGCTTCCGGCCGACGCATTCGCGAGGTATCTGTCGTATGAAGGACGCTTTGTCGAAACGGCCATGGCGATCTTCGGCTACGCGCTGGTGAAGGCCGATACGATCGCACACAAGCACTGGCTGATCGGCGTGCTGCACGCGCTATCGACTGAGCAGGTGCCGTACTTTGAGCACACGCTGGCCGCGCTCGATCTGCCGCCTTCGTACGACGACGTGCCGTTGCCGGCCGCCGTGAGCGCGTTCGATTCGGGCATGCTCGATATCGCGCGAAACGGTAGCTATGAGGAGGTCATCGTATCGATGCTCGCGGCCGAATGGATGTACGGCACCTGGTGCACGCGTGCGAACCGGACACCGGCCAACAACCCGTTTGTGCGCGAATGGGTCGCGCTGCATGCGGAGCCGACCTTCCTTGGCCAGGTGCAATGGCTCAGGGCACAGGTCGATGGATGGTCCGCGCAACGCTTCGACTTCGAGCGCAGCAGCGCGATCTTTCGCAAGGTGCTTGCGCTCGAAATCGATTTTCACAGCGCGGCTTATGACGCCTGACGCACTCGACGCTATAGGTAAGAAGCGATGAACACTCAAAGCAAACCGGTCTTCAGGAGCAAGCCCAACGCCATCGAGACCTTGTTCGGCAAGCGCAAGGCCGTGCTCGGCATGATCCATTGTTTGCCACTGCCGGGCGCGCCGCGCTACGAGGGGCAACCGATCGGCGAGATTGTCGAGTTTGCGGTGAGCGAAGCGAAGGTCTACGCGCAGTTCGGACTTGACGGCCTCGTCGTCGAAAACCATGGCGACATTCCGTTTCCGAAGCCCGAGGACCTAGGGCCCGAGACTGCCGCGTCGATGGCAGTCGTCGCCGATGCGGTGCGCCGCGCGGTCGGCCTGCCGGTCGGCATCAACGTGCTCGCGAACGGCGCGATACAGGCGCTCGCGGTGGCAAAAGCGGCTGGCGCGACGTTCGTGCGCGTCAATCAGTGGGCCAACGCGTATGTCGCGAACGAAGGGTTTATCGAAGGGCCGGCGGCGCTCGCCACGCGCTATCGTGCCCGCTTGCGCGCGCAGGATATTCAGGTGTTCGCTGACGTGCACGTCAAACATGGCGCACATGCGATCACGGCCGACCGGTCGCTCGCGGAACTCGCGCGCGATGTCGAATTCTTCGATGCCGACGCGGCGATCGTCACCGGTCAGCGCACCGGCGATTCCGCGACGATGGACGAGCTGCGCGCGATTGCGCAAGGCACGTCGTTGCCGGTCGTGATCGGCTCGGGCGTCAATCCGTCGAATGTCGGCGAGCTGTTCACCGTTGCCGATGCGGTGATCGTCGCGAGCTTCCTGAAACAGGACGGCGTGTGGTGGAATCCGGTCGACCGCGACCGCGTCGAGACGTTTATGAAAGAAGCCGTGAAGGCGCGCGCATGAGCGTGGCGAACCGGCTGTTCGTGGTCGGCAACGCGGTGTCCGACCTGACCTTGACGGTTGAGCGCGCGGCCCACGCGGGCGAATCGATTCTCGCCGACAGCATGCAGCGGGCGCCGGGCGGCAAGGGATTGAATCAGGCAGTGGCCGCGCATCGCGCGGGCGCAGCGGTCGTCTTTCACGCGAGCATCGGCGACGATGGCGAAGGCGCGGATATCGCCGCGCGCCTCGACGACGAGGGCATGCATGCGCTACGCCTTGTGCGACATGCGCTGCCGACCGATCTCTCGGTACTCACAGTCACACGCAGCGGCGAAAACTCGATTATCACGACGGCAGGGTGCACGCGCGCATTGGGCGCGGCCGCGCTCGTCGCACAGATCGCCGACATCGCGGCGGCGGACACCCTGCTGATGCAGGGCAATCTGTCGCTGGACAGCAGCCGGGCCTTGATCGATCATGCGCGCGGGCTCGGTGCAGCGGTCATCGTCAACGCGGCGCCGTGGTGTTGGCCCGATGCATCGGCGCTTGCGTCATGCGAGGGCGTCATCGCCAACGAGGGCGAGATCTGCGCGATCGCCGGCGTCGACGATCCGCAGCTCGGCGCGTCGCGTCTGCTCGCGCAAGGCCCGCAATGGGTGATCGTCACGCTCGGCGCGCGCGGCGTGCTGATCGCGCGCGGCGACGAGCGGGTTCGTATGCCGGCCGCGTCGGTCGTAACCGTCGATACGTCGGGCGCAGGCGATGTGTTCTGCGGCGTGCTGGCCGCGCTCTATACGTCGCGCGTCGAGGCAGTGCCGTTTCTACGCGCGATCGAATGCGCGCAACTTGCCGCGGCGATCGCGGTCGGGCGGCCGGGCACGTTTTCAGCGATTCCATCGGCCGAGGAAATTCGGCGCGTGATGGATGCGACGCTTGAGAGCGCTGCGCGATGACGGTTTTGTCGCGATAAAAAGGTCAGCGAAAGCAGTTTCCGATATGAATAGGACTACTTATATGGCCAGTGAATAGAATTGCTCGGCGGCAGTTCTGGTGACACCGTTGTCATCCTGAATCTGCCGTTTGCGAATCATGTGCATCAATTCGACGCCTGACAGGATGATGCGCGCGCATCGGAAACTCTTGAAGCCCAGCATCGGCTTGACGATGCGTTTGATGGGGTATTCGTCCTTTTCGTGCTTGTATGGACCCGACGCCTTTTGCAAGCTTCTTTTTCGTGATGTCGAAACGGTCTGGATGCATGTATCCGGCTTGCCAGATGGGCGGTTGCCGAAGCAGGCCCGCAGCCTCGATGAGATCCGCGCACCCCGTCCTTAGCAAAATCGCGGCTCGCCACGAGTGGCAGCCGGCACGAAAGACAGGCTTCAGGATGCTGGTTCAACCTATTTCGTCATTGCTTTGAGAAGCTTCGCAAACCTGTGTGGGGGTAGCGTCTCCTTACAAGCAGTTTTCGGAGGTTATGTTGCCGCGCCTCTCGTCATATAAGTCGCATCGCTGCTGAGCAGTGCTTGGATAATCCGCGCATTCCTGTTGGCCAGTGCGACCGCTGCGCAGTTATGCCCGCGTCGAGCCATCAACTCTTGAAGCCAGATGCTCTGAGGATCCGTTTTTTTCGGTGCATAGCGGAGAACAGCCCGAGCGCCATGAATGAGCAAAGTCCGCAGGTATGTGTCGCCGCGTCGGCTGATGCCGTGCAAGCGAGCTTTGCCGCCAGACGAATACTGTCGAGGCACGAGGCCCAGCCATGCGGACAGATGCCGGCCGTTGCGAAACTGCGTAGCATCGCCGACCGCGGCGACGATGGCCGTGGCGGTAATCGGACCAATACCAGGAATCTCGGCGATCTTCCTGCAGAGCGTGGATTTCTTCATGTACGCCTGGATAGATGCCTCGATGAGATGAACACGCTCCTCTATTGCGCGCATGTGCTGCAGAAGTTCGGTGAGCAGCGTCTGGCAAAAGGAAGTCAGTTCATCTGCGCTCGTGCGCAGCAATTCCGGTACTGCGCGCTTGAAGGCTTCCGGTGAGCGCGAAATAGCCAGCCCGCGTTCGCCGAGCAGGCCACGTATCTGGTTGATCAGCGCGGTACGATGACGCAGCAGAATAGCGCGCATGCGATGTGCCGCCTGTATGTCCTGTTGCTCGACAGATTTGATCGTCACGAAGCGCATCGTGGGCCGGCTAGCCGCCTCGACGATCGCCTCCGCATCGTTGCGGTCGTTCTTGTTCGTCTTGACGAACGGCGCAACATATTGCGGGCTGATCAGCCGGACTTCGATACCGACCGACCGGAAACGCCTCCCCCAGTGGTGGGCAGTGCTGCATGCTTCCATGACGACCAACTTCGGGCTCAAGGCGCGTACGGATTCGAAGAACGAACTCCGTGAGACCTTCGACCGATGCACAGCACGACCGCGGCGATCAGCGCCGTGGAGCTGGAAGATCTGTTTCGCGAGATCAATGCCGAGAACGTCGATTTCCATGATGAACCTCCGCACGTCTGGGTGAGTGCGTTAGTGTCCCTCGGTGGGAGGCGCCGGGTCCATCTCAGTAAAATCCGGAGAGGTGTCCGCCATCGCAACGGCCGATGAGCAGCAGCATCACTGAGTCGGCGGCGAAGAGAGTGAACCAAACCATGGGAGGCCTTTCCGTCGACTTGATCACCGTCATGGCACCCGTGACGACGTTGTACCCGATCGGATATGGCGCTTGGAATCTGCGAAGTTCCCACGAAAAGAGTTCAGTGAGCCCGCCCGGCACGCTGGCCGTTTCAGCTACCCTGGCGACGTTGCCAACCGATCGGAGGTGCTATGCGACTGATCATCGAGGCCCGCGTAGAGGATGGGGAAGCGCGTGCGACTGATGCAACGATTGTTGCTGTGGTGGAACGAAAAGACCACAGCCTCGCCGAGCTGGGACTCACACATGCCGAAGGTCGTGCCTTGCTCGCCGAGATCCAATCGTTTCTTGTGCCGGAGCAGACTGCCGGGTGGATGAAGAGTCAAATGGCTTGCCACCGCCGCGGCTCAATGCTGGCGCACAAGGACGCCCGATCGATCGTGCTGTGAACCGTGTTTGGCTAGGTCGACGTGCCGAGTCCGAGGCTGTGGGCGTGCAGCTGTGCGGCAGAGAAAGGGCAACCGCGCCGCTCTCTGAGCCCGCTGTGCAAGGCCGTTCACCAGCGTGTGACGCCAGAATTGGCGTACCTGCAGGCAAAGTGGGCCGCTCATCTACCGTACCGTCAGGCCACTGAGCTGCTTCGAGAGGTCCTTCCACTGGACAAAGGGATTTCCTTCGGTAGTACTCGCCGTCGAATCCTCGCCGTCGGCAGCGCGCTGGACGCGCAAATAAACCGCGATATCGCGTCCGGACCAAAACCGGACAGCGGAGAGCGGATTCGGGAATCGACCACCGTCGGCTGCGTGAGCGTCGACTCGGCGTGGCTGAGCTTCAGCAGCAGTCCCAGGAGCCGCAAGGCGGCGCGCGACCTTGCGGAGCTGAAATCGCCCTGGGCGCAGAAGTTGACGCAGGATCGACATGTCAACATCGTTGCGGGCCGTGCAACTCTCTCCGATCGCACCCCGCGTCTCTACGCGTACGTACATAAGCTGGTGCCATCGGCGCCCGCGCGGCTGGACCAATTCCTCTTTGCAAGCGGCGTGGCTCCAGACGAGCGAGTCACCGTGATCAGCGATGACGCTGGCGAATTCAGCAAGGCCGTGGACGGCAGCCATCCACCCCGACCCCGAGGGGTACAACGCGATGGTTCGGGTGGTACATGAGCTGAATCACCCCTTTACCGCACCCACGGCGATGCCGGACACGATGCGCCGCTGGAACACGACGTAAAGCACGACGATCGGCGCCGCGGCCAGCACAAGGCCCGCGCACAACAGCGGAACATTCGTCGTATATTCGCCGCGCAATGCGGCGATACCGACCATTAGCGTGCGCTTGTCCTGAAGCACGAGCAGCGAAATCAATACATCGTTCCAGCAATACAGCGTGTTCAGAATGCCGAGCGTGATGAGCGCAGGCTTGCCCATCGGCAGCATCACGTACCACCATGCCTGCAGAATGCTCGCACCATCGATCCGCGCGGCCTCGAGCAGGTCACGCGGCAAGCTCGAATAAAAGGCGGTCATCAGATACACGCTAAACGGAAGAAAGAAGGCCGTATAGGAAATGATCAGGCCCACGCGCGTATTCAACAGACCCAAGGCAATAATCGTCTGATAGAACGGCACGAGCACCACCTGCACCGGAATCATCAGCGACGCGAGGATGACCACGAAAATCAGCTTGCGATACGGGAACCGCAGAAATGCGAACGTAAAGCCCGCGAGCGATGAAACGACCAGCAAGCACGCGACCGCGCCCACCGTCACGAGTATCGAGTTGATGTAGTACTCGCCAAGATTGGCCTGCACGCAAGCTTGAATGAAGTTCTCGAACGTCGGATGCCCCGCGATGCCGAAACGGTCAAGGATATAGTCACGCGTCGACTTGAACGCGTTGTTGAGCGCAAACGCCAGCGGATAGACGCACGACACGGCGAGCACGGCCATCGGAACGAACAGCGTCCAGAGCACTCGCCGGTCCTGCTTTACGGTAATCGCCATGCCATGAGCCTCAGAGGTTCGCGTTACGGGTCATGATCCGGATTTGCAGCCATGCAATGCCGCCCATCAGCGCAAATAGCACGACGGAGATCGCAGCCGCATACGATGGGCGATTCATCTTGCCCTGCTCGATCCAGATCAGGAATTCCGGCAAGGTCGTCGATGTGCCGGGACCCCCATCGGTCAGCACGTAGATGAGTCCGAACATCGACGTCAGCACGCCGACCGTCGTGACGACGGCCACGAATTCGATGATCGGCCGCAGCGTCGGGATGATGATGTAGATCCACGTCTGCCAGAAATTGGCGCCGTCAAGCCGCGCGGCTTCGATCATCTCGTCGGGCACCGTCGACAGGCCCGCCATGAAGATCAGCACGCCCATGCCGAAGGTCGACCACATCTGCACGCCGATCAGGCTCATCAGTGCAGTCGAACCGTTGCCAAGCCAGTCGACCGCATCGATGCCAAACGTATCGAGCATCGCATTGAGGTTGCCGTCGTATCGCAGGACCACATTGAAAATCGAGCCGATGATCACACTCGACAACACGGCCGGGAAGAAATAGACCGCACGAAACACCTTGCCGCCCGGCACCCCCTGATGAATCAGGATCGCCAGCACCATCGGCAGCATGACCCAGATTGGCAGCGTGGCCAGCAGGATCAGTGTGTTGACCATCGAATCGCGGAACGACGGATCGTGCGCGAGCGCGACGTAGTTCGACACACCGACAAAGCCGACCGCACCCGACGGCGTCGCGCCGAGGAACGACAGCACCGCGCCCCATCCGAGCGGAAAGATGCGGAAGACGATGACGAGCAGCAAAGCGGGAAGCAACAGCACGAACGCCATGCGCTGCTCCGCACGGTCACCGCCCGGCCTGGCCACGGCAGGCGACGCCTTGGATGCGGGCGCCGCGCCGCTCGTCATAGATGCAGAAGATTTCGACATGTCTGGGTCGTATTTCAACGTGCCTTCGAGTGCCACACAATCGCCAGGGGCGGCTCTGATTCGCTTCACTATTGGGTGGCGTTGCCCCCTGAGTCGCACAACGTGGAGTGCTGCGATGGCTTCACCTTGCAACAATCCGGCGCGACCAACAAGCTACACATCACCGCTTTGCCGACGCCTGGACTTCATCCATACGCGCAGCGGCCTTCTCGACCGTCGTATCGCCATTAAGCAACAGCTGGCTCTGGCGGTGCCACTCTTCCATCTCGGCCGCCGATGCGCCGAGCAGCGTCGTCGTCACGGCGGAGTCCTTGAGCCATCCGAGAATGATCTTGACGGTCGGGCCCTTGAACGAAGCGAGGTCGACACTGCTGTTCGCCGGCAGCGCGCCCGCATCGTTGGCGAAGACCTGGAGGGCCGCCGGGCTCGCCAGCTCTTGCACGAGTTGCCTGGCCAGCGCGACATTCTTCGACGCCTTGTTCACGCCGTAGCCGATACCGCCGGACACGGGCACACGCGGATTGTCGGGCGGATCGCCGGCCGCAACGGTCGGCGACGGCATCTTGTAGACACCGAGCTTTTCGGGCGTGAGGAAATTCTCGAACTGCTTCCAGTGCGCGACATCGGAAATCAGGCCGATCGTGTTGCCCGCATCGCCGCGCATGAATTGCTCGTATTCATCCATGAACTTCGTCGTCGAGTTCGCGCCCTTCGGATACCAGCCATCCTTTTGCGTATCGACCCACGCCTGGAGAATCCCCTTGACCTGCGGGCTCGACCACTTGAGCTTGCCCGCCGCGAATTGCGCCTGTTCGTCGGGTGTCATCGACGTCGCGGCCAGCGAGGAGAAGACGAATTCGGCACCGTAGCCTTCCTTGTTGCCGAGCGCAAAGCACGGGATCTTGCCGCCCTTGGCCTTGAAGGCCGCGCAAACGCGCTTGAGATCGTCCCAGTTCTTCGGCGGCTTGTTCGGATCGAGTCCGACCTGCGTGTAGAGGGCCTTGTTGTAATACACGACAAACCCCTGAAGCGTCAGCGGCAATGCATAGGTCTTGCCGCTTGCGTCCTGAAACTCCTTCACCCCGAGCATGCCTTTGTCGAGCCCGCTGAGATCGACGAGGTCCGACATCCGTGCACGTGCCTGCGCGCCGCCGTTCATCAGGAACACGTCGGGCCCGGCGTTAGCCGACAGCGAGGTGCCCAGGATCGTGTAGTACTGCTCGATCGGCTGGCCGACGAACTTCACCGTGACGCCCGGATGCGAGGCTTCAAAGTCTTTCTTGACCTTCTGGAAATACGTCGACGTAACGGGATCGCTCGACTTCCAGTCCCAGACCGTCAGGGTCTGTGCCGCGGCGGCGGCGGATAATGCGAGTCCGGCAAGACACACCGCGATGCGTGAGATGAATGGGCTTCGCACAGCTGTCTCCAATGATTTTTATATGAAATCCATGCCTAGCCGGCCGTCGATACGGCCGCCGGTTTCGAAAGCGGAGGCGCGACAAGCTCGCTCCGGTCAAGCACATCGGGCCGCCGTAGTTCGCGGCGCGCATATTCGCTGAGTTCGAGCCCGTGTCCGGGACGATCGGGTGCCATCGCAATGCCGTCGACAATGGCGATCGGCTCTTCGACCAGCGCGTCGAAGTTCTGGAACGAGTATTCAAGCCATTCGACGTCGGGCAGCGCGCATGCGCAGTGCACGCCCACTTCGAGGAAGGTATTGCCCATGCTGACCGGCACACCGAGGTCGGCCGCGAGCCAGCCCACGCGCATGACATCCGTCACCTGCCCGTGCACGTTGAGGATGTCGACAGCGTCGGCCTCCATCAATGCACGCTTGCCACTCGCATCGAGATACTCACCCGTATTCAGCGCGGTCCACGTGGCGTTTTGCCGGATGTGCCGCAGGCCTTCGAAATCGTTGCGCAACGTCGGATCCTCGACCCAGAGCAAGGCGTGCCCGGCGTCGCGGATTCGTTCGAGTTTCACGACGGCTTCCTTGGGTGACCACGCTTCGTTCGCATCGATCATGACCTGCGCGTCGGCCCGCACGAGCTTCTTGAGCAAGTCGAGGCGATGAAGGTCGCGCTCGAAGTCCGGGTGCCCGACCTTGATCTTGAACGCGGTATAGCCGAGTGCGTCGGCACGTCCAAAAAGTTCGACGAAGTCGGTGTCGCTCAGATGAAAGTCGAGCCCGCTTGCGTACGCCTTGATCCGGTCGCGCCGCGCACCGAGCATCTGCCAAAGCGGCATGCCCGCCTGCTTCGCGGCCAGGTCCCATAGCGCGACCTGGATTGCTTCATGGAAGGGCAACGTCCACGCGCGGTGGTTGCCGCCGCGCGGACGCGCTACACGGTGCACGAGTGCGAGCGGCCGCTCTCCTTCGAGCGTGGGCCAAACTTCAAAGCGGAAAATGCGCTCGATTTCCGCTTCGGGCGGCAACGGCACGAACAATGACTGCGCAAAGCCCAGGCCCGTGAGCCCCTTCTCACCGATCAGCTCGAGCGCCACGACGTGTGCATCGTCGGCCCGGACCTGGCTATCGCCGATCACCCGATCTCGGGCAAACTGGAAACGCGTAATACGGAAGTCAACGATACGCATGATGGAGTGCACTGATAGATCAGATGTCGTAATTGATATATCATGCTAGTCGTTAAGATCGGAGATCACAAGTGGGTAGAACGAGAAAAGATGCCCTCGCCGAGAGGGCATCCGCTGAAACAGCCGTGGAAAGTTCGCCGGCCACCGAGACTGCAAGCGGCGGCGCGCGGCTCAGCGACATTGCGTACGAGCGGATTCTCGAGGGGTTGTTCGAGCGCAAACTGCCTGCCGGTGCATTCGTTTCGCAGAACGAGCTCGTCCAGCTTCTGGGTATACCCGTAGCGCCGCTGCGTGACGCATTGCGCGTGCTCGAAGCGGAAGGGGTACTGACAATTCACCCGCGCTCGGGCATTCAGTTCATCAAGCCGGGGCTCGAACTCACCCGGGCGACGTATCAGTTCCGCAGCATCATCGAGCGCGCGGCGATCCGCGTGTTCGCCGAGACCGCGGATGAAGAGTCGATTCGTTCACTCGAAAAGCGACATCTCGCGCTGGTGACCGCGATCGAGAAGCAAGGTCTCAATGCGCAGCACCTCACCGAAGTCGAAGCGCTCGAAACCTCGCTGCATCATGCGGTCATCACGTCGCTCGGCAATCCGCTCGTCGAGAACAGTTACCGGCGCATGCACAATTACCTGAAGCTGTTGCGCCTCGAACGCAAGCTCACTGCGCCGCTCGTGCTGCGCACGCTCAAGGAACACCTCGCGATTCTCGAGGCTTGCAGGGTGCGTGATCCGGATGCCGCCGAAGCCGCCGTCACGGCGCACTTCGCGGCGGCGTTGCAGCGCAATCTCGGGATGTATTGAACGAGAAGCGCACGCGCTTGACAGCGTCTCGTATTTGAGTCGCATCGCAGGGATACAGGCAAATACGCCTGTGCCGGCTCTGGTGCAAATAGGGAGATTGGAAGAAAATGTTGATATAGATAGGTGTGCTTATCGAGTAGGCAGGACAGCGTTCCAGACAGCAGGTGCAGCGGTATCTTTGAGGCCGGGCTTTGCGAGGTTGAACTGGCCTTTCCGAATGCGATGCATCAACTCAATGCCTGCGAGAGTGACGGCGGCATTTCTGAAACTTTTGAAGCCGTGCATGACGTTGATTCGGGACTTGATGTGGCGATGGTCCTGCTCGATCACGTTGTTGAGATATTTCGAGGATCGGACCTTCGTGGCTTCCGGCAGCAGGCCGTCGGCCTTCATCTCGCGCACCGCGCGGTGCGAAGCGGCATAGCCGTCGAGTGTGATGGTCTCTGGGGGCTTCCCCTGCTGTTTGACGGCGTTGCTGAAGAACGCTTTGGCCGCCTTCACGTCACGTTTCGCTCTCAGTAGGAAGTCAACCGTCTGCCCGCCCGGTCGACCGTCCGATAAAGGTAGACCCACTTGCCTCGGATTTTCAGGTAAGTCTCGTCGACACGCCACGACGCACCCGCGCGCGTACCGAAACGATTCCAGCGCTTGACGAACTCCGGCGTGTAACGCCTCACCCAACGCAGGATCGTTGTGTGAGCCAGCGAGAGCCCTCGCTCGGCCATCATTTCGACGACCATTGGCGAGCCAACGTTCTATGCGGATGCGGGTGTCTTCGTCGGTTGGCGTAGTGCCTTTCTCACGGCGGGCGCGACTTCGGTTGCAAGCAACTCGATTGAATCGCGGACCTTCTCGAAGGGAACCCCCCCGACGTCCATCTGCGCCATATAGCGTTGATGACCGAACAGCTCGTGCTCCATCAGAACTTTATCGACGATTTCCTGGACACTGCCCACGAATAGAGCGCCGCGTGGGGAGGCGAGCGCTTCGTATTCTTCCCTCGACATTGCCGCATGTCCCCGAGGCAGGTTGTTGGCGATATAGCTTCGGTAGTACGGAAAGAATTCGTCCCGCGCTCGGCGCCCGTCGCGCTGTACGTGAAAGTGCCCGGAAATGGCTACTTGCAACGCGTCGCGGGGGTGCCCGGCCTCGATGCCGCTCTGGCGATAGAGATCGATGAACGGCACGAAGCGTTCCGGCATACCGCCGATGTTCGCGAGGTTGAGTGGCAGGCCCGCACGACCAGCGCGAATCGCGCTGGTCGGTGTGCCGCCCGCAGCGATCCAAATCGGCAGATGCCCGTGCAGCGGTCGCGGCATGATTGCAGCCGCGTCGAGGGCAGGGCGATGATGGCCTTGCCATGTCACCACGGCGCGTTCGTCGATTGCCTGAAGCAGTGCGAGCTTTTCCTCGAACAGCGCTTCGTAGTCGACGAGCGCATACCCGAAGAGTGGAAAGGATTCGATATACGCCCCGCGTCCGACCAGCAGTTCAGCGCGACCCGCGGACACGAGGTCGAGCGTGCTGAATTGCTGATAGAGCCGCACGGGGTCGTCGGAGCTCAGGATGCTCACCGCACTTGTAAGGCGTATGCGCTGCGTAACTGCCGCAATCGTGGCGAGCACGACAGAAGGCGACGAAATCGCGAAGTCGGGGCGATGATGCTCGCCCACTCCGAAGACGTCGATTCCGGCCTCATCAGCGAATGTCGCCGCTTCAACTATGTCGTTGATGCGTTCGCGCACGTGCTTCATATCGGACGCACCGTGCGCGAGGTCGCCGAACGTGTAGATGCCAAACTCCATATCGCTCTTCACGGTCGTCGTCTTAATGCAGCCATTAGGCGCTGCGCAGGGTCGGCTTCAGTGCGAAGGCACCGTCACCAACGAGCGCGAGGGCAGCTGCGGTCACCGCGAGAAACACGGGATATTCCCAGCCGCCATTTGCGTTGGTGAACATCCAGCCGTTGCCGAAGTGCACGGTCGAAGCGACGAACAGTTCGACGGCGCCCACTGCAGCGACGGCACGAGCGTAGACGCCGAGAAGCAGTAGCACGCCAGCGACAATTTCAAAAAGGATGATCGGCCATGCGAAGGCGCCTGCAAAGCCGACGGATTCGAAGAACTTTGCCGTGCCGGCCGGAGTGAAGACGAGCAGCTTGGTCAGTCCGTGTGCCACAAACATGAAGCCAAGGGCGAGACGCAGGACAAAGGCTGCGTAGGGTGCGGTGCGAAGGTCATTCATAAGAGCTCCAATTGCTGTTGTTAAATTTCGATTTGCCGGCTGAGCCAGCTTGAAAAATCCCGTATGACGTCGGCATTCAGCGAGTGGCCGATGGGATAAATGTGCGTTTCGTGTTGCACGCCGAGGTCCGTCAGCCAGCCATCGGCATGGTGCGCAAACCCGATCCGCAGCTTGTCGTCGTACTCACCGTGCGCAATGAAGCCCGCGGCTTGCTTGAGCGACTCTCGCGGCGCGAGATGCGGTTCAAGTTCCGGCAAAATGCGGCCGCTCAGAATCGCAAAACGTGCAACGTCTTCAGGCGCCGACAGAGCCACACTGGCGCTTAGGATGCCGCCTTGGCTGAAGCCAGCCATCAACGCGGGCACTGGCGCGTCGCCGTCCCCCTTGCGGAAAGACTGCACGAGTTGGCGCAAACGCATCCGGCTGTCGTTTGCCTGATCCGCATGGACGACCGGCCCATTGGCGCCGAAACGGACCTGAAACCAGGCGTACTGTCCGGGAGCGAGCGTGAATTGACTGCGCACGAACACAAGTTCGAACTGCTTCGGTAGATCGCCAGCGAGTGGCATCAGGTTCGTTTCGTTGCCGCCCACTCCGTGGAGGAGAAAGAGGCGGCCGAGCGGTCGCCCGGCCGCCGGGAGAACCCGGAACGAGAGGCCCGACGCCTCGTCACGTTGCAAGATATCCATGAGTGCGAGCCTCTGCGTCCTCTTATTTGGTGATCCAGGCCGGTGCGACGGACGTGCCCATCCCTGCGCCGTAACCGAAGTAGATGTTCAGGCCAGCCAGCGGCTCGAGGTAACGCGCGTTCTTCAGACCGCCCGCATCGACCGGTTGGAAGCCGAGGCTTTCAATCAGCGACTTCACGCGAGCCTTGGCTTCCGAGCTGTCGCCGGCAAAGAACACGCTGCCGAGTTGGCCGTTTGCGAACGCGGGGCGATCGGCGAGAATTTGGGCGAAGAGGGTGTTGAACGCCTTCACGATTTCGGCGCCCGGGACAGCGCGTGCGATCTCTTCCGCGGCCGAGGTCTCATGGCCAATGGTCAAGCCCATGTAGTCGGCAGTAAGGGGATTCGTGATATCGATGACCGTCTTGCCAGCGAGGCTGCCGACCGAGCGCAACGCTTCAACTGCGTCGCCGTAGCCAGTCGCCAGGATCACGATCTCACTGTCGCCCACAGCCTGTGCCGGCATAGCGGCTTCGACACCAGGATATTGCTTGGCAACGGCTTCTGCCTTGGCGGCATCGCGGCCGGTAACGCGCACTGCATGACCTGCCTGGGAAAGCTGCTTCACAAAGGCCGAGCCCATGTTGCCCGTGCCGATAACCGTGATCTTCATACTCCGCTCCGTTGTTGGTTGGCAGGAATGAGGCAATTCTATTGATGCATCAGACTAAGATAAACGTCGGTTGCGTGGATTTATAATCCCTAAAACTGGGACAATAAATGGACAAAAGCCAAGAAATGACCGCCTTCACGGCAGTCGTTGATGCGGGTAGCTTCGTAGCGGCTGCAGAGACGCTGCGGATCTCCAAGACCGCCATCTCGCGTTACGTGGATGCTTTGGAGCAGCGTATTGGGGTGCGCTTGCTGCACCGAACGACGCGGCGTCTGTCGCTCACTGAGGAGGGGCGCCTGTTCTATCAGCGCGCGCGCGACATTCTGGCCGCGATAGATGATGCCGAAGCGGAAGTTGGCTCCAGAACGCAAGTGCCAAGCGGATCGATTCGCGTAAACGTGCCGTTGAGCTTCGGGATGTCGCACCTTGCGTCGATATGGGGCCAGTTCATGGCTGCCTACCCGCAAATCGACCTCGACATCACGCTCAATGACCGGGTCGTTGATCTGGTCGACGAAGGCTACGATTTGGCGGTGCGCATTAGTTCGCTGCCGGACTCTTCCCTGGTCAGCCGAAAGCTTGCGACGACGGAAATGCTGACCTGCGCTTCGCCTGACTATCTCGCGCGCAATGGGATGCCAAGCCATCCGCGCAACCTCGCCGAGCATCGCGTGCTGGCATATACCGGGCTGACTGAAAGAGACGAGTGGCGCTTTGAAGGCCCCGAAGGAGAGGTCGTAGTCCGAACCCGCGCGCGCGTGTATTCGAACAACGGCGATACCTGTCGCGCAATTGCGCTGCGCGGAGGCGGCATAATTTTGCAGCCGAGCTTCATGGTGGCGGGAGACCTCGAGCGCGGCCAACTGGTTCGGGTGTTGCCTGAATACCGATCGCGCGCGTTGGGGATTTATGCCGTCTACCCAAGCCGAAAGCAATTGCCGCTGAAGGTTCGCTGTTTGGTCGACTTTCTGGCTGAAGCGTTCGAGATTGCGCCGTGGCAGTCCGTCGAAGGTCTTTAGGGATAGTTGACAGGTTCGCCTTTCCTCATGCGCGCGGGAAAAGCGACGACAAACAATCGGTGGGCAATGCACATTCGCGAAACGTAGCGATTCGTCAGGACGTGCCACACGCGAGTTCCGGAAAGAGTTACGTTAAGTTGAGTCAGTCAGGGGGGGGCGGCGAAACATGTAGACGGTCGACTACGCATAACGTCAATCATGCAACGGGTCAGGTCGTCATAGTTGTCGCTCCTTCCGGATCGGTTTCGGGTAATTGACGCTTTCGCGTGGCGTTTTCCGCCGGCCTGGCGGCGGCGTTACGAGGAGGGGGTGATTGCCGTATCCCCGTGGTTCAAGACTCGGCTGGCGCCTGCCATCCTTGTGCTCAGATGCCTTGTCCGCCGGACACTTCGATGCGCTGCGCGTTGACCCATCGGTTGTCTTCGGACAGCAGGCCGGCGATCATCGGCCCGATGTCGTCAGCCACACCGGCGCGGCCCAAGGCAGTCATGTCCGCGAAGAACTGATTGAACTCCGGGGTGTCACGCACGGCACCGCCAAAGAAGTCCGTCTCGATCGCGCCCGGTGCCGCGCAAGATCGTCACCGACCAGCTTCGCAGCTACCCGGCCGCAAAGGCCGACATCCCCGAACTGGCGAACGTCAAACACGTGTTCGTCAAGGCTGCAGCCCGTGTGAACAATCGGGCCGAAAACAGTCATCAGCCCACGCGGGAACGCGAGCGGCGCATGCGCGGCTTCCGCGAGCCGAAACGGACTGAGGCGTTCCTTTCAAGCTTCGGCCCGATCCGGCAGCACTTCGCGCTCAAGCGACATCTGCTGCGTGCTTCGCTCTGCCGAAAACAGCTCGCTGAGCGCTTCGCCGAATGGCATCGTTTCACCGGGCTCACCCAAAATCCGTCAGCCTCTTGAGCGAACACGCCTCCTCTGCGATCTTTGCGCCGTCGACGAGCCAACGTGACAATGCCCTCGTTCGAAGCTCGCTTGAGCGGTCCAGCATTTGCCTTCGATCTGCAGACAATGTGCGACAACCGACCGCAGCACACACGGGAAGCTTAATTGCGCCGTTAGAGTCCAAACGGATGAAAGGCAAACGAAAGAGCAGGAGCGACAACCATGACCGCGGTAACGGCAAAGCCGAAAGCTGAACACTTCGAACACCTTGCGTACTACGAGGTAAAGCCGGAAAAAAAGCCGGAACCGTACAAGCCCATCCATCCCTACGCGGATATCACAAAGGAAGAAGTGGAGGCCGCAATGGGCTTGTATGGCGTGTTCAATGTACGCAAAGTTCGCGAGATGCACTAGAAGCGGCTTAGGCCGCGCCAGTAAGGAAACATCATGGAAGCCACTACCGGATTTGTCTATCTGCTGATCGCGCTTGTCGTCTACTTTCTCCCGGCAATCGTTGCGCGCTACCGAAAGCACAAGAACGCCGCCGCTATTACCGTGCTGAACCTCTTTGCAGGTTGGACAGGGGTCGGCTATCTCGTCGCCCTTGTGTGGGCATTCACCGCCAACACGGAGCCCGCGCACGCCGCATAGTGCGAAGTGGAGCGTGGCCTTAGCGCCGCCGAAGCCGACTTCGAAGCCGTACGCTAGAAGCGGAACAGTCCGTGTCTTTTAGGGAACCCGCCATGTTCGCAATCGCCGTAGCAGTCGCGCTGTAGATCGGAGTTGTTTTCACACGCGGGCACGTCGCGGCAGTGGCAAAGTGCGCCGCAGCCTGAAGGGGAACGAAATGGAAGTCTTGGGAATGCTGGCAGCGGTAATAGTTGCGCTCGTCGTCTTGGCGTGGCTGATGAATCGCGAACACGCGCGTGTCAAGGGGGCAGTAGAGGCTGCAGCGCAACGAGCGGAAGCGGAGAGGATCGCCACGGCAGCATGACGCGTAATCGACGGCGCGTAATCGCCAAGCCGCCTACCAAAGGGTAGCAACCAGGTTCGCAGCACTTAGAAACTTGTTCGGCCGTAAGCCCAAACCGGAACCACGCGACAATACGGAACGACTCGCAGCCGGCTTGTACGCGGCAGTTATCGCGGATCGCGTACGGTGCAACGATGAGTGGGCCGACAAGGGATGTGAGTCGGACCTACCCGTCGGGGTTGAACCTGCACTTTGGGAGGCATACGACCGGGCAGCATTCTTTGTCGCGGCGCGTGTCTTACCTGTTGGGGGTGTATTGGACGTCAACGCCGTACACGCATTCTTTGACGAGGAACCCGGCTTTGCGGGCGACTTCGGCAAACGCGCAGTCATCGCGAAAGACCCTCTACGCGCTTTCCTCGACGTAGCCGTGCCGATGGTTCGCTTGCGGGTGGCGTGTGTATTTCGTAGCGGCAATTGGGAGCGTCGCGGCCCTGAGCGCCGCTATGTTCGATGCGAGAGTCGATGGAGAATAACCTTCCAGTTCCTTCCATCGCTCCTGCTGGGTCATCGGGCCATTTATGATCAGCGCCCTGGCGACAGCCAGCACCATCCCCGTCGGGTGAACTGATTGAGCAAACCGGCCTGGCTCAGGTGATAGGCCAGGATGATAGGAAACGAATATTCATCAAGCTGCGAGCAGTCCCCTGGCCACGGCTTTCCGTCGATGAAGAACTTCTGGTGAAAGCTGCCATCCGCCGACTGCGAAGAGGCCAGAAACATGAGCCCTCGCAACGGCGCACCTTCTTCGCCCGCGGCAAGGAGCGCGATTGCGCTCTGGCACATATCACGCGGCCAAACCATGTGATAGCCGCAAGCCAGGTCCGTGATCGTGTGCCCCCAGGGAATGCTTAACGAGGCCACTAGCGCACCCGCAGCCCTCTTGTCTTCATGTGAGAGCAGGATGTTCCGACTTTTATTAAAAAGCGAATCACCATCGCCGGTGGTTCCTGGCTTCGGCACGAACGGCGCGGGAACTGCTGCTTTCCAGCCCTGGTTAAATGCCTGCAGCTGGCTGTAAGTGCCCGCGGGTCCGTCAAAAGGATACGATAGCGCCATCGGAGATGGCGGTCAGCGCGTTGTTGGGGGAGGTCTGCGTTATCGGGGCTGCTTCATCGATGCAGAACGCCAGTGCCAGTACATATTCATTTTGGCCAGGTGCGCGTTTGATCTCCGCGGTCAAAGCGACGAATCCGATT
>ABYL01000104.1 GCA_000173575.1 Burkholderia sp. H160 | reverse complement strand
GCGTACTGCCTCACTTGGTCGGCATCTCACGAGTTATCGTGGACGATCGATTTGTCAGCATTCCGACATTGGAATATGCCAACAAACGGCAGGGCTAACCGGCTTCGGGATATTCAGGCAGACCGTCCGCTGTCCTATCCCAGGTTACGCGGTACTTGATCCAAGTGTGAGTCGCTGGAGGAACTTCGCCAGGTTCATCGAGAGAGCAGGTCGAAACATCCACCACGTCGGGCGATTCGGCGTTTGCGTAAGCCAATGGCGTCCCGCATTCACCGCAAAACGCCCGAAGAACCCCCGGGCTGGATTCAAACGTCTTTGGTACGCCTTGTACCCAACGGAGTCCGTCCTTGCTTACACTGAACCAGGCAACCGCTGGCGCTGCCGATACCTTCCGGCATGTGGCGCAGTGGCAAAGCGTCGTGTCGAACGGAGTCGAATGAATCTCATACCGGATGGCACGGCAGTAGCATCCACCTGTCAGCATCAAATCCCTCGACCTATCGTTCCTGAACAGATTGTCGGCAATCCATGGCAGCTTGTCGAGCGACGGAGACTGTCCCGCCCCTGCCTGACGGAGATGGACAGCAGGCGTCCATCCGATGGACTTCACTTCGAGATTAGCGCGACGGGAAGGCCTCCCGAAAGGCTTGCCAGGCTTCCCGGTGCGTCTCGAACCCGATGCCTGGCACCTCCGGAACACCGGCCATACCCGCCTCGACCCGCGCGCCGTCGGCCAGACCACGGAAGGGCTGGAATGCAAAGGGGCTGACCTCGGCGCCACCCAGGCCCAGCGCCGCCACCAGATGCAGCGAGAACAGATGCCCGCCATGCGGCCAGAACGCATGGCGCGGCCAGCCGTTTGCGCTCAAGGTATCGACGATGCGCAAGTAACCTGGCACGCCATAGCAATGGACCGGGTCGAACACGAGCACGTCGCGGTCGCAGCGCAGGCCACCATGCAGGTCGAGCAGCCGGGCTTCCGCTTGCGAAAACAGTGCTTCGCCGGCCGCGATGGGACTGTCGTAGATAGCGGCAATGCTCGCCTGCGTGGCGAAATCCAGCGGGTCACAGATGTCCTCGAACCACCACAGGCCATATGCGTCCAATGCGGCGGCGGCTGAGCGCCCTGTGTCGGCGTCATAGGTGTTCATTGCATCGACTGCCAGATGGCCTGCATCGGCCAATTGCGCCGCTGCGGCTTCAATGCGCCGCCGGTCCTGGTCCAGTCTGTCGCTGCCGATCTTGATCTTGGCATGGGTATAGCTCAGGTCGGCAAACCGCCGAATTTCGTCCGATAGCCGCGCAAGATCATCGTGAGGATAGCGATATCCGCCACCCGCGTACACGCGCACTCTTGGAAAATCGGCCACAGCGCGCCCGAGCCTGTCCGCCAGAAAGCGATACAGCGGAAGTTGGGCGATCTTCGCGGCAGCATCCCAGATCGCCATGTCGAGCGCACCGACCGCGACGCATCGTTCGCCGTGGCCGCCTGGTTTCTCGCCTGTCATCATCACCACCCACGCGCGAAGCGGGTCTAGATTGGCGCCGGCATCGTCAGCAAGGCTGTCTGCCGGCGCATTCAGCAGCCGGGGCGCAAACCGTTCACGGATCAGGCCGCCCTGGGCAAAGCGGCCAATCGAGGCGTAGCCGAAGCCCACCACTGGCTTGCCTGCAAGCACCACATCGGTCGTCACTTCTAACAGGCTCGTCGTCAGGCCGCCAGAAGGGATGGACGGGTCCTCATAGCGGGAAACATGGATCGAGCGTTCGCGGATATTGGTGATGCGCATGGGCCTGCCGTCACGAGTTAGCGATGCTTTTCGATTGTTCAATTGCAGGCGTGCTCGAACCCGATCAGATGCCTCCAATCAGTTGCGTCTCAGTTCTGAGTTGTATGCGAGCACGCCGCTGGCGACTACAAACAGGAAATCGTTGTTCGGACCATCTCCGTCGTCGACTAGGGTGGCGAGACCTGTCAGCGATTGGCCCCCCACCTGGAGCGTCATGCCATAGATGTCGACAGTCGGATCCAACACAAACAATGTGCCGGCGAAAATCTGCCCAGTGGCATCCCGAAAAGCAACGTTTCCGCTCGCATCGACGGTGAGTGCGGTCAGTCTCTGTTTGATCGAGTACGAACCCGCAGCGCGCAATATTACGCCCGGGTCGTTAAAGTAGTCAGGATAAAAGTTGATGAATCTGATCGTTCCGCCGTCATTCGCCGTGCTGTAGCTGGCGATTGCTGTGCCCGTTTTACCGTCAAACTGACCGGAGACCTGGATAGATTGCACGGTGCCCGCGCCGGGCGTCGGTGGCGTTACGACGACGTTGACGCCATCACAATTCGTCTGTGTATAAGACGTGCCGGCGCCCGAGAAAATGGAGCCGCTTGCCGTAATGCTTGCGGAGATCTGGGCGCAGTCGTCAGTGATCAGCTCAAATCTGCCACCCGCGGTCACGATCACGAACATGCCCGTATCGCGACCCGTCACGTTCGAGTGAAGATTGCCGTTCCAGATCCCCTCCATGTCGCCCGCAACGCCAAGCGGCCTGCTGGCGGCAGGGGATTCGTGGTCGCCGCCACCGCCACCGCAAGCCACCAAACCGCCAAGCAGTGCGATCAACATCAGCCAAACCCAAAACCGCTTCATGGCTACACCTGGAATGACGGGCGCTGAATCAACCGAATACATCGGCCTCCTACCGACGTAAAGTGGTGCAAGCCCTTAGGCACACTGGCGGCGAGAACCTCGCTCGTGAACGACCCCGATCAGCGGGGCCTGACGGTCCAATTGGAGTTTCCAACAACGCAACCTGATTCACTTTGAGCACCATCGCCCGGCCGGCAGACGGGCGCCCCGGCCATGCTTGCGCGGGCCATGCTTGCGCGGGCCCTGAATGCGATGCCGGGATCGCGATCGCCCATATCCCGCAGAACATCGTCAGATGCGCGCACTGTAGCGGGCTGCGATCGCCGTGGAGCTCGGTGACGTCGCGCGCGTGAAGACCGAGGGGGCAGCAGGCAATCGCGGCAGCCGACTCCGCGGTGCCGAGGTGCGCGTTGAGTTGCTGCGCCATTTGCGCATACGCGCGAATCATTCAAATCTCAATGTAGATCTTGGCCGACAGGCCAACGATGATATGCAGTTGGCAGCTTCGACGACTTGCCACCAGCGCCAGTAGACCGGGTGGCTGTTTGACCCCAACACGCGACGTATAGGTCGAGAGTTGGCAATTGGCAGTAACGGGTCGTTCACGGTCCTCTGCCGTCGCCGGTAACACTTGTCGGTGTAGAGAACAACAATTACGAGGACCGGGGGCAGCGAAACTTGAAGTCGTTGATGCAGATATTGGGCGGCGACGCAGTCCAGCCTTGATGCTCCAGCAAGCAAGAACCGACCATGTGCGGTCCTTGGCTGCAGGGGCACTTCGGACAATCGGGTGTCGGCTTTCGCTCAGATTGTGTTGAAAAAGTCGTGTTTTGGTCAGGCACGCGGGAGTTGGCAGGACGTTTCGAGTTATCGTGATCGGCAAAGTGGCGACCTTGGACGAGGCAACGGTCCCCATTGCTCGTCATGCAACTGAGTAGCGGCGCTTGTGGCGCGAAGTCCGCTGAATGTATTTTCCATGGACGCGAGTGGCTCGACGCCCCTCAGCGGCCACCGCTCGCCGCTTCGCGCGGAGCCGCAATGCACGCGCCTTCCGATTGGCTGCACGTTCGGCCGGTGGCTAAAGTGCCTTGCTAAAAGCCCCATCGTGCACTAAAAAACATTTACCTACCTCGCATGTCTACTGGCTGCCCAGCCGATGCAATGGGCGCCTCCACCCCAGCGAACGCGACAGTCTATGAGTCTTCTTGAGCTCAGAGGCGTTTCCAGGCATTTCGGCGCCATTCAGGCCCTGATCGACGTGACGCTCAGTCTGGAGCCTGGTCAGGTGGTCGGGCTCATGGGCGATAACGGGGCCGGGAAATCGACATTGGTGAAGGTCGTCGCCGGCAACTTTCCGCCTTCGCACGGTGAAATTCTCATCGATGGAAATCCCGTGCATTTCAACAAACCGATCGACGCCCGCGCGCGCGGCATCGAGGTCGTCTATCAGGATCTCGCGCTTTGCGACAATCTGACGGCAGCCGCCAACGTCTTCCTTGGCCGCGAACTGCGGATCGGGTTCGGGCCTATCCGCGTGCTCGATCACGCGACCATGTTTCGGCGTGCGGGTGATCTGTTCACGGCACTGAAGTCCGAGACGCGCCCGCGCGACCTCGTCAGGCAAATGTCGGGAGGACAGCGGCAGGCGGTGGCCATCGCCCGCACGCGCCTCTCTGAAGCGAGGCTCGTCCTCATGGACGAGCCGACCGCCGCGATCAGCGTCCGCCAGGTCGCCGAGGTGCTTGATCTCATCAAACGCCTGTCCGAACACGGTATCGCCGTCATCCTCATCAGCCACCGCATGCCTGACGTATTCGCCGTTGCCCATCGGGTGGTTGTCATGCGGCGCGGGCGCAAAGTCGCGGATAAGAAGACCGAAGAGTCCTCCCCGGAAGAAGTGACCGGTCTGATCACCGGCGCCATCGCCGCTGCCTGAAACTGCCTCACATCGGAGCCACCACATTGAACGACGCGTCGCGAAGGCCCCCCACAATGCCGCCATTGCTCGATGATCCACAGTCCGCGAGGACGCATACTCGCTGGTCGGGACTGCTCGCAAGCCAGGTGTTCTGGGTCGTGCTGGCAACGATCGTCGCCTGTATCGCCCTATCGATTGCGACCTCGACCTTCGCGACCTCCGAGAATCTTTTCAACGTTACGCGAAACTTCGCCTTCGTCGCCATCGTGGCGCTGGGAATGATGGCGGTGATCGTCACGGGCGGCATCGACATTTCGGTTGGCTCGACCATCGGCATCAGCGGTATCGTGCTCTCGGTCGTCATGAACGCGGGCTACCCGATCTGGGCCGGTATCGGCATGGGACTACTTACCGCCGGGCTGGTCGGCCTCGTCAACGGCGTGCTTATTGCTTATCTCGGCATGCAACCTTTCGTCGTGACGCTCGCCATGCTGAGCGTCGGCCGCAGCCTCGCACTCGTGATTTCCCGTAGCCGGACCATTTTCGATTTCGGCCCCGACGGGAGCAAACTCCTCGCGCTCGGCGGCGGCGCGACGCTCGGCGTCGCCAATCCGGTGTGGTTCCTGATCCTCCTTGGGCTGTTGTTCTGGTTCGCGTTCGGCTGGACGCGCTGGGGCCGTTACGTATTCGCGATCGGCGGCAACCGTCATGCGGCGACGCTCACCGGCGTGCCGGTGCGTCGCATCGTCTGTTCCGTCTATGTGCTCTGCGGCCTGATGGCGGGCGTCGCGGCGATTCTCGAAGTTGGTTGGCTAGGCGCAGTGACGACAGGCCTCGGCACGGGCGACGAACTGCGCGTGATCGCTGCCACCGTGGTCGGCGGGACCAATCTGATCGGCGGGGTGGGCAGCGCCTTCGGCACGATCGTCGGCGCGGCACTCATCGAAGTCATCCGCAACAGCCTGATCCTGCTCGGCGTCGACGCGTTCTGGCAGGGCACGGTCGTCGGCAGCTTCATTGTCGTCGCGGTGCTCTTTAACCGGCTCGGTGGCGAGCGGCAAGGGGATTGAAATGTCATTGGACGCGCCGGCCGCTTCTCAGCCGGTGCCGCGGGAAGCGGGTGCGGTCGGATGAGACGCGGAGCTGCCGCACGCATGGGTTCACAAGACCGTGAGGATCCGCGCCAAGGCCCCGTTCCGATTTCGGGCCTGAAGTTCGATCGTTGTGAAGACTGTGTAGGCCGACATGGGCACCGTAGAGCCGGCGCCGAACAGGAGGAAGCAATGAAAAAACTGTGGATGTGTCTTGCTGCGGCTGGAGGACTCGCGATGCTGGCGTCCCCGGGCTTTGCGGCCGACAAGACCCTTGCGCTGGTCGTCAAGGGTCTCGACAACCCGTACTTCGACCTAATGCATCAAGGATGCGAACGGGCGAACAAGGAACTCAACAAGCAAGGCTACAACTGTTACTACACTGGCCCCGCGACCGCCGCGGACGAAAGCGCGCAGGTTCAGATCATCGACGACCTGCTGACCAAGGGCGTCGCCAGCATGGCGATTTCGCCGGCGAACGCGCCGGCCGTGGCGGAGGTGCTGCGCCGCCGCGCTGCACCGGTCCCGGTCATCACCGCGGATGCCGATCTGCTGCCGAAGGATGCCTCACTGCGCAAGAGCTATGTCGGCACCGACAACTACGAACTGGGCGCCAAGCTTGGCGAGCAGTTGAAGATGCTGATGCCGAAAGGCGGCAACGTCTGCCTCGTGATGGGCAATCCGGCAGCGGAGAACATCAATGAGCGGGCCCAGGGCGCACGCGATGTGCTCTCCGGGAAAAAGGGCATCACGAAGCTCGCTGGCGAGAACGGATGGCATGAGATCAGTGGCTGTCCGCTGTACGTGAACGACGACGCCGCCAAGGCGAACCAGATGATGCAGGACACGCTGACCGCCAACCCCACGGGTCTCGACGCCTTTCTGCTGGCGGGCGGCTGGCCACTCTTTGCTCCGCAAGCCTATTCGCAGGTCGTCGCCCCGATCATGGACAAGATCAAGAACGGCAAATTCGTGATCGTCTCGGCGGATACGCTAGGACCCGAACTGCAGGCGCTCAAGGACCGCAAGGTGAATGTGCTCGTCGGCCAGCGGCCCGAGGAAATGGGCTACCGCGCCGCGATGGTCATGCGTGACCTCGCGGAAGGGAAGTCGGTGCCTCCAGTCATTCACACCGGACTCGACGTCTGCACATGGAAGAACGCCGACACTTGCCTGAAGCATTGAAAACCGGTGACCCTCGGCGACGACGAGCGCTCATCTCAGCCAACGCATTTCCGCGGCTGCTCAGAGCGCCCACGTAGGCTTGCGTGCCCGCGCGCGCATCCACCGGTACTGTGGACAATTCGCGCGTCGGCGGGCACGACACCGCCCAACGTCAACTGCACTTTCCGATCAGTACGCGCCGATCCATACGAAGGTCATCAATTCGCCGGTGCGCGATGCCACGCATGTACTGGATGGATTGCTATATCACGAGTCGGAGCTGCGCATTGAGGAGCACTATACCGACACGGCCGGCTTCACCGATCATGTGTTCGCGCCGTGTCATTTCCTCGGGTTCGAGTTCGCGCCGCGTATCGCGGATCTGGCTGACAAGAATCTGTACGTGCCTGGCGAGGCAGGCGACTGGCCGGGCAGTCTTGTTCCATCGCCTCGGCGAGATCCGGGATTGTCCGTATGAGAATCAGCGCTACCGGGCCAGCGCCCTGAACCTGGTCGTGGCCGCGATCACGATGTGGAACACGGCGTACCTGGAGCGTTCGATCGCTGCGCTACGGCAGCAGCGAGACATTGACAAGATCTTACGCCTGCCCGCCCAGAAAATTTCAGCGGTTAGCGCGAGGAATCAGCATATTGCATGCGTTGTGGATTCTTAGACAGTTCACTTTGCACTGGCTGTTCATCCCATTGCTGCCTGAACAGCCGATCGCGTACGAGACACATTTTCACGGCGACCAGCTCGTAAAACCGAAACCTGCTTCAAGCTCTGCTAGAAGCGATGCCGGATGCCAACAACCACTTGCATTTGGATCTGAGTTGTGGAGGCAGTTAGGCCATTGAGGTTTGCGGCCGCCTTCCCACCGGTCGAATCGGTGCCCGATGCATGCTGGTAAACCGCGACTGTGTAAAGGTCAGTTCGCTTGGATAGCAAGTAGTTAGCCCCGATCGTGCCTTGATTGTAAGTTGCACCGTTGGGTTCTTCGCGAATTTCCGTGGAGAATGGGCAATACCGGCTCGTGTCGTGCCGCGCGGCGTGCAGAGGACTCGAACCTGGCACGAAGTTCGGCATGACGACAACGTGCCGCGCGACAACCTGCCTGGTTTCTCCCGCGGGGAAAAGGCTCTACAGTCGTTCTTGAGCGGCTAGGAATACCTTCGGGAAGCCGCCCGGTGCGTCTTCTCCCTGAAGACGTGACTAGCAGCGCAGGCTGCTGAAATTCTCCTTGGAGGGCTGCCGCTGAATACTGACTCTGACCAATGCTGTGTAAGCCGCTCGCGTGGCTTCGGTAAGGGCCAGCGAGCATCCCGCAGGACTGAACAGTCCTGATCAGGCACACCTAACGTGTCTTGTAGGAAACGCGCCGGTACGCAATGTCCGGCGCGTTTGTTTTTCTGGTGCCCACCTCGACGAGGTGAACACGTACGCCGCAGACTTCATCTGTAGAGGCCTTGTTCGAACAGACGACGGCAGATCGTCCGTCTCGCTCGGCCGCGAACTGCCGTTCGCCGCCTTGCAGCGTCAGTCGAGTAGAGTTCGTTCCACACGACCCACTGGAAGATATTCAGCGTAGAGAAGCGAAGCGCCCGCTCCACGGCTACAGCATTCGATATACGACGCGAGGCCGCCATAAGGATGGACGCGATATCGATCTGGAAGTCCACGGCAGCGCGGTTGAGTTCGACGGTCAGGCTGCGGTGGCTAGTATCGCTATCGACATATCGGAGCGGTAGCGCTACGAGCGCGACCCTGATACGTCGCGCGAAGTATTGCGGAAGTTTGCGGGGCACCCATTTTGGTCTGTCCAGCTATAGCAGAACGTCAGTCCGTGCTGACGAGGTGCGTTGATCCGCTGCATCTAGATTCGCCAGCAATCATCGGGTGGCGCCCGATGGCGGCGCAGCTAAGGCGGGTAGATGCCTAAGGAAGATCGCGCATTCCAATTGGCAAAGAACGACGGACGTCGGCGTGAATGACCATGCCAACCGTTTGCTCTACGGCCTATGAAATCTGCACTGTCGCCGCAAAGGTTTGCTGCCCACACTTTCCCCGTTCAACGATCAAGCACGGGGTAGTGCTTACCGCGCAACAAGGTTATTCTTCGGGGCACCACACTTCCCCGGAGCGCCCCATGCAGACTGTCCGTCGTTTCGTGTTCCTTGCGCTGACATGCAGTGTCGTCGGTTTGTGCCATTCATCGAACGCATCGGCCGACTCTGCCGAGCCGCAACCAAGCCACATGCAGGTCGTCTCGTTCGGGGACAGTCTTTCTGACGTTGGCACCTATGCGTACGCGCGACAATTCGGCGGCGGCACCTACACCACTAATCCGGGCGCTATCTCCGTACAGGTTATCGCGGAACATTATGGATCGAGCCTCACGCCCGCGTTGACGGGCGGCTTCGGGCAACCGAGCGTCGTTCATCCGGAAGGTTTTGGCTACGCCCAAGGGGGCGCCCGAGTCGCCGCGCCGCCGAACCCCGGCGATGCAACGGGCGACACCGGCGAGTTACAGACTCCGCTGACCTCACAAGTGGCCGCCTATCTTCAATCGCATACACGCTTCACTGCCCAGCAACTCGTACTGATGCAAGGCGGGGCCAATGACGTTCAGGATGCCTTTAGCGCATGGGCGGGCATGGTTGCGAACGGCGGCGATCCGGCTGCCTCTTTGCAGGCAGTGCTACCTTCGCTAAGACAGGCAGCGCAACAATTTGCGGGATTGGTGCACGACGTGCAGCAACACGGCGCCACACATATCGTTGTCCAAAATGTACCGGACATCAGCAAAGCGCCGATCGCGAACCTGCTCGAGCAGCAACTGCCGGGCTCCGCAAAAGTGCTTCGGCGTCTGGCGCAGGTATTCAACACCGCGCTGGATGACGCGCTCCCTTCATCGCCGGCCGTGCTGCAGATCGACGCGTTCAAGTTCATTGATGAAGTATCAGAGAACTATCGCAAACTTGGTTTTCGCTTCGACGGCAGCATCGGCACAAACGTAGCATGTTCGCCGACAAACCTGCCCACGGCATTTCAAGCCGATGACACCAGCGCGCTCTTCTGCTCGCGCTCGACGTATGTCTCCTCTGATGCTGACAACATTTATATGTTCGCCGACGCTTATCATCCGACGACGCACCTGCAAAAACTCATAGCGGACTACGTTGTGGTCCAGATCGACACGTGGTTGCAGAAATAGGTTATCGCCCACGTTGTCACGTTGTTGCTGGGGCGACCGCCTACAATGGCGCGAGGAAGAGAATGCGAAGTCTCTCTATCACGGGCACCGCTTCCCACCGGCAGTGATTAGCTGCGCGGTGCGCTGGTACTTCAGGTTTCAGTTGTGTCTGCGCGACATCGAAGAGTTGCTGTTCGAGCGTGGCGTCGTTGTCAACTACGAGACAATCCGGCGCTGGTGCAACAAGTTCGGCATGGGCTTCGCCCGTTGGGCCAAGACCAGTCGCCGTAAGCCCAGCGCCACGTGGCATTTCAACGAAGTGTTTGTTTCGCTGCGCGGCGAGCCGATTCTGTTGTGGCGAGCGGTCGACCAGCACGGCGCGGAACTCGATATCCTGCTGCAGAATCGTCGCGACAAGGCGGCAGCCAAGCGGTTTTTCAAGCCCTTGCTCGCCGCTTGTCCCGAGGTGCCACCCAAGATCGTTACCGATCAGGTGCGTAGCTATCCCGCAGCGAAAGCCAAGATTCCCGAACTGGCTTACGTCAAGCATCTCTTCGTGAAAGCCAGCGCACTGAGATCACCCAAGGTCCGTCCGCTTTCTGAGCAAATGCGCTTCCTCTCAGCTAATGCGTCGTGAACGCTTTAACGTGACAACGCCCTTTCCTTGCGTGAACGGCGAAACGAATTCAAAAACGCTGTGCCGAACCATGGCATTAAGATAACGTCGACTATCTGCACGGCGACGAGGTGAAGCGTGCACGCCAGATGAGCGACGTGTTCGCTGCGCGCAAGTGACGCCGCTTCGATGGAACGTTGCGTGCTGTCCAGGTGCTGACCACCTGCATCACGCAGCGACGGCTAACCTGCCCGGTCCTTTTGTCAGCTGGTTTGCGGCGAAGCCGAAGTCCGAGGCGAACCGGGCATAGGCCGTTAGTTGCAATTCTGACGAGAATATTGAACGCCTGGAAGCGTCGCGATATGCTTCGCAACGCTCCACCACTTCAGTCACAACGACCGACGCACAAAGGCTACCGGCACCATGCGATTACGACGCATCACCGCACGACGTTCACCCGTACATGGAATGGGACTGTTCGCGCTACAGCCGATCGCCGCAGGCGAACGGGTCATCGAGTACAAGGGCGAATTGACCAGCTGGCGGCGCGCCGCCGCCCGTCAGCGAGCCGAGGCGGGCCATACGTTCGCGTTTGGCCTGTCCGATGGCCGGGTGATCGATGGCAGCCGTGGCGGCAACAGCGCCCGCTTTCTCAACCATGCCTGCGCCCCCAACTGCGAAGCGATCGAGACGGGCGAGCGCGTGTTCATTCACGCGCTTGCCGCTATCGCGCCCGGCGACGAGCTGTTCATCGACTACGGTCTGTCAGTCGACGGTGCGGTCACCGACGACATTCGTACCCAGTACGCGTGTCATTGCGGCGCTCCCGCATGTCGTCGAACCATGCTGGGCAGCAATGCTGAGTCCGTGTAATCCTGCTGCCTTGCAGACGATCCAATGAGCGATGTCCCCGCGGCGGCGCATAAAGCCACAGTGCGCGGCGATATCTGAGCATGGCCTCGTGGCGACACAGATGTACGCCCGATGGCATTAATCTGGCGCGTTTCCGATCGACAGGTGGGGACCCATCCGCTCCAACCAGTAGTACGGTCGCACCTTCAAGGGCCGCCAACTGGGGCGGTGCGGTCATTCCAGTTGGCGTCTTAAGGACAGTAGTTCGGCCAGAGCCGACGCTCGTGTGTCGACCGTGGCATGCCTGCTTGCAGCTGGTCACCGGTCGTTCGCCGAGTAGCAGCGACGAACGGCCGCTACAGAGTTCAACTAATGCGTACTGTCGACCCTGAAGGGACATTCAATCATCCATAGTGAAAGGCCGATCGACTACCGGGAGCAGACGAAGGCGGCCACGCCAGAGTTGCGTCGTCGCCGGTACGGCAACGTACCGGCCAACGTGATCGCAGCGAAACCGCACACGGCGATCACGTCACCCGGCAATCAATGCGCGGCCGTTATTGCTGGTCGCCTGTCGGTACAAAGACCATGCCGTGCGGTTTGGCCATATTGGTGACCAGCGGTAGAAGCGCTCCGCTCCGCAAATCGAGTTGGCCAACATAAGCCGGCACTGCCGGCGTGCTACCCGTAGCGGCCACTCCCGTCGAGGCGGAGAAAGCTGCGTCACGCTGCCAGACATTAGCGCTGATCTTGTACACCATGTTGGCTTTCGTATCGGACACTAGCAGGTAGCCCCGTCGCGCAGTGGCGAATACCGTGTCGTCAACCTGCACGTTGCCGAGAAGTGGCAGATATTGCACGCGCGGTTCATCGCCCGACGTGCGCAACAGGACAAGCTGGCCATCTCCTTGATCATCGAGCAGTACATCGCCCGACGGCGTTAGCGTCATTGAATCCGGATCGGTCAGGTTGAGGGTCGCCACCGTGCCAAACGGAATGTTGCTGGCGTCGAGCGAGCCGCTCATAACCGGCGTGACGTCGATCCTGTAGCTGTTTGCGTCAAGGTGCACAACGCGAACAATCGCGGGCCCCGTATTCTTGCCACTAGCGTTAAGGGTGGGATTGGACGCACTGAAGTAGGCCTGGCCGTCCTTGAACACGATGTCGTCATAGCCGCCACCGTGCAGCGTTTTGGCGAAGGAATACGGCTTGGAGGCCTGGCCGGTCGCGGGATTGATGATGACGAGGTTCGGATTCGCATCCTCGTTCTGCATCGCCCAGATCTCGCGCGTGTACGGATTGACCTTCAGGCCATCGTTGTGTCCCGCGACTTGATACGTTTTCACGACGCTGCCGTCCAGCGTGTATTCGACAATCACGCTCATTGCGCCATTCGAGCCATCCGGTGCGCCGTTGTTTGCATAGCCGACCCAAACGTGATCATCAAGCACGGCCAGTGAGTCAGGTGCGCTCATCAGCCCGCCGGAACCCGTCGCGAACACGGCCAGGCTAAAACCCGGAGTGACGAGCGGCTTCGCCGAGGTCTGCGCGTCGGCGGCACCAGCCGCGAAGCAGAATGCGGTGAACACTAGCGCGGTGCGGCCGAAAATGCGGCTTGTTGCGTAAAGGGGGTGAATGCTTCGCATGCTCATCTCCTGAGGCAGGTATGCAGTCGGGAAAGCCGGGGCACCGTCGTTTCCGAGGCGGCCGGTAACAAACCGAAATAGATGGAAACATGGGCGCGTGACTTAAGCGTGACGGCGCATGAGACGCCGGTTGATATGGCATCCGTTTCGACTTTCTTTCCGCGAGCGTAGGGCGAGTTGCCGTGATGGTTAGCGGCGGCGTGACAACGACAACAGTCAATCATGCAGTCGCTGATGGGAGCCGGCTCTGGAATCGATCCATCCTGCCGTCAAGCGCGTGGCGAGTGCAATCAGCGACATCGTTTGGCTCATTCGCCACCATGAAGCACAAAAGGATGCCAGCAGTGGTCGCAGCAAGACCGGAACGACGGCGCGCGGAACGGCCAATCGCAGGAGGCCCGACGGCTTCGCGCCAAGGTCGCTCGCCGCGCTGCTCGCAGCGATGACCTCCTGGAACGCAGGCTGTGCGCGTTCCCGAAAACGCTCACCGGCCTCAGTCAGGCCGACGCTGCGCGTCATACGCGTGAAGAGCGCGATGCCCATGCGCGCTTCCAAGGCCCGCACGGCCTGGCTCACGGCCGAAGGCGTTACGCCGAGATCCACCGCCGCCGCACGAAAACCGCGCCGCTCGGCAACGCGCAGGAATGCTTCGACGCCGTCGAGTGCTCCGCGCTGGACTGTGTAGCTCCGCTTCACAGTGCGTACAGGTTAAGGTGGTTTATCGAACAAGGACAGCGGCGTACGCTACGTTCCATCGCACGCAGGAGGAATGTCATGAGTCGTCCCAGGATCCTCGTTACCGGCGCGACCGGAAGAACCGGCGGCGCCGTAGTCTCGGAGCTGCTCGAGGCAGGCTATCCGGTGCGCGCTATGGTTCGGCGCGAGGACGCGCGCGCCGCCGCGCTGCGGGCCAAAGACGTCGATGTCGCTGTGGCGGAGATCACCGACATCGAGCGCGTATCGGCGGCGATGCGCGGCGTGCAGCGTGCGTACTGGCTGCCGCCGTACGACCCCGCGATGCTGACGGGCGCCGCGGTGTTCGCGACAGCTGCGCGGGAAGCCCGGCTCGAAGCGATCGTCAGCCTCAGCCAGTGGCTCGCAACTCCGGGACATCCCGCGTTCCTGACGCGTCATCACTGGCTTGCGGACCACCTCTTCGCGATGCTGCCCGATGTCGCACTGACGATCGTGAATCCTGGCTTCTTCGCCGACTCGCCCTACCTCGCCACCATCGGAATGGCCGCGCACCTCGGCGTGATGCCCTGGATGTACGGTGACAGCCTAAGCGCGCCGCCTTCGGTCGATGACATCAGTCGCGTCGCGGCCGCCGCGCTGATGAATCCGGAGCGGCATTCGGGACGCACGTATCGACCCACGGGGCCCGCGCTGCTCTCTGGCGAGGATATGGCCGGCGTCTTGTCACGTGTCTTCAGCCGCACCGTGCGGCTCGTGCCGACGCCGCTGTGGCTGTTCGTGAAAGCCGCGTATCTCTATGGAGAACCCCTGGCGCTCCTGGGCTCCATGGAACATTACGTCGAGGAGCATCGGCGTGGCGCTTTCGCAATCGGCGCACCGACCGACGATGTCGCGCGTGTCACGGGGCGGCCGGCGGAGTCGTTCGAAGCCGTTGCTCGTCGACTTGCGGCGTTGCCTGAGAATCGCCGCAGCGCCTCGCGCACACTGCGGGAGCTCGCGAGCTTCATGTGGCTCCCGTTCGCCCGCGTGCCCAACATCCGCCGCTACTTGCGCGGATTGCACATGGCGGCGCCGGCGGCGCCCCATTATTCCGGCGAGTCCGTGGTGTGGCAACGCGAGCATGCCGCTACGGAAACCGAGCTTCGAGCGTTCGCTGCTGAGCCGTCGTCTCCCTCGACGGCTGCGTGGATCAGATAAACCTCACTCTCACGACAATCCTGACAGGAGTTTCGCCATGACCGACCAATCCCACGCTCATGCTCAACCTAAAACTGCCACCTCGACGACAGGGGTCTTTGCACTGCTAACAGCAAAGCCCGGCGTAACCCGCGAGCGAATCATGGCCATCATGCCGGCCGAGATACGGGCGACGGTCCAACTCTACCTTGAGGGAAAAATCCGCGAATGGTACGCGCGAGAAGACGGCAGGGGAGCTGTTTTCCTGTTAAACGCTAGAGACTTGGATGAGGCGACGTCCATTCTGGAGTCCTTGCCGCCTGCTAACGAAAACATGCTGGATCACGAGTACATTCCTGTCGGCCCGCTGATGCCGTTACGTTTGCTACTGGGAAGCGCTCCAACCAAGCAGTAACTCAGTAGTCCGTGCGATTGCAGGCTGCCGTGTGTGGCGTGCCCGCAGCTTCAATGTCACATTCAGGCAAGAGTGCAAAGCGCGCCCGGTGAGACTACGGTCGAGCACGGGTGCGTCTCCAGGCAGGATTGTAAAGCGACATGAGGAGCGAGAGACAAATGAATGACGGAGTAACCTCGGAAACCGCGCTGACTTGTAAGCGCTGGGGCGTGCCAGTTGCGTTGATCCGCTTGAGCGCCGTCCTCTTTGGCGGATTAATGATTGGCCATATGTCGGCATATCCATGGACATCATCGCATGTCGCCCGCCAAGTGAATCTTGTAGACCAAATGAGAAGCATCCCATTTGAGTTCATCGGAGAACCCTCGACGTACTGGAATCTCTACTTCGGATGGGGCCTTTTAGTGGGCGTTCTTCTGTTCACCTTGGCCATCACCCTCTGGCTCCTAGCCCGTCTGATTTACTTTGACGCACGTGGCGTGGGAACAATTTCTGGCATTTTCTCTGCCGCGAGTGCGGTGGGTGCTTATCTCTCAATTCACTACTTTTACGTGCCGCCGTTTCTATTCTTCTTGGTGATCGCTGCCCTATTGGCGACTGCGGCGGTGCAACTACTCAGACGCCCGGAGCGGACGATCGGGAGCAGTCAATGCTTGACGTGATTTTGAAACGATTCGAGAAACCCGACGAAGTTCGGACGTTCGAAAAAGGCAAGTTCGAAATAGTCCACCTCGGTGGAATGACGATTGGCCGTGCGACCTACTTACCGGGTTGGAAATGGTCGCAACATGTTGGTCCAAACGTTGGAAGAAACCTCTGCGACATCGAACATGTGGGATTGGTCGTTTCGGGACACGCCACGGCCGCGATCGAGGGCCTCGAAGTGATCGAAATGAGAGCGGGCGACCTGTTTTACGTCCCAGCCGGCCCGCCTGGACACGACAGTCGGGTAGTCGGAGACGAGCCGCACGTGTCGTTGCATTTTCTGGGTGCCAGCGCCTACGCGACCCAGAAGCGCTAGACGCCATAGATTGTCCGATGAATGGCCTACAAGCGGCGCTGCTATGCGGACGAAGGACCGGTCATGGCGACCCGAAGCGCAGCTAGGTCATTGTCGGTTGACCAAGCCAAAAACTGCCGCTCAACGAATGAGAGGACGGCCGCAAGTGGGCGAAGCCCCCTTGTAGACGCCCCCCCGTTTGTGCAAGATCGGGCCGCCGCCGCCGCGGCCGTTTGCACTTGATCATGATCCGCTCGCGGCGAGTGACCGCTTACTGAGCGCAGTCGACGTCTGAACGTCCGCGCGGCGGGATGGGCGAATGTCTCCAGATGGCCGCACTGAGACCTTGCCGCCGCTGTGCGGCTCGGCAACCCGTTTAGCCAGTCCTGCCCTTGCAATGCGCCATGTGAATCACGCAATGTCGAACATGTAAAGTCTTGCAGGCGTGTCTGCCAGGACAACCCTGCGCTCTTCTTCAACCGGGAGCAGCGCGCGCAGAAATTCGAGCGCGTGAGCAAAATCCTCGTCCGCTTCAAACTGCGTATGCGGCCAGTCGCTGCCCCACATGAGGCGATGCACACCAAAGGCCGCTTTCAGAAAATGAAATGCCTCATGCGCATCATGGTCATCGGGGCGAAGCTGCCGTCGATTCCGGTACGCTGCCGATATCTTCACCCACACACGCTGCGTGTCAGCCAGTTGAAGAAGACGGCGAAAGCCTACGTCTTTTACACCGATACCCGGGTCGGGCCTGCCGAAGTGATCGACGACGACATTCATGCCAGCGTCCAGAAGCGGCTCGACGATGCCCTGCAGCCGCGCAGCTTCCGCATGCACTTCGACATGCCATTTCAGATCGCGGACAAGGGCGAGCGTTTGCGCGCTCACCCATCTGTCGAGCGGCTGATCGGCATGTCCGATCAGGTTCAGCCGGATCCCTGCAATGCCCACATTCGCCATCTCCGTCAGCGTGTCGATCCGACAATCACGCTCGATCACCGCGACACCGCGTAGCCGCTGCGGCGCGCGGCGCAACGCATCGAGCATATAGCTGCAATCGGTGCCGAGAAAGCTGGGCTGCACAAGTACGCCGTGCGATACGCCGTGCGTGTCCAGTTGGCCAAAGTATGCGTCGAGCGTGGCGTCGTAGTCGGGCACATAGCGACGCTTTTGGGCGAGCGGCAGGCCGCGCTCGAATACATGAGCATGAGTATCGACAGATGCAATGTGGGCTGGACGATACACAGCCTGCCGGTGGCTCGCCGCTATCCCCGACTTCTCCATCATGGACGTTCCTTCATCACCAGTCTTGCGCGGTTACGGCGAGTGCCTCGCGCGTCAATGCCTTTGCGCGTGCGAAAGCGCGCCTGCGTGTTCGGGCTCGAGCGCGGCTTCGCCCAGCGTGCGGCCGCGTGTCTCGGGCAGCATCAGCACGGACAGCACGACAATTGAGTACGCGAGTCCCGCGTCGATGCCGATCGCCGTTCCAAGCGACATGGTCGTGGACATGTGCCCGACGAGCACCGGAAATCCCGCCGACACGACGCGACCGAAGTTGTAGCAAAACCCGACGCCCGTGCCACGCATCCCGCGCGGATACAGCTCGTTGAACAGCGCGCCCATGCTTGCCGGAATGCCCGCTGCAAAAAAGCCTAGCGGAAAACCGAAGAACAGCATCGCGGTATTGCCGAGCGGTAGAAACAGATAGGCGATCACCGTTATCACGCAGCAGATCGCAAACGTGAGTATGGTCTTGCGGCGTCCGATGCGATCCAGCAGCTGCGCACTCACGAGGCATCCGCAAAAGAACGCGACGATCACGACGGCGAGGTAGCCGCCCGTACTCAAGACCGACAGATGGCGCTCGCTTTTCAGAAACGTCGGCAGCCAGGTCATCAGCGCGTAGTAGCCGCCATGCGCACCAACGCCGAGCAGTGCGCCGATCAGCGTCATGCGCAGCACTTGCGGAGAAAAGATGCCGACGACAAGGCCAGGCGTCTGCTGTTGCTGACGCGCTCGCGCATCGCGCGTTGCGCGGGCCGGCGCGGCAGGCTCCTGCACGCTGCGTCGGACGTACAGAATCAGAAGCGCCGGAACGATGCCAACCCCGAACATCACGCGCCACGCGGTATCCCCAGGCAGCAGCGAGAACATCCACGCATAGAGCAGCACTGCCGCGCCCCAGCCGACGGCCCATGCGCTCTGCACGGTGCCCAACGCCTTGCCGCGATGCTCGTTGCGAATCGTCTCGGCCATCAGCACGGCGCCCGCCGCCCATTCTCCGCCGAAGCCAAATCCCTGCAGCGTCTTCAGCACGAGGAACTGTGGATAGTTCTGCGCGAACGCGCACAGGAACGTGAACACGGAAAAACACGCGACGGTCCATTGCAGCGTCTTTACGCGCCCCAGCCGGTCCGACATCATGCCCGCGATCCAGCCACCCAGCGCCGACGCCACCAGCGTGATGCCGCTGACGAGCCCCGCTTGCGTGCGGCTGATCGACCACTCGGCGATGATCGCCGGAATCACGAGGCTGAACATCTGCACATCGAGCGAATCAAGCGCCCATCCGCCGAAGCACGCCCAGAACGTCCGGCGTTCATTGCCTGAAATCTGGCTGAACCACTTGAACATTGCTGTCTCCTGGGTCGTCGTTCCTGCGTGGGAACAACTTGTTTGTGAGGGCGCGCGATCGCTAGCGGATCTCGGCCTGATAGATGAATTCGCTGGCGGGCCCGCGTGAGCGGCGCCATTCGAGCGGCTGTCTGTCGTAGCCGTATGCAAGACGCTCGATGACGACGGCGGGCGTACCCGGCTCTATGCGTAACAGCCGTGCATGCAACGGGCCAATGGCTTCGACGGTCAGTGTTTCCGTGGCGGACGCCACGACCTGATTGCATTGCGCCTCGTACACGGGGTACAGCAGGTCACCGACTTCATTCAGGTCCATCTGCGCAAACGCCGCAAAACGGACGTAGGGCAGCCAGATTTCTTCAGCGAGCATCGGCACGCCGTCGATCAGCCGCAGGCGAGTCATCTGGATCACGCGCGCACTACTCGAAATCTGCAAGATCGCGGCGACAGCCGACGGCGCATCGACGACCTCGCGTCGCAAGATGCGGCTCTCTGGAATGCGTCGTTCGCCTTGCCGTGTCTGGAAGCGGAAGAAACGAAACAGGGAGCTGTCGAAGCTCGCGCGGCGCACGAACGTCCCTCTGCCCTGAAAGCGTTCCAGCAGGCCTTCCGCGACGAGCAGATCGACAGCCTTGCGGACCGTCCCGACTGCCACGTCGTAGCTTTTGGCGAGCGCCTGCTCGGTAGGGATCGCTTCACCCGGCCGCCAATGGCGAGCCGCGATCAGAGCGACCATTTCGTCGCGCAAACGCTGGTAACGGGGCAACCGGTCATCGGCAGGCATCGTAGTCTCCGTTGAATTCATATATATGATTTCATGATCAAGGCCGACAGCAGATCAGTGATAACCCGGAGTAGGCCTTGAAATACCATTCCAGCGGGTTTGTACCCATTGTCGAAAAAACAGATTCACCTAAACATATATATGAATTTTTGAACGGAGATTGATTGTGAGCCAAACCATGATTGCCGAGCAGGCTGTCGTGAAAAAGGTCGCCTGGCGGCTCATGCCGCTGTTGATCGTGATGTTCCTGATCGCCTTTATCGACCGGCAGAACGTTGGCTTTGCCAAGCTGCAGATGGTGCATGCGCTGGGAATGTCGGAAGCGTCATATGGTCTGGGCGCGTCGCTCTTTTTTATCGGCTACCTGCTGTTCGAGGTGCCGAGCACGCTTGCGCTGCATCGTTTCGGCGCTCGCCTTTGGCTCGCGCGCATCATGGCGACCTGGGGCGCCATTACCGTGGCGATGGCATTCACACATTCAACGGGACTCTTCTATGTGTTCCGGTTCGCACTGGGCGTCGCCGAAGCTGGCTTCTATCCGGGCGTGATCTTCTATTTGACGCTCTGGTTTCCGCAGAGTCATCGCACACGCATGCTCGGCTTCTTCACGCTCGGCAGCGCGCTCGCCAACATGCTCGGCTCACTCGCGGGCGGCTTGCTGTTGTCGCTGGACGGCAATCTGGGTCTCGCCGGCTGGCAATGGGTGTTCGTGGCAACCGGGATACCTGCTGTCCTCGTCGCACTCGTTGCGTTGCGCTTTCTGCCCGAGTCCGTCGAACGCGCCCCGTTCCTGTCGAACGAAGAAAAAGCCCTGATGATCGCGGCGCTGCGGCGCGAGGCGCCGGCGCAAGCGGCCGCCGGGCATCCGTGGCGGGCGCTCGTCGACAAACGCGTGCTGATGTTCGCGTGCGGCTACATGCTGATGTCCACGTCGCTCTACGGCGTGACGTACTGGTTGCCCACGCTGCTGAAAAGCGGCGGCGTCTCGCATTCGTCGCTCAATGGCCTGCTCAACATGATTCCGTGGATGCTCTCCGCGCTGCTTCTGCTGTGGCTGCCCGCGAAGCTGAAACGCGAGGGTGTGGTGCTCAGGTCGATGGCGTTGGTTGCGGGCGTCGGCGTGATCGGCTTCGCGCTAAGTCTCGTGCTGCCGGGTCTGCCGCTGCAATTTGCCGCGCTCGTGCTGGGCGGCGCATGCATTCCCCTGCTCTATCCATGCTTCTGGTCGCTGCCCCCGCGATACTTCACGGGCGCCCGCGCTGCAGCCAGCATCGCGGCGATCAATTCGATTGGCAATCTCGGAGGCTTCTTCGCGCAGAACCTGATGCCTTACATAGGAAAGGTCGCGGGCAACGCAAGCGCTCCGATGCTGGTGCCCGTCGTCTGCCTGACGTTGCTCGGCCTGGGCATGTCGATCGCGTCGGCGCGAACCAAGGCGGGCGAGCGCGTGCGGATAGCGGCGCGGCAATAACCATCTTGCGACGCACGTGCTGGATGGTGGCATAAGCGTGCGTCGCTCACAGCGTCGACGGTGGGGTCAGCAACACGAGACAAAATTCCCATGAAGGCAGACATGTTGTCGAGATGATCCCAACCACGAAGGTCTGGTGCCGAGTGCGGAGCCGACGCTTGAATGGCGATCTGCGCGTCGGAGGAACGACCGTAGTTGGCCGGGTCCTACCCGCTGGCGAACGCTGGCTCCTGGCCGCCGCCGTCCAGTCGGCGAATGCGCGAAACCGACCCGTTGCAGCCGGTCGAGCAGTCTCTGTCCTAAGGGTAGGTATCGGAGTGGAACGGTCATTCCGTGCCGTCGCCAGGAGGACAAGTCATCGGCCTCTGCGGACGCTTAGACCCGTGAGTTCGTGAGGCGGCTTAAGCCGTGCAAGGATGACGTCTTGCTCGACCCTCGAATTGCTATCGAACGTAAGTTTGATTTCTCCATAACCAATCAGCTTGTCGTTCACCAGATCGAAAGGAAGCGCCCGCAAGGTTAGGGATGTGTTCAGAACTCGTTTTGCCGCACTGAGCCATCCACATAGGGCCGATGCGGTGGAAGCGGTGCGGCACCTGGCTCGAATGCAGCGCGACGTTCGGCATAAGGAAGGCGCCGGTTGCCTGCCCGCGCGGGCAGCCCTTGCGCTCATGCAGCGGCCTCGCGCATCAGTCGTCCACGCATCATCCATAGGTTGCTCAGGGCGAACAGCGTATGCAATTGCTGTGTTCTTCATCAAGCCGCGATAGCGCACCTTTAGATGCCACCGTGCGCGGCGATGAACATGGCGACGGCCGACCGGCAATAGGATTCGATTTCGTTGTCGTCCTCTGCTCTCGCCTCATCGAAGCGTGCGATGAGCAGGAGATCGGATCCTTTGAAAAGCGCGGCAAACAAGCGGGCGGACCGGAGAGGATCGGGCACGTTCAGAATCGCCTTCGCGTGCAACTGACGCAACAGGGCCTCGATTTGGGCGATGACATAGGCGGGCCCGGCTTCGTAATGGAGCTTGCTTAACGACTTTTGATTCGTCTTGTCGGCCAAGACCATGGCTTCGACACTGCGGACGTCCGGGCTCAACAGCGTGCGAAGCAGGGATGATCCCACCGCCATGAGCTGATCTTCGGCCGAACCGTCGACGCCTTCAGAAAGGGCCTGTGGGGCAAACTGATGGCAGTGGGCCGCCATGGCCGCGCTGAACAGCGCCTCCTTGTTCTCGAAGTGCCGATAGATGCTTAGCTTGGATATCTTCGCCCGCTGGGCAACCTTGTCCATGGTCGTCGCTTGAAAACCCAATTCCACAAAGAGTTCGCAGGCGGCGTCGACAATCGTTTGGCGAAGCGCCTCGTTGGCGGGCCGGCCGCGCCGCCCCTGGCTGTTTTCGGTCACGACAATTCCAGTACTTGACAGTATTCAAATTCTTGCACTACGATACCACGCAGTATCTTAAATGTGCAAGCCAAGGGCAAGTTTCAACCGGTTGTGCAAATCAGGTTTCCCAGGGCCGCCCGGCGATATCGAATGCGGCATTGTCCGGCCGGTCAACACAGTGATGGGCAACTTTCTCGTCGATGCCAAAGCCCTGCTCGCTGCCCGTCTTGAGCGCGTATCGCTGGGCGATATTGCACACCACGCCCAGCGCCCCTCCATCCCTAACCCGGAGCCCGTCACCATGGATGACGTCATCATCATCGGCGGCAGCTTTGCTGGCCTCGCCGCCGCCCTGCAGCTCGGTCGTGCCCGCCGCAAGGTCACGGTTCTCGATACCGGCCGTCCGCGCAACCGCTTTGCAGGCCACTCGCATGGCTTGCTCGGCCACGATCACAAGCCGCCGCTGGACATCCTGGCCGAGGCGCGGCAGCAGCTGGCGCGCTATCCAACGATCAGGCTCGTGAATGCCCGGGCCGAGAGCGTGTCTGGCGCCATCGACGATTTCTGCGTCGTCACTGACGATAACGACAGCCTAAGGGCGCGCCGCCTGATCCTGAGCTATGGCGTCACCGACCAGATGCCCGATGTTCCGGGCTTTGCCGAAAGCTGGGGCACGTCCATCGTGCCCTGCCCCTATTGCGACGGCTTTGAAGTCGCCGGCCGGCATTGGGGCCTCGTTTGGTCCGGCCCGCAGTCGCACCAATCTGTCAGGCTGTTCCACGATTGGACCGATAAGTTGACTGTCTTCGCCGATGGTCATGACATTGCGCCCGATATCCAGGCCGATCTGGCGCGCCGCAACATACCTGTCGTCGATGGCCGGATCGTCGAGATCGCCCATCACATGGGCCATATCGCCAACGTCAATCTCGATACCGGCCGCAATGTCGCGGTCGACGTCCTGTTCGCCCATCCGCGCAACAGGCCGTCCGCAAGCCTGCATGAATCACTGGGCCTCGCCACGGTGGATACGCCCGTCGGCATCGCCTTAAAGGTCGACGAGCGCCGCCAAACCAGCTTGTCCGGCATCTACGCCGCCGGCGACCTCGCCACGCCTCTCTTGCCCTCGGTCACCCAGGCATCATCGCAGGGCGCGATGGCGGGTATCTTCGCCCAGCAGTCGATGCTGGTTTGAGAGCATAGATTCCCTTCTCCCGTTGCGTCGTCGCCTTCGAACAGGTTGGCGCAGATCGGCGCGGTGAAGGACGGATCGTCGAGTTTGACGGGAATGGCAGGAGCGGTCGTCTTTCGAGGTCCGGCGCCAGGCGGCACCGATCTCGACGCCTGAGACGATCACACGCAGGTCTTGCGCCTTATCGCAGGCGGAGGCGGGTTTGTTCGAGACGATACGCACGTTGGCATCGGTTCGGCTCCCTCTTGCCTCGAACAAAGGGTAGCTAGTTAAGAACGGATCGGAACAAGGAGATGACATGGCACAGCAAAATACCTATCAGGTGGCCGACTGGAATGGTCAAAGCGGGGAGCGCTGGGTCGCCAACCAGGCCCGGCTCGACGCTATGGTGGCGGTGTTCGGCGAGGCCGCGATAGAAGCCGCCGCGCCCGCGGCGGGC
>ABYL01000105.1 GCA_000173575.1 Burkholderia sp. H160 | reverse complement strand
CGCCGACGATCGCGGCCATCGCCTCGCGGTCCAGTTGGACGCTCTCGGTCAGATCCTTGATGATGAGCTTGGCCATGACGGCTCCAGAAAAACGCTCAGGCGGCCGGACCCGTTCGGATTCCGGCCGCCGCGCTTGGAATGTATTCGGTGTGTTGTTCGTTGTACTGAGGTCTCAACGCACTATCAGTATAGGAAATCCGATCGCGGTGCGCATGGCCGCGGTGTTGCCGAGGCAGAGAAGGAAACCCCGTTCCCCCGCTGCTGCCCCGGCTTACACGGCGGAGAAATTGGCGCCCCACAGCGTGGGGTCGACGTTCAGCTTCAGCGGCACGAAGCCCGCGCCGATCACGCCGACGTTGTTGAGCGCTGCGACTTCGACGTTTTGCTGCTGAACCAGATTCTGATTGACTGTGACGTTGACATTGGCGACGCCGGCAAGGCTGCCGAGACCGCCCGGGGGCACGGGCACGTGGCCGCCGGCGATCCCGGACATGGCCCGGCGGTCGAGTTCGCGCGTGCCGGACAGATCGCGAATCATGAGGGATGACATGGCGTTTCTCCTAAGACGTAAGGAAAGCGGACATGAATGGCGCGCGGCGGAGCGGCCCGCGGCAGCGGGCGCCTCGCCGCGCCATGCATTACGCGTGGTTGGTGTTGCTCGAGTTGATATACGGAGTGAACGTCGACGTGATGCAGTCGGAGAACGCAACGTTGTTGCCGTTGGCGTTCTGGAAGTTCAGATCGTTAGAGATCAGTTGCGTCGTGTCGACGTTCTTGATCTTGGTCGGCGCATAGACCGAGCTGTAGCTGTAGTAGCTCGGCCCATAGCCACCGCGTACGGCGCGCATGGCTTTGCTGTCGAGTTGCTCGGTGACGGGCAGGTCTTTGATCATCAGCGTTTTCATGGTGAGTCTCCAGAAAGAAGTGTTCGCAGTGTTGCGAGTGGTTTCGAGCAATTGGTTTGCTCGGACATCACTAATGCACAGGCTGTGCCAGTGTTAGTCAACTGTCCTGAAGATAGAGACGGAACCTTGGCGCATCAGCGTTTTCGGTCTGGATCGGCCTCCGTGCCGGGTAGCTCCACGCACGTTGCAGCGCTCCGAACGGTGGCGGCTATCCGACATCGCGGCGCGCCGTGTTGGATCGCGCACGACATTGCGCGAGCGAGGATGCGGCGCGACGCCCGACATATGCCTGGTTTGCCTGGTTTGCGAAAGCGCGGACCGGGAGCTAGTATCGAAACGGCACACGTAACCGGTTACGACAGGTTTTCTATCGACCCGCGTGGCTTCGGTCGCATGCGACACGGTCCAGCGGCAACGGCGGTGCTTCGCACAAATGGCTAGCCTTGCGCGCGTGATTCTCGAATTCCAGAGCGGCGAGCTGTCGCGTGACGAGTTCGTCGCGCAGCTCGACAGCGCGTTGACGACCGAGCAACTCGGTCCGACGCGGCTGCTGGAGATGCTGTACGACGCGCATCGTCAGACGCCATTACCCGAAGATCTCTTTCTGGAAGTGCGGCGGCGCATCGAACTGCTGCGCCTGTCGAACGTCGCTGCGGGCGGCGAGGAAACCGGCATACAGACCACGGTCGAGCTGCCGTCGCTGCGTTCGCCGAGCGCGGGCAGTGCGGGCGCTGGGGGGGCCGCGAGTGCTGCCGGAAGCGCCGCGCAGGAGACCATCAAAGGCATCGGCGATACGCTGAATAATCGCTTCGTGCTCGAAGAGTGCCTCGGCGTGGGCGGCATGGGCACCGTGTACAAGGCGCTCGATCTGCGCAAGCTCGAAGCATCGGATCGAAAGCCCTATCTCGCGATCAAGGTGCTGAACGTCCAGTTCCGCGGCAATCCGAATTCGCTGGTTGCGTTGCAGCGCGAAGCGCGCAAGGCGCAGGTACTCGCGCATCGCAACATCATCACCGTGTACGACTTCGACCGCGACGGTCCGATCGTCTATCTGACGATGGAGTACCTGAGCGGCAAACCGCTGAGCCAGCTGCTGCGCACACCCGGTTATCAGGGCATGCCGGTGCGTGCCGCGTTGCCGATCGTGCGCGGCATGTGCGCGGCGCTCGCGTACGCGCATGAGCGCGGCTTCGTCCATTGCGATTTCAAGCCCGCGAACGTGTTTCTGACTACGAATGCCGAAGTGAAAGTGATCGACTTCGGCATCGCGCGCGTATTCCAGCGGCCGGAAGAGGAGAGCGACGCAACGGTGTTCGATCCGGGCAGTCTCGGCGCGTTGACGCCCGCCTATGCGAGCCCGGAAATGATCGAGCATCGTGAGCCGGACCCGCGCGACGATATCTACGCGCTGGGCTGCATCACGTACGAGCTGCTGACGGGACATCATCCGTTCGATCGCCTGTCGGCCACCCAGGCGCGCAATGCCGATTTCAAGCCGCAGCGTCCGGCGAATCTCGACGCGCGACAGTGGCGCGCGTTGCGTGCGGCGTTGTCGTTCGATCGCGATACCCGGATGCCGAGCGTCGTGCGCTTTATCGCCGAGTTCGACAATGAAGCGCGCGCGGAGAAGTCCGGAACGCTCGCGTGGGTCGGGCTCGCTACTCTCGCCGTCGTGTGCGCGGTCACGGTGGGCGTGTTCGCCTTTCGCTCGGGACCCAGTCGGCACCAGGCCGCGCAGACCGAGGCGCAGGCAACGCAGGGCGATCAGGTCGATCGGGCGGGTGGGGCGTCTGCTGTCGCGCCCCCACCCGCACCCGCGCCCAGGCCCGCGTTGACGCTTGCCGCGATCACACCCGCGCTTGCCCAGGTGCCGTGTTCGGCTTTATCGGGGGCGGTGCAGGATCACGCATTGACGGTACGCGGTTTCCTGTCGCAGCGTTACGGTGCCGCGCATCTGAAGGAGACGCTGGCGGCGCTGCCGGGCGTCGATACGGTTTCGCTCGACGTGCGACCCCTCGCCGATGACAAATGTGACGTCGCCAGGACGCTCGCGCCGTACCTGGTGCGCAACTGGCAGGCCGGGCGCGTTGCGTCGCTGCAGATGCGTCCGCCGAGCGGCTTGCTGACCGAACATGACTCGCTGGTGGTCGACCTGAAAGCGCCCCCCTTCGATTCCTTCGCGACCGTCGACTACTACCAGCTCGACGGCCACGTCGTACACATGGTGCCAAGTCACCTCTGGCCGGACAACCAGATGCAGTCGAACGGTTCGTACACGATCGGCAGCAGTGCGGGCGACTGGACCGTATCGAAGCCGTTCGGCTCGGAGATGGTGGTGCTGGTGATCACACCCGTGGCGCTGTTCGACAAGCTGCGTCCGGAAAGCGAAACGCGCGCAGATTATCTGCGCGCGCTCGAGACGCGGCTGACGCAAATCGGCGGTCAATATGGCCAGGATCGTCTGTTGGTGGACTTTGCGCCGATTACGACCAAACCCGCCGCGCCGTGATCCCGCCGTGATCCATTAGGAACCCGATCGAAATACGCTTCTCGGGTGAAACCGCCCTTAGCGCAGATCCTTGACGACGCGAAAACCGTCCTGCGATTGACGCACGCTCGCGCTGTATTTGAAGCGCGTCGCGCTGAGCATGTAGTCGCCGCCTTCGCGCCACGAACCGCCGCGAATCACGCGCGTCTCGCAGCCTGGGGAGTCCCACACGTGGCCGTCGACAGGGGCGCCCTGATAGGTGTTGTGCCAGCAGTCGGCGGTCCATTCCCAGACGCCGCCGTTCATATCGTACAAACCGAGCGGATTCGCGGCGAACGTACCGACGCTTTCGGGTCCTTCCTTGTGCCACGGGTCGCCGCAGTCCTTGCAATTGGCGTTGCCCTTGCGCATCTGCTCGCCCCACCAGTAAGCGGTCGTGGTGCCGGCGCGGTCCGCGTATTCCCATTCGGCTTCGGTCGGCAGACGGTATGGCTTGCCGGTCACCTTGCTGAGCCATTTGACGTACTGCTGCGCGTCGTCCCAGCTGAGATCGCGCGCGGGCGCGGCTATGTTGCTATTGCTCTCCGGTGTCAGCTTCTGACACGCGTTGGCGGCGACGCATGCATTCCATTGCTCGACCGTCACTGGGAATTTGCCGATCGCGAATGGCGCGCCGATGCTCACGCGATGCACGGGCTTTTCCGAGGGATCGTCGGTATTGCTGCCCATCGCGAACGAGCCCACCGGCACCGGGACCATGATAGGGCAGGCCGCGCAATCGCGGATCTCACCGGCCGAGGGCGGATGGGCGACCGCTTTTTGCGCGAGTGGCGCGGCGGCGGCTGTGGCGGGTGCCGATGGGGATGACGCGGCAGCGGGGCGCGCTGGCGCCGGGGTGGCCGCGCTGGCTTGCGTCGCAGGACGCGGGACCTGTGCAGGTTGCGCGGGGTGACTGCTCTGCGCCGCGGGTGCGGCTGGCGGCGCAGCCGGCGTGGTACTCACCGCGGGACTCGATGCAGCCGCGCGCAATCGATCGATACGCGCATGCGCGAGTGGCGCGAAACGGCCATTCGGATAGGCCTTCAGATACGCCTCGTAATCCGCTGGGTAGTTGCTGTCCTTGATCGACTCCCAGAAGGTGATTTCGTATTGTTCGCCGCTTTCTTTCGGCATGATGCCGCGGCTGCGCAGCGTGATGGCGGGATCGTCTGACGTATTGAACGACTCACTTGCGGTTTCGTTTGCGGAAATAGAAGGAGCTGCAACAGAGAGCCACGGTTGCTGCATTCCGCTCGTGGCGGCGCGTACTTCAGCGGCGACGTGCCGAAACAACACGTCGAGCGGTTGAGACGATGTGCCGGCATCGTGCAGTGCCTGCAGCAAAGCGCCGGTATAGACGCCATGGCGCGGACCGTCCGCCGCGAAACTGCCTGGTGCGGTTGCATTGGCAATCACGGTGTTGGCAGAAATTTCCGCCCTGGCGATCGCGACCGCGGCGGGCGTGAATGGATTCTCGAGGCACGTATCGAGAATCAGGAGATTCAGGCGGCCCGCGCGAGCGGATTGCATCGCATGCAATAGGGTCTGCAGATCGACGCCGCTCTCGAGTAGCGACGCCGGCGCGCGGCTATCGGCTCGCGCATCGGGTCCCGCCGGCAGAAGCAGGGTTTGCCGGCCGATTTGCATACCGTGTCCGGCGAAATAGAACAGTCCGATATCGCCTGTTTGCAACCGTCGTTGAAATTCGTCGATGGCCTCGCGCATTTGCGGCGGTGTAGCATTCGTGCGCGCGATGACTTCGAAACCACGCGCACGCAGCGCCTCGCTGATCGATTCGGCGTCGCGCGGCGCGTTAGAACGGAGCGGGTTCACGGCATTGCCGTACTCGCCATTTCCGATCACGAGCGCCACACGCCGGGAATGCGTGCCGTCGCGCGAGGAAGCAAAGGGTGACACGAGCAACGCCGTGTGCGCCGCCGGCCCCAGATTGCTCGCCACCCAGGCCGCGCGCGGCTCGACACTTTCACTTGGTATCGCGGCACCCGCACTGTCCCACTGCGCCTGGATTGCCCCAACCATGCACACCAGCAGGAATCGTCGCCACATCTTTATATCCTGTTTGTACCGGACAGAATTCAGGCATCCGTGCACCGCGGTGCCTGTGCTTTTCATTAACGATAGCACGCGCTTTGCGTCACAACTGTCCGGGAGTCCTTAGCGCGTCATACGGTTAACGAGCATTGCGTTTCTTTTTAGCAAGTTACGACCTAAGCTGATTCACAAAGTCTCGTCACATGGTCGTTTTACCTAGGTGGCGGTCTGCTGAATTCCACCTCGACATGCCGCTCGAACACCCGGAAGGCCATCGATAGCCGGGCCCAGCCATGGCTCCTGTTCAGGAGAGTGCGCTATGCGAAGAACCCGTGTTCCCTCTCTTTTCGGCAGACGTCATCCGGCGCAAGCGCAGCGCGGCGGATTGCGCGCGGCGGCGTGCGCGGCGCTCGTCGCGGTATGCATCGGCATAGGATCTGGCGGCATCGCGCGCGCCGAGCAGACGCCGTCACCGCCCGGCGCCGAGGAGTACATCATCTGGCCGTCGGATGGCGCGGTGATTCACGGCGGCAAGCTGTGGGTGCGCATGGGGCTGCGCAATATGGGCATGTGTCCGAAGGGCGTCGCAATGCCGAATACCGGCCACCATCATCTACTGATCGACACGGATCTGCCTGCGCTCGATCAGGAGATTCCATCGGATCGCCAGCACCTGCATTTCGGCGCGGGCGAAACCGACGCGCGCATCGAGTTGCCGCCCGGCAAGCACACGCTGCAACTGATACTCGGCGACCACAATCACGTGCCGCACGTACCACCCGTGTATTCGAAGAAGATCACGATCACCGTGCTAAAAGACTAGCGCGATCCGTTCGTTCGAACTGGTCAAGCCGGAACGGAGAGTCCTCATGAACAAGATCATTGCGGCCGCCGCGTTCGTCGCGGCGGCACTGACGGCATGGGCCGCGCCGCAAGGCGCGTGGGCCGACGCGACGCCGTCGCCGCACGGCGCGTACGCCTATATCGGCTATCCGAACGATGGCCAGGTGGTGCCCGCCAATAAGCCCTTTCGGGTATGGTTCGGCCTGCGTTTCATGGGGGTAGCGCCGAAAGGTGTGAAGTACCCGAACACCGGCCACCATCATCTTCTGATCGATACCGACCTGCCGCCGATGGATCAGGAGATTCCATCCGATCGCAATCATCTGCATTTCGGCGCGGGCCAAACGGAAACGATGATTGAATTGCCGCCGGGCAAGCATACGTTGCAATTGTTGATGGGCGACGACATGCATATGCCGCACAACCCGCCCGTGTACTCGAAGAAGATCACGGTGATTGCACGCTGACTGTCACCATGCAGCCAACAATGTCGCGCGCGCTGTTGGCTGCCATCCACCATTCAAGATTCTCCTGCTCTGGCCGGTTCGCGACAGATCAGCTCGTGAGGGCCTCCAGACCCTTGCCATAAGGCGTTCAGGACGTGCATGAGGAAAGCGAGGCGCTACTGGCATGACCCATGCGTCAGTAGCGCCCGAGCAGACGAGTTGCTCGAACCCCGACGCATATCGATGCGCTTTCCCTTTCCAGGAGATTTTTCATGAACACGCTGATGATCAAGGATCTGTCCAACACCGAACAGCTCGATAGCAAGGCGATGAGCGCCGTGCGCGGCGGCAACGGCTACTACTGTTTCCCGCCGTCGTACTTCAGCTACGCGCCCGTGTATGCGCCGAGCTCCACCAAGAACGTCTCCACGACGCAGATGATCAACACGGAGATGAACATCCAGAGTGCGAACGGCAACAACTCGGCGTTTGTCTCGGGTACGACGACTAACATCGAACCGCACGTGACCTCGTATAACAACTCGTACGTGGGCTGAGCGGCGCGGCGCACGCGCGGCCCGAGCGGCCGCGCGTACATGACCCGCACCAGGCGAGTCGCTCAAAAAAAACGCTCATCCAATCGTCCTTTCCACGCATCCTTCGCGTATCCGCCGCCGCTCCCCGCATCGACATTTCCGCCGCTTCATTGTTGAAGCCGCGCGGAAGCCGCTCGGCCTGAAACCGGGCATATCGCGCGAAACAGGCGGATGCAATTGGAGACCAACGTGTCAGCACTGCCGGAATCATCGCTCGATTTGTCGTGTGATTCGCCGGACCTCCAGCGGGTTTCTGCTGCAACCAGGGCGCCGCGCGGCATCGCCCGCGTGCTGCGCGGCGTCTGTGCCGCAACGCTGTGCGCGGCCACGTTGAGCGCGTGCGTCGACGTCAGCATGCCGGCTTATCAACGCCCGGACACGCCGGCCAAGACATCGTGGTCGGATCGCAAGGGCGCGCCGGTGTCGGCCGCGGAGACGATCGAGCGCGACTGGTGGAAGGGCTTCCAGGACCCGTATCTGAACACGCTGATCGACAAGGCGATCGACGGCAACTTCGATATCCGGGTCCTCGCCGCGCGTATCGAAGTCGCACACACGCAGATCAGCGAGACAGGCGCGGCCGCATTGCCGACGGTGGACCTCGGGGCTGGCGCCGACTACACGAAGTCGACCGGCCAGCCTTTGTCGAAGACGTACAACCTCGCGCTTCAGGTGACTTGGGACATCGACATCTGGGGCAAGGTCGAAAAAGGCGTGCAGGCGCAAAAGGCCGAATTCCATGCGAGCGAGGCGGATTGGCGCGCGGGGTATCTCGAACTCGTCGCGAATGTGGCCAGCACCTATTTCCAGATCCTGCAATTCGACGATCAGATCGAACAGCAGCAAAAGACGATCGCGACGAACCGGCAAATCCTGACGATCTTCGAAGGCCAGGCGCGCAACGGGCTCGTGCCGCAAACCCAGGTCTTGCGCCAGCAGGCGGAGATCAACCGGCTCACCCATGATTTGTATGAGATCCGCCGCTCGCGCGCGGTTGCCGACAACGCGCTCTGTACGCTGCTCGGCGTGCCGGCAGGCGAGTTTCAGGTGCCGCCGGGCCATTTGCAGGAGCGCGTGCAACTGCCGGGCGTGCCCGATGGTCTGCCCGCGCAGTTACTCTCGCGCCGGCCCGACGTGGTGGCGGCCGAATTCAGGGTGCTCGAGGCCTATGACCTCGTCGGGCAGTCGAAGCTCGCGCAATTGCCGAGCATCGGCCTCACCGCGCAGGGCGGCACGGCAAGTTACGCGCTGAACCAGTTGCTGAAGTCGTTCACGTTCGGTCTGATGCCGAGCATCAACATTCCGTTGTTCGATCCGGGCGTGCGCGCACATGTGAAGGTGACCGAGGCGCAATCGAAAGTCGCCGAGCAGCAATATCGCGTGGCCGTGATGGGCGCATTCGAGGAAGTGGAAAACGCGCTCGTCAATCTGAGCGCCCATAAGGCACAGCACGCGGAATTGCAGCAGCAGGTGGCGCGGCTGCAAATCGTCGCGGATCAGCTCCAGTCGCAATTGCGTCTTGGGGTCGTGTCGCAACTCGAAGTTTTCGAAGACGAGCGGACCCTGCTGGAAGCGCAACAGGCGCTGCTGGAAAACCACCAATTGATTCTGTCCGACACGGTAACGCTATATAAAGCGCTCGGCGGCGGCTGGCCGAGTATCGACGTGCAGGCACAGGTCAAAGAGAAGTAACGAAGCATTGAGCTAATCCACGAGTTGGCTTACCGCGCGGGTATTTCGTCTCCTGAGCGCTTACCCGCTGTCTTCTCAACCAACGATATCCAAATTGACACTCGCCATGCGTGACTTACAATCCTTTAGGGGTCAGCGTTCACGTGGCTCTTCACGACAACATCGTTGCGCCGTTGTTCTTCGTCCCGTTCACCCCGCGTTCTCGCCGCGACGGGTAAGCGCTTAGTGATCCAGATAAAATGGCCGCCGGCGAAGCTCCGATTGCTGAAATGCGCGCGACAGTAGAGGCTGCCTTCGACGTCGTGTTGTCGCCGGTTGCGTGCGCGCAGCGCCCCACGCTCGACGCCATTCGCATCGTCGACAACCTGTTCGCCATCGGCCGCAGCGAAGCACCCTTCAACGACTATCCCGCTCAATGGACCGCCGGTCTTTCGCGTCGGCATGCGCGGGTTTTCATCGAGCACGGCGCGATTTACGTTGCCGATCTCGACAGCAAGAACGGCACGACCGTCAACGGCATTGCGGTGCGGCAAACTCCCGCGCGAGTGCGCGCGGGCGATGAACTCTGCTTCGGCGGTGAGCTGTGCTATCGCGTCGGGGTGGAGCCGCGCGCGCGTATCGTCGCGAGTGGAAGCGCTTCTCCTGTCACGAATCTGTTGCTGGTGCCGCAGCGCGAAGACCTCGGTCTGCAACCGGTCGACGTGCTGGCTTTTCCGTTTCTCGTCAGCAAAACGGACGAGGTTTTCTCGCGCTATAAAGACCGTTATCCGCATCAGGTCAATTACATCTCGCGGCGCCATGCGCATCTGTTTCTGAAGGGCGGCGAGCTCTATGTAGAGGATCTGGGCAGCACGAACGGCACGTTCGTGAATGGCAAGCGGCTCGACGAATCGGCGCTGCCGCTCGTGGAGGGCGACGTCGTTGCATTTGGCGGCGACCACTTCGTCTACAGGGTGTCGCTACAGAAATCGTCCGACGTCGAGCCCACCGTGACCCAGCTTTCTCTCCGTCCCTCCGCCGACAGCGCCGCAGACGCCGACAAGACAACCTTCGTCGGCGCGGCGCATTCGTTCCTCGATATCTTTTGCGTCGATCGGGCGCTGCAACGCGAAGACGAAGTGAATGAGGCGGCGCAGCCGGGCTCAGCGCGGACGAAGCGCGATGGCGTGGGGACCGCAAATGGCGCGAAGACGGCGAAAGGCGCGGCCAGCGCACATGCCGCAAACCATCAAAACGGCATGGATGCAAGCAGCAGCAAGGGCGCCGCAAGGGGCAAGCCGCGCCGCTGGAAGATGGTCGCAGGCGAACTGCACAAGGCGTTCGCGGACGGCGAGCGCACCAATGTGCGGCGCGCCGCGGCGTGGGGCGGCGCGGCTGTCGCCATCGTGGTCGCGCTTGGCGTGGGCCTCTATTTGCACGGTTCGTCGGAACGGGAGTTGAAGAACCTGCTCGCGAGCGGCGATTACTCGGGCGCCGTCACGGTGGCGCGCAGTTACCTGGCCACGCATCCGGCGGACACGAAAATCAGCGCGCTGGCGAGCGAGGCGTTGTTGAAAGCGAAAATGCCGGGCTGGCTCGACGCCTTGCAAAAAACGCAGTTTGACCGGGCCGACGCGCTGCTGAAGGACATGAAGGCATTGAGCGCGAATAACGCCGATGCCGCGTCGCTGGTCGGCGAATTGCAATGGGTCGGCGATCTCGAGCGCTTTGTCGCGGCGCGCGGCGGCGTCGACGCCCCGATCCGCATGTATGCGGACGAAACCACAATCAACGATCTGCTGCACCGCTGGGACGACGACGCGACGAGTCATCAGCGCGCGCTCGACCGTATTGCGAGCTACGTGCCCATCTTCACGGAGCCCTACGCGCATACGCTCAGTCATCTGCGCAAGCTCGAAAGCGACGATTCGGTGTACGTCGCCGCGATCGACCGGCTCAATGGCCTGATCCATACCGAACTCGCGCGCGACAAACCCGACGTGCTGCCACCCGTGCTCGACGATTACGCGCAGCGTTATCCGCGGCTCGCCGGGCTCGATCGGGTGCGTGACGATTTGCGCCAATACACCGCGTTGCTGAATGCCGCGTTGAGCCGTCAATGGACGTCATTGCTCGCGATGATGAAAACGGTGCGCTTCAGCACACCGCCGTTTCAGACCCAGTTCCAGCAGCTTGCGGCCATGCGTTTGCCGTCGGCCGATATCGTTCGACGTCAGGAGGCGGTCGATGCGGCCTGGCAGCGCGGCAACACGCAGCAGGCCCTGAACGATCTGCAGTCGATGCCGGCGAGCCCGTGGTCCGACGTGCTCGCGGCCGAAGCGGCGCAAAAGAAGGCCTTGTCCGACCAATACAACGATATTCAGAAAACGCGCGGGGCGAAGGATCATGACGAGCGTCTGCTGTCGTTCTACGCGAGCCTCGATCCGCAAACCGACGCCTGGTTCGTGCAGTCGATACAGAAGGACGTCGCCGCATTGCATGACAAGGCGATTGCCCACGCTCAGGATCTATTGCTGCGCGCGCAGAGCTTGTGGAAGGAGTACCGCGCGAATGGTCCGATCGGCGGCACGCAGCGGCTCGAAGCCGGCATTTCGCCGGGCTTTCGCAAAGAGGCACGCCTGCTTTCCGACGCGCAAACGGCGGCGCGCCAGGGCATGCGCATCTATACCCAGCTGAAGGCCGATCATCCCGCCGACTTCGATCGTCTGCTGGCGGATATCGAAGCCGAGGCGAGTTTGCAGCGCCGCTCGCTGACCGAGTTGCGCATGGTGCTGGACCCTGGGCTCCTGAAAGCGAAGCTCGCGTTGATTGGAGGCGATCAGAGTGAAACGCGACCCTCACCCTAGACCGTTGTCGGAGGCGCTCGAAGATCATAGCGTCGAAGGCATCGCGATTCTGACGTCCGAGCCGGTGCGGATCGCGCGCGCGCTGATCTGGGCGATGGTGGCGCTCGTCGTCTCGGGTTTGCTGTGGTCGTTCGTCGGCCGCGCGGACGTGATCGTCAGCGCGCCTGGCACGTTGTCGCCGGAATCGGAAGTGCGGCGCATCTATACGCCGATCGACGGCGAGCTCGCCGATCTGTATATCGCCGAGGGACAGCCGGTGTCGAAAGGCGACGTGCTCGCGCGGCTCAATGCGCGCGGCGCGATCGAGGCCGCCAGCAATGCGTTACAGACACAACTGAAACTCGAAGACGCCGAACGCGAGTGGAAGCAGTTTCCGGAGAAGAAGGCGTTGATGGAACGCAAGGCCGCGTCGCTGAAGGCGCAACTCGATGTCGAAGAGCGCTTGCACGAGAACCGCGTGTCCGAAGGCACGACGAAGCTTGCCGAAGGGCAGAAGGCCGAACTCGACGAAGCGCGCAGCTCGCTCGACAATGCGCGCCGCGTACGCGAAGCGGCGAGTCAGGAACTGGATCGCTATTCGCGGCTGTTCGCGCAGCCGGGCGGCGGTGGCATTGCCGAATTGCAGGTCGAGCAGAAACGCACGGCGGCGCTCGAAGCGGATAACGCCTACCGGGTCGCGCAATCGAAGCTGGCCGAGCTCGATTTCCGCCTGAGCCATGAATACGCGCAAGCGAATGCCCAACTGGCGACGAGCGGCCAGCAAAGCACCGACCTGCAACTGCAATACGATTCGGCGGTACGCGATATCACCGATGCGGAAGACAAACTGCGCGTGCAATTGCAAAGCGCACGCCTCGAAGCCGATGCCGCTGCGCGCGTGCGCTTCGAGAACATCGACAAAGACAATTTTCTGCTGATTCTCGCGCCGGTTTCCGGCGTCATCACCGACGTCACGTCGACGCAGCGTGGCGACAAGATTCAGGCGAATGCGCCGCTCGGCGGCATCGCGCCAAAAGACGCGCGGCCCGTGCTGAAGATCGAGATCGCCGAACGCAACCGGGCTTTTCTGCACGAAGGCCTGCCGGTCAAATTGAAGTTCAGCGCGTTCCCTTACCAGCGCTACGGTTTGATCAGCGGCACGCTCGCGTATATCTCGCCGGCCACGAAGCCGTCCGCGCAGGACAAGCAACCGGTCTACGAGGGCCGCGTCACGCTCGACAAGGACTACTACCAGGTGGCCGGAACGCGTTATCCACTGCGTTACGGCATGACTGCCACTGCGGAAATCGTCGTGCGCGAGCGGCGCCTGATCGATCTCGGTCTCGATCCGTTCAGAGAGCTGGCGGGTTGAGCGCACCAAGCAAACATCCACGAAAGGAGCGGAGCAAATGACCGCGATAGTGCGTATCGATGAAGAAGTCGTGGACGTGGACGAGTTCATTCGTCTTCTGAAACTGACCGGCCAGTTCGAGAGCCTGATCGAGCAGATCGTGCGCGACAAGCTTACGGTCCATGCAGCGAAAAAGCAGGGCCTTGCTGTTACTGCCGACGAAATCCAGCAGCGCGCCGACCAGTTTCGCCGCGTGCGCGGGCTGCATCGCGCGGCGGACATGAATCATTATCTCGACGCGCTGCACGTGAGCCTCGACGAATTCGAGGTGTTCATTACCGACGGTCTCTATCAGGAGAAGATGCTCGACGAGGTCGGCAACGACGCGGCGATCCATGATTACTTCGCCTTGAACTCCCCCAAGTTCGACGCGATCGAAGTCAGCCATATCGTGCTCGATAACGAGGGCAAGGCGAAGGAAATGATCTCGTACCTGCACGATGACCCCGACAGCTTCGCAGAGATGGCGCGCGAGCACTCAATTGCGGATACGCGCGAGTCGGGCGGAGTGATCGGCAAGGTGTTGCGCGGTTCGCTGAAGCCCGATATCGAGGCGAAGATCTTCAATGCGGCGGTGGGCGATCTGCTGGGGCCGTTTCCGTCGGTTGATCGCTCATGCTTCGAGATTTTCGCGGTGACGGCCAAATATCCGGCCACGCTCGATGCCGACGTGGCCACCGAAATCCGCCGTTTGCTGCGCGAAAGCTGGCTGATCGCCCGCGCCCAGGAACACGTGATCGAAGCGCGCTAGTGCCCGACTAGCGCCCGATAAAACGAGGCTCGCCGATACATGGACGCTCCCCAGACCGCGCCATCCGCACCCTCCACCGCCGATTTTTTAGCTTCGGTGGAGATCCTGTCGCCGTTCTCTCGCGACGAAATCGAGCGGCTTGCCGAATACGCGCAGGCACGCTTCTATTCGTTTGGCGAAACGGTGTGCTCGGCTGGCGAAGTGGCCGACGGTCTCTATGTGATCCGCTCAGGCTCGGTGCGGATTTTCATCGAGGAGCACGGCAAGGAAACTAGCATGGGCGTGCGCAAGTCGGGCGAGATCTTTGCCGACATCGCGATGTTGCGCTCGTACGTTCACGAAGCGTCGGTACGGTCGTCGGGCAAGACCGAATTGCTGTTCATTCCGCGCAGCGCGATCGAACCGGTGATGGCGGGCAATGCCGCCGCGTTGGCGTTCGTCGCCAGCTATGTCGCGATCAATTCGGCCGGAGGCTTCGTCGCGCAACTGTTCGATCTGCGCGGCAAGCTGAACAAGGCGGAACTCGAGGAATACGTGCGCAGCGTCGGCGCGAAACGGGTGGCTGCCGGCAAAGAGATTCTCAAACAGGACGGCCGCGACGACAGGCGGCTTTATGTGGTTCGGCAAGGCCAGGTGCGCATCGTGCGGCACGAGGAAGGCCACGACTACACGCTCGCGACGCTCGGCGAAGGCGAGATATTCGGCGAGAAGGCCTGCCTGATGCGCCAGGAACAGATGGCATCGGTCGTCGCGACCACCGACACGCGGCTACTGGTCATTCCCGAGCGCACCGTTCATTTCATTCTCGAACGCAATCCAAAACTGCGCGAAGTACTCGACGAGCGAATCCGCTATGGCGACCGCGAATTGCAGCGTCAAAAGCGGCTCGAACAGCGCCGCAAGCTGCCGCTCATGCTCGACCTGCAGAGCAAGCCGGAGCTCGGCGAGAGGATCATCCGCCGTTTCGCGCTCGTCGAGCAGGCCGAGGAGATGGATTGCGGCGCCGCGTGTCTCGCGATGATCTGCCGCCACTACGGCATTCCGATGACGCTCGGCAAACTGCGCGAACTCGCGAACGTGACGACGCAGGGCGCGACGCTCGACAGTCTCGCACGCGCGGGCGAGTCGCTCGGCTTCACGACGCGTGGCGTGCAATGCACGTTCGATTCGCTGCGCGGCTTCGATCTTCCGTTCATCGTGCATTGGGAGGGATACCACTATGTGATCGTGTACGGGCTGTCGAAAGACTATGTCTGGCTGGCGGACCCGGCACTCGGTTTCAGAAAGCTGAGCGTCGAAGACTTCGAACGCGGCTGGAGCGGCACCTGTCTGTTGTTTGCCGGCGGATCGCAACTTTTGCAGATGTCGGCCGCGCGATCGCCGTGGATACGCTTTGTCGGCTATCTGAAGCCGTACCGCAAGATACTCGGCTATCTGTTTCTCGCAACCTTCGTGATTCAGGTACTCGGCGTGATTCCACCGCTGATTATCCAGAACATTCTGGACGGCGTGATCGTGCATCAGAATGTCAGTCTGCTGCATATGCTGATCGGCGGGCTCATCATCTCCAACCTCTTCACGCAGTTGATGTCGACGATTCGCGCGTATCTGGCGAACTTCATGGTGCGCAACATGGACTTCGCGATGATGTCGCAGTTTTTCAAGCATACGTTGTCGCTGCCGTTCTCGTTCTTCGCGAAGCGCAAGACCGGCGATATCTTCGCGCGCTTTCAGGAGAACCAGACGATCCGCGCGTTCCTGACCGAATCCACCGTGACGACCGCGCTGAATCTGCTGATGATCTTCATCTACTTCACGATCATGTTCGTGTACAACGTCAAGATGACCCTGGTGTTGATCGCATTCGTGATTCCGATCATGGCGCTCACCGTCATTGCGACGCCCAGGATCAAGGGCTATGCGCGCGAGGTGTTCACGGCGTCGACCGAGGCGAAGTCGTTTCTGATGGAATCCCTCTCCGGTGTCGAGACCGTCAAAGGCATGGGCATCGAGCGGCCGGTGCGGCTGCGCTGGGAAAAGAAATATGCGAAGGCGCTCGAATTGCAGTATCGCGCCCACGCATTCAATATTCTGGTCAGCTTTGGCAGTCAACTTCTGAATGCGGCAACGACGATTGCGATTCTTTGGGTCGGCGCGAATCTGGTACTCGCCCGTGAATTGACGATCGGCCAGTTGATCGCGTTCAATGCGTTCATGGGCAGCGTATTGAGTCCGTTGATGGGCCTCGTCGGCTTGTGGAGCATGCTCAACGATGCGGGCGTCGCGATGGAACGGCTCGGCGATGTGCTCGATATCGAGCCCGAACAGAGGCCGCAGGATTTGCCCTCCCGCGTGATGCTGCCGGAGCTGCAAGGCGACATCAGCCTGCAAGGCGTGTATTTCCGCTATGGCGAAGAAGACTCCGCTTATGTGCTGGAAAACATCAGCTTCGATATCAAACCCGGCGAACTGGTCGCGATCGTCGGGCGCAGCGGGTCGGGCAAGACCACGCTCGCCAAGCTGCTGGTCGGCTTCTATCAGCCGAGCGAAGGCAAGATGACGATCGACGGCTACGACGCCGGCGTGATCGACAAGGCTTACTTCCGCGCGCAAATCGGCTACGTGATGCAAAGCAATCTGCTGTTCTCGGGCACGATCGCCGAGAACATCGCGAGCGGGGACGACGCGCCGGAGCGCCGCCGTATCGAGGAAGTCGCGAAGATGGCCGACGCGCACGGTTTCATCAGCAAGATGCCGCTCGGTTATGAGCAGATCGTCGGCGAGCGCGGTATCGGTTTGTCGGGCGGTCAGATCCAGCGGCTGTGCATCGCGCGGGCCTTGTATCACGATCCGCGTCTGCTCGTATTCGACGAGGCGACGTCGGCGCTCGACTCGCAATCGGAAAGCAATATTCTCAGCAATATGCACGACATCCTGAAGGGCCGCACCGCGGTGATCATCGCGCATCGGCTCAGCACGATCATGCGCGCGGACAAGATTCTCGTGCTGTATGAAGGCGGGATCGTCGAACAGGGCCGTCACGAGGAGCTGATCCAGCGCGGCGGCATGTACTATCAGCTGGTGCAGAAACAGTTGAGTGCATCATGAAGATACTCGACCAGGTTGAAGAGGCGAGTCCCGCGATATCGTACGCGGGACTGATCGAGCGAATCGAGATCCTGCGTTCCACGTTGCGCTGGTCGTCGCGGCTCGAGCGCGCGGATATCGACAAGCTGCTCAGGCAGGCCACATCGTTGCGCGATGAAGTGATGCAGCTTTCGCACAAGGAGCGCTTCGTGCAGGCGGCCACCGCGGGCGAGCCGCAGATCAGCGCAGAGCAATCGCGTGGTGCGCGCCGCAAGGCGCTCCTCGAACGCAGCTTCATTTTCGAGGGGACGTTTGGCGACAATCCGCGTTTGCTCGAATCGCTCGAAATCGCGGAAAAAGCGGCGCCGACCGATTTGCCGGTGCTGATCGACGGCGAAAGCGGTACCGGCAAGGAGCTGATGGCGAAGGTGATTCACGCGAATGGCGCGCGTGCCGACAAGCCATTCATTTCAGTGAACTGCGGGGCGATTCCGGACAATCTGCTGGAATCGGAGCTATTCGGGCATCGCAAGGGTGCATTCACCGGTGCATCGAACGACCGCAAGGGCAAATTCGAAAGCGCGCACACGGGCACGATCTTTCTCGACGAAATCGGCGAATTGCCGCTCGCAGGCCAGGTCAAGCTGCTGCGTGTGCTCGAAGCGCACGAGATTCAACGCGTCGGCTCCGACGAAACGATCGCGGTCGACACGCGCATCGTCGCGGCGACCAATCGCAATCTGCGCAAGCTCAGCGAAGAAGGCCGGTTTCGCGAGGATCTGTTCTATCGGCTCAGCGTGATTCACGTGACGCTGCCGCCGCTGCGCGAACGCCGCGACGAGATTCCGCTGCTGATTGCGTGGTTCGGCGACGAGGCGGCGGGCACGCTGAAACGGCGGCCGGTCAGATTGACGCCGCGTTTGCGGGACTTTCTGTTGAGCTACGCGTATCCGGGCAATATCCGCGAGTTGCGCAACGTGATGTATCGCATCACATGTCTGGCTGGGGATATGGCCGACGTCGAGCATTTGCCGCTCGATATGCGGCCCGCTGCACCCGGCGCAGCGGCGGCACAGTCGGATGGCGCGCGGGCGAGCGGCGAGCAGCCGATCAGTGTCGCGAACCTGATGTCATTGAGCGATGCGAAGCGGGCCGCGAGCGACGACGCCGAAAAAGCGTTCCTCGAACGGGGACTTCGGGAAGTGAGCGGGACGGTCGCCGAACTGGCACGGCGTATCGATATGAATCGCTCGCACTTGCAGATGCTGCTGAAAAAGCACGGCCTGCACTCGAAGGATTTCCGCAATCGCAATGCCTCGCCCGCGAAAAACGGCGCGAACGAGCCCGACGAGGAAGACGACGAAGGCTGAGTGAACCCCCCTCCTGAAAATCATCAGGGTGCCGGATTCAGCAACGTTTTCTCCGATGCATTCGGATCGTGCGCCTCGACCACTACCGCGGTGATATTGTCTCGTCCGCCGCGGGCGAGCGCGAGGTCGACGAGTTCTCCACACGCGTTTTCGCGTTCCGCCGAGGTCAGCACGTCCGCGATCTCGTCGTTGCTCAGTTCGTTGCTGAGCCCGTCGCTGCACAGCAGGAACACGTCGCCGTCGGCAACCTCGATTGCGTCGTCGTCGAGTTCGAGCAGATCCGTCGCACCGACCGCGCGCGTGATCATGTGCTGCGCGGGATGATGACGCGCCTCTTCTTCGGTGATGACGCCGAGCGAGCGTAGTTCTTCGACCTGACTGTGATCGCGTGTCAGTTGCCGCAACTGTCCCGCGCGGTACAGGTAGATGCGGCTGTCGCCGGCCCATACGTAGCCGCAGAAGCGATCGCATGCGAGCAGCACGACCACGGTGCTGCCGATACGCTGCACCTGGCGGCGCGCGGCTTCGTCACGCAATTGACGGTTCGCGCTTTGCAGCCGCGCGCGGACATCGGCGATCAGCGTTCTGAGGCCGTGCGGCGCCGTGAGTTGAGTCAATGCGTCGATCACGGTGCGGCTCGCAAGGTCGCCGACCGCGTGCCCGCCCATCCCATCGGCGACGGCCCAGCGTCCCGCTTCGGGCTCGTCGAGGCAGGCATCCTCGTTGATTTCGCGGACGCGTCCGGTGTCGGAACGCGCGGACGACGTCCAGCAAAATTGGCTCGCGCAGCTCACAACGTCTACACCATATCGTTTCGGTTGCGTGCGTCCGGAGACACGGTGATGTTCGAGTTCGCGCCGGCGTTGCGCACGTCGACCGACTGGAACTGGTTGATCATCTGGTTAGCATAGAAGTTGTTGGAGACCTCGTACAGATTGACCACCGGCCCGATGCTCGGTGTTTGCGGCACGTAGGGCTGAATCCAGCCATATACCCACGGCGCGCCGCCGCCGCCACGAATCGCCGCCATGGCCTTGCGATCGAGCGCGAGGTTCAGCGAGAGGTCGTTCAATTTGATGCAGGACATGTCGTTCTCCGGTTGGCCGCGTATGCACTGCGCGCGGCTGGATGGAACCTGCACCAGATGGTGCAAGGGCCATGCCAATCGGGGGCGGATTGCGCGCGGAGCCCGCAGCGCATTGACTGGCGCGCGTTGCGCCGGTTTGCCCTGATCGTGGCCGGCGCGATGGGTCGGCTCGCGGCCAACAAGCCCGCAATCAGACTGGTGCTGGACCCAACACATTCATCGGCTCCCTCGCACTTTCCATTGATGCGAATTCACCGCGCGACACGGCCCGCAAATGCGTGTCGTGCGCCAACAGATCAGCGCGATTTCTGTTGGCCTCGTACTGACATTTCCCTATTCAGAAACTCGCTCGATGAGCCGTCAGCCCTGTAAACAGGGGCTTTGCGGCGCATGGCCCGGATGATGCGAAAGCTTTCGCAACAGTGTTGGAAAAACGAACGAGGCCAGCCATGAACACGCAAATGCTCGACACCCGCGACGACGACCGGCAATCCGCAGCCGCCTGCGACACCGCATCATCGACGATCGATCTGCCGATCGGCTCGCATCTGGTCACGCAACGCAACGGCTACGAACATCATGGCATCTATGTCGGCAACGGCCGTGTCGTGCATTACTCGGGCTTTGCCGGCTCCGCACATCGCGGGCCCGTCGAGGAAGTCGAACTGGCGCGCTTCGCCGCAGGCCATTCGCTGTCGATCCGCTCAACGCCGAGTGCGATCTACGTTGGCGCCGAAGCGGTGAGCCGGGCTCGCTCACGTCTCGGCGAAAACCGCTATCGCCTGCTGACCAACAACTGCGAACACTTCTGCGCTTGGTGCCTGCTCGGCGAAAGCCGCAGCGAGCAGGTGGATTGCTGCCTGCGTCATCCGCGCACGGGCATGCGCGCGCTGCTGTGTCTCGTGAAGGCGTTTGTCGAGAGCGGGGCGAGGAATGAACACCGCGTGGCGCAACTCGCGCAAGTCGCGTGAACGTAGCGCGTCGCAAACGGGACGATGCGAGGAGGACATCATGGTTGCCGCGGAAAAGAGCTTGCACTGGGTCGTCGACAAATGGCTCGCGCCCACCCCGTCGATGCCCGCGCGCGTCGTGCGGTTCTGCCATCGCGCATCGCAACAGCAGCGCTACGTCTGCGTGCAGGCGTTGAACGCCGAGGACTGCTGTCGATTTTCTTCTTCCGCCACGACGACGGCTCGTGGAACGTGTTCCCGCCGCAAGCCGAACGGCCCGCGATGAACGGGCATTGCCGCACGGCCGCGTAGCAACTCAAGCGCGGCCCGGCGTGGCCGCTTCCTTCGCGATCCATTGACTGAACAGCACCATCGCCGGTGTGATCGGCTTGCCTTTCAGGCAGGTCAGCCAGTAACTGCCCGCCTGCACCTCCACGTCGAACGGGCGGACCAGACGTCCGGTATGGATCTCACGTTCGAACATCAACGCGGGTGCGAGCGCAACGCCCGCGCCCTGTATCGCCGCCTCCACCATCAGCCGCGACGAATCGAACACCGGCCCGCGCACCGGCCGCGGCGCGATGCCCGCGGCCGCGAACCAGTTCATCCAGTCGTCCATGCGGTACGAGCGCAGCAGCGTTTCGTTCGCCAGATCGTCGGGCCGCGCGAGGCGCGCGGCGATCTCGGGCGCGCAGAGCAGCGCGAGCGGCGCGTCGAGCAGCTTCGTGGCGAGCGAGCCGGGCCACGTGCCGTCGCCGAAACGGATCGCGAAATCGAGACCTTCGGTCGCGAGGTCGACGAGGTTGTTGTTGGTCAGGAGCCGCAGTTCGACGAACGGATGCGCGTCGCGAAACGACTTCAGGCGCGGCATCAGCCAGCCGACCGCGAACGTGCCGACTACACCGACCGTCAGCACCTCGTGAAAATGGCCGCCGTCGAACTGCTTGAGCACCGCCTCGATGCGATCGAATGCGTCGGACAGCACCGGCTGCAGCGCGCGCCCTTCCTCGGTTATCGCGAGGCCGCGCGGCAAACGCTTGAAGAGCGCAGTGCCGAGCCGCTCCTCAAGCGAGCGGACCTGCTGGCTGACCGCGGCCTGGGTCACGTTCAGCTCTTGCGCGGCGCGCGTGAAGCTCAGATGCCGCGCGGACGATTCGAACGCGCGCAGCGCGTTCAGCGGGAGATACGGTCGCATGGTGCAGATATTAGATTTTCTTGCGAGTTGGCTAACTTATCATCATCTGCCCGCCTCGCCGACTTTCCGGCTGTTATTCGCCAGTCGAATTGTGCGACACTAGGGCCACATCGACGGGGGCAACCGCCCGCTCGGCGCAGCGCCAGAGGCGCGGTAGCGAGTCGGCGGCAAAGAGCCGGAAATCGTGAGCAACGGTGAACGGCTACTGCGGATTGCCTCGATGTAGGTGGTGAGAAGTTGACTGTCCAGATGGAATGCTCGACATGTTCTGCCGACGTTCGTCCAGGTAAGCCGTCGGCTTGTGCAACCGTGCATCATTGCCCTCGATCGGGAGTCCGCTATGTCCGTGTATGTTCTGGCCTTGCTCATCGGCGTCGTCGCCGGCCTTCGCGCGATGATCGCCCCCACCGCCGTCAGTTGGGCCACGCGTCTGGGATGGCTGCCACTGCAAGGCACGCCGCTCGCGTTTCTCGGTTTCACGGCCACGCCGTATGTATTGACCGTGCTGGCGGTCATCGAACTGATCACGGATCAATTGCCTGAAACGCCGAGCCGCAAGGTGCCGCTGCAATTCGGCGCGCGCATCGTCGCCGGGGCTCTGAGCGGCGCGGCGATCAGCGGTGCGCATGGTGGCCTTGCGGGAGGCTCGATCGTCGGGGTGCTCGGCGCGGTGGTCGGCGCCGTCGGCGCGGTGATCGGCACGCTCGGCGGCGCGAAGGTGCGCAGTTCGCTCGCCAACGTGTTCGGGCGCGATGCGCCCGCGGCGTTGATCGAGGACGTGGTCGCGATCGTCGCCGCGGCGTTGATCGTCGTGTCGCTGCACGGGTTCTGACACAAACGCAAACGCGGCGGGACGCTTTGTGCGTCGCCGCCGCGTTCGGTCGACGAGTTTGACTGATCAGATGGCTTCGCTACCCGCTGCTTGTTGAGCCCGGGCGACTTGCGGGGCCGCCGCGATTTGCTTGACCGGCGCCGCGGCCGCTGTAGAGCTTGCCGCCACCGGCGGGATCAGCTTGCCTTGCACGATCAACTGAAGCGTCTTTACTACCAGAATCGCGATGATCACATTCGACACCACGAACAGAACCGGTGCCGCAAATTCGATCGGGCCCGTCGCGCCGCGTTCGACAAGACGCAGCGCCATCGTCGGCAGTGCGGCCACGCCGAAGCTGAACGCCCAGTAGCCGGGCACGAACGCCTGTTGGCGAATCCACGGCAGCAAACGCAGCAACAGCAGCGCCTGATACAGACCGTAGCCGAGCAGTGCGTAGGCGAACAGATCGGGCGTGCCGGTGGTGAGGCTCAGATACGCGACGCCCCCGACGACCGGCGGCGCGAGTTGCACGCCGAGGGTCGGGCGCAGCGCTTCGGGCAGCGGTTCATGCACGGCGGCGCGATGCAGGATGATCGATTCGAGTGCGAGCCATGCCAGCATGCCGCCGCCGAAGAACAGCTCGCCGAGTTGATGAAAGCCGAACGCCGCCGATGACGTCGCCGCGACGAAACCGGCTCCGACCGTCGGCAAATAGATCGCCGGCGTGGTCAGCTCGGGCTTGCGGCCGCCTTGCCACAGCTTCCCCTGCAGATAGACGCCGAGCGCGAGCTGCGCGAGCGCCGCGATGCCGTACAGCGTCAGCGCGAGCGTACGCGCATAGGGCAGCAGTAGTTGCGCGGCGAGCAGTGTCGAGATCGGCGCGAGCGCGACGAACGAGGACTGCACTGGATGTTCCAGTTCGGCGCGCGCCTCAGCGGTCCGCGTCAACCATTTGTGCCCGTAGGCGAACAGAAGGACGACCCAGACGGCGAGCGCCGCGACCGTCACGAGGGTGCCCACGACGGCTGGCAGATGCCACAGGCGGATCGCCACGCGCCACAGGTTGGCAAGCGCCAGCGAGCCCACCGCGATCCCCAGAAAGCTAGCGGGAACCGCACCACGATTGCTGTTCATGACGACCTCCGGAAGTTGCGACGCGCTGAGGTGAGTTGGCTTCGCGCGATCGATGGCCTACTGTAAAAGGCTGCGGAGAATCGCAGAACGCTGGAAACGCTCGATAAATCGCGCGAGCGTCTCAAGCTGGGTTTTTAGCGGGGGAGGGGGAGGGTGGGCGTCGACCGCCGATCCGTGCCAGCATTGTCAGGGGCTTGCGCGCATACGCAATATGCGGATTCGACTGCGTCGGAATGTCCGACGCGGCGCTGCGCAGGAATCTCGCGCAGCTTAGGGTCCGCGTGCAGCGCCGCGCATAGCTGGGCCGTTACCAAAGCCGGAAGAGCGTGCAGGCGCGGGGTTGTATAGCGTCCGGGAACATGCCGAAGCCGGTGTTTTTTGAGATGTTTGTTTGTTGCACAATCTGGCCTCCTAAATTAACTGTGAGGCACG
>ABYL01000106.1 GCA_000173575.1 Burkholderia sp. H160 | reverse complement strand
TCCGCAAGCTCACCGGTGTAGCGAACGGCGACGTCGTGGCGGATAGCACGGATGCGGTGACGGGCGGCCAGTTGTTCGACACGAACGCGTCGGTAGCGAAGAACGCAACGGATATCGTCAACCTCGGCGGTAGCGTGTCGAACCTCGACTCGCGCGTGACTGTCAACGAAGGCGACATCGCGCGCTTGCGTCAGGACCTTGGCAGCGGCGGCCTGGGCCTCGTCATGCAGTCGGGCGCGGGCGCCAACCTCACGGTGGGTGCGGGCACGGACGGCGTGGCGGTGGACTTCACCGGCACGACGGGTAGCCGCAAGCTCACGGGCGTGGAGAACGGCAATGTTGCGGCCGGCAGCACCGACGCGGTGACCGGCGACCAGTTGAACACGGTCAACCAGACCGTTGCGCAAAACGCGGCGGACATCGTGAGCAACCGCACTGAGATTACCAATCTCGGCAACCAGCTTGCGAGCGGCCAGATCGGCCTCGTGCAGCAGGACGCGGCAACGGGTGCGGTCATGGTCGCCGCGAACACCGGCGGCTCGGTGGTGAACATCGCCGGCACGGACGGCACGCGTACGCTGACCGGCGTGGCGAACGGCGTGAACGATACCGACGCGGTGACGGTTGCGCAGCTCAAGTCATCCGGACTGGTCGACAGCACGGGCAAAGCGCTGAACGCGGTCGCCTACGACGACCTGACGCTCGCGAACGTCACGTTCGGCGGTGTGAACGGTACGGTGCTCGATCAAGTCGCGGCGGGCGTGATCAGCGCAAACAGCATGCAGGCGGTGAACGGTGGCCAGATGTACGCGATGCAGCAGGATTACCTCACGCGATTCTCGGATCTCGGCAATCAGTTCGCGGACTTGAGCAACCAGTTTTCGAACCTCGGCGACAGTGTCTCCAATCTGCAGACTGGCGCTGTGGGCGGTGGCTCGGGCGGTAGTGGCAGCGGCACCGGCAGTGCGCAGCTCGGCACCGGCGCGAATGCCTCAGGCAATGGCAGCACGGCGATCGGCTCGAATGCGAGCGCATCGGGCGACGGCGGCACGGCGCTTGGCGCGGGCTCGAATGCGGGTGGCACCAACAGTACCGCGCTCGGCCAGAACTCGGTTGCCAGCGGTGCGAACAGCACGGCGATCGGCCAGGGCTCGAATGCATCGGGCAACAACTCGGTGGCGCTCGGCGCGGGATCGATTGCGGATCGCGATAACTCGGTATCGGTCGGCTCGGTTGGTGCGGAACGCCAGATCACGAACGTGGCAGCCGGGACGGCGCCGACGGATGCGGTCAACGTGCAGCAACTGAACGATGGTCTGAATGGCGTGCGTTCAGACATGCAGAGCTACCGTCGCGACGCGAATAGCGGCACGGCAAGCGCGGTGGCAATCGCGAACCTCCCGCAGGCATCGCTGCCGGGCGAGAGCATCGTGTCGGTCGCCGGCGGTACCTACGGCGGCGAATCGGCAGCAGCGTTCGGCGTCTCGACCGCGACGCGCAACGGCAAGTGGGTCATGAAGGTCACGGGCTCGACGAACACCCGGGGCACCGTGGCGGTCGGCGGCGGGGTTGGCTATCGTTGGTAAGCGGTAACGGGCGCGCGGGCATCGCGCGCCCCGCTGTGCAAACCGAAAGGATTGTGAGCGCCAGCAGCTACAACGGCGCCGATGCGATCGATGACGCTTGCTTCTGCCGGCAGGCAGTCAGTGCAGTATCCAGGATGTACAGAAGGCGCACAGTCCTCCGACCTTGTTCAAATCTCCCATCGAGTTGGGGGGTAACGCGGAAGTGCATCAGTGGGTAAGGGCTCCGGAATTCCGGAGCCCTTTTTTTTAGTTCATCGCGGTCAATCGATCAATGCCCGCCGCTATCGAGCGCCGTGAGGATCTGATGCGCCGCGCTCACGCGCGCCTCGTTCGGGAAATTGCGGTTGGCGAGCATCACGATACCGATACGCTTTTGCGGCACGAACGCCACATACGCGCCGAAGCCGTTCGTCGAACCAGTCTTGTTGATCCAGACGTTTTGCTGCGGCGGCAGCGGCGGTTTGATTTCGGTCGACGGCGTCCCGTTCAGGACCATCTCCGGCGAGTTGCCCGCCTGCAAGGTGCGCAACTCCACCGGATACGGGTACTGCTCCCAGATCAGATCCTGAGTCAGCACACCGGCCTGGAAGTAGCCGGTGTGCGTGTCCGTGATCGCGCGCTGGAACTGACTGTCGAGAGGAATCAGGTTCATGTTCGCCTGCACGAAACGCAGCATATCGGCGGCGGTCGACTTCACCCCGTAGGCCTCGGCGGAAATCACGCCGCCGGTCAGGCGGATCGGTGCGCCGTCTTTCGTATAGCCCTGCGCGTAGTCCGGCATTTTCGCGGCGGGAACGTCGATGTAGGTGCTCTTCATGCCGAGCGCCGGAAACACGCGTTGCTGCATCAGCACGGTGAAATCCTGTCCCATGCTCTTCGCGGAGATCAACCCCAGGGTGCCGATGCCGGGATTCGAGTAAGTGCGGAACGTGCCGGGCGCATGAGCAGGCTGCCAGTCGTGGAAGTACCGCAACAATTGCGCGTCGTTATGAATCTCGTCAGGCACCTGCAACGGCAAACCGCCGGGCGTGTGGGTACCGAGGTTCAGCAGGCTGACTTTGCCGAACGGCCGGCCACGCAGTGTCGGCAGATAGCGCTCCGTGCCGTCCGACAACGACAGCTTGCCATCGAGCTGCGCGTACGACGCCAGCGTCGCCGTGAAAGTCTTGCTGACCGAGCCGAGTTCGAACAGCGTGTCGCGGGTGACGGGCTTGCCGGTTTGCGTCGATGCGACGCCGTAGTTGTAGACGTAGGGCTTGCCGTCGTCGATCACGCCGACCGCCATCCCGGCGATATGGTATTTCGCCATCAGCGGCCGGATCGCCGCATCGACGGCGGGCTTGAGTTGCGCGGCGACGGGCTCGGCCGCGTGGCTGGCGGGTGCGGCCGCGCACAGCGTGAACAGTGCGAACGTGGCGGTTGCGATGTGCTTGAGCGCGCGGGTCTTCATGGCAAACGGGTCCTCGATCGTGGATCGGCGAGTCGGCTGAGCCAGCACTATCCGGGTTTTGCGAAGCGCTGGCAAACGAGGATAAGTTGCGCGAGGGTAAAGAAAAAATTATGGACGGCAACGCGAATGACGCAGGCGTTGTCGGTTGAAGCCAAACGCGTGTCGCGTTCGGCACAGGTGTCGCTGCGGGCCGGCGCTACGCTCGTTGAACGGTGCGCCGCGCAGCGTGCGGGGCGTGCCGCTCACAGACATGGAGACGAGACAATGAGCAGCAATCGCGGCGTCGTGTATCTGGGGCAGGGCAAGGTCGAAGTGCAATCGATCGACTATCCGAAGATGGTCGATCCTCGCGGCCGGACGATCGGCCACGGCGTGATCCTGAAGGTGGTGAGCACGAATATCTGTGGCTCCGATCAGCACATGGTGCGTGGCCGCACGACCGCCGAGGTCGGCCTCGTACTCGGGCACGAGATCACCGGCGAAGTGATCGAGGTCGGCCGCGACGTCGAGACGCTGAAGATCGGCGATCTGGTGTCGGTGCCGTTCAACGTCGCCTGCGGACGCTGCCCGACCTGCAAGGCGCAGCATACCGGCGTGTGCCTGAACGTGAACCCGTCGCGCGCGGGCGGCGCGTATGGCTATGTCGACATGGGTGGATGGATTGGCGGCCAGGCCGAATACGTCATGGTGCCGTACGCGGACTTCAATCTGCTGAAATTCCCGGACCCCGCGCAGGCGATGTCGAAGATCCGCGACCTGACGTGCCTTTCCGACATTCTGCCGACCGGCTATCACGGCGCGGTGATGGCGGGCGTGCAGCCCGGCGCGAGCGTCTACATCGCGGGCGCGGGACCGGTCGGCATGGCGGCGGCCGCGTCCGCGCGCCTGCTGGGCGCGGCCTGCACTATCGTCGGTGACATGAACGAGGCGCGCCTCGCGCATGCGCGGAAGATGGGCTTTCAAACCATCAATCTGTCGAAGGACGCGACGCTCGGCGAACAGATCGAGCAGATTCTCGGCAAGCCCGAAGTGGATTGCGCGGTGGATTGCGTCGGCTTCGAAGCGCACGGTCACGGCAGCAGCGGCTCACACGAGGAGGCCCCGGCCACGGTACTCAATTCGCTGATGGAAATCACCCGCGCGGCCGGTGCGATCGGCATTCCCGGACTTTACGTGACCGACGATCCGGGCTCGACCGATGCCGCCGCGCGCAAGGGCAGCCTCAGTTTGCGCTTCGGGCTCGGCTGGGCCAAGTCGCATTCGTTCCACACCGGGCAGACGCCGGTCATGAAATACAACCGCAATCTGATGCAGGCGATTCTGTGGGACCGTTTGCCGATCGCCGATATCGTCAACGTGACGGTGGTGTCGCTCGACGATGCGCCCGAGGGTTATCGGCAATTCGACGGCGGCGCGCCGAAGAAGTTTGTGATCGACCCGCACGGATTGTTGAAGGCGGCTTGAGGTTCGTTGGCCGCGGGTACCAAGCGTATCAAGCGGGTATCAGGCGGCCAGCACCGGCGCATTCGACAGCGACGGCACCTGCTTGCGACGCTCGCGCGTCGGCGCGGTGCCGAACGCATCGCGATAGCTCTTCGAGAAGTGGCAGGCCGACTGGAAACCGCACGCCATCGTGATGTTCATGATCGACATGTCGGTCTGCAACAGCAGCTCGCGTGCGCGCCGCAAGCGCAGCGTCAGATAGTAATGCGTGGGCGTCATGCCCAGATGCTCGCGGAACAGTCGCTGCAACTGCCGTTGCGACATGCCGGCGAGCTGCGCGAGTTCTTCGCGCGACAGTGGCTCTTCGATGTTGTTCTCCATCAGCGTGATCACTTCGAACAGCGACTTGTTGGCCGAGCCGAGCCGCGCGACGAGCGGCATCTTCTGCTGCGCGCTGGTGTCGCGCACGTGTTCGACGATGAACTGCTCGGCGATCTGCGTGACGCGCGCGGTGCCGACGCGCGGGCCGATCAGGTTCAGCATCATGTCGAGCGGCGCGACGCCGCCAGTACAGGTCACGCGATCGCGATCGATCACGAACAGCTCTTTCAGAAAGCGCGTATCCGGAAACTCTTCCTTGAGCGCCGACATGTTTTCCCAATGAATCGCGCACGCATAACCGGCCAGCAGGCCGGCGCGCGCGAGCGCATAGGTGCCGGTGCACAGACTGCCCAGCACGCAGCCCATGCGCGCGAAACGGCGCAGCGCGGACAGATGCTCCGCGGTGGTCGAACGTTGCACATCGATGCCGCCGACGACGAACACGATATCGGGTTGTCCAACGCATTCGACCGGACCCGTATCGACGGATAGCCCGTTGCTCGCCATGACCGGGCCGCCGGAGGGACTGACGATCGACCAGCGGTAAAGCGTCTGGCCCGTCAGATAGTTCGCCATGCGTAGCACTTCGATCGCGTTGGTAAAGGCGATCATCGTGAAGTTGGGAACCGGCATGAACGCGAAATGCGCCAGTGACGCCGTGCGATCGGTAGACATGGAAACGGTGCTTCCTGAGCTGAATGTCGCGTCGCCGTGGGGAGGGCGACTACCTGAATTCTGAGTATCAGGGCAACTACCGTGCCATCAGGCTAAACCCTTGGATGCTGCGCACAAAACCTTGAATAGCTACTAAGCGACTGACGAATCGGCACCGGCGCGGCACCAGAAAGGCGCCGTGACGCAGGCGCCGCGCACCCGATCGGCGCAGGAAGACCGCCTCGTAGTGCATCCGTACGCGCGCGCACGGCGCCGACTTGCGGAAAAAGGACTCGCATGGCGGAAAAGGCAAAGAACGCGTCTGAATTCATAAATCGACGCGCGAGCCGACCGTCAAGAATAGACCCAAGGCAAAGCGGTGGCGCAATCCCGCCGGCAACCCGCAGCGGCCCCCGTCAACGATCTCACGGACCTTCCATGTCGAACCCGAATCCCTTCTTCGAAGACTCGCTACCGGTGCGCGATCCGGCGGTGCGCGGCGCCATTCTGAAAGAACTCGAGCGTCAGCAGTCGCAAGTCGAGCTGATCGCGTCGGAAAACATCGTGTCGCGCGCGGTGCTCGACGCGCAAGGCTCGGTCCTGACCAACAAATACGCGGAAGGGTATCCGGGCAAGCGTTACTACGGCGGCTGCGAATACGTCGACGCGATCGAGACGCTCGCGCTCGATCGTATCAAGCAGCTCTTCAACGCGAAGTTCGCCAACGTGCAGCCGCATTCCGGCGCGCAGGCCAACGGCGCGGTGATGCTCGCGCTCGCGAAACCGGGGGATACGGTGCTCGGCATGTCGCTCGACGCGGGCGGACATCTGACGCACGGCGCGCGGCCCGCGTTGTCGGGCAAGTGGTTCAACGCGGTGCAGTACGGCGTGCGGCGCGACACGATGCTGATCGACTACGAGCAGATCGAGGAACTGGCGCAACAGCACAAGCCAGCACTGCTGATCGCCGGTTTCTCCGCCTACCCGCGCGCACTCGACTTCGCACGGCTGCGCGCGATCGCCGATGGCGTCGGTGCGAAGCTGATGGTGGACATGGCGCATATCGCCGGCGTGATCGCGGCAGGCCGACATGACAATCCGGTACCGCATGCGCACGTGGTCACCTCGACCACCCACAAGACCTTGCGCGGTCCGCGCGGCGGCTTCGTGCTGACCAACGACGAAGAGATCGCGAAGAAGATCAACTCTGCCGTGTTCCCCGGCTTGCAGGGCGGCCCGCTGATGCACGTGATCGCCGGCAAGGCGGTCGCCTTCGGCGAGGCGCTGCAACCGGGCTTCAAAACCTATATCGACAGCGTGCTCGCGAACGCGCGCGCGCTCGGCGACGTGCTGAAAGCGGGCGGCGTCGATCTGGTGACGGGCGGCACCGACAACCATCTGCTGCTGGTGGATCTGCGACCGAAGGGGCTCAAGGGCAATCAGGTCGAACAGGCGCTGGAGCGCGCGGGCATCACCTGCAACAAGAACGGCATTCCGTTTGATACCGAGAAGCCGACGGTCACCTCCGGCGTTCGTCTTGGCACGCCGGCGGCCACGACACGCGGCTTCGGTGTCAGCGAGTTCCGCGAGGTCGGGCGGCTGATCGTCGAGGTGCTCGACGCGCTGCGAGCGTCCCCCGAGGGCGACGCCGCAACCGAACAACGCGTGCGCCGCGAGATTTTCGCGCTGTGCGAGCGCTTTCCCATTTACTGAGTACGCGTGGAGCAAACGATGAGTCAACTGCACGAGAACAGCATCATCATCGACGGGCTGAACATTTCGAAGTTCGAGCGCTCGGTGTTCGAAGACATGCGCAAGGGCGGCGTGACCGCGGTGAATTGCACGGTGTCGGTCTGGGAAAGCTTTCAGAAGACCGTCGACAACATCGCCGAAATGAAGCAGCAGATCCGCCAATACAGCGAGATCCTCACGCTGGTGCGCACCACCGACGACATCTTCCGCGCGAAGAAAGAGAACAAGACCGGCATCATCTTCGGCTTCCAGAACGCCCATGCGTTCGAGGACAACCTCGGCTATATCGAAGCGTTCAAGGATCTCGGCGTCAACGTGGTGCAGCTTTGCTACAACACGCAGAACCTGGTCGGCACCGGTTGCTACGAGCGCGATGGCGGCCTGTCCGGTTACGGGCGCGAAGTGATTCAGGAGATGAACCGCGTCGGCATCATGGTCGATCTGTCGCATGTGGGCGGCAAGACGTCGTCGGAGGCGATCGCGGCATCGAAGAAGCCGGTCTGCTATTCGCATTGCTGCCCGTCCGGGCTCAAGGAGCATCCGCGCAACAAGACCGACGAGCAGTTGAAGGAGATCGCCGATGCGGGCGGCTTCGTAGGCGTGACGATGTTCGCGCCGTTCCTGAAGCGCGGACCGGATGCGACCGTCGAGGACTATATCGAGGCGATCGAGTACGTGGTGAACCTGATCGGCGAGGACCAGGTGGGGATCGGCACCGATTTCACGCAGGGCTACAGCACTGAGTTCTTCGACTGGATCACGCACGACAAGGGCCGCTATCGCCAGCTCACGAACTTCGGCAAGGTCGTCAATCCCGAAGGCATTCGCACGATCGGCGAGTTTCCGAACCTGACCGCCGCGATGGAACGCGCCGGCTGGAGCGAGACGCGCATCCGCAAGATCATGGGCGAAAACTGGGTCAGGGTGTTCGGCGAAGTGTGGAAGGTGTGAGGCTTTTTACAGCGGATTAAAACGGAGTTTCCAGATGCAACCTCAACTGCCCATCGATGTGAATCCGGACACCGGCGTCTGGACCACCGACGCGCTGCCGATGCTGTACGTGCCGCGTCATTTCTTCACGAACAACCATGTCGCCGTCGAGGAAGCGCTTGGCCGCGACACGTATGCCGAGATTCTCTACAAGGCCGGCTACAAGTCCGCGTATTTCTGGTGCGAGAAGGAAGCGAAACAGCATGGACTCGCCGGCATGGCGGTATTCGAGCACTACCTGAACCGCCTGTCGCAGCGCGGCTGGGGCCTGTTCAGGATCGCCGAAGCCGATCCGGCCAGCTCGCATGCGCGCATCGAGTTACGGCACTCGTCGTTCGTGCTCGCGCAACCGGGCAAGACCGGCAAGCTCTGCTACATGTTCGCCGGCTGGTTCGCGGGCGCGATGGACTGGGTCAACGATACCGCGCCCGACGGCGCGCGCAAGGGACCGCCGTCGCAATCGAAAGAAGCGCACTGCGCGGCGGAGGGACACGAGCACTGCGTGTTCGAAGTCTCGCCCCTCTCCTCAATCTAAACCGGGCACTCCGAGGTCGATCGCGATGCGTTACCCGAACCTTTTCAAGCCGCTCACGTTGAACAAGCTGACGCTGCGCAACCGCATCGTCAGTACCGCGCACGCGGAGGTCTATGCGGAACCGGGTGGCCTGCCCGGCGACCGTTATATCCGCTACTATGAAGAAAAGGCCAAGGGCGGCGTCGGACTTGCCGTGTGCGGCGGCTCGAGCCCGGTGTCGATCGACAGCCCGCAAGGCTGGTGGAAATCGGTGAATCTCGCCACCGACCGGATCGTCGATCCGCTCGCGCGGCTCGCCGAAGCGATGCACGCGCATGGCGCGAAAATCATGATTCAGGCCACCCACATGGGACGTCGTTCGGCGTTTCATGGCGAGCACTGGCCGCATCTGATGTCGCCGTCGGGTGTGCGCGAGCCCGTGCATCGCGGCAACGCGAAGATCATCGAGGTCGAAGAGATCCGCCGCATCATCGGCGACTTCGCGGCGGCGGCGAAGCGCGTGAAGGATGCGGGCATGGACGGCATCGAAATCTCGGCCGCCCACCAGCATCTGATCGATCAGTTCTGGAGCCCGCGCACCAACTTCCGCACCGACGAATGGGGCGGCTCGCTTGAAAACCGCCTGCGTTTCGGCGTCGAAGTGTTGCAGGCGGTGCGCGCGGCGGTGGGCGCCGACTTTTGCGTCGGCCTGCGCATGTGCGGCGACGAATTTCATGAAGACGGGCTCGATCACGAACAACTGAAGGAAATCGCCCAGGCGATGAGCGAGAGCGGCCTGATCGATTATCTCGGCGTGATCGGTTCCGGCGCAGACACGCACAACACGCTCGCCAACTGCATGCCGCCGATGGCGCTGCCGCCCGAGCCGTTCGTGCATCTCGCAGCCGGCATCAAGCAAGTCGTCAAGGTGCCGGTGATGCACGCGCAAAGCATTCGCGACGCGGGCCAGGCCGAGCGGCTGCTCGCGAGCGGCATGGTCGATCTGGTCGGCATGACGCGCGCACAGATCGCCGATCCGCATATGGTCATCAAGATCCGCGATGGCCGCGAGGACGAAATCAAGCAGTGTGTCGGCGCGAACTACTGCATCGACCGTCAATACAACGGGCTCGACGTGCTGTGCGTGCAGAACGCCGCGACCTCGCGCGAAGCGACGATGCCGCACGTGATCGCGAAGTCGCGCGGGTCGAAACGCAAGGTCGTCGTGGTCGGCGCGGGGCCGGCGGGGCTCGAAGCGGCGCGAGTCGCGAAGTCGCGCGGTCACGACGTGGTGCTGTTCGAGAAGAACGATCACGTGGGCGGTCAGATCATGCTGGCGGCGAAAGCGCCGCAGCGCGAGCAGATGGCCGGCATCGTGCGCTGGTTCGACATGGAGACCAAGCGCCTCGGCGTGGACCGCCGCCTCGGTGTCGCGGCCGACGAGCCGACCATCATGGCCGAGAAGCCCGACATCGTCGTGCTTGCCACCGGCGGTTCGGCGTTTACTTCGCAGGTCGAGGCGTGGGGTGTCGACGCTGGGCTCGCAGTCAGTTCGTGGGACGTGCTGGCGGGCAAAGTCGAGCCGGGCAGGAACGTGCTCGTGTACGACGGCGTCAGCACGCATGCGGGCGCGGGCGTGGCCGATTTCATCGCGAGCCGCGGCGCGAACGTGGAGATCGTCACGCCCGACGTGAAGGTCGCCGACGACGTCGGCGGCACCACCTTCCCGATCTTCTACCGCCGGCTCTACGCGCAAGGTGTGATTCATACGCCGAATTACTGGCTCGACAAGGTGTACGAGGAAGACGGCAAGAAGATCGCCGTGATCCGCAACGAGTACACCGAGGAACAGGAAGAGCGCGCGGTCGATCAGGTGGTGATCGAAAACGGCAGCACGCCGAACGACCAGCTTTACTGGAAGCTCAAGCCGGAATCGGTCAATCGCGGCCAGGTCGATGTGCACAAGCTGTTCGCGTCCGAACCGCAGCCGTCTCTCGACGAGCAACTCGGCAACGGCCGCTTCCTGCTGTTCCGGGTCGGCGACTGCATCTCGATGCACAACATTCACGGCGCGATCTACGACGCGCTGCGCCTTTGCAAGGATTTCTGACGATGAGCCCCGTGTTTGTCATCACCGTCCTGCTGTGGGTGTCGGTGGCCGGACTCGCTTTCGCGCTCGCGCGCCGCGCGACCTACTGGCGCGAAGGCCGGGCGACCGCCGCGGGCGCGTATGGCTGGGCCAATCTGCTCGCGATCCCGAAGCGCTACTTCGTCGACCTGCATCACGTGGTCGCGCGCGATCCGTATATCGCACGCACACACGTTGCCACGGCTGGGGGCGCGATCCTCGCGATGGCGCTCGTGTTCGTCAACTACGGCCTCGGGATCTACTCGCCGTGGCTCGACAAGCTGATCTTTCTCGCCGCGCTGGCGATGTTGATCGGCACGGTGTTCGTCTGGCGCCGCCGGCATGGCGCGAAGACCGTGCCGGCACGGCTGTCGCGTGGACCGTGGGATCAGTTGCCGTTGCTGCTCGGCGCGTTCGCGCTCGGTCTCGCGCTGTTCATCGCGCTGCCCGCGACGGCGATGTCCGGTGCGCTCGCCGTGCTCGTCGCGCTGCTGATCGCGGCGGGCGCGTTCACGATGACGTTCGGCGCGGCGCGCGGCGGTCCGATGAAACATGCGCTGGCGGGGCTCCTGCACCTCGCGTTTCATCCGCGTCAGGAGCGCTTTGCTGATGCCGCCGCGACACGCAACGCTCGCGACGCCGTACCGCCCACAGCGCTGAAAACCCCGCTGCTCGACGCGAAGGAATACGGTGTCGGCAAACCGGTCGAGTTCCGCTGGAACCAGTTGCTTAGCTTCGACGCCTGCGTCCAATGCGGGAAATGCGAAGCGGCATGCCCCGCGTTCGCGGCCGGTCAGCCGCTCAATCCGAAGAAGCTGATTCAGGATCTGGTCACCGGCATGGTCGGCGGCACCGACGCGCAGTACGCTGGCAGCCCGACGCCCGGCATTCCCGTCGGCAAGCACGGGGGCGGGCCAGGCAAGCCGCTGATTTCGACTCTGATCGAAGCAGACACGCTGTGGTCCTGCACGACCTGCCGCGCCTGCGTGCAGGAGTGCCCGATGCTGATCGAGCACGTGGACGCGATCGTGGACATGCGCCGCAATCAGACGCTCGTCGAAGGCAGCGTGCCGGGCAAGGGACCGGCGACGCTCGCGAATCTGCGCGAAACCGGCAGCCTCAACGGCTACGACATCGGCGCGCGTTATGACTGGGCCGTCGACCTGCAGGTGCAGGTCGCGCAACCGGGCCGTCACGTGGATGTGCTGCTGATCGCTGGCGAAGGCGCGTTCGACATGCGCTATCAGCGCACGCTGCGCGCGCTCGTCAAGGTGTTGAACCGCGCTGGCGTCGATTATGCGGTGCTGGGTGGCGCCGAGACCGATACCGGCGACACCGCGCGGCGGCTTGGCGACGAAGCGACGTTCCAGCAACTGGCCCGTACGCTGATCGGCACGCTCGCGCAGTACTCGTTCGCGCGCATCGTTACCGCCGATCCGCACGTGCTGCATAGCCTACGCAACGAATATCGCGCGCTCGGCGGCTTCTATAAGGTGCAGCATCACACGGCGCTGATCGACGAACTGATCGCAAGCGGCAAGCTGTCGCCGCGCGCGGCCGCCGCCGTCGCGGAGCGCAACATCACCTATCACGATCCGTGCTATCTGGGCCGCTACAACGGCGAGACGGAAGCGCCGCGGCGCGTGCTGAAGAGCATCGGCATCAAGGTGGTCGAGATGGAGCGGCATGGCCTGCGTGGACGCTGCTGCGGTGGTGGCGGTGGCGCACCGTTGACCGATATTCCCGGCAAACGGCGCATTCCCGACATCCGTATCGACGACGCGCGCGCGAGCGGCGCGGAGATCGTCGCGGTCGGCTGCCCGAATTGTACGGCGATGCTCGAAGGGGTAGTGGGGCCGCGACCGGAAGTGCTGGACGTGGCCGAACTGGTCGCCGCGGCGCTGGAGTAACGCAATGAATACGCTCAAACGAATCGATCCGCGCCGGCCGTTCACGCTGACGGCGCAGGGATTCAGACGTGTCACGCTCGGCGTTATTGGCGTGGTGGATGCCGGCGGCAGTGCGTCGCTAGCTGATGCGCGTCACGCCGCGCATCGCGAACGTCCGAAGCCGCGCCGCACGACGGCCACGCCGCACCATGTGCTGCTGGTCGCCGCGCATGCGGACCGCGGCGCGCTCGATGAGCATGCGCGCCAGACGCTCGCCGCCGCCGCGCTGATCGCGGACGCGCAGACCGAAGTCGTGTTGCTCGTGTTCGGCGAATTCACTGGCGATGCCGCCGCGCTCGGCGCCGACAAGCTGATCGAATTGCCGATGTTCGATCGCCGCACGTACGCGCCGGACGATGAACTGAATGCGCTGGCGGCCTGCGTCGCAGCGTACGCGCCAGCCCGTGTCTTTCTGCCCGACAACGCGACCGGCGACGGCGACCTGGGCCGCCGTTATGCGTCGGTGGCCGATGCAAGCGTCGCGACGCACGTCGTCGAGATCGATGCCGGGCACGTGTCCACTTATATCCGCGCGAATACGGCGCTCGCCAGCCGTGCGCTGCCCGAGGTCGTGCTGCTCGCGCCGAACGCGGTCGATCCGAAGCTGCCGTTCGTCGGCGCGGGCGAGCGGGTCGCGTGGCGCTTCGACCGTGAAGCGGACAGCGCGGCCGTGCAACGTGCAATACGCGATCTCGGCATCGACGAAATCGACGCGGCGCAAGTCGCACTGGAAGAGGCGGATTTCATCGTGTCGGCAGGCAACGGCGTGAGCGACGTGCCCGCCTTCGAGCGGCTCGCGGCGACCCTCGGCGCGGCGATCGGCGCGAGCCGGGTCGCCGTCGACGACGGCAAGTTCACGCGCGACAAGCAGATCGGCGCGACCGGCAAGACCGTCGAGGCAAGCGTGTATATCGCGTTCGGCATCTCGGGAGCGGTACAACATCTGCAAGGGATCAAGGATTGCCGCCACGTGATCGCGGTGAATCTCGACGCGAGCGCGCCGATCGCGAAGCGCGCGAATCTGACCGTAATCGCGGACGCACGGGAAACCATCGCGGCGCTCAACGAAGCGGCGGCCGCTGCGCGCGGCGCGCGCGCCAGCTCCGCCGCGCTGCTGAAGCCGGGCAAGCTTGCCGAAGGAGTACTCGCATGAAGATCGCCGTGCTGGTTTCAGTCGGACGTCATCCAGTGAGCGGCGTGGCGCGCTACAGCCGCAACGATGCGGCGGCGTTGACGCTGGCACTATCGCTCGCGAGAACGCACGGCGCGACGCTCGACGTGCTGCACGCGGGCGATGCGTCGAACGCCGCGTTGAAGGAGTATCTGGCGCTCGGCGCGCGTTCGGTCGAAGTGCTCGAGATGCCGCCCGACGCCGATCCGGTGTCGCAACTTAGCGCGCGTTTGCGTGGCTACGACCTGGTGCTGACCGGCACGCGCGCCGAAGGCGGCTTCGATAGCGGGATGCTGCCGTATCGCGTCGCGCATGCGTTGGCGATGCCGCTCGTCGGCGCCGCCGTCGATCTGGCTCTGCGCGACGGTTGCGCGCAGGTCCGGCAATTCATGCCGAAAGGCTTGCGACGGCGCGTCGAGGTGCGGCTGCCCGCGTTGATCGCCGTGCATCCGCTCGCGAACGCAGCGACGTCGTACGCCTATGCGCGGCTGCGCGAAGGCACGATCGAGCGCGCTGCCACGCCGCACGGCACCACTCCCGAACAGTCCGCATGGACCATCCGTCCCGCCACCGCGAAGCCGGTCCGCCTCGCCGCCGCCGAAAAGCGCTCGGGCCACGCGCGCATGCTCTCGGCGACGACGACCGAGAGCCGTGGCGGCAGCGTCGTAATTGAAGGGAGTTGCGTCGAAAAAGCACAAGTGATCCTCGCGTATTTGCGCGAGCATCAACTGGTGGATTACTGAATTCCGGTTCGGGCCAGCATGCGACCAGGAGGGCCTGGCGCGGCGCCAGACGTGACACGCAACGGAGCACACAATGAAAGTTTCCGCAGACGTTCGCGCAATGATCGAACGCCGCAAACAGAATTACACCCTCGAAGCGCCGTTCTATACGAGTGAGGAAATTTTCGCGCTCGACATCGCGGCGATTTTCCGCCAGCACTGGATTCAGGTCGCGGTCGAGCCCGACGTGCCCGAACCGGGCGACTACGTGACGGTGGAAGTCGGCGACGATTCGATCCTGATCGTGCGCGACGACGACATGCGGGTGCGCGCGTTTCATAACGTCTGCCGCCATCGCGGCGCGCGTCTGTGCAATACCGGCAAGGGCTCGCTCGGCAATATCGTCTGTCCGTATCACAGCTGGACGTACAGCCTCAACGGCGACCTGATGTTTGCCGAACACATGGGCGAGCAGTTCGACCGCTGCAAACATAGCCTAAAAGCGGTGCATGTCGAGAATCTCGCGGGCTTGATTTTCATCTGCCTGGCCGAGCAGCCGCCCGCCGATTTTTCCGTGATGCGCGCCGCGATGGAGCCGTATCTGTTGCCGCACGATCTGGCTGGCTGCAAGATCGCCGCGTCGATCGACATTATCGAAGAGGGCAACTGGAAGCTCACGATGGAAAACAATCGCGAGTGCTACCACTGCGTCGCGAACCATCCCGAGCTGACCATCTCGCTGTACGAATATGGCTTCGGTTATCAGCGCTCGCCGGCGAACGAGGAGGGCATGGCCGCGTTCGAGGCGACGGTAGCCCGCCGCACCGCGCAGTGGGAGGCGATGCGGTTGCCGTCGGCGGAAATCGAACGGCTCGCCGATCTCGTCACCGGGTTTCGCACGCAACGTCTGCCGCTCGATCGCGACGGTGAATCGCAGACACTCGACGCAAAGGTCGCCTCGAAGAAACTGCTCGGCGATTTCAGGCTGGCCGATCTCGGCGGACTGTCGTTCTGGACCCAGCCGAATTCGTGGCATCACTTCATGAGTGACCATATCGTCAGTTTCTCGGTGATTCCGCTGTCGGCCGGCAAGACGCTGGTACGCACCAAATGGCTCGTGCACAAGGACGCGCGCGAAGGCATCGATTACGACGTCGATAATCTGACCGCCGTGTGGCGCGCGACGAACGACCAGGATCGCGCGCTCGTCGAATATTCGCAGCGCGGCGCGACGAGCAGCGCCTATGAGCCGGGTCCGTACTCGCCGTTCACCGAAGGGCTCGTCGAAAAGTTCTGCGAGTGGTACATCGGCCGGCTCGCGCATTACGACGCGAACCAGCCGGCTTTGCACGGCGAGAAAGTCGTGTCGTTCGTGCGCTGAGCGCAACACCGCAATGAGGAGCGGGGAGACAACCATGATGCGCGATCAGGCCATGTTTCAACCGGGCATCGATCAGAATTCAGGCGTGGAGCCGAGCCGCGTCACGCAGCCGCGCTTCTGGGACGCGCTGCCTGCGCGCTGGAACAGCGACGCCGACGACACACTGGAGTGCTGCCAGGTCCGCAACGAAACGCACGACGTGAAGAGCTTTTTCTTCCGTGCGCCATCGGGGCGGGCGTTCGTATTCGAGCCGGGGCAGTTCATCACGCTGGAGCTGGAGATAGACGGCGAGCGCGTCAATCGCTGCTATACGATCTCGTCGCCGCCGACCAGGCCGCATACGATTTCGATCACCGTGAAGCGCGTGCCGGGCGGCACGGTCTCCAACTGGCTGCACGACCATCTGCATGCGGGCATGCCGGTCCGCGTGCTGGGTCCGGCCGGCGAATTCACCTGCGCGCGGCACCCGGCGAGCAAGTTCCTGTTTCTGTCGGCGGGGTCGGGCATCACCCCGTTGATGTCGATGAGCCGCACGCATCATGAACTCGGCGAGGACAGCGATATCGTCTTCGTGCATAGCGCGCGCACGCCGGACGACATCATCTTCGCGCGCGAGCTCGACCTGATCGCCGCGAATCAGGCACATTTCCGCACTGCGTTCGTGTGCGAGCGCGTGGGCACCCGGACCAATTGGCCCGGCATCACGGGCTTTCTGACGCTGCCGCTGCTGAAGCTAATCGCCCCGGACTTTCTGGAGCGCGAGATTTTCACCTGCGGCCCCGCACCATATATGCAGGCCGTGCGCAATCTGCTCGACGACGGCGGTTTCGATCGCCAGCACTATCACGAGGAAAGCTTTTCATTCGAGACCACCGTCAGCGAAGCGGCCGCGCCATTGGCTGAAGCGGATGTCGCGCACGCGCTGCCCGATGCGCCGAACCCGGTCGAAACGGCACCGCGTTTCAAGGTGAGCTTTGCACGCAGTCATCGCGAGATCGAGTGCGGCGGCGGACAGCATGTGCTCGATGCGGCGAAGCAGGCGGGCGTGCGGCTGCCGGCGTCGTGTACGCAAGGCATGTGCGGGACCTGCAAGGTCAAGCTCGTGTCCGGCGAAGTGGCGATGAAGCACGCGGGCGGTATCCGTCAACGGGAGATCGATCAGGGCATGGTGCTGCTGTGCTGTAGCAAGCCGCTGACCGATCTCGTCGTCGACAAATAAATCAATAAGAAGATCCCAGGCACTGGGCGGAATGGCGTGGAAGTCGCAAGCGGACAACTGTATGTCGCAAAACGACGCTACCCGTCAATTCTGGTTGGCGATTCTAAATGGGCGGTGAGCGGCTCGATGGCAAACGCGTCATTGGGCAAATGGGTTAACGGGAGAACGGCGATGGGACTGATCGGAAAGATAGTGGTGGCAAGCGCGTTGGGTGCGATGCTGGCGGCGGGCAGTGCGGGCGTGTCGGCCGATTCGAAGCCGACCATCAAGATCGGCTACGTGGAGGGTTGGGACGATAGCGTCGCGACGTCGAACGTGGCCGCCGAGGTGATCGAAAAACGCCTCGGTTATCAGGTGCAACTGGTGCCGGTGGCGGCTGGCGTGATGTGGCAGGGCGTGGCACGCGGTGATCTCGACGCGACGCTCTCCGCGTGGCTGCCGGTCACGCACGGCGCGTACTGGAACAACTTCAAGGACAAGGTGGTCGACCTCGGGCCGAACTTCAACGACGCGAAGATCGGTCTGATCGTGCCGGACAACGTGGACGTGAAGAGCGTCGGCGATCTGCAGGCGAAGAAGGCGGAGTTCGGCGCGCGCATCGTCGGCATCGACGCCGGCGCGGGTGTGATGCAGAAGACCAGCGAGGCGATCAAGGCCTATGGACTCGACTATCAGCTGATGCCGAGCTCCGGCAGTGCGATGACCGCGGAACTGGCGCGCTCGGAGGCGGCCAGCAAGCCGATCATCGTGACCGGCTGGAAGCCGCACTGGATGTTCGCGAAGTACAAGCTGAAATTCCTCGACGATCCGAAGAAGGTATTCGGTGAAGCGGAGCACGTGGATTCCGTGATCAACCCCGAGCTCGAGAAAAAAGCCCCGCAGGTGGTCGCGTTCCTGAAGAAGTTTCAATGGAAGCCGGGCGAGATCGATGCGGTGATGCTCGCCACGCAGAACGGCGAAAAGCCGCCCGCGGCCGCCGACGCGTGGATCAGCGCGCATTCGGATCGCGTGGATAGCTGGGTGAAGTGAGCCGGCCAGGGTCGGCGCAGCACACGAAAAACGCCGCTTTTCAGCGGCGTTTTTCTGTTTACCGCAACACGACGGTGCGCTCGCCGTTGATGAACACGCGCCGCTCGACGAACGCCTTCACCGCGCGCGCGAGCGTAATGCATTCGACGTCGCGTCCGGTCGTGAGCAGCCGTTCGGGGCTGTACGAGTGATCGACCGGTTCGACTCCTTGCTCGATGATCGGACCTTCGTCGAGATCGTCGGTGACGAAATGCGCGGTGGCGCCGATCACTTTGACGCCGCGCGCATGGGCCTGATGATACGGTCGCGCGCCCTTGAAACCAGGCAGGAACGAATGGTGGATATTGATCGCGCGCCCGGCCAGCGCCCGGCTCGTTTCGGCGGACAGGATCTGCATGTAGCGCGCGAGAATCAGCAGCTCCGCGCCGGACGTGTCGAACAGATCGAGCAGTTGGGCTTCCTGTTGCGGCTTCGTGTCGGCTGTAATCGGCAGATGATGGAACGGCAGGCCATGCTGGCGGGCCAGCGGTTCGAGGTCGCGATGATTCGAACCGATGCCGACGATGTCCATCTTCAGCTCGCCCATGCGCCAGCGAAACAGCAGATCGGCGAGACAGTGTTCGAGTTTGGACACCATGATCAGGACTTTCGGCCGGCTCGCGAGATCGTGGATCGCCCACGTCATCCGGAAGCGTTCGGCGATCGGTGCGAATTCCTGCTTCAGCGTGGCGAACTGCAGCGCGTCGTCGCGATCGACGTGGTGAAACACGCAGCGCACGAAAAAGCGCTCGCTCAGATCGTCGTCGAAGACGTTGAGTTCGTCGACGTAGCAGCGATGCTGCTCGAGAAAGCCAGCGATGGCGGCAACCTGGCCCGCCGCGCTCGGACACGCGACGGTGAGAACCCCTTGAGCAGAACGGGAAATGGCGGACATAAGCTCTCCACATTGTCGATCGGGCGCTGCCGCGGAGTGCGGCGCGTATCGACGCAGTAGAGCAAATCGGACGATTGTGCGGATAGAAGCTATCCGCCGTCGCGCTGGAACGGGAACGCCAGGCTTTCCTTCTAATCCGCAGGCGTCGCCGCGAGTCTTCGCTTGAGCGTATCGATCAGCGCGCGCACTTTTGCCGGCGGGTGACTGGTCGGCGGAAACACGGCCTGGATGCTGGCGGGGGCACTCGCCCACTCGGGCAGCAGCCGGATCAGCCGTCCGGCCTCGACGTCTTCGCTGATCGAAAAATCCGTCAACAGACCTATGCCGCCGCCCGCTAGCGTCGCCGCGCGGCAGGCATCGGCCGTATTGACACGCAACGCCGACGCGCAGCGCACGCTGGCGGTTTTGCCGTCGACGTGCCGCAGATCGAGCGTCAACGGATGAGGCAGCACCGACAACGCGCAATAGGGCAGGGCCTCCAACGCTGCCGGCGTGCGCGGCACGCCCCACGTCCGCACGAACTCGGGACTCGCGACGAGCCACTTGACGAAGCTGCCGAGCTTCACCGCGCGATAGTTGGAATCCGCGAGACGTCCAAGCCGGATCGCGACGTCGATGCCATCGGCAATCAGATCGACGTAGCGGTCGCTGCTCAACAGCTCGACGTCGACTTGCGGATGCGTGTGACGCAATTCGACCAGCGCGGGCGCGACGACGAGCGTGCCGTAGTCGTTCGGCGCACTGACGCGCAGCGTGCCGCGCACCGGCGAGGTTTCCCCGCCGAGCGCGTTCAGCGCGTCCTCGGCGGTGCGCAGAATCTTCACGCTCGCGTCGTAAAACGCGCGGCCCGCCTCGGTAACGCTGAGCCGCCGCGTGGTGCGCACGAGCAGGCTCGCGCCGACCTCGGCCTCGAGCCGCTGTATGTGCGTGCTGACCATCGTCTTGGCGAGCCCAAGACGCGCGGCCGCGGCGCTCAGCGAGCCCGCATCGATGACCGCGACAAAGATCGCGAGGCGGTTCAGGTTCACGTTGCGCACATCGGCCATGATCGATTGTCCATTCTCGCTTGACTATGTTTCCCGGATTATCGGGCTTCCGCGTGACAGTGCCTACGCCTTATTCTCGGTGTGTCACTCAACGCCTACGGAGCCCGCCAATGCCTGCCGCCAGACCCGCCCAGCCCATCAAGCTGTACACGACGCCGCTTTCAGGCCACGGTCACCGCGTGAAGCTGTTTCTGACGCTGCTCGATCTGCCGTTCGAGGTCATCGAGCTGGACATGAAGGCTGGCGACAACCGCAAGCCCGGCTACCTCGCGCTGAACCCGTTCGGTCAGGTGCCGACGATTCAGGACGGCGAACTCACGCTGTTCGATTCGAACGCGATTCTCGTCTATCTCGCCAGGCACTATGGCGACGCGTCGTGGCTCCCGGACGATCCGGTCGGCGCCGCGGCGGTGCAGCGCTGGCTGTCGCTCGCGGCCGGCCAGATCGCATACGGGCCGTGCGCGGCTCGCCTCGTGACCGTGTTCGGCGCACCGCTCGATCATGAGCACGCGAAGAAGATCGCCGCCAGGCTGTTCGACGTAATCGACGAGGAGCTTGCCGGCAAGCCGTTCGTGGCCGGCGCGCACGTGACGATCGCCGATATCGCCGCGCACACGTATATCGCTCATGCGCCCGAGGGCGGCGTGTCGTTGCAACCGTATCCGAACATTCGCGCGTGGCTGCGTCGCGTGGAGGCATTGCCGCGTTTCATCGCGATGCCGTCGACGAAGGCGGGGTTGCTGGCGGCGTGAGACGCGTTTGGAGCCGCGTCAGATCTTGCAAAGGAGTCCAATGATGTCCGGGTTCGTTCCGTTGAATAACTGGGGGGCCGACGTGTCGCCGTTTCATGCCGGCGAGCAGACCGCGCAGCAGCGTGCGGGGGTGCGTGACGTGGCGGAGTCGACGGGACGTCGCGGGATTCGCCGTTTCATGCCGGAGCAGCATCGCGAGTTCTTTGCCGTCCAACCGTTTGTCGTGATCGGCGGCGTCGATGCGAGCGGCCAGCCGTGGGCGACGCTGCGTGCGGGTGTGCCGGGTTTTGTCTCATCCCCCGATGCGAAAACGCTGCGTATCGAAGATGGCGTATTGGCTGGCGATCCGCTCGCCGCGGGTTGGCGCGAAGGCGCGCTACTCGGTGCGCTGGGCATCGAGCCACGCACGCGGCGCCGCAATCGCGTCAATGGTGTCGTACGGGCCGTGGAAGGGAAGACGTTGCAGATCGAAGTGATGCAGAGCTTCGGCAATTGCCCGAAGTACATACAGAGCCGCACGCCGTCTTTCATCGTGCGGGACCCGGCCGCGACGCTCGCGGAGCCCGAGATCGCCACGCATCTGAGCAGTGCCGAGCGCGAATTGCTCGCGAACGCGGACACGTTCTTTATCGCCAGTGCGAATCTGAGCGAGGAGGCGGGGCCGGGGAGGGGCGTCGACGTTTCGCATCGCGGCGGCCCGCCAGGCTTCGTGCGAGTGGACGACGCGAATACGCTGACCACGCCCGACTACAGCGGCAACCGCTTTTTCAACACGATCGGCAACCTCGTGCACGATCCACGCGCGGGGCTGCTGTTCATCGACTTCGCAAACGGCGATCTGCTTTATCTGGCGGTGCAAGCGGAGATCGTCTGGGACGGCGACGAACTCGCGGCATTCGCAGGCGCGCAGCGGCTCGTGCGGTTCCATGTGAACGAAGTGCGACGCAGCCGCGGCGCGTTGCCGTTCCGCTGGTCGGACGTCGAAATGGCGCCGCAGTTTCTGCCGAAAGTTCGCGAAAGCGCATGAGCCGATGCGGATGCGTGCGCTTTGGCGGGGTACGGCTTTCGCTCTACTGCACATTCCTGCCGAGCCTGTAAGACACGCCGAGTCGGGTGGCCAGTTGCCACACGTACACTCTGGAGTACGAAATGCCGAACTGCCGGCTTATCAGCTCGCGCATGCGTGCGTTGCTCCAGCCGTCGGCGTCGAAGCCGTAGTCGCGCGGCGAGGCCTTCAGTGCCTGCTCGAGCCAGTCAAGATCCGCCGAGGCCAGCGCCGAATGGCGGCCGCCGACGCTCATGTTTCTGAGCGCGTCGAGCCCGCCTTGCTCCAATAGCTTGCGATATCGCTCGACGGTGGTCTTTGCCATGCCCATCTCTTTCGCGACCTCTGTCGCCGCGGCGCCGTCGAGCAGCTTCTTTCCAGCCGCGACACGCCGTGCGACGGTCGGCAAATCATCATTTGGTCGATACATCGCTGAACTCCGCTGTTGGGTTCACTCACCGGACTGCAAGCAGTTACTCGGGTAGACAGAGACGGCGCACAACTTACAGATAATCGAAAAATCCCCGGTTGTGTCCAATGCAATGAAAAATCAATCACACCTTTTCTCTGATAGGAAATGACGTAAACTTGCGTAAATCCGTAGTTTGTTCCTTGCTTTCGAAAATATTAAAAGATCTTCTTGCGATCGAATTTGCCGTTTGCTAACCTGATTGAACCGGGTTAAACAGAAGTATCAATAGGACAGCGAGCCTCAGATCGCGTACATCTTGACGTCTTGCGCATTTCAGCGAAGCAGGCTGTCAGAATCTGGCGTCGTTTCAAAGCGTGGTTTCCTGTTTTGCGAATGTTTTTAATGCATTTTCAATGCAGGGTAGCGATATTCTCCGGCAACCTGCGAAAAAGGTGTGGAAGATGGAAAACCAGATCGCGGCGTTTTTCAGCGGGATTATAGGTGATTCGTGCAGAGTGTTGCGGGGAATCCCGAATCCAGTGGCGATCTGCTTAATTTGGCTTCATCGTTCAACACTCGGAATTACCTCTACGCCATGCATTTTCTGACTTGACGTTGCAAGCGGACGGTAAGGAGAGAGACATGAGCACGGATAGGACCCGCGATATCGCCGCAATACTAATGCATGCCGCGAGGCGCAAAAGGCTCGTGACGTATCAGGAACTGCATGCGCTTTTTAGTCAGGACGAACCGTTGCAAAGCCGCTATCGCGCATTGGAGGACGCGGCGCGCTCGTTGAGCGATTGCGCGTCGCTCGACTATGGCTGCCTGATGAGCCTCGACAACGGGCTGCCCGGCGATGACTTCTTCAACCGCTTCAGGCACGGCAGGCCGCGTGAATACGAAGAGGTGATGGGCTTTGGGTCGGCGGGACGCTCCACGACAAAGAAACGACTGATCGCGGATGCCGAGCGTCGGCGCGTGTTCGAACACGCATCGCGGATGGCGGCAAGCGGGAACCCGGCGAGCGCGCTGCGTCCATACGCCGCGTCGAAGTGCACATAGCGCGACAGAAATGCCGTATTGGCTTTTCCACAAAACTTATCCTTTCTGCGTTCAAGAAAAGATTTAACAATTTGCTAATTTCGGCACATGGCGTGCATCAATTAACCGATATGCGAAGTGCATCGCAATGCGTCAGGGCTCGTGATTGGGCACTTCACAAAAGTGGTATTAAATTGTCTAGCCACTTTTTTCGATTGCCGCAGCTGCCATCGCCCGGTGTTAGCTGCGGCAGACGAAGGAAACGCGGTTTGGGCGATGCGTGACAGCGGCTGCGAATCGTCGTGCATCGCTGAACTCCGCATTTGGAGGCACTCTGTGGGAAATATCACATTTTACATAATACAAATTATCAACAAAA
>ABYL01000107.1 GCA_000173575.1 Burkholderia sp. H160 | reverse complement strand
CACGCGCGCCTGCCGCGAAGCAGCCCGCGGCCGAAACAGCCGCTGCGCCCGCCACGGCGACTCCTGCCACCACGCGCAAGAAACGCGGCACGGGCGCCACGCAAGCCGAAGTGCAGAAACTTTTCGTGCTCGACACGAACGTGCTGATGCACGACCCGAGTTGCCTGTTCCGCTTCGAGGAGCACGACGTCTATCTGCCGATGATGACGTTGGAAGAGCTCGACAACCACAAGAAAGGGATGTCGGAAGTCGCGCGTAACGCGCGTCAGGTGAGCCGCACGCTCGACGCGCTCGTGGCGAACGCGGGCGACATCACCGACGGCATTTCGCTCGCACGTCTGGGCAGCCGCGAGGCGTCCGGGCGGCTGTTCTTCCAGACCCGGCTGACCGCGATCGAGCCTGTCGAAGGTCTGCCGGAAGGCAAGGCCGACAACCAGATCCTCGGCGTCGTGCGCACGTTGCAGCGCGATCGCGCCGATCGCCAGGTCGTGCTGGTGTCGAAAGACATCAACATGCGCATCAAGGCGCATGCGCTCGGTCTGCCCGCCGAAGACTACTTCAATGACCAGGTGCTCGAGGACAGCGACCTGCTGTACACGGGCGTTCGCATGCTGCCGCAGGATTTCTGGACCAGGCACGCGAAGGGCATGGAAAGCTGGCAGGACACGAAGACCGGCACCACCTACTACCGCGTGACGGGTCCGCTGTGCGCGTCGATGCTGGTCAACGAGTTCGTTTATCTGGAGCCGCAGAACGGCGAGCCGGCATTTCATGCGCTGGTGCGCGAGCTGAACGGCAAGACGGCGCTGCTGCAGACGCTGCGTGATTACGGCCACCACAAGAACAACGTGTGGGGCATCACGGCGCGCAATCGCGAGCAGAACTTCGCGCTGAACCTGCTGATGAATCCGGAAATCGACTTCGTCACGCTGCTCGGCCAGGCCGGCACCGGCAAGACGCTGGTCGCGCTCGCGGCCGGCCTCGCCCAGGTGCTCGACGACAAGCGCTACAACGAGATCATCGTGACGCGCGCGACGGTGCCGGTCGGCGAAGACATCGGCTTCCTGCCGGGTACCGAAGAGGAAAAGATGCAGCCGTGGATGGGTGCGTTCGACGACAACCTCGAAGTGCTGCAGAAAACCGACGACGCCGCCGGCGAATGGGGCCGCGCCGCGACCCAGGAGCTGATCCGCTCGCGCCTGAAGATCAAGAGCATGAACTTCATGCGCGGCCGCACGTTCGTCGACAAGTATCTGATCATCGACGAGGCGCAGAACCTGACGCCGAAACAGATGAAGACGCTCGTCACGCGCGCGGGTCCGGGCACCAAGATCATCTGCCTCGGCAACATCGCACAGATCGACACGCCTTACCTTACCGAGGGCAGCTCGGGCCTGACCTATGTGGTCGACCGTTTCAAGGGCTGGGCGCACAGCGGACACGTCACGCTCGCGCGCGGCGAGCGCTCGCGCCTCGCTGACTACGCGTCGGAGATTCTCTAGGCGTTCGCCGGGATCTATCCGGCTTTTCATCGCAAGCCGCGTCCGGTTCGTTCCGGACGCGGCTTTTTTATTGCCCCGGCGTTTCACGCGGGCAACACTTAGCGCGCAAACCTCAAGTAAGTTATCAACAATTCTTGCGGCAGCCTTGTTGGGCGGCTACCATCGCGACATCTTCAGTGACTAAATGGGCGCTTACCGCCCGTGCCGTCTTCATGCGCCGACTCGCCTTATCACTGCTGCCCGTCCTGCTGCTCGCCGCCTGCGCCGGCGCGCCGCAAAAGACGTCACGCGGGTCCGGCGGCATCGTCGTCGCGAACGGCGCCTATCACGAGCCGCCGCCCAGCTTCCCCCATTTCGTCGATCACAGCATCGGCCGCGAAGAAATCTCGATTCAGGCGATGAGTCTCGTCGGCGTGCCTTACCGCTGGGGCGGCAATACGCCCGATAGCGGCTTCGACTGCAGCGGGCTTGTGCGTTATGTGGTGCTGCGCGCGGCGTCGGTAAACCTGCCGCGCACGACGGCGGAGATGAGCGGGCGCGGCGAATCGGTCGAACCCGACGAAATCGCGCCCGGCGATCTGATCTTTTTCAATACGACGGGGCGCCCGCATTCGCACGTCGGCATCTACGTGGGCAAGCTGCGCTTCGTCAACGCGCCATCGACGGGCGGCACGGTGCGGCTCGACTATCTGACCAATCCCTACTGGGCGAAGCGCTTCGACGGTATCCGCCGGATGGCGGGAGCGGCGCCGACGCCGTTCGATACACCGAGCTATCAGGCTGCGGCGCCGCAGTCTGAGCATGGTGCTGCGGTCGCTGGGACGGCAACGATGGTGGCGGTTCCGGCGGCATCGGCCTATGCGGGAGCGCCGTTGAGGGCAACGGCCCAGCCGGTCGTGGGCGCGACCACCGCGGCTAGTGCAAGCGGCGCCGCGCCTGTCGCGCAAGCAGATCAGTTCGAGCCTCCGCCGCCGGGCCTCAGTACCGCGCAGTTGCAGGCGCGCTCAGCGGGTGCCGTGGCACCCACAGTGATCCCGGCGGCTCAGACCAGCACGTATGAAAGCGGCGCACCTTCACTCGCCCAACCGATGCAGCCGGCGACTACCGCCCGCGCCCTCCCCCAAACCACACCCGACCCAATCGACGCCGCCGCCGACGCGTTCGAACCGCCGCCGCCCGCTTCCATTGCGGAACGCCAGGCCCGGCAGGCGCAGCAGACCGAAGGCATCGGCGGCGGCGTGCAGCTCATGCGCGCGTCGACGGCTTCCCACGGCGCGCCCGCGCCCACGCAAAGCGGCGACGACCCGATCGCCCGGTTCGCGAACGGCAACTACTGACGCCGTGATCTGCTATCGTCATCGATATTCTTTCGACGGCGGGTGACGACAATGGAACTCGGGCTCAACAACAAAGTGGTGCTGATCACCGGCGGCAGCAAAGGCATCGGCTTTGCCTGCGCGCGCGCCTTCGCCCAGGAAGGCGCGAGGGTCGCGATCGTGTCGCGCGATCCCGCCAATCTGGCACGCGCCTACGAACAGCTGAAAGAGGAAGGTTTCCACGTGCACCGCACGCGCGCTGACCTGCACGAGCCGCACAGCGCCGCCGATATCGTCGAAGAAGTCAGCACCGCGGTGGGCCCGATCGACGTGCTGATCAACTGTGCCGGCGCCGCGCGCCGCTACGATCCGGAAACGCTCGATGCCGACGCATTCCGTGCGACGATGGAAGCGAAGTATTTCCCGTACATCTATCCACAGCAGGAAGTGCTGCGCCGGATGGCCGAGCGCGCGAAGGCCAACAACGGCGGCGCCGAGCCGGGCACGATCGTCAATATCATCGGAATGGGCGGCAAGGTGGCGAGCGACATCCATATCGCGGGCGGCGCGGCCAACGCGGCACTGATGCTCGCGACCGTCGGCCTCGCGCACTACTATGCGCGCTACGGCATCCGCATCAACGCGATCAATCCAGGCTCGACGCTGACCGAGCGCATCGAGGAAGCCGTCGGACTGGAGGCGGCGCAGCAAGGCATCGGCCACGACGAAGCGCTCGCGCGCGGCCAGGCCAGGATGCCGCTCGGCCGCTATGCAAAGCCGGAGGAAATCGCCGACGTGGCGCTGTTCCTCGCGAGTCGCCGAGCGAGCTATGTGACGGGCGCGATCATCCCGATGGACGGTGCAAACGCGCCGCTGATCTGAAGGGGTCGAGCAGCGGGCGGCGTCAAGCCGAAGCCCGCGCGTGCTGTTCAGCCAGACTCAGCCAAACCCAGTAGCGCAGGCCTGCATCGCACAGTGATTAGAGGAAGTGGTGCCCCAGCCACCAGGCCCCGCCGGACAGGATCGCGGAAGCCGGAATCGTCAGAATCCACGCCCAGACGATGTTGCCGGCGACGCCCCAGCGCACCGCGCTCAACTTCTGCGTCGCGCCGACCCCGACGATTGCGCCCGTGATCGTATGCGTGGTGGACACGGGAATGCCGAGCGCCGAGGCGGTGAATAGCGTGATCGCTCCGCCCGCCTCCGCGCAGAAGCCGCCGACGGGCTTGAGCTTCGTGATCTTCTGACCCATCGTGCGCACGATGCGCCAGCCGCCGAACAGCGTACCGAGCCCCATCGACAGATAGCAGCCGCCGATCACCCACAGCGGTGGCGCGTCCGCTTTCAACGACGCAAAGCCCGTTGCGATCAGCAGCATCCAGATAATGCCGATGGTCTTCTGCGCGTCGTTGCCGCCATGACCGAGGCTGTACAGGCTCGCGGACAGTAGCTGCAGGCGGCGAAAACGCCGGTCGACCTTGCTCGGCGGCGTGCGGAAGTACAGCCACGACACCAGCAGCATGAAAAACGAGCCGAGCACGAAGCCGAGCAGCGGCGAAATGAAAATGAACGCGACGGTCTTCATCAGGCCGTCCCAGTTCAGTGACGCCCAGCCCGACTTCGCGAGCGCCGCGCCCACGAGGCCGCCGATCAGAGCGTGCGACGAGCTGGAAGGAATGCCGTAAATCCAGGTGATCACGTTCCACGCGATCGCGCCGACCAGCGCGCCGAAGATCACGTAATGGTCGACGATGTCCGGGTCGATCGTGCCCTTGCCGACGGTCGCGGCCACCTTGAGGTGAAACACGAAGTACGCGATGACGTTGAAGGCCGCCGCGAACGCCACCGCCTGCTGCGGCTTCAACACCCCGGTCGACACGACCGTGGCGATCGAATTCGCCGCGTCGTGAAAGCCGTTCATGAAGTCGAACACCAGCGCAATGGCCACCAGGCCGGCGACGACCCAGATAGCGAGTTGTATCGATTGCATTATGCGTTTTCCAGCACGATGCCTTCGATGATGTTCGCCACATCCTCACATTTGTCCGTGATCGTTTCGAGCAGCTCGTAGATCGCTTTCAGCTTGATCAGGGTCTTGACGTCGTCTTCCTCGCGGAACAGCTTCGACATCGCCGCGCGCAGCACGCGGTCGGCTTCCGATTCGAGCCGGTCGATTTCCTCGCAAGCCTTCAGGATCTGGCTCGCCTGCTTCATGTCCGAGAGCAAACTGACCGCGAACTGCACGCGCTCACAGGTCGCCGTGCAGATATGCGCGAGCTGGCTCGCCTCCGACGTGACCGCTTGCACGTCGTACAGCGAGATCGCGGTGGCGACGTCCTCCATCAGGTCGAGGATGTCGTCCATCGTCGTGATCAGCTTGTGGATCTCGTCACGGTCGAGCGGCGTGATGAAGGTCTTGTGCAGCAGGTCGATGGCTTCGTGCGTAAGCTTGTCGGCCGCTTTCTCGGCCTTTTGCACGTTCTGCTTGTGGGTTTCGGCGTCCTGCAGATTGTCGATCAGGAGCTCGAGTTCGCGGCTTGCCGAGATGATGCACGTTGCGTGCGAATTGAATATTTCAAAGAACTTGCCCTCGGTGGGCATGAAACGACCGAACATTGGGATCCTGGAAATGGGTCACGTAAAGGCTGACATAAAACTGCCATATTGTACCGTTGCGTAACCAATGTCGCACTTGTGACAGCGCCGTTACAACAAACAGCCCGCGACGTTTCGCGTCACTCGCTGCCGTAGAAGCTCTGCGCTCCCGCAAAGTTGTCGAACTTCGTGTATTGGCCGTGGAACGTGAGTCGAACGGGGCCGATCGGACCATTCCGCTGCTTACCGATGATGATCTCCGCGGTGCCCTTGTCGGGGCTGTCCGGGTTGTAGACTTCGTCGCGATAAATGAACAGGATCACGTCGGCGTCCTGTTCGATAGCGCCCGATTCGCGCAGGTCCGACATGATCGGCCGCTTGTTCGGCCGTTGCTCGAGACCGCGGTTCAGCTGCGACAACGCGATCACCGGCACATCGAGCTCCTTCGCGAGGCTTTTCAGCGAACGGGAAATTTCCGAGATTTCGGTCGCGCGGTTTTCGCCCGACGACGAGCCGCTCATCAGCTGCAGGTAGTCGATGATGATCAGGCCGAGCTTGCCGCACTGGCGCGACAGCCGGCGCGCCCGCGAGCGCAGTTCCATCGGGTTCAGACCGCCGGTTTCGTCGATGAAGATCTGCGCCTCGCTCATCTTCTGCACTGCATGCGTGAGCTTCGGCCAATCTTCGTCGGTCAGGCGCCCGGTCCGCATGCGATGCTGATCGAGCCGGCCGACCGAGCCGAGCATACGCATCGTGAGCTGGGTGCCCGGCATTTCCATCGAGAACACCGCGACCGGCAGTCCGTACTCGACCGCGACATACTCGCCGATGTTCATCGAAAACGCCGTCTTACCCATCGACGGACGGCCCGCAACGATGATCAGTTCGCCGCCATGCATGCCCGAGGTCATGCGGTCCAGATCGACGAAGCCGGTCGGCGTGCCGGTCACGTCGCTCGGGTTGGCGGTGTGATAGAGCGTGTCGATCCGCTCGACCACCTGGGTCAGCAGCGGCCCGATCTCGAGAAAGCCCTGAGTGCCACGCGCGCCGTCTTCGGCGATCGAAAACACCTTCGATTCCGCTTCGTCCAGCAATTGCCGGACTTCCTTGCCTTGCGGATTGAACGCGTCGGCGGAGATTTCATCGGCAACCGACACGAGCCGGCGCAGCACCGCGCGGTCGCGCACGATTTCCGCATAGCGGCGGATGTTGGCCGCGCTCGGCGTGTTCTGCGCAAGCGCGTTCAGGTAAGCGAGGCCGCCGACCTCTTCCGCCTTGCCCGAGGTGCCAAGCGCTTCATAGACCGTCACCACGTCGGCTGGACGCGTGGCCGCGATCAGCTTGCCGATGTGCTCGAAGATGATGCGGTGATCGTAGCGGTAGAAGTCGCTCTTCGCGAGGAAGTCGGCGATGCGGTCCCATGCCGCGTTGTCGAGCAGCAAGCCGCCCAGCACCGATTGCTCGGCTTCGATCGAATGCGGCGGGACTTTCAGCGACTCGAGTTGGGGATCTTTGGACGGTGCGTTCATGGGGAGGAATTATCAGGCAATCCGGCGGCGGCTGCGAGCGGAAAAAACGCAAAAATGGGGATGCACGAGAGATAGTCGGGCACAAAAAAAGCAGGGGCCGGTTACCCGGCCCCTGCTCTTCACCAGCAATAATACGCTGGCTGATCCTGCCTGATGCTTAAACGCGGTCGGCTTTTAGACGTGCTCGCCGATCACGGACACCGTCACATCGACGAGAACGTCGGTGTGCAGCGAAACCTGAACCGCGTGCTCGCCAACCATCTTCAGCGGGCCTTCCGGCAGACGCACTTGCGCCTTTTCCACTGCGAAGCCTTGCTTGCCCAGTGCTTCAGCGATGTCGGCGTTCGTCACCGAGCCGAACAGACGGCCGTCGACGCCAGCCTTCTGATTGACCTGAACCGTCTGGCCTGCCAGCTTTTCGCCTTGAGCCTGAGCGGCCGCCAGCTTTTCAGCGGCGATCTTTTCCAGTTCTGCGCGGCGCACTTCGAATTCAGCCAGGGCTTCCTTCGTTGCACGGCGAGCTTTCTTGTTCGGGATCAGGAAGTTACGTGCGTAACCGTCCTTGACCTTCACGATGTCGCCCAGGTTACCCAGATTGACGACTTTTTCCAGAAGAATGATTTGCATTCGGATACTCCTTATCGCGTCGTCGGGTTAGGCCTTGTGCTGGTCGGTGTACGGCATCAGCGCGAGGAAACGTGCGCGCTTGATAGCCGTGTCCAGCTGGCGTTGATAATGCGCCTTGGTACCCGTGAGACGTGCCGGCGTGATCTTGCCGTTCTCGCCGATGAAGTCCTTCAGCGTTTCGATGTCTTTGTAGTCGATGTACTCGACGCCAGCAGCCGTGAAACGGCAGAACTTCTTGCGCTTGAAGAGCGGGTTCTGTTGCTGACGACGCTTGTCGAATTTCTTACCAGTCGGGCGGGGCATGATTAGTCCTTTCCAATGTCCTGCAATGCTGTGATGTGAAATACCAGAGTTCGCGCGTTACGGTGCTTTTTCGCCAGAAAACCGGTGAAGAGCGTTTCTACGCCCATCTGACAGTTTTCAAGCTTACCGCTCGCTTCGCCCGCGGCGACCGCCTGCATGGTCAGTTCGACCTGACGGGCAATGCCCGCCTCGACGACTTCCGTGCGGTGGTGCAACGTGCAGCTGGCAATCGGAACGCCGGCGGGGGTGTACCGCACCGGTTCGCGTTCGACGACGCTCGCCGTAAGTTGCAGCCGGTTCATGTACCTGGGTATGCCTTCGTGTACGTGAGCGGAGCGACGCTGCGTATCTGGCAGCTTAAATTAGTGTGTCTTAAGCCTGCGCTTCGGTCGGCTGAGCGGCTGCCGACTTCTTGGCTTCTTCGCGCTGCACTTCCTTCATCATCGGTGACGGGCCGGTTTCGGCCTTCTTCAGCTTGACGATGAGGTGACGCAGAACGGCGTCGTTGAACTTGAACGCGTGTTCCAGCTCGTCGAGCGTGGTCTGGTCGCATTCGATGTTCATGCAGACGTAGTGAGCCTTCGCGAGTTTCTCGATCATGTAGGCCAGTTGGCGGCGGCCCCAGTCTTCGACACGATGGATCTGACCACCGTGTGACGTGATCGTGCCCTTGTAACGCTCGATCATGGCGGGCACCTGCTCGCTTTGATCGGGATGCACGATAAAGACGATTTCGTAATGACGCATTACACACTCCTTGTGGATTAAAGCCGCCCGGGCGTCGGAACCGGTGCGGCAAGTGAGAAGCCGAAGAGTGTAACGCGAATGGGGACGGGTTGCAAGGCATTCCGTCGATTCAGCGACGGAATCGGGCGTGTTTTCAATAGCTTAGGGATGGCGGATCGCGGAAATCGGGCCGCTTTTGCCACTCAACCCGCTTCCGTGCTTTGGCTGCCGCTCCGCAAACGCGCTCTGAGCGCCGCTTCGAGGCCACTCAGCGCATCGGGCGCGGCGTCCGAGATCGCCCACCAGGTCATGCCAGCCGCGTCCCAGTGCGCGATCGAATAGCCGTCGTGACCGAGCGATGCCGGCGCCGCGCCACCCGTCGTGGACTGCGGGAACACGTACAGGTCGATCACGTGCTTGCCGTAGCGGTACACGAGCACCGCGACCCGCTGATGCGCGATGTAGTCGAGCCGGCCGCCTTCCAGCGTGAAGCCGCTCGCCGCGAGATCCTCGACCGGCGGCGAATAGTCGAGCCGGCCGTTGAACCACGGCTTGACCGTGTGACGGTCGGTCGAGATCACGTCGATGTCGCGGCCGGATACCTGCGCGCGCACATGGCTCTCGACGAGTTCGTCGGTAAACGCGGTGAATTCAGCGGGACGGTGCAACGTAAGCGTCAGGACCGCGACGGCTGCGCACAACGCGATCACGAGCGCCGCGAGACCGCCGCGCGTGGCCGCGCGATTCGCGCCGCCGGCGGCGAGCGGGCTGTCGAAGCCGATCAGCTTGCCGCGGGAATCGCCCGAGCCACCTGAACCGCTGAAGCCTCTGAGCCACCCATCGAGCCACGCGGGCCGCCGCAACCCGCGACGCCGAGGTTCGTACGTCGCCACGTCCGTCATCCCGGCGCTAGCGCTCCCGGCAGGCTCCGCCGTTGCATCTTCGGGCGCCGCCTTCGAGGCCGACACCTCCGCGGTATCTTCATCGAGCGCGCCAGGCAAGCCCGCCACGATCCGCAGCCGCAACGACTGCGGCGCCCGATGATACGGTGCCGCGCGCAGCGCGCCGCTCAGCGCGCGCAGGTTGTCGCTCGCGCGCCGGCAGTTGTCGCAGCTCTCGATATGCTGCTGGACCCGGCGCGCATCGGGCGCCGGCAGTTCGTGATCGGCATTCGCATCGAGGAGCGGCCGAGCTTCGTTACAGTCCATCCGGCGTCTCCTGAGCGGGGTCAGCGGCAGCGCCGGGGATGTTGAGGGGCCGGCCGTCGGCAAACGCCCGGAGCTGTGTGACTCTTGCGGTGGCGGGCACACCCGCAGATGATGCCGCCGGGCAGTCGCCGGAATTTCTTGCCGGCCGCGCGGATGGCGCTGACTGCACATGTCGTCCGGGCTGCGCGGCCTGATCCGGCGGCGCATCCGTCGGTCCGTGCCGGCCACCCCGCCCGCCTTTGCGTCCCGCGCCAGCCGGCTCTCCCCCGCCGCGCTGCCGCGCCATCAATACCTCGGCCAGCTTGCGTCGTCCACGGGCGAGCCGCGACATCACCGTACCGATCGGCACATCAGCCACCACCGCGATCTCCCGATATCCCATCTCCTCGAGCTCACGCAAAATCAGCACCTCGCGATACTCGACCGGCAAACACGCCAACGCCTCGTGCACCTGCCGTACGTCCTCGTCGCGGATCAGCAGGGTCTGCGGATCGTCGCCGCCAGCGCTCCAGCCGTCGAGGGTCGTGTCGTCCATCGTTTCGTCGAATTCGAGCATGTCGTGCGACGGCGCGCGCCGCCGCCATTCCGTGTACCACGTGCGCCGTACGATCGCGAGCAGCCACGGCCGCGCGGAGTCGCCGCGAAACGTATCGAAGAAGCGGAACGCGCGCATGAACGCTTCCTGCACGACGTCCTCGGCATCGTTCGGGTTGCCGCACAGCCAGCGCGCGAGGTTATACGCGGCGTCGAGATGCGGCAGGGCCAGCTGCTGGAAGCGGCGGCTTTTCGCTGCATCGGCGTCGTCGTTTGGTTCGCCCCGCGCGCGGGCGGCGTCTGGATCGGTCTGGACCACGTGGGCCCCTCCAAGGGCATGGCGGCTGCATCGTGCGGGTCGCTGTTGCGCGCTCCGCGTTGCATCGTTCCTGTCGTGTCTTTCAGAGCAGAACCGGCCATAGGCCAAGTTTATTCCCGCCCGACTCCTGGATTCGCAAAAAAGATCGCGATCGCGTGCGCACCGGCCAGCTAGTATGACAACCGGTTCCAGTAGTCCTCACTCGCGTACACGTCTTTCAGATAGTCGATGAAATAGCGCACGCGCGCCGGCACGTAGCGCTGTTGCGGATAGACCGCGAGGATGTCGTAATCGGGCAGCGCATATTCGTCGAGCACGGTTTCAAGCTCGCCGCGGGCGAGCTGCTGCTGGATTTCCCAGGTCGAGCGCCAGCCGAGTCCGAGCCCCTCCGAGACCCAGCGGTGCAGCAGCTCGCCATCGTTGCAATCGAGCGAGCCGCCCACCCGCACCGTCGCGAGCTTGCCGTTGCGGCGAAAGTACCAGCCGCGGTTCTGCCCGCCTTGCAGATTGAACGCGAGGCAGTTGTGGGCCGGCAGATCCTCGAGCGTCTTCGGCTTGCCGTGGCGGCGGAAATAGTCGGGCGTGCCGCACACGACGCGCCGGTTCGACGCGAGCTTCACCGCGACGAAGTTCGGATCGACCGCGCCGCCGATGCGAATCGACAGGTCATAGCCCTCACGCACCAGATCGACGACCCGGTCGGTCAGATTGAATGACATCTGCAACTCGGGTTTGTCGCGCAGAAATGCGGGCGCGAGCGGCGCGACGTGTTTGCGGCCGAACGCGGCCGGCGCCGACACGATCAGATGGCCGCTCACCGCGCGGCGCCCAGCGCTCAGTTCGTTTTCCGCCTGGTCCCATTCGCTGAGGAGCCCCCGGCAGCGTTCGAGAAACGCGGCACCGTCCTCGCTGACGACGAGCCGCCGCGTCGTGCGATACATCAGCTTCACGCCGAGGCGCTTTTCGAGCGCGTCGATGCGCCGCCCGAGGATCACCGGCGACACGCCCTCCTCCAGCGCCGCCGCCGCGAGACTGCCCGCATCGGCGACCCGCACAAAGGTTTCGATCTGTTTGAAGCGGTCCATGCTCGTCTCCCACCTGTCTCCTGCCGGGCTTCACGCCATTCAATACTTTTTGTTTCGGAATAAGCGACCCGGACTGATCTTATCAAACCTTTGGCGCAGCCCTACAGTGTCCTCCAACCGAAGTAATTTCCGACATCGAGGAGACATTCATGGCCAAAATGAGAGCCGTCGACGCCGCCGTTCTGGTGCTCGAAAAAGAGGGCATCGATACCGCGTTCGGCGTGCCGGGCGCAGCGATCAACCCGTTCTACTCGGCGATGCGCAAAGCCGGCGGCATCAGCCACGTGCTCGCGCGCCATGTGGAGGGTGCGTCGCACATGGCCGAGGGCTACACGCGTGCACAGCCGGGCAACATCGGCGTGTGCATCGGCACGTCGGGCCCCGCCGGCACCGACATGATCACCGGTTTGTACTCCGCCCAGGCCGACTCGATTCCTATTTTGGCTATCACAGGCCAGGCGCCGCGCGCGCGTCTTTACAAGGAAGACTTCCAGGCCGTCGATATCGAATCGATCGCGAAGCCCGTCACCAAGTGGGCCGTGACCGTACGCGAGCCGGCGCTCGTGCCGCGTGTATTCCAGCAGGCGTTCCATCTGATGCGCTCGGGCCGTCCGGGCCCGGTGCTGGTCGATCTGCCGATCGACGTGCAGCTCGCCGAGATCGAGTTCGATATCGACACGTACGAGCCGCTGCCGGTCTACAAGCCGAAGGCGACCCGCAAGCAGATCGAAGCGGCGCTCACGCTGCTCAACGATGCCGACAAGCCGTTGATCGTGTCGGGCGGCGGCGTGCTGAACGCCGTGGCCGAAGACCTGCTCGTCAAGTTCGCCGAAACGGTCGGCGTGCCGGTGATCCCGACGCTGATGTCGTGGGGCGCGATTCCCGACGACCATCCGCTGATGGCCGGCATGGTCGGTCTGCAGACTTCGCACCGCTACGGCAACGCGACGATGCTCGCGTCCGACTTCGTGCTCGGCATCGGCAACCGCTGGGCCAACCGCCACACCGGCAGCATCGATGTCTATACGAAGGGCCGCAAGTTCGTGCACGTCGATATCGAACCGACGCAGATCGGCCGCGTGTTCGGCCCGGATCTCGGCATCGTGTCCGATGCGAAGGCCGCGCTCGAACTGTTCGTCGAAGTGGCACGCGAATGGAAGGCCGCGGGCAGGCTGAAGGATCGCAGCGCATGGGTTGCCGATTGCCAGCAACGCAAGCGCACGATGCTGCGCAAGACGCACTTCGACAACGTGCCGATGAAGCCGCAGCGCGTCTACGAAGAGATGAATCAGGTATTCGGCCGCGATACCTGCTACGTGAGCACGATCGGTTTGTCGCAGATTGCCGCCGCGCAATTCCTGCACGTGTACAAGGCGCGCAACTGGATCAACTGCGGCCAGGCCGGTCCGCTCGGCTGGACGATTCCGGCGGCGCTCGGCGTGCGCGCGGCCGATCCGCAACGGCCGATCGTCGCGCTGTCGGGCGACTACGACTTCCAGTTCATGATCGAGGAGCTCGCAGCAGGCGCGCAATTCAAGCTGCCGTATGTGCATGTCGTCGTGAACAACTCGTACCTCGGGCTGATCCGCCAGGCGCAGCGCGCGTTCGAGATGGACTACTGCGTGCAGCTCGGCTTCGAGAACATCAACTCGCCGGAGACGAACGGCTATGGCGTCGATCACGTGGCGGTGGCCGAAGGTCTCGGCTGCAAGGCGATTCGCGTGTTCAAGCCGGAGGAGCTGAAGCCGGCGCTGCAAAAAGCGCAGTCGATGCTCGCCGAGTTCAACGTGCCGGTGATCGTCGAAGTGATTCTCGAACGCGTGACGAACATCTCGATGGGCACCGAGATCGACGCGATCAACGAGTTCGAGGAACTCGCCGAAAAGCGCGCGGACGCGCCGACGGCGATCAGCCTGCTCGATTGAGCGCTGCGCATTCGCGGTATTCCCTGACCGACCTGAGAGACCTACGCACCATGCCGAAATTCGCAGCGAACCTGACGATGCTGTTCAACGAAGTGCCGTTCCTCGACCGTTTCGCGGCCGCGGCCAGCGCTGGCTTTCACGCCGTCGAATTCCTGTTCCCGTATCCGTATTCGATCGCCGAATTGAGCGAACGTCTGCAACAGAACCGCCTGAAGCTGGTGCTGCACAACCTGCCGGCCGGCAACTGGGAAGCGGGCGAACGCGGCATCGCGTGTTTGCCTGATCGGGTCGGCGAGTTTCAGGAAGGCGTCGGACGCGCGATCGAATACGCAAGCGCATTGAAGGTGCCGCAGCTGAACTGCCTCGTCGGCATTCCAACCGCGAACGTCGACGCCGACACCGCCCGCGCGACGATCGTCGACAACCTGCGCTTTGCCGCGAGCGAGCTGAAGAAGGCCGGCATCCGCCTGCTGGTCGAGCCGTGCAACTCGTACGACATTCCGGGCTTCGCGCTGAACCGTTCGCGCGATGGACTCGACGTAATTCGCGAGGTCGGCTCGGACAATCTGTTCCTGCAATACGACATCTATCACATGCAGCGCATGGAAGGCGAACTCGCGGCGACGATCGAAAAGAACCTTGCGCAGATCGCGCATATCCAGCTCGCGGACAACCCGGGCCGGCACGAACCGGGGACCGGCGAGATCAACTATCCGTATCTGTTCGCGCTACTCGACTCGCTCGGCTACGACGGATACGTCGGTTGCGAATACAAGCCGCGTACAACGACCGAGGCTGGCCTCGGCTGGGTGCAACGCGTGGCCGGTCAGGCGCGTGGCGCGGCGCATGCGGCGGCTTGAGGCTCCTCAACGCACGCCCCCTATCACCCTGGAGATTCACACACATGGCAAAGATCGGCTTCATCGGGCTCGGCATCATGGGCGCGCACATGGCGCGCAACCTCATCAAGGGCGGTCACGCGCTGTTCGTGAACGGCGCCTATCCCGTGCCGGACGACATCGCGAAGAGCGCGAGCGTGGTCGCCAGTTCGACCGCCGTCGCACAGGCCGCCAACATCGTCATCATCATGGTCCCGGACACACCTGACGTCGCCAACGTGCTGTTCGCCGACGACGGCGTCGCCGCCGGCCTCACCCAAGGAAAGCTCGTGATCGACATGAGCTCGATCTCGCCGCTCGACACCCAGGCGTTCGCGAAGAAGATCAACGCACTCGGCGTCGACTATCTCGATGCGCCGGTGTCCGGCGGTGAGATCGGCGCGCGCGAAGCGACGCTGACGATCATGGTCGGCGGTCCCGAGAAGGCCTTTGCGCTGGCGAGGCCGCTGTTCGAGCTGATGGGCAAGAACATCTCGCTGATCGGCGAGAACGGCGCGGGTCAGACCTGCAAGGTCGCGAATCAGATCATCGTCGCGCTGAACATCGAAGCGGTCGCCGAAGCGCTGCTGTTCGCGTCGCGCTCGGGTGCCGATCCGGAGCGCGTGCGCCGCGCGTTGATGGGCGGCTTCGCGTCGTCGCGGATTCTCGAAGTGCATGGCGAGCGCATGACGAAGCGCGCGTTCAACCCGGGCTTTCGCATCGAGCTGCATCAGAAGGACCTGAATCTCGCGCTCGACGGCGCGCGCAAGCTCGGCATCGCGCTGCCGCATACGGCAAGCGCGCAGCAGCTGTTCAGCGTGTGCGCGGCGAACGGCGGCAAGGCGTGGGATCACTCCGCGATGGTTCGCGCGCTCGAGATCATGGCGAATCATGAGGTCGCGCAAACGCCGGATAGCGAGCAAGCGCAGGCCGCTTGAGGCCTTCGTGCTTTCTCTGTCATTCAGCTCGGCGCTGATTGCGTCGATGGCCGTCCCGGCATCGGCGAGATCACGGTGAGCACAGGTGGGGCGCCCGTTGGTCGCGTGGCAGCTTGGGCTGCTGGCGCGGCGCAACGGGCAAATCGTGCCGCTCTGGGCTGAGAGCGGCAAGTGGGGTCCGCAGCGGCACCCGGCGGCGCCGGGGAAGCCTTGGTCGGTCAGACGTCGTCGTCGGGTGTCCGGCTGTCGGATTCGTCAATCAATACGTCTCGAACACCTTCTGCAACGCTGCCGGCGCCGTATGGCCCGCCGCCAGCGCGAGCATCAGCAGCACGCGCGCCTTGTACGGATTCAGCGTACCGGCGCTGACGAAAGCGAGCGCGTCGTCGGCGGCCGCGCCGTTGCGCATCACATGCCCCGAGCCGACACGCGACGAGCGCACCACCGCGACGCCGCGCGACACCGCCTCGGCGAGCGCCTGCTGCAAAGTCTGATGGATCGAGCCATTGCCCGTGCCCGCGACGACGATGCCGCGCACGCCAGCGGCGACGAGCGCGTCGACGGCAATGCGCGACACGCCCGCATAGCTCGCGACGATCTCCACGTGCGGCCACGCCGTCTCGATCGTGAATTCGCTCGCGAGCGTATGAGCGCGCACCACCCCACGCTGGAACTCGACGCGCCCGTCCTGCACCCAACCGAGCGCCCCGATCTCCGGCGACTGGAACGCATCGACCGCATAGGTGCTCGTCTTCACGACATCGCGCGCGCTGTGAATGCGGTTGTTGAATGCGACCAGCACGCCCTGCCCGCGCGAGGCCGCATGTGCCGCCACCGTCACCGCGTTGAGCAGATTCAGCGGACCATCGGCCGAGAGCGCCGAAGCTGGCCGCATCGCCGCGGTCAGCACGACCGGCTTGTCCGATTTGACGGTCAGATGCAGCAGATAGGCGGTTTCTTCGAGCGTGTCGGTGCCGTGCGTGACGACCACGCCGTCGATGTCGTCGCTCGCGAGCAGCGTGTTGATACGTTGCGCGAGGGTGGTCCACAGCGGCAGCGCCATGTCCTTGCTGTCGACGCTGGCGATCTGCTCCGGTGCGATGCGCGCCACCGAGGACAGCGCAGGCACCGCCGCCAGCAACTGTTCGACGCCGACGACACCGGCCTGATAGCCGGACGTATTGGCGGCATCCGGGGCCGCGCCGGCGATCGTGCCACCGGTCGCGAGCACCGCGATGCGCGGCAGCGAAGAGGTGGCGCCTGGCGTGGCGGGAGGAGTCGGGAGAGAGGAAGTCGGAGTATTCATGGCGGCGATTGTAAGCGATGCGCCGCGCGCCGCCATGCGTGAAAGCGCGGGGTACGTGAACCGGAATTCACGCCGCACCCGTGCCAGTTTGATGGGTAGTTGAGCGCGGCTTAAGCGGCCTCGCGCAACTGCGCCGCGATATCGGTCTCGTTCAGTTGCGGCGCGAACATCTCGATCAACCGATACGCGTACGCGCGCAGGAACGCCCCCTTGCGCAAGCCCACGCGCGTCGTGCTCGCCTCGAACAGATGCTGCGTGTCGAGTGCGACGAGCTCGGTGTCGCGCTTCGGATCGTAGGCCATCGCCGCGACCACGCCGATGCCCATGCCGAGCTCGACGTAGGTCTTGATGACGTCGGCATCGATCGCGGTCAGCACGACGTCGGGCAACGCGCCCGCCTTGGCGAACGCCTGATCGATATGCGAGCGGCCCGTGAAGTCCTGGTCGTAGGTGACGATCGGGAATTCGGCGATCTCGTCGAGCGTCAGATTTTCACGGCCGACGAGCGGATGATCCTTCGGCACCACCACCACGTGATGCCACGAATAGCACGGGAACGTGACGATGTCGGGGAAGCGGTCGAGCGCCTCGGTCGAGATGCCGATATCCGCCTCGCCGTTGATGATCATCTGCGCGATCTGCTGCGGGCTGCCCTGGCGCAGCGCCAGATGCACTTTCGGGAACACCGACGTGAACTGCCGGACCACCTTCGGCAGCGCATAGCGCGCCTGCGTGTGAGTGGTCGCGACCACGAGGTGGCCGCTGTCCTGATCCGCGTACTGACGCGCGACGCGGCGCAGATTCTCCGCATCGAGCAGCATCCGCTCGATCAGCTGATGCACGGCCTTGCCCGGCTCGGTGAGGCCCGTCAGCCGTTTGCCGCGGCGAATGAAGATGTCGACGCCGAGTTCGTCCTCGAGATCCTTGATCTGCTTCGATACGCCCGACTGCGACGTGTACAGCACGTTCGCCACTTCCGTCAGGTTCATGTTCTGGCGCACGGCCTCGCGCACGAAGCGCAATTGCTGGAAATTCATCGTTGTGTCTCCGGTTCTGCCAGAGTTGAGTTATTGGAAGACGGCGCCGCCATCTCACTGCGCCGGGAACACACGCAGCGCGCGCGGCACCGCGGTCACGCCGTCGCCGACCGCGAGTTGCAGATCACGCCACGTTTCGCGATCGAGTTCGGCTTCCAGCAGATTGCCCTCGCGGCCCGCGAGTTCGACGCGCACCGAGCCGCCGAGCGTCACCACGCGCCGCACATCGACGACGATGCCTTCGCGATGCCCGGCCGCCTGCGGATACAGCTGCAGGTCGTGCGGCCGCACATAGGCGAACGCCGGGCCGCTGAAGCCCGCCGCAATCGCGACCGGCAGCGCGGCGCCATCGACGACGAAGCCTTGCGCATCGACGCTGCCGTGCAGACGGTTCGCCGCGCCGAGAAACTCGTAGACGAACGGCGTCTGTGGATGGTCGTACACGTCCTGCGGGCTGCCTACCTGCTCGACATGCCCACGATTGAGTACGACGATGCGATCGGCCACTTCGAGCGCTTCTTCCTGATCATGCGTGACGAAGATCGTCGAGATATGCAGATCGTCATGCAGGCGGCGCAGCCAGCTACGCAGTTCCTTACGCACCTTCGCGTCGAGCGCGCCGAACGGCTCGTCGAGCAGCAGCACCTTCGGCTCCACAGCCAATGCGCGCGCGAGCGCGATGCGCTGCCGCTGGCCACCCGACAGCTCCGACGGATAGCGCTGCGCGAGCCAGTCGAGCTGCACGAGCTTCAGCAGCTCGTGCACCTTCTCGCGAATCACCTTTTCCGACGGACGCTCCTTGCGCGGCTTCACGCGCAGCCCGAACGCGACGTTTTCGAACACGGTCATATGACGGAACAGCGCGTAATGCTGGAATACGAAGCCCACTTCGCGCTCGCGCGCGCCGACCGCCGCGACGTCCTGACCTTGCAGCTCGACCTGGCCGCCGTCCGCGTATTCGAGGCCGGCGATCACGCGCAGCAACGTCGTCTTGCCGCAACCCGAGGGCCCGAGCAGCGCGACGAGTTCGCCCGGCGGAAAGTCGAGCGACACGTTGTCGAGCGCGACGAAATCGCCGAAACGCTTTTGCAGGTTACGAACGGTGATACCCATTTACAGCTCTCCTTGCTTGAGCGGATGCCGCTGCGCCGCAGGCGTGGCGTTGACGAAAAACGAATGGGGAGCGGACTGCGCGCTGCCGGCCTGCGCAGCGCCGGACGGCACCGGCCCCGCATAAGCGGGCACCTCGCGCGCGGCCGACAGTTCCGCCGACATATGTCGCTCGGCCAGCAGCTTCAGCCCGAGTGTCACGAGCGCGAGCAGCGCCAGCAGCGACGCCACGGCGAACGCGGCCGAGAAGTTGTATTCGTTGTAGAGAATTTCGACGTGCAGCGGCATGGTGTCGGTCTGCCCGCGAATGTGGCCCGAGACGACCGACACCGCGCCGAACTCGCCCATCGCGCGCGCATTGCACAGAATCACGCCGTACAGCAGGCCCCATTTGACGTTCGGCAGCGTGACGCGGCGGAACGTCTGCCAGCCCGAGGCGCCGAGCACATGCGCGGCTTCTTCCTCGTCGTTGCCTTGCGCCTGCATCAATGGAATCAGTTCGCGCGCGACGAACGGGAACGTGACGAAGATCGTCGCGAGCACGATGCCCGGCACCGCGAAAATGATCTGCACGTTGTGGTCCTCGAGCCACGGGCCGAACCAGCCCTGCGCGCCGAACATCAGCACGTAGATAAGACCCGAGATCACCGGCGACACCGAGAACGGCAGATCGATCAGCGTGGTCAGGAGCGCCTTGCCGCGGAACTCGAACTTCGCGATGCACCACGACGCCGCAAGGCCGAACACGAGGTTCAGCGGCACCGCGATCGCCGCGGTGAGCAGCGTCAGTTTGATCGCCGACAGTGCATCGGGATCGGCGAGCGCTGCGAAGTAGAAACCCAGCCCTTTGTTGAGCGCCTGATAGAACACCGCGGCGAGCGGCACGACCAGGAAAAGCGCGAGAAACAGCAGCGCGACGCCAATCAGCAGCCAGCGCACGACGCGCGGCTCGCTGACCGGATCGGGGCGCCGCGCGAGGCTCGCCGGATTCGCCGGAACGCGGCTCATTGCACACCTCCACCGATCGCGGCGACGCTCGCGGCGCCATGGGTCACCGCGGGCGCCGGCCCCGCATTGCCGCGGCTCGTGCGCCGCTGCAAATACCATTGCAGCGTGTTGATCAACAGCAGCATCAGGAACGACACGATCAGCATCACGACCGCGAGCGCCGTCGCGCCCGCATAGTCGTATTGCTCGAGCTTCGTGATGATCAGGAGCGACGTGATCTCCGACTTCATCGGCACATTGCCGGCGATGAAGATCACCGAGCCGTATTCGCCGAGCGCGCGCGCGAAGGCGAGCGCGAAGCCGGTCAGCAGCGCCGGCAACACGGCCGGCAGCACCACGCGGCGAAACGTGAGCCAGCGCGATGCGCCGAGGCACGCGGCCGCCTCCTCCTGCTCGCGCTCGAACTCCTCGAGCACCGGCTGCACCGTGCGCACGACGAACGGCAAACCGATGAACGTCAGCGCGACCAGCACGCCCGCGGGCGTGAACGCGACCTTGATGCCGAGCGGCGCGAGCCACTGGCCGATCCAGCCGTTGCCCGAATACACGGCTGCGAGCGAAATACCCGCAACGGAGGTGGGCAGCGCGAACGGCAGATCGACGATCGCATCGACGATCCGCTTGAACGGAAACGTGTAGCGCACCAGCACCCACGCGAGCAGAAAGCCGAACACCGCGTTGATCAATGCGCCGCCGAGCGCCGAGAAAAACGTCAGCCGATACGACGCGAGCACGCGCGGCGACGCAACCGCGCGCACGAACTGAGCCCAGTCGAGCGTCGCGGTCTTCAGAAAGGTCGCCGCCAGCGGAATCAGCACCACGAGGCTCAGATAAGCCACCGTGATGCCTAGTGTCAGGCCAAAGCCCGGCAATGCGCTCGGCTTGCGGAAGGTCAACGTGGTCATGCTGGATACTCGTTCATGGTCGATGCTCGCGCGGTTGCTCGTATTACGGCGTTGCTGTCGTACTGCTGTGTTGCCGTGCTGCTGGCCACCGGCGTCCGGTTAGCCGAACGCGCGCCCAGTGGGCGCGCCCTCTTGCCTCTGCCTGAATTTCAGGCGGCGGTTTTTACTGCGGCTGGTAGATCGAATCGAACACACCGCCATCCGCGAAATGCGTCTTCTGCGCGTTGGCCCAGCCGCCGAACGAATCGTCGATCGTGTAGAGCTTCAGCTTCGGAAACTTTGCGGTCAGATCGGCCGGGACCTTGTTCGAACGCGGACGATAGAAATTGCGCGCAGCGATCTCCTGGCCCTCCTCGCTATACAGGAAGTTCAGATACGCCTCGGCGAGCTTGCGCGTGCCGTGTTTGTCGACCACCTTGTCGACCACCGCGACGGGCGGTTCGGCGAGGATGCTGACCGACGGCACGACGATCTCGAACTTGTCCGGACCAAACTCCTTCACCGACAGGAACGCCTCGTTCTCCCACGCGATCAGCACGTCGCCGATACCGCGCTGCACGAAGCTCGTGGTCGCGCCGCGCGCGCCCGAATCGAGCACGCCGGCGTTCTTGTACAGCTTGCCGACGAATTCTTTGGCCTTCTGGTCGTTGCCGCCCGGCTGATGATCGGCGTACGCCCACGCGGCCAGATAGTTCCAGCGCGCGCCACCCGAGGTCTTCGGATTCGGCGTCACGATCGACACGCCCGGCTTCACCAGATCGTCCCAATCCTTGATGTGCTTCGGGTTGCCCTTACGCACGAGAAACACGATCGTCGACGTGTACGGCGACGCGTTGTCCGGCAGTCTCTTCTGCCAGTTCTTGTCGACCAGGCCCTTGTTCGCGATCGCGTCGATGTCGTAGGCAAGCGCGAGCGTGACGACGTCGGCCTGCAGACCGTCGAGCACCGAACGAGCCTGTGCGCCCGAGCCGCCGTGCGACTGCTTGAAGGTGACGGTCTCGCCTGTCTTCGCCTTCCATTGCTTGCCGAAGGCCTGATTGACGTCCTGATAGAGCTCGCGCGTGGGATCGTAGGAAACGTTCAGAAGCGTGGTGTCGGCGTGCGCGACGCCGCTTGCGCCCAGCGTGCCAAGCACGCCCGCCGTGCCGACGGCGAGCGCCGCGATCAGTTTTCTGGTTCGAGCCGCAAGCCCCGTATGCCGATGGTTCATCTCAGTCTTTCTCCGCGTGATGGTCCGCTGATGAGCGTCTGGTGTTGTTCTGCGTCGCGGTCACGTGCACATGAGCGCCAAGCCGGAGGCCAGTCTATCGAAGGGCTTTCATCATTAAAAATAATGTTTATTCATTTTTTAATGCTCAAAAGTGGTAACGACAGACGCGCCGGCTGTTCCGGCGTCCAAAGCGACGCGATGTCGCCGATAAGCGACGCCGCAGCGCGCCCCTCCCGTCGAACTTAAAGTAAAGCTTGAAATGCGCCGAATACTGTATAAAAATACAGTCACCTGTTCATACATACAGTGGCCATGACAAAACTCACCGCACGACAGCAGCAGGTTTTCGATCTGATCCGCCGCGCGATCGAACGCACCGGCTTTCCGCCCACCCGCGCGGAAATTGCCGCCGAACTCGGTTTCAGCTCGGCCAATTCCGCGGAAGAGCATCTGCGCGCGCTGGCACGCAAGGGCGTGATCGAACTGGCAGCCGGTGCGTCGCGCGGCATCCGCCTGCTGTCCGGTCAGGAGGATGCACCGCACCAGTTCACGCTGCCGCATGCAGGCCTGATGCAGTTGTCGCTGCCGCTGATCGGCCGGGTCGCGGCGGGTAGCCCGATCCTCGCGCAGGAACATATCTCACAGCACTACGCATGCGACCCGGCGCTGTTCTCGAGCAAACCCGACTACCTACTGAAGGTGCGCGGCCTGTCGATGCGCGACGCGGGCATTCTCGACGGCGACCTGCTCGCGGTGCAGAAGCGCAGCGAAGCGAAAGACGGCCAGATCATCATTGCGCGGCTCGGCGACGACGTGACCGTCAAGCGTCTGAAGCGCCGGCCGAACGGCATCGAGCTGATCGCCGAAAACCCCGATTACGACAACATCTTCGTGGAAACCGGCAGCGCGGATTTCGCGCTCGAAGGAATCGCGGTCGGGCTGATCCGACCCAGCGAGTTCTGATCTTTAGCTGTCGCCGGAACATTCGCGCCGGTTTGTCTACCCCGAGCTGCATTTACGCCCGCATTTACGCCGCGCATTTAAGCCGTATCGCCTGGAGAGACTCATGGAACGCCTTGCCCGCCTGTTGCCTTTTCGCCAGTTCGGCCGTCTGCGCCACCTGCGCAAGCTCACGCCTTGCGCGGCCGTCGAGACGCCCACGGCGCGCACGCCGTCGCTGTTCGACGCGCCTGTCGAAGCTTCTGGTCTGCCGTCGTCGTTGCCGGCGTTCGCACGCGTGTCGCTGAATGCGGCGCTGAACATCGCCGAGCCTGCGCGCCGCGCTCCGGTGCGGGTCTATCATGGACCGTCGCGATTGATCATGGTCGGCACGGTCGACGCCGTATGCCGTATGATCGACCGTTGCATAGCCGAAGAAGCCAACGTGCACGGCGCGGCGTTCGAAGCGTGAGCGAATTCTGAGCACGCATCCAAGGCGCATTTCGGATGTTCAGATGTTCGCGTGTTATGGGATCGTTTCGACCTCGCCGTGGTCGACGTTAGATCATCACTGACGTGGAGGTCCCATTCGATGACAGTTCCGAAACGCACACAGGGCAGCGCCACCCGGCCGCTGCTGATCACGCTGATCGTGGTGATCGTGATTGCCGCGCTGGGCTTTGTTTATGCGTCGCCGTATATCGCGGTGAACAATCTCAAACGCGCAGCGGATGCGCGAGATGTGCAAACGGTCAATCAGTACGTGGACTTTCCCGCGCTGCGCGATAGCCTGAAGCAGCAGGTGGCCGCCATGCTGACACATCGGCTCGAAGCGGACGCCGGCAACAAGCTGGCCACGATCGGTGCGGTGATCGGCGTGACGCTGATCGGCCCGCTCGTCGATGCCTATGCGACACCCG
>ABYL01000108.1 GCA_000173575.1 Burkholderia sp. H160 | reverse complement strand
GCCGCCCGCGCGTGCGCCGCCTGTCTGTGAAGCACGGCACTGCGTCGCGCGGCCTCACGACAAATGGAGACCCTGCATGTCCACTTCGCCGATTTCCGCAGCCCGGCCCGCAAGCGGGCAAAACAGTAGCGCGCGGATCATCTTCGCGAGCTTCATCGGCACCGCGATCGAATTCTACGATTTCTATGTCTACGCGACCGCCGCGGCGCTCGTGATCGGACCGGTATTCTTCCCGCATGGCTCGGCCACCGCGCAAGCGCTGTCGGCGTTCGTCACGTTCGGCATCGCATTCGTCGCGCGGCCGATCGGCTCGTTCCTGTTCGGCCACTTCGGCGACCGCATCGGCCGTAAATCGACGTTGGTTGCTTCACTGCTCGTGATGGGTCTGTCAACCACGCTGATCGGCTTCGTGCCGGGCTATGACGCGATCGGCAGCCTCGCACCGATCCTGCTCTGCGTGCTGCGCTTCGGCCAGGGCATCGGCCTCGGCGGCGAATGGGGCGGCGCCGCGCTGCTCGCCACCGAAAACGCGCCGGCCGGCAAACGCGGCTGGTTCGGCATGTTCCCGCAGCTTGGTCCGTCGATCGGCTTCCTCGCCTCGAACGGCCTGTTCTTCGCGCTCTCGCTGTCACTCTCCGACGAGCAGTTCCGCAGCTGGGGCTGGCGCGTGCCGTTCATCGTCAGCTCGGTGCTGGTCGTGCTCGGCCTCTATGTACGGCTGAAGATTGCCGAGACGCCCGCGTTCAAGGCAGCGATCGAGCGCAAGGAACGCGTGCGCGTACCGATCGCAACGCTGTTCTCGCAGCACTGGGTGCCGACCGTGCTCGGCGCGCTCGCGATGGTGGTCTGCTACACGCTGTTCTATAACGCGACGACGTTCTCACTGTCGTACGGCGTCGGCACGCTGCACATTCCGCGGCAGACGTTCCTTGGCCTGCTGTGCATCGCGGTCGTGTTCATGGCGCTCGCGACGCCGCTGTCGGCCCGCGCGAGCGACCGCTTTGGGCGCAAGCCGGTGCTGATCGTCGGCATCATCGCGGCGATCCTGTCGGGCTTCACGATGGCGCCACTGCTCGGCAGCGGCGAGCCGTTGCTCGTGCTGCTGTTCCTCGTGATCCAGCTGTTCCTGATGGGCGTGACGTTCGCGCCGATGGGTGCGCTGCTGCCGGAACTGTTTCCGACCAACGTGCGCTACACGGGTGCCGGTGTTGCATACAACCTCGGCGGGATTCTCGGTGCGTCGGTCGCGCCGTATATCGCGCAGATGCTCGCCGCGCACGGCGGGCTGACGTGGGTTGGCGCGTACGTGTCGGTCGCGGCGGCCGTGAGCCTGGTCGGCGTGCTGGGCATGCGCGAAACGCGCGATGAGAGTCTGATGAAGTGATGCAACGCGCATCGGCGGAACAATGCCTCCGCCGATGCGCGTTCAACGGCTCGAAGAGCGCCTCCCCACGCGGTTTTTACTCGTCGAGGGCGGCATTCGGGGGCGTTATTTCCCCGCCATTTCCGCAAGCCGACCTGGGTAAATCCCCCGCCTTGCGCGTCTTTTTGGCTTGCCTATACTCCCTGACATATTCCTATAACAAGCAGGGAGACCAGCATGAACGTCCATCTTCACAATGCCGATATCGTGATGATCATCGCGCTTGCCTTGCTCGGCTCGCTGCTGCTTGCGCTACGCTTCCGTCCGGCGACATGGAGAGGCATCGTCGTCGAGGCTCTGGCCGCGAATGCCGCGGCGATCGCCGCGGTGGTCGCGTTCGAAATGCTGCTCGCCTGAGACCAGCTGGCCCGAGCGAGGCGCAGCGCGCGGCTTAGCGGTAGTAGCCGTGATAGTAGCCGCCGCCACCGTAGTAGTAGCCCGGCGCCGGCACGACGACGCAGCCGCCGAGTGCCGATGCCAGCAGCGTGCCGGCCGCGAGAGTCAGGATCAAGCGTTTCATGTTGTTCTCCATCGAGTCAGATTGATTCGAGCGCAAACCCCGAATGACCCGATTGAACACGATGCGTCGTGCGTCGAGCGTTGCCATTTGTAAGTGAAGATCACTGGGCTGTTACAGGATCGACGTGCTGGATCGGCGCGTTTGATCGACACACAGCACTCCCGCCGGATCGCGCCAACATGGCGGGAAACACCGCCTATACTCCTTGGAGCGTGCTGTCACGATAGAAGCCTTGCTGGTCGCGCGGACGTCGGCGCAAAGGAGCGGCTTCAGGCGCGCCGGGCGGGCATCGACGCCCGGCGTCACGACAACGGGACGCCCTTGCCACCCGTGCATCGAACGCTTCAGCGCTCAACGAAAAGCGACAGTTTTAACAGACGTGTAATCGATTCCTCTTCACCCGCTGTTCCCCGACACGGGCGATCTTTGAGGCGCGATGACGCAGTCTCCGCCCGCGAGGGCGAACTGCGCGTCGCGCCTTTTTCTTTGACGCAAACGATTGCGCGATCGTGGGAACGAACTCAGGCGGCGGCCGACCCGTGCTGCATCGCGAGCACCGGCTCTGACGCTTGCACGTAGTCGATCGCTTCGAGCGCCGCTTTGACGGGCGGCACCGAGCGGCCGTCGCCGATCGAGGTCGAACGATACGGCGCCTCGACGCCGCAATGCGACGGCGACGTCGCGACGAAGATCATCACAGTGCGCTTCTGCAACGCATGCGCGAGGTGCACGAAGCCGGTGTCGGCACCGACCACGAGTGTGCAGGTGTCGATCATCTGAGCGACTTCGGTCACGCTCATTTGCGGCAGCACGGTCGCACCCGGCACCTGCGCGGCGATCTGCTCGGCCGCGGCACGCTCACCGGCCGAACCCCACGGCAACACCACCCGAAAACCGCGCTCGCGCAACTCGCGCCCCACCGCCACCCAGTGCACGAGCGGCCATTTCTTGTCGTCTTTCGAAGTGGCGTGAAAGAGCGCCGCGAGCGGCGCTCCCTGAGCCGCGAACGGCTGTGTGACGGACTCGGGCAACTGCAGGTCGTAGATGGGCGGCCCTTCTACTTCATAGCCGAGCGCCTCGCTCGCGCTGATGCGCATGCCGTGCCACGCGCTGCCTTGCGGACGTGGGCCGAAACGCCCGGTGTACGCGAACGCGGCGCCGCGCTCGCCCAGATCTTGCGATTGATAGCCGATGCGCCGTGACGAGCGCGCGAGGAAGGCGATGATCGCGCTCTTGTAGACGCCGTGAATGTCGATGATGTAGTCGTAGCGATACGCGCGCAGCTCGGAGATCGAGGCAACGATCGCCTTCAGATCACTCCAGCGGCGCGCCTTCTTGAAGCGGCGCAGCGGCGCACTCAGCACGCGATCGACACCCTTGCTCCAGCGCAAGAGCTCCGCAAATGCTTCGTCCGCCGCCCAATCCACCTGAACGCCAGGAAACGCGCGTTTGATATCGGCGACCACTGGCAACGCCTGCACGATATCGCCTAGTGAAGTGACCTTGACAATAAGGATTCGCTTCATTGAGGGTCTGTTCGTTGTTCGAAGTTGAACTTATTTTAGCTGACGATTTTACCGATCCAAGCCAAATGGGGGGACGCGAGCGGTCTGGCTCTCAATACGACGCGTTACAGCGAGGAATCCAGCATACCTGACACTTCGCCTTCGCTATTCCGAAACTCTTCGTGCATTCTGGCCGGCGCCGCACGTCTTATACTTGGCGCTTTGCACCCACCTCATTCATGTCCCAGCCATCCCTTTCCCGTTCTCCCGACGTTATGCGTCGCGCGAAACGCCTGTGGCGGCAATACGGCGTGTTCTGGCTCGGCGCGATCGCCGTCGGTCTCGTCGCGGTGCTCTATGCGCGTCTGATCGATTGGGGTTACGCCGAGTTTCTCGGCGTGCTGCGGCAACACGTGTGGGCGCCGCTCCTGATCACACCCGCGGTCGGCGCACTCTCGGTATGGCTCACGCGCACGTTCTTTCGCGGTGCCGAGGGCAGCGGCATTCCGCAGGTCATCGCGACGCTGCACAGCAATTCGCGCGCGTACGGCACGCGGCTGCTGTCGCTGCGGATCCTGGCCGGCAAGATCGGCGTGTCATTCCTCGCGATTCTCGGCGGCTTCACGATTGGCCGCGAAGGACCGACCGTGCAGGTCGGCGCCGCGCTGATGTTCAATTTGCGCCGGCTCTATCCGCGCTCGAATGCGCACATTGAACGGCAGCTCGCGCTGGCGGGCGCGGCCGCGGGTCTATCGGCGGCGTTCAATACGCCGCTCGCGGGTGTCGTGTTCGCGATCGAGGAATTGACGCGCAGCTTCGAGGCGCGCACGAGCGGCGTGCTGATCACGGCGATCATCGTCGCGGGCGTGGTCGCGCTGGGCCTGAACGGCAATTACACCTATTTCGGCACGATCCAGATTGGTGCGCATTTCCCCGACCTGCTCGCCGTCGCGGTGCTGCTCACAGCGATCCTCACGGGGATCGCAGGCGGCTTATTCGCCTGGCTACTGCTCAACACCGCGCGCTGGATTCCGGCGCCACTGCGCCAGCTTCACGGCGAGCGGCCGGTCGTGTTTGCCGCGCTGTGCGGCTTCGCGATCGCAGTAGTCGGCGTGATCTCGGGCGGCGCGACGTTCGGCAGCGGCTATACGGAGGCGCGCGGCCTGCTCGAAGGACACGAGCAGTTGTCGGTGTTCTATCCGGTGCTGAAGATGATCGCGATGATCGGCTCGTACCTGCCCGGTATTCCGGGCGGTATCTTCGCGCCGTCGCTGTCGATCGGCGCGGGCTTCGGCAATCTGCTGCACATGGTGTTCGATACGATGCAGTTGCCGATGCTGATCGCGCTCGCGATGGTCGGCTATCTGGCCGCGGTCACGCAGTCGCCGATCACGTCCTTCGTGATCGTGATGGAGATGATCGACGGCCACGCGCTCGTGATTTCGCTGATGGCCACCGCGTTGATTGCGAGTCGCGTGTCGCGCCTGTTCGCGCCGCCGCTCTATGAGGCGCTCGCCGAACGCTACATGGCGCCGCTACCGCAGCCGGCGCCCGCGCCGGTGCCGGAGGTGCCCGAGGTCGAGTCGCCGCGGGCCGAGGCCGACAGCATCGACGGCGAGCCATCCATCGACGACACCGCCGAGGACGACGCACCGGGTACATCCGGCCCGCAGCGTCAGTAGACGGCCACGCGCGGCGCGCGCGACCCGACGCTGACGCCGACGTCAAGCCCAGTGTCCCGGCACCCAGCGATAGTTCGGGCCATGCTCGATCCAGTGACCCGGCACCCAGTGATAGCCGACACGCTCGGCCTGCCAGTGACCGGCGACCCACACGTAGCGGCCATGATCCCAACGCCAGTGACCGTGATCCCAAACGTAGCCGACGCGCGGTGCGGGCACCGCTTCGAAGCGCTCCACGGGCGGCGCGGACGGCGCGACGATGACGACTTCCGCGGCCGAAGCCGAGGCCATCGCGGCGGCACCGGCGGCGATCAGAACGGTGTTGGCAAGCAGCAGGCGAAAGGCTTTGTTCATGATTTCCCTCTTCGGTTGAACGCCGGATGCGACGTTACCGGTCTAATGCGCGAGGGCGACGCGAGGCTGACGATGCGCGTGTAACGGCACGCGCTGAAGTGCAACGGCTTATTTCGCCGGGGAAATGGCGCGAAACGGACCGCCCGGGCGGCGGTCCCTCCGAAGCTCAGGCCTGAGGTATTTCGATCTTGACTTCGAGCACCTCGAGATCGTCCTGACGCTCGAGACTCACGCGGATGTCGTCGTCGGAAATCTTCACGTACTTCGAGATCACGGCCACCAGTTCGCGTTGCAACGCAGGCAGATAATCGGCGGGCGCATGGCCGCCGGCGCGCTCGTGCGCGATGATCAACTGCAGGCGTTCCTTCGCTACCGACGCGGACTTCTTCTTCTCGCCCAGCAAAAACGAAAGAATCGACATTACGTGCGCTCCCCTTACTTGGTGCCGAAGAGGCGCTGCAGCAGCCCGGGCTTCTGGTAGTCGACAAAGCGAAGCGATTTCTGCTCGCCGAGGAAACGCGACACGACGTCCTTATAGGCTTCGGCCACGTCGGTGCCGTCCAGATGCACGGCCGGCAGACCCTGGTTCGACGCGTGCAGCACCGCTTCCGATTCCGGAATCACGCCGATCAGGTCGATGCGCAGAATTTCCTGGATGTCGGTGAGCGACAGCATTTCGCCTTCGCTGACGCGCTTCGGGTTGTAGCGGGTGATCAGCAGGTGCTCCTTGATCGGATCCTTGCCTTCGATCGCGCGCTTGGTCTTCGACGACAGGATGCCGAGAATACGGTCGGAGTCGCGCACCGACGACACTTCCGGGTTCGTCACGATCAGCGCCTCGTCGGCGAAGTGCATTGCAAGCAGCGCGCCCGATTCAATACCGGCCGGCGAATCGCAGACGATGTATGCGAAGTCCATCCCGATCAGATCGTTGATGACCTTCTCGACGCCTTCCATCGTCAGCGCGTCCTTATCGCGCGTCTGCGAGGCCGGCAGGATGAACAGGTTCTCGCATTTCTTGTCTTTGATCAGCGCCTGGTTCAGATTCGCTTCGCCCTGGATCACGTTGATCAGGTCGTACACGACGCGGCGCTCGCAGCCCATGATGAGGTCGAGGTTACGCAGACCGACGTCGAAGTCGATCACGGCGGTCTTGCTGCCGCGCAACGCGAGGGCCGACGCAAAGCTCGCGCTCGTGGTCGTCTTGCCCACGCCACCCTTGCCCGAAGTCACCACAATGATTTTTGCCATTACCCTTACCTTGTGTTCGTCAAATGCGTCAATTGGTGCGCGGCTCGCGGCGCTTTACGTGAGCCGCAGCGGTTCGATCATCAGTTTCTCGTCTTCGAGCCAGATCTGTACCGGCTTGCCGAGCACGTCGGCCGGCAGCGGGTTCTCGGTCGTTCGATAGATGCCCGCGATCGAGATCAGTTCCGGTTCGAGACACGTGCAGAAGATGCGCGCGTCGTGATTGCCCTGCACGCCGGCCAATGCCCGGCCGCGCAGCGGCGCGTAAATATGGATGTTGCCTTCCGCGATCACCTCGGCGCCATAGCTGACGAGACCGAGCACGACCAGATCGCCTTTTGCGTAAATGCGCTGGCCGGAGCGCAGCGGTTTGTCGACCACCATCGTTTGCGGCGAGGTCGCGAGGCGAACCGGTTCGGCGGCGGGGGTGGGTTCCACGGCGGCGGGGGCCGCCGTGCTCTCGGCCGTACCTGTTGCCGTGGATGCGGTGGCCGTTGCTGCCGGGGCTGCCGCGTCCGTTGCCGTGTCTGCCGCGGTGCTGCCCTCATCGGCCTGCTTCGCCGTCGCGCCGCGGCGGTCGCGCGCTTCGAGCAATGGCAATCCCGACTCCGTCGCCCACGCCTGCTCCGCATTCGCGACCACGCCGACCGGACGCATGCGCACGCTGTCGAGCAGTTGCGCGATGTCGGCAAGCGGCACGCGTTCGTCGCCGGCGAGTCGGCGCACGTCGATCGCGACGACGTCGTTAGCGAAGAATTCGGGGGTCGCCTCGAAGCGCCGCGTCAACTCGGCACGCATCGCATCGAGGTCGGTCGTTTTGACCACGAACATCAGCGTGTCGACAGAGCCGCTGCGCAGTTCGAAAAAGGGCGATTTCTTGGGCGACATAGCGTTCGGCAAAAAATTTTGCGTATTTTACAGGCGTACACGCGCCCGGCCACTATTTTTACCGGGAGAATCGATGCTCGCGCGTGCGGGCGCAACGCGTGTCGTCCGTGGGATCGACGCGCGACGGTGCGAAAGAAATGCTGGCGGAAAAGAGACCGTCATGAAGGGACGGCGAAGACGAGCAGCGCGCAACGCGCCGCTTGCGGGATCACTGCTGAAACACCTGCGAGGTGGTCGGCACGTGCCGCACCAGCAGCGTTTCGAGCTGCTCGGGCGCGCGCTCGACGCGCCGGTGCTCGCCGGTCGAGCCAAAACCGAGCGCCTCATAAAAGCGCATCGCGGTGCGGTTCGCGTCGGCGACCCACGCGTAGATTTCCGTGGCGCCCGCATTCGCGAGCCAGCTGCTCGCGGTGTCGACGAGCAGTTCGCCGCCGCGCAGATGACGCACGGCCGGCGCCACCCACAACTCGCAGACAAACGCGCGGCGCGCCGCGGTGTCGTCGAAATGCGCCTCGATCAGGCCGGCCGGATGGCCCTCGGTGTACAGGATGAAAGTACCGACGGACGGCGAAACCGCATGATCCGCCGCGGTCGCGTCGAAACTGGCGGCATCGGCCGACAATGCGTCCTCGAGGGTCGCGCCGAAGGCATACGGCGCCTCCCGCAGCGATGCAGTACGGAGCTCGCGAAAAACGGCGCCCTGATCAGCAGTGATGCGGCGAACGGTCAATGACGGACTCATGCAGACGAAAACCCCTTGAAACCCTAACGCTTAGCTTTAACCGAACCGGCCCGCGAGTCAATTCATTATTGACCAGATTGGGCGGGTGCGGTCAAGGCGCCTCGTAGTGGCCGGTGCCTTCCGGCCACGGCGTCAGCAGTTCATAGCCGTCGTCGGTCACGGCGACCATGTGCTCCCATTGCGCCGACAGCGAGCGGTCCTTCGTGATCACGGTCCAGCCGTCGCGCTGCACCGACGTGCCGGCGCGGCCCGCGTTGATCATCGGCTCGATCGTGAAGACCATGCCCGGCTTTAGACGCACGCCCTGCCCCGGCTGACCGTAGTGCAGCACCTGCGGGTCCTCGTGATAAACCTTGCCGATGCCGTGCCCGCAGTAGTCGCGCACGATCGAGAAGCCCTCGCGCTGCGCGATCTTCTGGATCGCATGGCCGACATCGCCGAGCGTCGCGCCCGGCTTCACTTCGCGGATGCCGGCCACCATCGCCTCGTAGGTCGTGTCGATCAGCGCGCGCGCGACCGTGCTCGGCTGGCCAACGCAGTACATGCGGCTCGTGTCGCCGAAATAGCCGTCCTTGATGATGGCGACGTCGATATTGATGATGTCGCCGTCTTTCAGAATCTCGTTGCGATTCGGGATGCCGTGACACACGACATGGTTGACCGACGTGCAAACGGTCTTCGGAAAGCCCAGATAGCCGACGTTGGCCGGAATCGCTTTCTGCGTGTGGACGATGTAGTCGTTGCACAGCGCGTCGAGGTCGTCGGTGGAAACGCCTGCCTTGACGTGCTCGCCGATCATTGCCAGCACATCGGCTGCGAGGCGGCCGGCAATGCGCAGTTTCGCGATATCGTCGGGGGTCTTGTAGGTAATTGCCATGAATTCAGTCGATTTATGTCGCGGGTCAGTGCGAGATGACCCGCCGCGCCCGAAAGGCCGGCGGCCCGCAACCGCCGCTCGATCGGGCGATTTTGGGCAATTGTACAGAGGATCGCGGATGGACCTGGCGGAAACCGGCTGACGCGGTGCGCGGGAAGCGGCGGTGGCGCTATTGAAGCTTGCGGCGCAGCGCACCCGAATCGCGGCGAAAAGGCTCGACGGTTCGTCGAGCCGGCCACCTCGATCGCTCAGTTTTGCGAACTAATTTCAGGCATTCAGTCACGCAGCGGAACGCGGCGCTCGTCGAGGAAAGCGCGGCGGCGGGCGCGTCGCTCGCGGATCAGGCGCGGGCGTTGAGTGAGGTGATGGAGGGGGGGTCGGGCGGAATAAGGCGCCCTCCCCTTGCCTCGATACGCTGAAGGAAGGGTTGGGCGCCGATCATCAACTACGAACAGGCAGAACTGCTTACGTCGATATCCGCGGGTCAGTTGTCCGGATGGGCGGCCGTAAAGCTCTTGAACGCGGTGTAGGACGGATTGCACGGCGTACCGTTGATCATGATGCCGTAGGTGGGGTTGCCACTATCCAGTACGTAATACATGACGGCCTGGATATTGTGCGTTTTGCGGTTCCGGTAGAACTCGCCGAGCTTCGACGTGATGTAGCTCGCACGGTAGGTCTCCGTTTGCTCCGGTCCGGTGTTCCACTCGGTGATGATGAATGGCACGCCATACCGGGCCTTGCAATAGGTCGGCAGATCGAAACCTGGCATCGCGCCGTCCGCACCGAGGGAGAACACGTCGCCATACACCTCGTAGTTGTGCCACGTGGTGATGTCCCAGCGCACGGTCGGGTAACCGCCAGTGCCATCCGGCTGCATACCGTCCCAAAGGGCGTCCGACGCGCCGACATCGTTCACGCAGAAATTGATGCCGCACTTCGCGTTCGACTGCACCGATTTCACACCGTCGATCATCCCGCGCATCACACCGCGCATCACCGGCCAGTTGGTATTGTTGAAGTCCGCCGCCTTGGTCCCTGCCCTGGTGAAGTCGATCACGGTGGCGTTCTGGCGCGTCAGCTCGTTGCCGCATTCGTAAATGGTCACGCCATACGGCTTCAGTGCGTTGGCGATCGCCTGGGCGACCACGTAACCCTGGGTATAAGCGGCCGACTCGCCATTCCACAGGTTGCCGTTGGAGTCGTAGACGCCCTGGTTGATCAACACAACCAACGTCATGCCCGCGGACTGGAAAGCCTGCGCGAGCCCGATCGCCGCATTCAACTGCGTCGAATCGTTGGTGACGCCGATGCGATAGCTCTTGCAGCCCATCGCCTTCAGGATCGAAACGATCTGTTGGGGCGTGTATGTGTAGTCGTAGTGGCCGTTCATGCCATAGAACATGCCGGCCGGCGGTGCGATCGGGGGGCGCGGATCGTTGCAGGGCAGCCATAGGTTGGCGACGTCTGCAATGACGTAGTACTGGCCGCCCGTGCCGCAGTGCCAGATCTTGCCGCCGTACCACAGCACGAGCGACACGTTGTAGGTATCGCCGACCGTCGCGCCGTTGCGGTAGATAACGCCGTTGGAGAGCGTCCACTTCGCGCCGAACTTGTCGATGATGTATGGAGAAGCGGGCAGTGTGGTGCCATCAGCCGAGGTGCCGGTCGCGTTCTTCGCGACCGGCGTTGTATCGCCCGCAGCACCGGAAGCAGCCGCAGCTGCAGAAGCCTTGTCGCTCGCGCTTCCGGATCCGCCACCACCACATGCGGTCAAAAGATAACTTGCGCTGAGAGCCGTCAGGCCGCCGAGAAATTGACGTCGTTTTATCATGCGGAGTAATTCCAAATGTCGGGAAAATTCCCGATAAAAAGATCGAAAAATGGATTTGCTGGAATTCGGACGGACAAGGCGCAAGGGACCGCTGCGAAAACTTCGCAGTGCTTATAACGCAGCAGTCCTGAAATACTCAAAAACGCACGTTCTGATGGTCAGTTGTCGGGATTGACCGATGTGAAGCTCGTGAACGCGCTGTACGCCGGATTGCACGGTGTACCGTTGATCATGATGCCGTAGGTGGTGTTGCCACTATCCAGTACGTAATACATGACGGCCTGGATATTGTGCGTTTTGCGGCTCTGATAAAACTCAGCGAGCTTCGACGTGATGTAGCTCCCACGGTAGGACTCCGATTTCTCCGGTCCGGTGTTCCACTCGGTGATGATGAACGGCACGCCATACCGGGCCTTGCAATAGGTCGGCAGATCGAAGCCTGGCATCGCGCCGTCCGCACCGAGGGAGAACACGTCGCCATACACCTCGTAGTTGTGCCACGTGGTGATGTCCCAGCGCACGGTCGGGTAACCGCCGCTGCCATCCGGCTGCATACCGTCCCACAGCGCGTCCGCCGCACCGACGTCGTTCACGCAGAAATTGATGCCGCACTTCGCGTTCGACTGCACCGATTTCACGCCGTCGATCATCCCGCGCATCACGCCGCGCATCACTGGCCAGTTCGCGTTATTGAAGTCCGCTGCCTTCGTGCCCGCGACGTTGAAATCGAGCACGGTGGCGTTCTGGCGCGTCAACTCGTTGCCGCATTCATAAATGGTCACGCCATACGGCTTCAGTGCGTTGGCGACCGCCTGAGCGACCGTGTAGCCCTGGATATAAGCCGCCGACTCGCCATTCCACAGGTTGCCGTTGGAGTCGTAGACGCCCTGGTTGATCAACACGACCAACGTCATGCCCGCGGCCTGGAAAGCCTGCGCGAGCCCGATCGCCGCGTTCAACTGCGTCGAATCGTTGGTAACGCCGATGCGATAGCTCGTGCAGCCCATGGACTTCAGGATCGACACGATCTGTTGCGGCGTGTACGTGTAGTCGAAGTGGCCGTTCATGCCATAGAACATGCCGGCCGGCGGTGCGATCGGGGGGCGCGGATCGTTGCAAGGCAGCCATTTGTTGGCGACGTCCGCAACGACGTAGTACTGGCCGCCCGTGCCGCAATGCCAGATCTTGCCGCCGTAGAACAACACGAGCGACACGTTGTACGTGTCGCCGACCGTTGCGCCGTTGCGGTAGATGACGCCGTTCGAGAGCGTCCAGGTCGCGCCGAACTGGTCGAGGATGTACGGCGAAGCGGGCAGTGTGGTGCCATCGGCCGAGATGCCGCTCGCGTCCTTCGCAACCGGCGCTGTATTGCCCGCAGCACCGGAAGCAGCCGCAGCCGCGGAAGCCTTGTCGCTCGCGCTTCCAGATCCACCACCACCACATGCGGTCAAAAGATAACTTGCGCTAAGGGCCGTCAGGCCGCCGAGAAATTGACGTCGTTTTATCATGCGGAGTAATTCCAAATGTCGGGAAAATTCCCGATAAAAAGATCGAAAAATGGATTTGCTGGGATTCGAACGGACAAGACGCAAGGGACCGCTGCAACAACTTCGCAGTGCTTATGAAGCAGTAGTCCTGAAGTGCTTAAAACGCGCGTTCTGATGTCCGATTGAACCGATGCGCGAAAGCGGGTCTCGCGGTGGTCCAGATTGACAAGGCGGGTGCGCATGGGTGCGCGATCACCTGCTCCGCGCACTTTCTTACCGAATGCAGCAAGTAATATCGGCTTACGGGAAAATTATTCCCGTAAAAGCTGCAGTCGGCGGAAATCGTACCTTGAAGTAATGATTTCGCCCAGTAAAAAACAGTAATTATTTGCGAAAAGGGCGAATATTTCTCATAATTAAGCGAAACGCGAAGATTCGTACGATCAGGGAACAGGATGCGCGCGAACTTTCGGACTTCGACCCTGTATAGCTCATGACGGCCACACGGGCCGAGGTTACCTGGTGAATTGCGGGCAAGGGCAACGAGCAGCCATTACGGGCAATTACATGGCAACCCGGAAGCAAAGCACGACAACCAGCGAATGGCCGTATTAAAGAAATATGAATGAAAGGAATATCGCGAATTGAAATGACCCGCTGGGTAATTCGAATTGCATCGCAAAGCAATTCGAAAGCCCAAAGCAAAAACCCCTTGATCTCGGTGAGATCAAGGGGTCTTCATAATTTGGCGGAAAGGGTGGGATTCGAACCCACGGTACGGGGAAACCGTACGCCTGATTTCGAGTCAGGTACATTCGACCACTCTGCCACCTTTCCGGGTATTCCAACTCGCTGCTACTTTGTCGGATCCAAGCGGGTCGTTGCTTGGGAGAACGAGATTATAGAACGGCTCGAATCAGTTTTCCAAGCCCCTCGACGAAAAAACTTCTAAAAAATTTTCGCGGGATCGGTATGCCGGCCAGCGACGCTCAGGCCGCCGGCACTTCCAGCCGCTCCACGCCGCCAAGGTAAGGCCGCACTGCCGCGGGTACCGTCACCGAACCATCGGCGTTCTGGAAGTTCTCGAGGACCGCGACGAGCGTGCGGCCCACCGCGAGACCCGAGCCGTTCAGCGTATGCACGAGCTCCGGCTTGCCCTGCGCGTTGCGGAAACGCGCCTGCATGCGTCGCGCCTGGAACGACTCGGTATTCGAGCAGCTCGAAATCTCGCGATATGTGTTCTGCGCGGGCAGCCACACTTCGAGGTCGTAGGTCTTCGCGGCAGAGAAGCCCATGTCGCCGGTGCACAGCGTGATCACGCGATACGGCAGTTCGAGCTTCTGCAGAATCACTTCGGCATGGCCGACCATCTGCTCGAGGGCGTCGTACGATGCGTCTGGAGCGACGACCTGCACCATCTCGACCTTGTCGAACTGATGCTGGCGGATCATCCCGCGCGTGTCGCGGCCATACGAGCCCGCTTCCGAGCGGAAGCACGGCGAGTGCGCGGTCAGCTTGATCGGCAGCGCGTCCGCTTCGACGATGCTTTCACGCACCGTGTTCGTCAGCGAAATTTCCGAGGTCGAGATCAGGTACTGCGTGACCGTGTTTTCGCCGCCGCCCTTCTCGACGCGGAACATGTCGTCCGCGAACTTCGGCAGCTGGCCGGTGCCGTACAGAATGTCCGGATTCACGATGTACGGCGTGTAGATCTCGGTATAGCCGTGCTGCAGCGTGTGCGTGTCGATCATGAACTGCGCGAGCGCGCGATGCAGCCGCGCAATCTGCCCGCGCAACATCGTGAAGCGCGCGCCCGACAACTTCGCGCCGGTCTCGAAGTCGAGGCCGAGCGGCGTGCCGACGTCGACGTGATCCTTCACCTCGAAGTCGAACTGACGCGGCGTGCCCCAACGGCGCACTTCGACGTTGTCGGCTTCATCGTTGCCGACCGGCACGCTTTCGTGCGCGAGGTTCGGCACGTCGAGCAGCAGATCCGACAGACGCTTCTGGATGTCTTCGAGCTTCACCGCCGACGCCTTCATCTCGTCACCGATGCCGCCGACTTCGGCCATCACCGCCGACGTGTCTTCGCCGCGCCCTTTCATCGCGCCGATCTGCTTGGACAGACTGTTGCGGCGCGCCTGCAGTTCTTCGGTTCGGGTCTGGGTATCACGGCGTTCCGCTTCGAGCGCGGTGAAGGCCGCGACGTCGAGGGTATAGCCGCGGTCGGCGAGGCGTTTCGCGACGCCGTCGAGGTCTTTGCGCAGCAAGTGGATGTCGAGCATGGGATGGGACGGATGTTCGTTGGATGAAAACGCGATTTTAACGCACCGGCCAAGGCGAAACGCCTCAAGCCTTCTTCGGCTTGTTCTCGGCGCGCCATCGCGCATCGAGCTCGGCGAGGCGCGCGAGCTTCTCGCCGATCTTGCCTTCGAGACCACGCGGGGTCGGCCCGTACCAATGCGGCTCGCGCATGCCGTCCGGCAGATAGGTTTCGCCGGCCGCGTACGCATCGGGTTCGTCGTGCGCGTAGCGGTAGTCGTGGCCGTAGCCGAGTTCCTTCATCAGCTTCGTCGGGGCATTGCGCAGATGCACCGGCACCGCGCGCGACTGGTCCTTGCCGACGAAGCGCCGCGCCTCGTTGTACGCGTTGTACCCGGCGTTCGATTTCGGCGCGACCGCCAGATAAATGATCGCCTGCGCGAGCGCGAGCTCACCCTCGGGCGAGCCGAGACGCTCGTAGGTTTCGGCGGCATCGAGCGTGATGCGCGCGGCGCGCGGGTCCGCGAGACCGATGTCTTCCCACGCCATGCGCACGATGCGCCGCGCGAGATAGCGCGGGTCCGCGCCGCCGTCCAACATGCGGCAGAACCAGTACAGCGCGCCGTCCGGGTTGCTGCCGCGCACCGATTTATGCAGCGCGCTGATCTGGTCGTAGAATGCGTCGCCGCCCTTGTCGAAGCGGCGCAGGTTTTCCGCGAGCGCGCTGCCGAGCAAGGTGCCGTCGATCTCGGTGGTCGTCTGCCGAGCGGCCGCGCGCGCGACGATCTCGAGGTTGTTCAACAGCTTGCGGCCGTCGCCGTCGGCCGAGCCGATCAGCGCGGCGCGCGCTTCGTCGGTGAACGTGAGGCCGCCGAGCTCCTCCTGCGCGCGCTCGAGCAACTCGCGCTGCTCGTCGTCGGTCAGGCTCTTCAGCACATAGACGGCGGCACGCGACAGCAACGCGCTGTTGACCTCGAACGACGGATTCTCGGTCGTCGCGCCGACGAACACGAACAGGCCCGACTCGACGTGCGGCAAGAACGCATCTTGCTGGCTCTTGTTGAAGCGATGCACTTCGTCGACGAACACCAGCGTCTGATGGCCGTTCGCGCGATGAATCTGCGCAGTCTCGACCGCCTCGCGGATATCCTTCACGCCCGAGAGCACCGCCGACAGCGCGATGAACTCGGCATGAAACGCATCGGCCATCAGCCGCGCGAGCGTGGTCTTGCCGACGCCGGGCGGGCCCCACAGGATCATCGAATGGGCTTTGCCGGATTCGAACGCGACCCTGAGCGGCTTGTTCGGACCGAGCAGATGCGTCTGGCCGATCACTTCGTCGATATTGCGTGGCCGCAGGCGTTCGGCGAGCGGAACATTGGCACGGGTTTCTTCAAACATGACGTTTTGGGGATAATCTCGGCTTTCCGGGCTCGCGCCGCGTCGGAGCGACACCTCGCGGGACAAGCGCAAAGCCCGCGCACGGCCGCAAGCAGAGGCACGAACGCGGACAACGTCCTGCATTATGACAGTGACGGCGCTCACGCGATGGGCGACCCGGCCTGCCGGCAGCGCAAAGATTCACCGCATAAAGATTCACAGCACCACCAACAGGAACAAACTTCAGATGGCTCAAGACTCTGTCGCCGGTGACGCCGGCTCCACCTACGCGCCGCTCAAGCCGGTACCCGACGCGCGCCGCGCGTTCCGTACCGGCGACGCCTTCGCGCTGTGGTTCTCACTCGGCATCGGCCTGCTCGTCGCACAGGCGGGCGCATTGCTGGTGCCGGGGCTGTCGCTGCCGCACGCGCTCGTCGCGATCGTGCTCGGCAGCGTGATCGGCGTCGTGCTGCTCGCGCTCGTGGGCGTGATCGGCACCGACACCGGGCTCGCGGCGATGTCGTCGCTGCGTCCGACGCTCGGTGTGCGCGGCGCGTCGGTGCCGGCCGTGCTGAACATGGTGCAGCTGGTCGGCTGGGGCTCTTTCGAAGTGATCGTGATGCGCGATTCCGCCGATGCGCTCGCGAAACAGGCATTCGGCCTGTCGATGCCGCTCGTGTGGACCGTGATCTTCGGCCTGCTCGCGACGCTGCTCGCGATCAGCGGCCCGCTTTCGTTCGTGCGCCGCTTTCTGCGCAAATGGGGGATCTGGCTGCTGCTCGCGGGCGCCGCGTGGCTCACGTGGAACCTGCTCGCGCACCACGACCTCGCGGATCTGATGCAGCGTCCCGGCACCGGCGAGATGTCGTTCGGCGGCGCGGTCGACCTCGTGGTCGCGATGCCGCTGTCGTGGCTGCCGCTGATCGCCGACTACACACGCTTCGGCCGCCGCGCGGGCGAAACGTTTCGCGGCACGCTGTACGGCTACGGCATCGCGAACATCTGGTTCTATGCGCTCGGCGCGATTTATGGTCTCGCAGCGGGGGGCGGTGATGCGCTGCTGACCGGCGCGCTCGCGCAAGCAGGCGGCGGGTTTGCGCTGCTGCTGATCCTGATCGACGAAATCGACAACGCGTTCGCCGATATCCACTCTGCCGCGGTGTCGACCGGCACGTTCTGGACGCGTGCTAGCGTGCCGCTGCTGTCGGCGGCGTTCGGCGCGCTGTGCACGCTGATCGCGCTGCTCGTGCCGATGGCGAAATACCAGAACTTCCTGCTGCTGATCGGCTCGGTGTTCGCGCCGCTGTTCGGCGTCGTGCTGACGGATCACTTCATCGTACGCAAGCGTCGCATCGACGCCGCGGTGCTCGCCGATGTGCGCGGCCGCTATGGCTTCTCGAGTGGCTGGCATCTGAGCGCGTTCGTCGCGTGGGCGATCGGCATCGCCTCGTACCAGGTGATCAATCAATGGCTGCCGAATCTCGGCGCGACGCTGCCGTCGCTCGCGATCGGTGCGATGTGCTACTACGTGTTCGTGTCGGCGCGCAAGACCGCGTATGCATAAGCGCGTAAGCTTGAGCGCGTCGCGTTGATCGCGGCTGCGAAAAATGAAGAAAGACCTGCGCTGCAAATGCAGGTCTTTTTTTATGTGCCGGAACGTCGATCTCCGCTCGCGTCGCGGCCTATTTCTTCGCCGCTTTGCGCCGACGCGATTCGACCTTGCGGCACAGATCCGTGAGCAGCCAACGGGCGACGGTCTCCGGCCGATTCGGCGCGTACGACGCGAATTTGCTCTCGTTCTCGAAATAGACGATGACGGTGCCCGTCATCACGCGATAGGTTCCGGCATAGTTCATGCCGTCCAGTTCCACGCTCAGTGCGTGCGTGGTTTCATATTCCGCAAAAGTCAAAGTGAAAGCGATATTTCAAAAAAGAGACATTATCGCTGTGATTATTCAGAAGTCAAAGAAATATGCATTTAGTTGCATATTGAACTATTACCGATCGGCAAACGTTACGCATTTAGCCGTAAAACCCAAATAGCGGGTTTTTCTTGCGTCAAAGTAATTTAACAGCGTTATTGCCGTTCAGGCGAAACCGTCGGCATATCGGCAAAATGTGCAAGCGCGCGACTGCCTTCCCGCTGGGCTTCCGCCTCATCGACAAAGGTTTTTTCGCTATATGCAACGACCTTGAAACCACTGCCGGCCGACCGTGGAACCGTAATCCCCCAATGCCACCCGCCCTCCTGTTCAAAGACATGGAGGGACGGGGACAAGCGCAAATCGTGTATCGAAGACAAATTCATGAAAAGCCTCACCTTTCCAGACATCCGAAGCGACAACCTGCTTGGATCAGTTTAGGCGGTATTTTGTTGCGTTGCAGCAAGAAATTTTTATAGAGTGCGCACCAAATCCTGAAAATGGTCAGGCGCGCAAACCCGAGCCCATGAGCGTTGGCGGACCTTCCAGTCTCGCACTAATTCATTGCGTGTGCCAGTGCGACGAATTCACATTCGCCGCAGCGCACATTTCCAGGCAATCCACCCACCACCCACCGCGCAAATAAAAAGCCGCGCTCGGCAAGCGCGGCTTTGCGGCCGTACATTTCGGCGCCAACCATCGGCGCTGACCATGCAGGCTTATCCGTTGATTACATCAGCGCCCTTTGGCACCGTGAATTTGAATGCGTCGGGTGGCAATTGCGGATTTTTCTGGATGTTCGAGAACGTCAGCAATGTCACGTTACCGAACACGTCGTGCAATTCCATCGCTTCGAGATTACCGTCCTTGAAGCCAATACCGACGCGCTCGAACTGCGTGTCCTTCGCCTTCGGCGTCAGTTCGAGCCAGTCAATGCCGGCCTTCACGCCCGCGTCGCGCAGCGTGAAGTTCTTGTCGAGATCGTTGCTGCCGAACAGGATCGCTGCCGGGCTCGCGCCGAGCGCATTGCCGAGCGCGCGCACCGTGACCTGGTTCAGATCCTTGTCGTATACGTAGAGCTTGTCGCCGTCCGCCTGCAGCAATTGCGCGTAGGGCTTCTCGTATTGCCAGATGAACTTGCCGGGCCGCGCGAACATGAACGTGCCGCTCGACGTGGTCGGCTTGCCGACGTTTGCGGTGGACAGCGCATCGCTCGCGCCCTGCGCCTTGTTCGGCGCGCGCACTTCCTGCTGCACGAAGGTGCCGCGCGCCGAATGGACCTGCGCGACGAATGCCTTCAGTTGCTCGGTGCCGCTCGCGAACGCGTGCGAGGCGACCAGCAGCGACGCACCGACCGCGACACTGCCCGCGATCTTGCGCGCGAGCGCGCCGAGGCGACCCGCTTGACGCGCTCGGGCGTCCTGCTGCGCGATTGCTTGCATCTGATTTTCTCCCTTGATTGAATTCGGTGATGGGCCGCGTCGGGTCGAAGCACACCACGGTGCGCGCGGCGGCGCGTGCAATGGCCGCTACGGCTACGGCTATTCCGTTTCGCGCGCCGGCGCCAGAATCTCGCGATTGCCGTTCGACGACATCGCCGACACCACGCCCGAATTCTCCATCTGTTCGAGCAGACGCGCCGCCCGGTTGTAGCCGATGCGCAGGTGCCGCTGCACGAGCGAGATCGACGCGCGGCGGTTCTTCAGCACGACGTCGACGGCCTGATCGTATAACGGGTCCGACTCGCCTTCGGTGGACGCGGCTCCCGCTAAACCTTCGTCACCCTCGCCGCTCACACCGCCCTCGAGGATGCCCTCGATATAGTTCGGCTCGCCCTGCTCCTTGAGCTTGTCGACGACACGATGCACTTCGTCATCGGACACGAACGCGCCGTGCACGCGCACCGGCAAACCGGTGCCCGGCGGCAGATACAGCATGTCGCCCATGCCGAGCAGCGACTCGGCGCCCTGCTGGTCGAGAATCGTGCGCGAGTCGATCTTCGACGACACCTGGAACGCCATGCGCGTCGGCACGTTGGCTTTGATCAGGCCGGTGATCACGTCGACCGACGGACGCTGCGTCGCGAGAATCAGGTGAATGCCCGCCGCGCGCGCCTTCTGCGCGATCCGCGCGATCAGCTCTTCGACCTTCTTGCCGACGACCATCATCAGGTCGGCCAGTTCGTCGATGACGATCACGATGTTTGGCAAACGCGTCAGCGGTTCCGGATCGTCCGGCGTCAGGCTGAACGGATTCGGCAGCTTCTCATCGCGCTTGGCCGCTTCGTCGATCTTGTGGTTGTAGCCGGCGAGATTGCGCACACCGACCTTGCTCATCAGCTTGTAGCGGCGCTCCATTTCGGCGACCGCCCAAGTCAGCGCATGGCCCGCCTGACGCATGTCGGTGACGACCGGACACAGCAGATGCGGAATGCCTTCATAGACGCTCATTTCGAGCATCTTCGGATCGATCAGGATCATGCGCACCTGCTCGGCGCTCGCCTTGTACAGCAGCGACAGGATCATCGCGTTGATACCGACCGACTTGCCCGAACCGGTCGTACCGGCGACGAGCAGGTGCGGCATCTTCGCGAGGTCGGCGCACACCGGCTTGCCGCCGATGTCCTTGCCGAGACCCATCGTGAGCGGCGACGCGGCATCCGCATACACGGCCGAACCGAGAATCTCGGACAGGCTGACGGTCTGACGGCGCTGGTTCGGCAGCTCCAACGCCATGTAGTTCTTGCCCGGAATCGTTTCTACGACGCGGATCGACACGAGCGACAGCGAACGCGCGAGATCCTTGGCGAGATTGACGATCTGGCTGCCCTTCACGCCAGTGGCCGGTTCGATTTCGTAGCGCGTGACGACAGGCCCCGGATACGCGGCGACCACGCTCACTTCGACACCGAAGTCCTTGAGCTTCTTTTCGATCAGACGCGAGGTGAATTCGAGCGTGTCCGCGGAGATGGTTTCCTGCGCGGCGGGCGCGGGATCGAGCAGCGAGATAGGCGGGAGCGTGGAGTCGCCTGGCAGATCGGTGAAGAGCGGCACCTGGCGCTCCTTCTCGACGCGCTCCGACTTCGCGGGCGTGACGACGGGCGGCACGATCATCACGGGCTCGTGCTCCTCGATGCGCACACGGCCCTTCTCGACCTTGCCTTCGCGCTTCACGGCAGCGGCTTCGCCGAGCTTGCGATCACGCCCGGCCTCGCGGCGCAGCTTCGCGAACGTCACCGCGGAAATGATCGAATCGCCGACCTTCTCGGCGACTGACAGCCACGAAAAGCGGAAGTACAGCGACAGCCCGATCGCGAGACCGAGCAGCAGCGCGAGCGTGCCGCCGGTGAAACCGAGCGCATGCGAGACGCCGCGCGCAACCGCCTCGCCGATCACGCCGCCCGGCGCACGCGGCAACTGCACTTTCAGCGACCACATGCGCAGCGCCTCGAGACCATTGCACGACAGCAGCACCAGCATGAATGCGAACGCGTCCGCGAGCCAGCTCACGCCGCGCGGCGCTTCGTCCTGTGCTTCTTCGTTGCGGGTGATGCGCCTGTAGTTCGCGGAGATGTGGCGGCCGAGCAGCACGATCCACCAATAGGCGGACAGGCCGAACAGCAGCAGCAGAATGTCCGAGGTCCACGCGCCGACGCGGCCGGCCCAGTTCGAGATATGGTCGACCTGCGCGGCGTGGGTCCAGCTCGGGTCGTGCCTGCTGTAGCTGACGAGCGACATCAGCAGGAACACGCCGAGCGCCACCTGCAGAATCCAGCGGATTTCGGTGAAGAGGCGCGACATGCGGTGCGGCAATGCCTGCGCGCTCGCGGAATAAGGAGCTTTTGCCATTGATCCTGTTTGCCTGGGGTAGCCCGTTCAGGCTGAAACTGTAGCCGGGAACGAGGCCCGAGCCTCGCCGCGCGCGGCTGCGGGCCCGATCCCGGCTACCGGAAACTTCGATCCGGCCTATTGTAAGCGCTGCGCCCCGCGCGAGGCTGTAAATGACGGTAACTTGGCGGTTTGGCCACAGATACCCTGGCGAGGCGCGCGAAATTCGTCGCATGGCGCCGCGCGCTCGGGCTGTCCGCCCGCGCCGCCACGCTATCGCGGCGATCAGAAAGCTTGATGGCGCGGCCGCGCGCCCCGCCCTTTATAATGCCGGACTGATACCCATCTATCGTTTCAGCTCAAAAACGCACGGCTACGCAAGAGCGAGCCGCGCGCCGTACAAGGATTCGATCATGCCCGCAACTGCAACGAAACACGCCAAGGTTCTGATTCTCGGTTCCGGTCCCGCCGGCTATACGGCAGCGGTTTACGCGGCGCGCGCCAACCTCGCGCCAGTGCTCATCACCGGCCTCGCGCAAGGCGGCCAGCTGATGACCACGACCGACGTCGAAAACTGGCCCGCCGACGCCCACGGCGTGCAAGGCCCGGAACTGATGACGCGCTTCCTCGAGCACGCCGAGCGCTTCAACACCGAAATCATCTTCGATCACATCCACACGGCGAAGCTCGATGAGAAACCGATTCGCCTGATCGGCGATTCGGGCGAATACACGTGCGACTCGCTGATCATCTCGACCGGCGCGTCGGCGCAGTATCTCGGCCTGCCGTCGGAAGAGGCGTTCATGGGCAAGGGCGTGTCGGCGTGCGCGACCTGCGACGGCTTCTTCTACAAGCAGCAGCACGTCGCCGTGATCGGCGGCGGCAATACCGCCGTCGAAGAGGCGCTGTACCTCGCCGGCATCGCGAAGAAGGTGACGGTGATCCATCGCCGCGACAAGTTCCGCGCCGAGCCGATCCTGATCGACCGTCTGCTCGCGAAGGAGAAGGAAGGCGTCGTCGAGATCAAGTGGAACCACACGCTCGACGAAGTGACTGGCGACGCCTCCGGCGTGACCGGCCTGCGCATCAAGCACACGCAGACTGGCGAGACCACCGACATCGCACTGCAGGGCCTGTTCGTCGCGATTGGCCACAAGCCGAACACGGACATCTTCGCAGGCCAGCTCGAGATGAAGAACGGCTACATCATCACGAAGGGCGGCCTGAACGGTTTCGCGACCGCGACCAGCGTTCCGGGCGTGTTCGCCGCCGGCGACGTGCAGGACCACATCTATCGTCAGGCGATCACGAGCGCGGGCACCGGCTGTATGGCCGCGCTCGACGCGCAGCGCTATCTGGAGAGCATCAACGAGATGGCCGGCGAGCATGTGATGAGCGCGGAAGCGGACCGCTGATCCGCGGCGCGCTGCCGGATGGCGACGCAATGTCGCGCCAACAGGCGCGACAGTAAAATGACGGTGGCGCAACGCGGCCGTCACATGCTCACGAAGGCCGCGGCAGAAATGCCGGCGGCCTTTGTCGTTTTTGCCGCTTGGGCAATGCGTGTTGGTCGCGTTGCCAGCACGACCGATTGACCTTTCCGCCTGTATTGCCGATATGCCGAAGAATCAGCCCCATCCGAACGAACCGAAACGCCCGCAGGCCGCCAGGCGT
>ABYL01000109.1 GCA_000173575.1 Burkholderia sp. H160 | reverse complement strand
CACCTGCTTGATGAACTCAGGAATGTTGTCGACCGAGCCGATTTCTTCCAGCATGTTCAGCGCGGCTTCGTTCGCACCGCCGTGCGCCGGGCCCCACAGACACGCGATACCGGCCGCGATACACGCGAACGGATTCGCACCCGACGAACCGGCGAGACGCACTGTCGAGGTCGACGCGTTCTGCTCGTGGTCCGCGTGCAGGATCAGGATACGGTCGAGCGCGCGCACCAGCACATCGTTGACCTCGTACTCCCCGGCCGGATTCGAGAACATCATGCGCATGAAGTTCGCGCTATACGACAGATCGTTCTTCGGATACACGAACGGCTGGCCGATGCTGTACTTGTACGCCATTGCGACCAGCGTCGGCAGCTTCGCGATCAAGCGGATCGCCGATACCTCGCGATGCTGCGGATCCGTGATGTCGAGCGAGTCGTGATAGAACGCCGACAGCGCGCCGACCGCGGCGACCAGAATCGCCATCGGGTGCGCGTCGCGACGGAAGCCGCGGAAGAAGAAGTGCATCTGCTCGTGCACCATCGTGTGCTGCGTGACGGTGTTCACGAACTCAGCTTTCTGCTGCGCGTTCGGCAGTTCGCCCTTCAGCAGCAGGTAGCAGGTTTCGAGGAAGTCGGCGTTCTGCGCGAGGTTGTCGATCGCAAAGCCGCGGTACAGCAGCTCGCCCTTGTCGCCGTCGATATAAGTGATTTCGGAGTTGCACGACGCCGTCGACATGAAGCCCGGATCGTACGTGAATTTGCCGGTCTGGCCGTACAGCTTGCGGATGTCGATGACATCCGGGCCCAGCGAGCCCTGATAGATCGGCAGATCGATGGTCTGGTCGCTGTCGGAGAAGCTCAGTGTTGCGTGTGACTTCGAGTTCATCTACGTCTTCCTTTTGCTTGATACCGCACAAGTGCCGGCATGCTGCGGAGTCGTACGGCGAGGCGCGACATCGGCGCGCCTGGTCAGGTACGGGCATGCTCAGGCTCCGCTCGGCATTCTAAGGGCCGTTGTTTTTTTGATTGCGTCGATTGATTGCAACAATCCATCTCGGCGTGCGCAACATTCGTTGTCGGTACGCGATGCTGCGCTGGATGAAAGTTGCCCGTAAGTCGGAACGCCAGCCGCAACAATGTTTTGTTGCCAGCACACTGCGTCAATTTGTATCCATCTGCGATACTCAATCCGTGCATTGATGCTTGCGGCCCGCCAGTCGAAGCGGGCTTTTTTTGATCACTCGGAAATGCAGGACGAACACAAATGAATGCCTCTCTTGAAACGCTGTTTCCGGACCACGTCCATGGCGAAGACCGCACGGTCACCGCGCTCAATCATCAGGACATCGTCGTCGCGTTGTCGGCTGCGCTGAAGGCGCAGAACGTCGCGGTGCTGCACATGCTCTATCCGCGTACCGACGCGCGCACGCATCGCAGTCTCGACACGCTCGTGGACGTGCTGCACGGACACGGCCTGCATGAAGTCGCGGATCTGATCGCGCAGGAAGCGCACTACCTGCTGATCAAGGAACCGGTGAAGGCATGGAAAGTCTTCCATGAAATCCGCAACGACTCGCTCGCGATCGGCGTGCATCTGTACTACCACGGGCTCGTCGGCGAAGCGGCCGAACGCGCGCTCGACAAGGACGCACATCGCAAGGGTTGATGCGTTCAACGGGCGATCGGCGGCCACGCGCGCAGGCCGATCGCCCTTGTGATTCGCTTCACTTCGTCAGCGCGCGCTGATCGACCGAATGAACTCGTCGACGTAGCGATTGAACGCGGACGGATGCGCGAGGTTCATGCCGTGCGATGCACCGCGCACCGTTTCGCGGCGCGCATCCGGCAACCATCCCTCTAACGCCGTCACCGTGCGGCGGAACATGTCGGGACTCTTTTCGCCGTCGATCAGCAGCACCGGGCAGCGCAGCTCGCTTGCGTCTTCGGGCACGTATGCGGGCAGCGGATCGCGGAATTGCCGCGCGAGCGTGTGCGCGTTGTCGGTCGTCATACGGCGAAAGCCCGGCGTGCTCATCGCCCAGAAACCGGGGCGGCTCACCGAATCGACGAACAGTTGCAGCCCTGCTTCGACCTCACCGCTTTCGATCAGTTTGGCCGCTTTCGCGCGCAATGCGTTGACTGTCTCCGGTAGCCGCGCGGGCGGACGTCCGGCGATCTGCAACGGGCCGCCCGGATCGGCGAGCGTCAGCGTGCGCACGTGTTGGGGATGGCGTCGCGCGAAATGATAGGCGACACAGCCGCCGCGCGAATGCCCGACCACATGCGCGGGCCCCGCGCCGAAACGATCGATGAACTCCGCCACTTCGTTAGCGTGGTCGCTCCAGCTGAACGGCAGGTCCGCCGCGCTATCGGTCACTGGCCAGTAATGCGTGAGACTGACCGCGATGCAGCGATGGCGCTTCGATAGGCCGGCCAGCTGGGGCTGCCAGTAGCGGTAATCGCACAGCGAGCCGTGCACGAACAGCAGCGGTTCGCCGTCGCCGGCCTCGACGTAAGGCATGCGCAAGCCGCTGCGTAGTTCGATGAAGGATGGTGAGGACGACAGGGACGAAGCGGAAACAGATTGATTCACGGGTGATGTACGGGCGGCGCGGCATCGGCACGCGAATTCGCGCGGAGCCGGCAACAAACGGCCTGGAAAATGAGCGTGTCGGCGTCACCAAAAATGGGACGCGATGCGTATTCTCACATAAGCGTCAGCAACGCGCCGGGCGGCCGTCTGATTGGCGCCCCGACTGAATCCGAACCCGCCGCTCACTCGCCCCAGGCTTCGTCGACCCACCCCGCCGCGGCCGCCGCGCCCGCGCCGCGCACCGCGCAGGTCAGCGGTTCGTCGGCGACGTGCACGTCGAGGCAGATTTCCTGGCTCAAACGCCGCCCCAGATTGCGCAGCAGTGCGCCGCCACCCGTCAGCACGATGCCCTGGTGCGCGATGTCGGTCACGAGTTCGGCGGGCGCCATTTCGAGTCCGCGCTTCACGGCGCCAATCACCTGACGCAGCGGCCCTTCGATCGCCTCGGCGATATCGCGATTACTCAGTTGCACCGTGCGCGGCAGGCCGTCGTCCGCGCTGCGGCCGGTCGCGTTCATCTGCTCGAGCGGCACGTCGTGCACGGCCGTGCCGATGTTTTTCTTGAGGTGCTCGGCAGTCTGCTCTCCGAGCAGCACGCCATACAGATTGCGCACGTAGCTGATGATCGCCGCGTCGAAATTGTCGCCGCCGACGCGCACCGAGCCGCTATACGCGGTGCCGCCGAGCGCGATCACGCCGACCTCGGTGGTGCCTCCGCCGATGTTGACCACCATCGAGCCGGTCGCATCGCGCACCGGCAGGCCCGCGCCGAGCGCGGACGCGAGCGATTCGCCGATCAGGCTGACCTTCCACGCGCCGGCCGCCTCGGCCGCTTCGCGGATCGCGCGGCGCTCGACGTGAGTCGCCGAGCCCGGGACGCACAACGTGAATGCCGCGCGCCGGCTGAATAGCGAGCGCGGCCGCGCCATGTCGACGAACTGCTTGATCATGTGTTCGGCGGCGGAAAAATTGGCGATGACGCCGTGGCGCATCGGCCGCACCGCTTCGAGATTGAGCGGCGCGCGCCCGAGCAGCTGGCGCGCCTCGGCGCCGATCGCGGCGATGCGTTTCGCCCCGCTCGCAGGCTGCGTCTCGAAACACACGACGGACGGCTGGTTCAGCACGATGCCGCCGTCGTCGGTATAGATAAGGGTGTTGGCCGTGCCGAGATCCACCGCCACGGAATGACGGAACAGTCGCTCAAAGAGCGGGTAATGCGGCGTCGGTCTGGCCATAGGCAGGCTCTGATATGTCGTTATCCGCCGTCTCAGGCGGTCTGGAAATGCGCCCCCGGTACCCCGAAGCCGCGCGACACGCCCGGTTGGGCGTTGCGCGTTCCGCGCGGCGGGGTGATTTTCAAGCTATTGCCCCTATGTCGGCAAGCCCGTCAGAATCTTTAGGGTCACTATTCTATTTCTGGTGTATCAATCGCGCGACAGTGCGCCCAGCGCGCGTTCCAGCGCGTCGCGGCCGAGCCCGACGCCGTCGGCGGAGATCGTGTGGCCGACGCCGGGCAGCACGTAAGCGTCGACCGGATAGCCGGCCTCGCTAAGGGCGTGGGCCGCGATTTCGAGCTCGCGCACCGGGATCACCCCATCGTCCTCGCCGTGGACGAGCGTGAGCGGCGTCGCGCGGTTCGTCGACACGATCGGCGACGCGAGCCGCCCCGAATACGCGACGACGCCCGCCGCGCCCTCCGCGCTCGACGCGACGTGATGCAGCGCCATGATCGAACCTTGCGAAAAGCCGACGAGCGCAAGCCGATCGAAAGACAACTGCCAATGCGCGAGCTCGGCATCGAGCACGCGGCGCAGCGCCGGATAAGCGGCGGCGACGCGCGAGTCGCGGTTCGTCTCGTTGACGTCGCGCAGGCTGAACCACTGGCGGCCGCCAAAGCCGCCGTCGAACGGATCGGTGCCGTCGAGCGAGACGAACGCCGCGCCCGGCAGGTCCTCACTCCAGATGTCCGCGAGCGGCATCAGATCGCGCGCATTGCTGCCGACGCCGTGCATCAGCACGACCAGACCCGCCGCACGTGCGTTCTGCGGTGCGTTCTGCGGCGCGCGCCGCCAGCCGTGTTCGAATTGCTGCCAGCTCATGGTGGTGTCCTTTTTTCCGTGGATTAAGTGTTTCCGGCTTTCGTGACTCAGCCTCAGGCGCGAGCATACGCCGCGCGCCGCCTTCGTGTCCCCGAACCCCGCATCGGCTGCGCCAGTGGCCGACGTCGGCCAGCGAATGCAGGTATGCTTTTCCGAATCGATGGACCCGGAGAACACCGCTTGAGCCAGCCCAACGCCGCGCCCGCCTCCGCGTCACCGCCTCAGCCACCTGCGCCGCCCGCGCCCCTCGAAGGCGGCCGGCTGGTTCTCGCGACCATCGCCGTCGCGCTCGCGACGTTCATGAACGTTCTGGACACGTCGATCGCCAACGTCGCGATTCCGACGATTTCAGGCAACCTCGGCGTATCGGTCGACGAAGGCACGTGGGTCATCACCGTGTTCGCGGCATCCAACGCAGTGTCGATTCCGCTGACCGGCTGGCTCACGCAGCGGATCGGCCAGGTGAAGCTGTTCGTCGGCGCGATCCTCGCGTTCACGCTCGCGTCATGGCTGTGCGGCGTCGCGCCGACGCTGCCGAGCCTGCTGCTCGCGCGGGTCTTCCAGGGCGCGGTGGCCGGCCCGCTGATTCCGCTGTCGCAAGCGATCCTGCTCGGCTCGTATCCGAAAGAGAAATCGGCGACCGCCCTCGCGCTGTGGGCGATGACCGCCACCGTCGGCCCGATCGCGGGCCCGGCACTCGGCGGCTGGATCACCGATAGTTACAGCTGGTCGTGGATCTTCTACATCAACATCCCGGTCGGCCTGTTCGCGGCCAGCGTCACGTGGATGATCTACCGCCACCGTGAATCGCCGACGCGCCGTCCGCCGATCGACGTGATCGGCCTCGGCCTGCTGATCACCTGGGTCGCGTCGCTGCAGATCATGCTCGACAAGGGCAAGGACCTCGACTGGTTCTCGTCTCCGGTGATCTCGATTCTCGGCCTCGTTGCGCTGATCAGCTTCGCGTTCTTCCTCGTATGGGAGCTGACCGAGGAGCATCCGATCGTCGATTTGCGCCTGTTCAAGCAGCGCAATTTTCTCGGCGGCACGATTGCGATTTCGATCGCGTACGGCGTGTTCTTCGGCAACCTCGTGCTGCTGCCGCAATGGATGCAGGAGTATCTGAACTACCGCTCGATCGACGCGGGTCTCGTCACCGCGCCGCTCGGCATCTTCGCGATCATTCTTGCGCCGGTGCTCGGCCGCGTGCTGCCGCGCTCGGATGCGCGCGTGATCGCGACGCTCGCGTTCGTCGGCTTCGCGATCGTGTTCTACATGCGCTCGAAGTACGTGATCGAGATCGACACGTGGCACCTCGTGCTGCCGACGCTGCTGCAAGGCATTCCGATGGCGCTGTTCTTCGTGCCGCTGACGGCGATCATCCTGGCGGGCCAGCCGCCGAGCCGGATTCCGGCGGCGGCGGGTCTGTCGAATTTCGTGCGGGTGTTCTGCGGCGCGGTGGGTACATCGATCGCGGGCACCGCGTGGAATAACCGCACGATACTGCACCATGCGCGGCTCACCGAGCAGGCGTCGATCGACAATCCGTCGTTCGCGCAGCAGATGGACACGACCCAGTCGCTGCTGCATCTGAATGCCCAATCGGCGAACGCGCTGTTCGATTTCACCGTGAACACGCAGGCCGCGATGATGGGCCTGAACGACATATTCTTTGTCTCGGCGATCATCTTCTTGCTGATCATTCCGCTGATCTGGATCACGCGGCCGGCCAAGGGCGGCAGTGGGCCGGATGCGGCGGGCGCGCATTGAGGCGGCCGGGTTTTCGCGTGACGTTGCTTCAGCGGAAATAGCGAGCGGGGGTGTCGCCGAAGGCGTCGCGAAACACCGCGATAAACGACGACACGTCGCTATAGCCGACTTCGACCGCCACCTGCGTGACACTCGCGCCGGCGCCGAGATGTTCGAGCGCGGCCAGCAAACGCAACTGCTGGCGCCATTGACCGAAGGTCTGCCCCGTTTCCTTCGCGAACAGACGCGCGGCCGTGCGCGCGGTCACGCCGGCCGCCGCGGCGAGTTCCTCGAGTACCAGCGATTGCGCGGGATTCGCGCTGAGAGCGTCGGCGATGCGCCGCGCGCGCGGATCGACCGGCCAGTTCAGGCCGAGTGGTGCGGCGGGTAAGCCGGCGACGCGATCCAGCAGCACCTGCAGCAGACGGCGAGCGGGTTCGTCGGGCGGGCGGTCGCGCGGCAGGTCGGCCGCGGCGGCGAGCAGCGCCTGCACGAGTGCGTCTGGAACCAGCGCGCCGCTTTGCGCGGGCAGCGGCTGGGCGTCGGGGGCGGGGTCGGGATCGGGGTCGTCGGCGGCATCCAGTGCGGAATCAGTCGCGACGTAGAGCGAATACAACTGCACGGGGCGCGTCGCGTGCAGGCAGTGCAGCGTATCCGCGACGATCCACAGCGCGCGGGCGGGCGGCACGACCCAGCGGCCGGATTCGGTGCGCACCGTCAGTACGCCTTCCTTCACGTGAATCAGTCGCGCGCACCGATAGGCGCGCCACGGCTCGTCCAGTGCCGCATGGCGCTCGCCGACCACGAAGACCGCTTGCTCGATGCCGTCCGGATCGAAGGCTTCCGTCATGGTGTCTGCTCTGACGCGGGACGTCCGCGAAGGGAGCAAGATTAGCACGCGCGCGGGGCTCGGCTGGCGGGCGGGCTAACAAGGTCCGGTCGCCGTGAGCCCGCATCCCGCCTGAGGCCTGGTTACCCGGCCCGTTTCACCAACCCTTCCAGCACCGTCCGATACGAGGTCTTTCCAATCACCCGCTCGTTCACCCCCTCCTCGAAATCGATCCACCCCGAGTTGAAGCCGTCGAGCATCTCTATACGTGGCGCGGGCCACTCGGTGCCTTGCGCCTGAAACAGCGCCTCCCACTGATCGCGCGGCACTGTCCGCGCTTCGACCGGCCGCCCGAGCGCGTCGCCGAGCAGCGCGGCAATCTCATGCTGTGTATAGCGCTGTGGCCCCTCGATCTCGATCACGCGCCGCCCCTGCCATGACTGTGTGAGCGCCTGCGCGACCACGCGGCCGATATCGGCGGTCGCGACCATCGGATACGCGCTGTCGAGCGGCTGCAGAAAGCTCGGCATCACGCCGGCATCGCGGGCCGATGCGATATCCCACAGCGAGTTTTCCATGAACCACGCGGGCCGCAGAATCGCGGTCGGAATCGCCAGATCGGCGAGCGCCTGTTCGAGAATATGCACCTGCGTGATCAGCCCGAGCCCCGCATCGCGCTGCCCGCCCACCGACGACAACGCCGCCACCCGCTCGGGCCGCGCCTTCGACAACGCCTCCTTCAGCACCGCGGCCGCCGCATGCGCGTTCGGATAACCGGGCTGCGGCGCGAAGTTCGGCGCAATCATCACGAAGACGCCGGCCGTGTCGCGAAACGCGGCGGTGAGCGAGTCGGCGTCTTCGAACGACGCGATCGCCACCTCGGCGCCGCGCTCGCGCCACAGTGCAGCCTTGCTTTCGTCGCGCAGCACGGCACGCACGGCGTGCCCCGCGTCCAGTAACGCGCGTGCCGCCGCGCCGCCCACCTGTCCTGTCACACCGGTAATTGCAAACATGATTTTCTCCTCGTTCACGGCGGATGCCGTAGCGGGATGCATTCTCGGCGTGGCATGGTGATTTCGCGAGGGCATGGGTGTCACTTGTTTAATAACTCAATGTCACTACCCCTTCTCGCTGCGTGAGTTCTCAACGCCAACTATCTAGTCGCCGATCGATGTTCGCGAAACGCAGCGGCAATCGTGCGCAGCGCTCCACGCGACCGCGTATCCGAGAGGCTCGAATGCAGCACGATTTCCGACGGAGGAAGCGCCGGAAGCCCAAGCAGCGCGCCGACTTCGATGACGCCGACCGGTGCGACCCGATGCGCGAACGCACCAACGGCGAGCCCGGCCGACACAGCTGCGGTGACGGCCGCTGTGCCACCGCCGATGAACACGTCGGTCCAGGCGATCCCCGCTGCGTCGAGCTTGCGGGTCGCGAGAGTGCGCAGGCCGCACGACGCCGACAGCGACGCCAGCCGCAGCGGCGCACCCTCGTGATGCACGAAGCCCGGCGCCGCGAACCAGCCGACAGGTTCCAGCGCAAGCACGTCGCCGTTGCGGCGATCGTCCTCGCGACGCAGGATCACTGCGTCGAGCTTGCCGTGCTCGAACGCATCGAGTAACCGGCGGGACGATTCGATCTGGACTTCGATCACGAGGCTCGGGTCGTACGTGTGCAGGCGGGCGAGCAGGATCGGCAGTTCAGGGCCCGCAATGTGCTCGCTGATGCCGAGTACGAACCGCCGCGTCGTATCCGATAGTTCACCGAGCGCGCGCTCGTGCGCTGCGACGAACTCGCGGGCCGCTGCAAGAAACGCCGCCCCGCGCGCTGACAACCGCACGAGCCGGGGCGTGCGCTCGATCAGCCTGTAGCCGAGCCGCTCCTCGAGCCGCTTCAGCTTCACGCTGATCGCAGCCTGCGACGTATCCATTGCCTCCGCGGCGCGCGTGAAGCTCTGCAGGTCGGCGACCAGCGTGAACGCACGCACGGCATCGACGTCTAGCGTGACCATCGCATCCATCCATTTCTGTTATCACAGATACATTCAATCATCCCATTGTGTTATGGTCAAGCGTCGTTCATAGTGGACTTCACCGGCCACCCACTGAAGGACTGACGATGACCCACCTGCACTACTCATCGCTGCTCGACGTGGCGGCGCAATTACGAACCCGCGACCTGTCCGCAGTCGAACTCACCGAGGCAATGCTGAACCGTGTGGAGCACTTGCAGCCGTCGCTGCACGCATACGCGACGAAATCACCCGAACTGGCGCTGCGCCAGGCGCGCGCCGCCGACGCGGAAATTGCCGCGGGCCGGTACCGCGGACCGCTGCACGGCATACCCGTCGCGGTCAAGGACATCTGCGCCACGGCTGGCATCGCGACGGCCGCCGGCATGCCGATTCACGCGAACCATCGTCCCGCCGACGATGCAACCGTCGTCAGGCGTCTCGCCGATGCCGGCGCGGTGCTACTGGGCAAGCTGCAACTCACTGAAGGCGCATTCGCGAAGCATCACCCGCAAATCACGGTGCCGCGCAACCCGTGGAACGCCGGTTATTACGCAGGCGCGTCGTCGAGCGGCTCGGGCGTTGCGACCGCCGCGGGCATGTGCTTCGGTGCGCTCGGCAGCGACACCGGCGGATCGATCCGCTTTCCGGCCTCGGCGAACGGCGTGACCGGCCTGAAGCCCACCTGGGGCCGCGTGAGCCGCTATGGTGTGTTCCCGCTTGCGCCAAGCCTCGATCACGTCGGCCCGTTCGCGCGCACGGCCGCCGACGCGGGGGCGATACTCGGTGCGATCGCGGGAGCCGATCCACTCGACCCGACGACACTGCAAGCGCCTGTGCCGGACTACCTCGCGAAGCTCGACCACGGCCTGCGTGGCCTGTGCATCGGGATCGACGCTTCGTATAACGAAACGGGCGCCGATGCCGCGATCGTCGCGATGCTGCATGACGCAGCCGACGTGTTGAAGGATGCGGGCGCGACGCTCGTCGACGTGAGCGTGCCCGATCCGTGCGCGATAGTCGACGAATGGGCGACGTGTGCCGGTGTCGAGGCCTCGCTCGTCCACGAAGCGACGTTTCCTTCGCGGCGGTCCGAATACGGGCCGGCCGTCAGCGGTTCAATCGCGGCGCTCATCGAGCACGGCCGCGGCGTCAGCGCAACCGACCTGATGCGCGCGCATCATGCGCGCCTCGCCTTCACCGGCGCGCTAGCGGCGCTGCTTACCCGCGTCGACCTGTTGCTGATCCCGGCGCAGCCACTAGCCGACTTCACACTCGAGCAGGAAGAGCGGCTCTTCGCGTCGCCGGAAGCGCTTGCGGCATTCCTGCGCTTCGCGACGCCGTTCGACATGTCGGGTAGTCCGACGATCACGCTGCCCAGCGGCTTCACCGCGCGCGGCATGCCGGTCGCCTTCCAGTTCGTCGCTCCGCATCTTGGCGAGGCGCAGCTGATCCGGGCGGGACACGCGTGGCAGCAGGCCACGGATTGGCACCGCCGCTATCCGCCCGTCTGACGGCGGCCGCCAACCGTATCGACCCATGCGCATCGGCTGCCGTCGCAGCCGATCCTCGCGCCCCCGCGCCGATTTCACGAACGACGCCCCCCATGAGCACACTCGACAAAGCGCGCGTCGCGTCTGAACCCGACGCGCACACGGCCAGCCCACGGCGCTGGCTCGCGCTGCCGGTCCTGTTGACGGGCGCGTTCCTGCCGATCCTCGATTTCAACGTTGTCAATCTCGCGCTGCCGGCCATCCGGCAGAACCTCGACGCCACTTCCGGCGAGATCCGGTTCATTATTTCCGCGTACGCCGCAACCTACGCGGTGTTCTTGATCACCGGCGGCCGGCTCGGCGACCTGTTCGGCCGCAAGCGGATGTTCGTGACCGGCGTCGCCGGCTTCACCTTCGCGTCTGTGCTCTGCGCCATCTCGCCGTCCGCGCCCACGCTGATCGCGGCGCGCATCCTGCAAGGCCTGACCGCAACGATCATGGCGCCCCAGGTGCTCGCGTCGATCCGCGTGCTGTTTCCACCCGCCGAACAGGCACGCGCGCTCGCGTTCTACGGCGCGACGTTCGGCCTCGCGAATATCTGCGGGCAAGTCCTCGGGGGAGCGCTGGTGTCGCTCCATCCGTTTGGGCTCAGTTGGCAGGCGATCTTCCTGATCAACGTGCCGATCGGGTTCGCGGCATTTGCCGGCGGTCTCGCGTTTCTGCGCGACTCGCGTGCGGAGCATGCTCAACGTCTCGACGTCGGCGGCGTGATGCTGCTCTCGGTCACGCTTGGCCTCCTGATCTATCCACTCGTAGAAGGCCGCGAATCCGGCTGGCCGGCGTGGATCGTCGCGATGCTCGTCGCCGCGCCGTTCGCGTTCGCGCTTTTCGTGCTCTTCGAAAACCGCTTTGCAGCGCGCGGCGGCTCTCCGCTCGTCGAGTTCGCGCTGTTTGACGAACCGGGTTTCGCGGTAGGCATCATCATGGCGCTTTTGCTTTACATGCTTTCGTCGTTCTATCTGACGTTCTCGGTTTATCTGCAGTCAGGGTTGCGTCTGTCACCGCTCGATGCAGGGCTCGCGACGTTGCCCTACGCGGTTGGCTATTTTTTCGCTTCCCTTGCATCGGCCCGCATCATGCAACGGCTCGGCAAGTTCACGCTGACGCTCGGCTTCTCGCTGCAGGTGATTGGCTTCGGTGTCGCGACGCTCGCCGTGGCGAAGATCATTGGCGGCGGTCTTCAGGCCGGTCTCACCATCGCCGGGCTCGGCTTCGGCATCGTCATGCCGTCGGTCATCAAGGCGGTCATTGGCGGGGTCCCGACAAAGCATGCCGGACTCGCCTCGGGGATCGTGATTTCTACGTTTCAGATCGGCTCGGCACTGGGCGTCGCGATCATTGGCGGCGTCTTTTATGGTGTGCTTGGCGAGAGCCACGGGGCCGCCGCGTTCGGCCGCGCATTCGCCATCGCGCTCGGCTGCAACGTAGCGTTGCTGGCACTCGGCGGAGTGTTCTCGCTCTTTCTGACTGACCGTCACGCAGTGTGATAACGCAGCCAGAAGGTCTCGCGGCAGACGTTGTCGAATCTCTGGCTCGGCGGATCGATGCTGAGGCCGGTGGGATGCTGGATCACTTCGTAGTCGATCCAGCATTCGGCGCAGAGCGCGTCGGAGCTCACCTGATCCCACTCGATGGATCGGCGAATCACCGCACCGTTGTCGAAAACGAACGTGATTTCCTGCTTGTGAACTTCGATGTCCTGTTCGCGCCAGGTCTCGGTTGAAACGTCCTGGCGCACGATCGTCACAGGGCCGGACAGCCCATGGATCGAGCTGACATAAGAAACGAGTTTATTCATGCTTTACGAACCGAAGTTGCCGCGTATCGCGCAACAAAGCGGACAAGTATACACGCGGCTGCGCGGCAGCTTCGTTCGCACCGATCCTCCCCCCTTTCGGGGCGGGCAACAGCGATCACGTTTGTTCGAGGAACGGGCCGATTCGTGCCACGATGGCTTCCGGCGCATCCTCCAGACTGTAATGACCGACGCCAGCAAGTTTGTGTGTCACCGCTTGCGGAAAGAGTTCGCTGAAGAGCGGCAGCAAATGTTCCGCATGGAGCGTGCGGTCGGCACTACCCCAGATCGCCAGGGCGGGCCTCGTCGCGATGGCCCGGCGGGTTGCCGCGTCCGGCACTTCGAAGCGGTGCGCGTCGATGGCGAATCCCCTGGCCCAGCCGATTGCCCCTGCGCAGTCGGCGGGTGTCGCGAAGCGGGAACCGTACGCGCGCAGCCACGTATCGTTGATCAACCCGTGATCTTCGAAACCGTTGAGCTTCAAGGTACTCAGAATATTGAAGCCGAGCTCGCCCAGCACGGCATCGAGACGTCCTTCAGCCTCGGCTTTCAAGATCCATTGAAACCACGGGGAAACCTTGGCGTTCGCGCGCCATCGGTCAGCCAGCGTTGCCTGGCCGAACGGCGTGGGCCCGTTGACGCTGATAATGCGCCGGACGCGATCTGGATGGCGCGACGCGAGCCCCATGCCAACCGGCCCGCCGAAATCATGCATGACGAGCGTTATCTCCCGCAGGTCTAGTGCCAGTACGAAGCGTTCCAGATTGTCGATGTGGTCCTGCAGCCAGTAAGTGCGAGACCGCGGCGTATCGCTCTTGCCAAATCCCATATGGTCAGGCACCACGACTCGATAGGTGCCACTGAGCGCGCCAATCAGTTTTCTGAAGAGGAATCCCCAGGTCGGCTCGCCGTGCAGACACAGCACGACCTGGCCATCGCGGGGCCCTTCATCCACGTAATGCATTCGAAAACCCGCTGCCTCGGTGAACTGCGGCGCATAGGGGTACGTCCCGTCGAACGTATCAACGAATCGGTCCATGACGTGCTTCCTTTCGAAAAGATGGCGTCGTACCTGCCGACAATGATGGTTTCATTGTGAAACCAGTTGCGTTATAGCAGGACAGGTTTTATATTGCAACCACGTTTGAGGTGACTATTCAGGTTGAGAGGCACAAGTGATGGTGAAACGAACTACCCACGAAGACTCTCTGTGCGGTGTCGCCAGACCGCTGGATGCGATCGGCGACTGGTGGTCTTTGCTGATCGTCCGCGACGCGTTCGACGGGGCGCGTCGCTTTGGGGAGTTTCAGCGGAGCCTGGGACTCGCGAAGAACATCCTTTCTGTCCGGTTACGCAATCTCGTCACTCACGGCATCCTGAAGATGGAGCCTGCGTCCGACGGCAGCGCGTATCAGGAATACGTACTCACGGAAAAGGGGCGCGGACTGTTCCCGCTGCTTGTCGCGCTCCGGCAATGGGGCGAGGAGTACTTTTTCGAACCGGACGAGGCGCACGTCGTGCTCGTGGAGAAGAAAACGGGGGTTCCCGTCCCGAAGCTCGAGCTGCGCTCCCAAGACGGGCGGACATTAGCGCCAGAAGACACGATTGTTCTCCACCCGCCGGCGGCAACTGCGACAAAGCGCAGAGGTGCCGCAAACTTCTAACCTACGACGTAATCGGTTTTTCTCCCCTCTCAATGCGCCGGACCTAAGCCGTCTCGAGGATTTCGAGTTCACGGTGGGATGTTGCGCGCCCATAGATCGCAAAAAAAATTTGACAGACTATCTTTAGATATATATCTTACGATGCATCTTACGACATTCATGGGAGAGTCCCAGATGCGTCACCCTCATCGTTTTTCCGGTCAACGCGGCGCGCACGACCGCGCGCACGACCGTTTTCACGCCAGTTTCGGCCTTCCGTCCCCGCAGGCGAGCGAAGTCGCAGGCCGCGACAACGCGCACGCCTGCGCTTCGTCCGGCGCCCGTCACCGCTTCCTGCTCCATGTTTTGCGTCACGCCTTCGGCCGCCATCACGAGTGGCGCTTCGGCGGCCGTGGCTCACGCTTCGGCGGTGGTTTCGGCGGTCCGGGCGGATTCGGTGGTTTCGGCGGCGGCCCGGGCGGCTTCGGCGGCGACGGCGAAGGTTTTCCGCGCGGCCGCAAATTCAGCTCCGACGATCTGCAACTGCTGCTTCTGTCGCTGATCGACGCACAGCCGAGCCACGGCTACGAACTCATCAAGGCGCTCGAAACGCGCTCGAACGGCTTCTACAGCCCGAGCCCCGGCATGGTCTATCCGGCGCTGACCTATCTCGAGGAGCTCGGCTATGTCACCGTGCAGCTCGAAGGCAACCGCAAACGCTATGAACTGGCGGCTGCGGGCCGCGAATATCTGGCCGCGAACCGCGAGCGCGTCGAGCTGATGCTCGCGCGGCTCTCGCATATCGCACGCAAGATGGATTCGGTGCGCCGCGCGTTTGCCGGCGAAGAACCGGCCGACGTCAGCGAAGGCGGCTGGGTGCCCGAGCTGAACGAAGCGCGCCACACGCTGAAGAACGCGCTGCTGCGCCGCGACAACGCGCCGGCCGACGAGCAACGTCGCATCGCCGCGATCCTGATGCGCGCGGCCAAAGAAATCGAAGGCGGCAACGGCAACGAGCCGACCGTCTGACAGCGCGCGCCTGTCCGCAGGCCAACGCGCGCGTCCTCTCGAACCGAACAGGAGCACCACCCTTATGCAAGAGCAGCACAATCGTCCCGATCTCGCCGTGCATCGCGTGCGGCATCCGTTGAAGTTTCGTCTGCTGCAGGTCAAGCAGGTGCGCGCGCTGACGCCGCACCTGATTCGCGTGACCTTTACCGGCGACGATCTGCACGACTTCGTGTCCGCGTCGTTCGACGACCACATCAAGGTGTTCTTCCCCGAACCGGGCGCCGACCAACCGACGCTGCCGCAAGCCGGCCCCGACGGCCCGGTGTTCCCCGACGGCAAGCGGCCGACCGCGCGCGATTTCACGCCACGCCGCTTCGACCGCGACGCGCGCGAGCTCGACATCGAGTTTGCGATGCACGATGCGGGCCCCGCGGCGACGTGGGCCGCGCAAGCGAAGGTGGGCCAGTATCTGGGCGTCGGCGGCCCGCGCGGCTCAATGGTGATTCCGACCGGCTTCGACTGGCATCTGCTGATCGGCGACGACACCGCGCTGCCCGCCATCGCACGCCGTCTCGAAGAGTTGCCGGCCGGTGCGCGCGTCGCCGCGGTGATCGAAGTCGCCGATCCGTCGGCGCGCATCGAGTTCACGACGCAGGCCGAACTGCACCTCGTCTGGTGCTATCGCAGCGAAGCCGACGAACGAACCAACGCGCAGACCGGCACGCGCGGCGAAGCGCTGTTGGACGCGGTGCGCGATACCTGGCTGCCGCAGGACGGTGAAGGCTACGTGTGGGCCGCCGGCGAAGCGGCGACGATCCGCGCAGTGCGGCAGCATCTGTGCGGCGAGCGCGGCGTCGACAAAACACGGATTCGAGCGGCCAGCTACTGGAAACAGGGCGCCGTCGCGGTCCACGAAACGATCGACGACTGAGCGTCTGCTCGCGTGCCGGCGTGGCACGCGAACACCCGCGGCATATCTCGAACAACAACAAGAGGAAATCGACCGATGTACTCAATCACTCCACAGCAGGAGCGTCGTCTGCTGTGGCTGCTCGCGCTCACGCAGTTCACGATCATCATGGACTTCATGGTGATGATGCCGCTCGGCCCGCAGATCATGAGCGCGTTCCAGATCACGCCGGCCGCGTTCGCGACGGCCGTGTCCGCGTATTCGTGGTGCTCAGGGCTGTCGGGCCTGTTCGCGGCGACCTATATCGACCGCTTCGACCGGCGCCGTCTGCTGCTCATCATTTACGCGCTGTTCGCGCTGTCGAACCTCGCGTGCGCGCTCGCGTCGAGCTTCGCGCTGCTGCTCGCCGCACGCGCGTTCGCGGGTATCACGGGCGGTGTGCTCGGTGCGGTGATCATGGCGATCGTCGGCGACGTGATTCCGGTGCAACGGCGCGGCGCGGCGACCGGCACGATCATGACCGCGTTCTCGCTCGCGGCGATCGCTGGCGTACCGGCCGGCGTGATGCTCGGCGCGCAGTTCGGCTGGGCGGCGCCGTTCTTCCTGCTGGTCGCGTTGTCGCTGCTGGTGTGGTTTGCGGGCTCGCAGTTCGTGCCGTCGCTGGCCGCGCACCTGAGCCGCCGACAGCCCCCGCTCGCGGAAGTGCTGCCCGAGTTGTGGCGGCTGCTCAGCAACCCGCGGCATCTGAACGCGTTCGCGCTGACGTCGATGATCATGATCGCGCACATGCTCGTGATTCCGTTCATTTCGCCGATGCTGGTCGCCAATCACGGCGTCGCGCCGCGGCAACTGTCGTGGCTGTACATGGCGGGCGGTGCGGCCACGTTCTTCACGTCGCGCCTCGCCGGCCGGCTCGCCGACCGCTTCGGCACGCAGCGTGTGTTCCGCTGCGCGGCGCTGCTGTCGTTCGTGCCCGTGCTGTTCATCACGCATCTGCCCAGCCTGCCGTTCTACGCGCTCGTGCTGTTCTTCCCGTGCTTCATGGTGCTGTTGAACGCCCGTATGGTGCCGATGCAGGCGCTGCTGACCACCGTTCCCGAAGCGGCGCGACGCGGCGCGTTCATGAGCGCGAACAGCGCGCTGCAGGCGCTCGGCAACGGCACCGGCGCGTGGCTCGGCGGATTGATGCTGAGCACGTCGGCGGATGGCCGCATCGTCGGGTATGGGACTGTGGGATGGGTGGCGGTGGCGGTCGCGTTCGCGGCGGTGCTGTGGGTGTCGCGCGTGAAGGGTGCGCCACGTGATGTGGTCGCCGGTGGGCCCGCTGGCGCGGCGATGCCTCGCGCCGGCATCGAAGCCAACATCGCCGGAAAAAGTTAGCGCTGCCAGGCGGTGCGCGGGCTTGATGCGCGAGGCGCGCGCCATGCGCTACGCCTCGTCGTCGGTCCTGCCCGTCAGCGCGCGCCGCGCGGCGGCGTCGTGCTCGTGCAACTCCGCGTAAAACATGCGCGCCCGGCCGACCACGATTTTCAGCGTCGCTATTACTGGCACCGCGAGAAATATCCCCGCCACGCCGCCAAGCTGATCGCCTGCGAGCAGCCCGACGATCACCAGAAACGGACTGACCTCGACACCCTCGCTCATCAGATACGGATTGAGCACGTAGTCCTGAAACAGCCTATAAAGTCCGATAAAAATCAGCAGCCACAACAGATGCGGATAGCCGCTGAATACCGCGACCACGAGCGTGATCGCGATCGCGGCAAGCGGCCCCGCGAACGGCACGAATTCGAGCAGCGCCGCGCTGACCGCGAGCAGAAACGCGTACGGCACGCCTAGCAGCGAGAACGCGACGCCGTAGCACAGCAGCGTGGCGAGCGACAGAAACAGCAGCGCGCGCACGTACTTCGACAGCAGCACGTTCACATCGACGACGATCTCGCTCCACAGCGTGCGATGCGGCCTGTTCAGCAGCGCGAGAAACGCATCGCGCATCTGCTCGCCGTCCTTGATCAGCAGGAAGCTCAGGATCGGAATCAGCACCAGATAGATGACGTTGCTCGCCGCATGCACGACGCCAAGCCCGACGCTGCGCGCGAGCGGAACTGCCTTGTCCGAGCCGGTCTCGATCTGGCTGCGCACGAAATCGACGATCCGCTCACGCAACGGTTCGAGAAAATGCGGCAGCGGCAGGCGGTTCTGCACGTCAGTGCGCAGCAGCGCGGGCAGTTGCTTGACGAGGCGCGACGCCTGATCCTGCAATTCCACACCGAACACCGAACCCACCACCGCGAGCAGCGCGACCACGACGACGAACACGAATGCGATCGACGCGACGCGCGGCACGCGGCGCGGCCTCACGCGTTCAACCAGCGCGACCATCGGGTAGATCAGATAGCTGAAGAACACCGCATACACGATGACGAGCACCGTCGTCGACGCGATGTAGATGATGACAAACAGCAGACCGATCAGAAACGCGGTCCAGATTTTCCTCGCAGCGCCGACGTCGAATCCCAGCATGAGGCGTCCTCAAATGGGCCATGCGAGTCCGGCGCGACGAGGCGCGCACCGACCGCGTGCGAGACGCTACGCACGTGGTGCGTCAGCGCACGACTTGCGTGCCTGACCTGATGCGTCCAAAACCGCGTAGGTGAAGCCGCGGCGCGCGCTAACTCTTCACGCGCTCTCGCACCTCATCAGCCTCTGCGCCGATTCTCGCCTGTATCCGACCGGCTATTTTTTCGGCCGCTCCTTCGGCCTGCTTTGCGCGATTGCCGGTCACCTTGCCGATCGCTTCCTTGACCGACCCCTTCAGCTCCTTCGCTGTACCTTCTACAAGATTTCTGTTCATGATGCCTTCCTGCGGGTTTTGACTGTGGAGTTGCCTGCTTGCGTTGCAACGAAACAGCCAGTGTGCGGCGCCGCGCGCCGCGTTATGACGCGGATCGCCTCGCGTGAGGCGATCCGCGTCGGGGCAACCTTGAACTTCTAGCATGCGCCGTTCCCGGCGCCGACGGTGCCGCGCGTCGTCACCTGAGCGTGACGGTGTTCTTCGCGGCATCGTTAGCGGCATCCTTGCCGTGAGCCGGGTCAGGATGATTATCTTTCGCGTCGTGAAAGATAGGCTTGAAAAGCTCCCTGTTCTTTGCACCATTCAAGAGGTTCCACAGGACCGCATGATTTCGGCCTTCAGGATTTCCTCTGGTACCGCATAGTAGATCGGATAGCCCAACCTCAGAAATAGCTGCAATTGCAATACTTCGTAACAGCGCCCCAACGCATTCGTCGGGATAGATCAAATAAATGCCCTTTTCGGACTCTTGAACGTTCGGCGCGCCGCCATGCGCGCCGCCATGCGCGCTGCTGCGCAGCGCCCGGCTGCAAGCGCTATTTCTCCGCCGCGCGGGACGGGTCGAGGTTCGGGTCGGGATCGGTGTCGTAGATCACGCGAAGACCCGAGCGGGTTCCCATCGCGTTATCGATGCTGGCGACCTTGTCGTTGCTATCTAAGAATGCGCCCGGAAAGTTGTCAATTGGCACACGTAGTCTATGTGCGCCAGACCACGATCGACATCGGGCAGGTGACAGGTGAGGCGCGGGCCCGCAGGATGCCAGGCAGACCTAACGGCGGGTGGGATTCAATCTGGCGTGCGGGCCCAGGGGCAGCGAACCCGCGCGGCCGGACAGCGATAGCGCGGAATGAGGACAGTCAACGCAACTCAGGAAAATCCTCTTCCCAATACTCGTCGGGCAGACGCGCGGGCTCGGCCGCGCGCTCCATTTCGCGACGCCGCAACTCGACACGGCGGATCTTGCCGGAGATCGTCTTCGGCAGTTCGCTGAATTGCAGGCGACGAATCCGCTTGTACGGCGCAAGTTTTTCGCGCGAGAACGCAAACACCGCGCGCGCGAGTTCAGGACCGGCCTCGTAGCCGTGACGCACGGTGACGAAAGCCTTCGGCACCGACAGACGCAACGCGTCCGCGCTCGGCACGACGGCTGCCTCGCCGATCGCCTCGTGTTCGATCAGCACGCTTTCGAGTTCGAACGGACTCAAGCGATAGTCGGACGATTTGAACACATCGTCCGAGCGGCCGACGTACACGTAATAGCCGTCATCACGACGCAGCGCGACATCCGACGTGTGATAGAAGCCGTTGCGCATCGCCTGCGCGGTCGCGTTCGCATTGTTTGCATAGCCGGTCATCAGGCCGAGTGGACGTTGGGCGAGCGGCAGCGCGATTTCGCCTTCGCCGACCGGCTGGTCGTCAGCGTCGACCAGTTCGACCTGATAGCCCGGCAGCGGACGCCCCATCGAGCCGGGCACGACCGGCTGGCCCGGGGAATTGCCGATCTGGCAGGTCGTTTCGGTCTGGCCGTAACCATCCCGAATCGTGATGCCCCAAGCGTGCTTCACGCGCTCGATGACTTCCGGATTCAGCGGCTCGCCCGCGCCGACGATCTCGCGCAGCTTCACTGGATAGTCGCCGAGCGGCTCCTGCACGAGCATGCGCCAGACGGTCGGCGGCGCGCACAGCGTGGTGACGTTGAAGCGCACGAGCGCGGCGAGCGTATCTTTCGGCACGAAGCGCGCAAAGTTGAACACGAACACGCAGGCCTGTGCGTTCCACGGCGCGAAGAAGCAGCTCCACGCGTGCTTGGCCCAGCCCGGCGAGCTGATGTTCCAATGAATGTCGCCGGGCTGCAGGCCGATCCAGTACATCGTCGACAGATGCCCGACCGGATAGCTCTGATGTGTATGCTCGACGAGCTTCGGCTTCGACGTGGTGCCGGACGTGAAGTACAGCAGCAGCGGATCGCTGGCGTGCGTGACGCCTTCAGGTGTGAAATGCGGCGAAGCCTCGTACGCGGCGGCAATATCGATCCAGCCGTCGCGCGGCGCACCGACCGAGAAGCGTGTGAGCGGCACGTCGAGCGCGTCGAACTTGGCCAGCTCCGCGCTGTCGACCACGACGAACTTCGCGCCGCCGATCTGCACGCGCTCGCGCACGTCGTCGGCCGATAGCAGCGTGGTGGCGGGCAGCACGATCGCGCCGAGCTTCATCGCAGCGAGCATCACGTCCCATAGTTCGACGCGGTTCGGCAGCATCAGCAGCACGCGGTCGCCACGGCCTACGCCCGCGCCGCGCAGAAAATTGGCCATCCGCGACGAGCGCTCCGACATCTGCGCGTACGACAGACGCAGGCCTTCGTTTGAAGGATCGTCGACGATCCACAGCGCGGGGTTGTCGTTGTCACGCGCGATGGCGTCGAAGTAGTCGAGCGCCCAGTTGAACTCGCCGAGCACCGGCCATACGAACTCGCGGTACGCGCGGTCGTAGTCGGTGCGATGGCGCACTAGCAGATCGCGCGCTTCGAGAAAGGCTTTCGCTGCTGTCATTGTCGTCTCCTGGTTCGCTCGTCTGTTTATGTTGCCGCCGCGGTGCGTCAACGAAGCATCGGCAGCGAGGCTATTGTGCGCCCAATATCGCGGTGCTGCGGCAAGTGTAGGCAAGCGGCCCGCGCCGTTCGATGCTCGCTCCGCTCATTCCTACTGAGCGCCTTTGCCATACTGCTACTATGCGGGTGCCCAGCGCCCCGTTATTTCAGGGGTTTGAGGAACCGCAACCAGCCACCGCTGAGCGATTTTGCCAGAGCCACGGGAACCCAATGAAAAGCGACAAAGGCACGATCTCCGTCAGTCTCGTCGAGGAAACGCTCGCGCTTGCGAAGGCGCGCGGCCTCGATGCGCAACCGCTCGTCGAAGCGGCCGGCATCGCCGCGCCGATGCTCGCGTCACCGAAAGGCCGCGTGTCGTCGGCACAATACGGCGCGTTGTGGACTGGTATCGCACGCGCGCTCGACGACGAGTTCTTCGGCCAGGACTCGCATCCGATGAAAAGCGGCAGCTTCATCGCGATGACGCAGATGGCGCTCGGCGCGCGCAACGGCGCGCAGGCGCTGGCGCGCGCGGTCGGCTTCATGCGGCTCGTGCTCGACGATCTCGGCGCGACGATCGACACCGACGCACAACGCGTGCGCCTGAGGTTCATCGAACGCGCGGGCACACGCAAGCCGGCGATGTTCGCCTACGCGACGTATTTCATCCTCGTGTATGGGCTCGTGTGCTGGCTCGTCGGCCGGCGCATCCCGCTGCTCGAAGCGCGCTTTCGCTGCGCCGCGCCACCCGCCGCGCACGAGTACCGGCTGATGTTCTGCGAAGACATGTATTTCGACGAGCCCGAGTCATACGTCGATCTCGACCCTGCCTTTCTCGAACTGCCGGTGATCCAGACCTCGCGCTCGGCGCGCCCGTTTTTGCGCGATGCGCCGGGCAGCTTCATCGTCAAGTACCGCAATCCGGGTTCGCTCGCCGCGCGCGTGCGCAAAACGCTGCGCGTGCTGCCGATGTCGAACTGGCCCGCCGCCGAGCAGATGGCCGCGCGCCTGCACGTCGCCGAGGCGACGATGCGGCGGCATCTGAAGCAGGAGGGCCACACGTATCAGTCGATCAAGGACGCGCTGCGGCGCGACATCGCGATCGCCGAACTGCAGCTCACGCAGCGCACCATCGCCGATATCGCGAACGCCGTCGGCTTCGCGGAGCCGAGCGCGTTTCATCGCGCGTTCCGCAAATGGACCGGCATGCGGCCGGCCGACTATCGGCCGGCCCGGGCCGCCGGGTTCGATCTCACGCGACGCGCCGAATCGGACTAAGCTTTAAGCGGCAACAGGCCAGCCTTGATCGAGGTATCGGCCCGCGCCACCGGTTCACACCGGCAGGCGCGGCGGCCGTCAGCGATGAACACGATTCCGCGACTTCCGCTCCGGCAGTCCGGTCCGCGCAGGCCGCTTATCCGCGGCGGCATCGCGGGCCGTTTGATGCGCGGCATCGCCGTGCTCGGCGCGCTATGCGCGATCGGCTTCGCGACGCGCGAAGCGCTGGCGCCCGTGCAACCGGCCGACGCGGCGACCACGACGACCGCGGCACGCATCGCCGCCGCGACCGCGAACAGCGTCGTCGTGATTCCGATCAACGGCGCGATCGGTCCGGCCAGCGCCGATTTCATCGTGCGAAGTTTGCAGCGCGCAGCCGACCAGCGCGCGCAGCTCGCGGTGCTGCAGCTCGATACGCCCGGCGGCCTCGATACGTCGATGCGGCAGATCATCAAGGCGATCCTCGGCTCGCCGGTGCCGGTCGCGACCTTCATCGCGCCGAGCGGCGCGCGCGCGGCCAGCGCCGGCACCTACATCGTCTACGCGAGCCATATCGCGGCGATGGCGCCGGGCACGAACCTCGGCGCGGCAACACCGATCCAGATGGGCATCGGCGGCAACGAGCCACCGGCGGGCGGTGCCCCGCCGGG
>ABYL01000110.1 GCA_000173575.1 Burkholderia sp. H160 | reverse complement strand
GCGCGCGCGACGGGCGGGGGAGCCGGGCAAACATCATGGTTTATCTCCTGATTTACCGCGCAACAGCGCTTCGGGATGACGCTCGAGGTAATCCGACAGCGCGTTCAGCGACTGCAACGTGCGCGTCAGTTCCTGCAACGCCTGATGAACGTCGGACTGCATCGGCGAGTCCTGCTGCAAGGTCGCCTGGGCCGAACTGAAGGTCTGCTTCGCGGCCGTCAGCGTATCGCGCGCCTGCGGCACCACTTCCTTGTCGAGACGCGTGAACAACTGGTCGGCGTTCTTCAGCGCGGCGTTCAGGTTCTCGCCGATCTGGTCGAACGGCACCTTGTCGAGCTTCTTCGCGATGTCGGCGACCTGCAGCTGCAATTCGTCGAGCGTGTTCGGAATGGTCGGCAACTCGAGCGGATCCCTCGTCACGTCGACCTTGGCCGGCGCCGCTTTCGGGAAGATATCGAGCGCCACGTATAGCTGGCTCGTGATCAGGTTGCCGGTGCGCAGCTGGCCGCGCAGGCCATGTTTGACGAGCTCCTCCATCAGGTTCTGGCCGGCGAGCGTGCCCGGCTGCGGCGCGCTCTCGCGGAAGCGCTTGCCGAGGCGGTCGGGGTACAGGTTCATCGTGACCGGCATCGTGAAGCTCTGCGTCTTCGGATCGTAGTCGATGCCGATATTGGTCACCTGGCCGAGCACGATGCCGCGGAAATCGACCGGCGCGCCGATCGACAGCCCGCGCAGCGACTGGTTGAAGTTCATCACGACGCGCAAGGGGGTACCGTCCGGCTCGCGCATCGCATCCGCTTCGTCCGAACCGAGGCGGAACGTCTGGTTGTTCGGCGCCTGCACGCCCATGTTCTGACCGAGCGGTGACTGGAACGACAGACCGCCGACGATCACCGTCGCGAGCGACTGCGTGTTCAGCTTGAAGCCGCTCGAATCGAGCCGCAGATCGACGCCGCTCGCATGCCACCAGCGCGTGTTGGTGCCGACGTACTGGTCGAACGGCGCCGACACGAACACCCGCATCGTCACGCCGGTGCCGTCCTTGTCGAGCGAGAAGCCGACCACCTGGCCGACCTGCACGCGCCGGTAGAAGATCGGCGAGCCGATGTCGATCGAGCCGAGCGAATCGCCGTGCAGCGTGTACTGGTGGCCTTTCTGGTCGCCGGTGATGGGCGGCGGCGTTTCGAGGCCGACGAAGTCGCTCTGGCTGTCGGTCGAGCGGCCTGCGTCGGCGCCGATGTACGAGCCCGACAGCAGCGTCGTCAGACCCGACACGCCGCTCGCGCCGACGCGCGGTCGCACCACCCAGAAGCGCGAGTCCTTGACCGCGAACTTTCCGCCTTCCTTGGTGAGCTGCACCTGCACGAGCACGTGCGACAGATCATCCGCCAGCGTGATCGTCTTCACCGAGCCGACGTCGACGTCCTTGTACTTGACCTTGGTCTTGCCCGGCTCGAGCCCTTCCGCGCTGATGAAGCTGATCGTGATCACCGGCCCGCGCTCGGTCACCGACTTGATCACGAGCGCGATACCGATCAGCGCGGCGATCAGCGGAATCACCCAGACGAGCGACGGCAGCCAGCGGCTGCGTGGCTCGATGTCGGGGTCGGGCAGTTGGGGCGGCAGTCTGGGTCCGTTCGAATCGTTGCGCGGCGCGTCACCGGAAGCGGGCGTCGGTCCTTGCGGGCTAGTCATGGTGAAGATCCTGAGGTGTTGGGGTACTGCTTTCCACGGGGTCCCAGATGAGTCGTGGATCGAATTGCATCGAGGCCAGCATCGTCAGGATCACGACCGAGCCGAACGCGATCGCGCCCGGCCCGGCCGTGATCACGGCCAGCGATTTGAAGCGCACGAGCGCCACGGTGAGCGTGACGACGAACACGTCGAGCATCGACCAGCGGCCAATCCGCTCGACCATCCGGTACAGCGTCGTGCGCTGCTGCGGACGCCAGCGCGAGCGGCGCTGCGCGGTGACGGTGAGCAGCACGAGCACCGAGAGCTTCAGCATCGGCACCATGATGCTGGCGATGAACACGATCATCGCGAGCGGCCAGTCGCCGGAGGTCCAGAAATAGACGACGCCGCTCATGATCGTGTCGTCCTCGGAGCCGAGCAGCGACGACGTGTGCATGACCGGCAGCAGGTTCGCCGGAATATACAGCAGCGCAGCGGCGATCAGCAGTGCCCACGTGCGCATCAGGCTGTCGGGGTTGCGCGAGTGCAGCGGCGCGCCGCAGCGGGTGCAGAGCTGCGGCGTGGCCGAGCGGATGCGCGGTTCGACGCGCCCGCACGCATGGCAGGACAGCAGGCCGGCGCGTTTCGCGGTGACGTATTTCATCGCCGGCTCATCCTTCGCGCGACGTGCGCGGCGACGTCTGGCCGCCACGCGCGTCGATCTCGTCGGCGACATCCCACAGCACGCGCGGATCGAACGTGACGACGACCGCGAACATGAGCGTCAGCGCGCCGAATGCGAACAACGCCGCCTCGGGAATCACGCGCGCGAGGCTCACCATCTTCACGATTGTGACCAGCACGCCGAGCATGAACACTTCGATCATGCCCCACGGCCGCACGAACTGGATCGCGCGCAGCACGCGGTTGAAGTGCCTGGGTACGTAGCCGGCGCGCAGCGGCACCAGCACGTACAGCAGCGCGACGAGTTCGGTGAGCGGAAAGAGGATCGTCGAGCAGAACACCATCACGGCGACGATCTGCATGTCCTCGCCCCACAGCGCGACGAGCGCGCCAAACAGCGTGGTCTGCGAGGTGATGCCGTTGGTTTCGAGTTCGACGATCGGAAAGCCCTGGGCGATCACGAACGTGATCAGCGCTGCGAGCGTCAGCGCGCAGATTGCGTCGAGCTTGCGCGAGACGCCGAGATAGAGCGTCGCGCCGCAGCGCGGACAGCGCGCGGCGGTGCGCCCGACAAGCTTTGGCTTGCGGAACAGCGTATCGCATTCATGGCACGCGATCAGGTTGTGATGTTCCATGCGGCGGGTGGGCTAACGACTTAGTGGCGGCGTGCGAGGCACTTTCTTGACGATGGATCGGACTACGGTGAGGAGCAATGGTACCAAACGCGGCCTCGCGACCGCCGCAAACGGCGCGCGGCGCTGCTGCAGCCCCGTCCGGGTGCTGCGCTGCAATATTCGGGCCTGTTCCGCCAATGCGCTTCAGCCAGCTTTTCGCGCTTGGGGTAGCATGGCGGCCGTGGCATGCGCGGCGGCCTGTTCCGGCGATGAAACCCGCCGCGGATCGGCCGCGCGCCGCGCCGATGCACGGCAGTTATCGCGGAATAGGCGGCCGCGGAGCGCCGTTAACTTTTACCTGCCTGCGTTGATCTGTCATGACACTCAATCCATCGTTCGGTGCCCGGGAGTCGTACACGCGGACCGCCATCGCGTTTCACTGGCTGATCGCGCTCCTGATCGTCTGCGGCTTTGCGCTCGGCTGGGTGATGACCGACATCCCGGGCTTCACGCCCACCAAGCTGCGCTATTTCTCATGGCACAAATGGATCGGCGTGACCGTGTTCGCGCTCGCGATCGTGCGCATCGTCTGGCGCGCGACCTACGGCGCGCCGCCGATGCCGCGCCGCATGCCGATCTGGCAGCGCGGCGCCGCGCATCTCGTGCATCTGCTGCTGTACGTGCTGATGATCGCGATTCCGGCGTCCGGCTATCTGTATAGCTCGGCGGCGAACGTACCGGTCGTCTATCTCGGGCTGATTCCGCTGCCACGCCTCATCGCGCCCGATCCGCACCTGAAGGAAGTGCTGAAGAACGTGCACATCGTGCTGAACTACACGCTGCTCGTGCTGGTCGCGCTGCACATCGCGGGGGCGCTCAAGCATCAATGGCTCGATCGCGACGGGCTGCTGTCGCGGATGATCCCTTTCCTCAAATAAGGACAACCATGAAGGTTTCGTTTTATCGCTACATGCTCGCCGCGTTCGCGGCGGCGTCGCTGAGCGCCGCGGGCGCGGCGCTCGCCCAGGTCGACGTCGCGAAGAGCTCGGTGACGGCCACCTCGAAGCAGATGAACGTGCCGGTCGAAGGCAAGTTCGGCAAGTTCACCGCTCAGGTGAGCTTCGATCCGGCCAGGCCGGAGGCCGGCAGCGCGCAGATCAGCATCGACGTCGCCAGCTTCGATCTCGGTGACGAAAGCTACAACGAGCAGGTGCGCGGCAAGGAATGGTTCGACGCGAAGACCTGGCCGGGCGCGACGTTCGTGTCGAGCGCGATCGCGCCGGCAGGCGGCAGCAAGTTCAATGTGACTGGCAAGCTGACCATCAAGGGCAAATCGCAGACGGTCGTCGTGCCGGTCACGGTCAGCCAGCAGGGCGCGACCCAGACCTTCGAAGGCGCGCTGCCGATCAAGCGCACGCAATTCGACATCGGCACCGGCGAATGGAAGGACACGTCGCTCGTCGCCGATGAAGTGGTGATCAAGTTTCAAATCGTCGCCGCGCATAAATAACGCGCGGCCGTTTTTCCACCGCAGGTTGCACCGCGATTTTCAACGCAAAACAGGAGCACGAATTGAAAACATCCATGTTGATCGCTGTTGGCGCGCTGGCTTCGTCGCTGTCGCTCGGCGCTTTCGCTGCCGATACCTATATGCTTGACCCGATGCATACGTTTCCGAGCTTCGAGGCCGACCACTTCGGCGGTCTGTCGATCTGGCGCGGCAAGTTCACGAAGACCACGGGAACGGTGACGCTCGATCGCGCGGCCAAAACCGGCACCCTCGACGTGACCGTCGATCCCGCTTCGGTGCAGACCGGCAACCCGAAGCTCGACGAGCATCTGAGGTCCGGCGAGTTCTTCGACGTCGAGAAGTTTCCGAGCGTGACCTACAAAGGCACTCAGATCAAGTTCGATGGCGACAAGCCGGTCGAGGTGATCGGCAATCTGACGATTCGCGGCATCACGAAGCCGGTGAACCTGAAGGTCGACTCGTTCAAGTGCATGCAGCATCCAGTGCTCAAGCGTGAAGTGTGCGGCGTCGAGGCGAGCACCGAATTCAACCGCGCCGATTACGGCATGGAGTTCGGCGCGAAGTACGGCTTCAGCATGCAGACGCGCCTGCATATCCAGTCGGAAGGCATCAAGCAGTAGCAAGCGCACTCGCGCTGCGCCGCAACACGACAACCGCTTCGGTCGTTCACCGACGAGGCGGTTTTTTTTCGCCTGTATCGAACACCGCTTTTCACCTGTATCGAACACCGCGTCCTTACTTGGCGCGTATCGGGCATTTGCCGCTCGCTTCGCATTTATTTTTTCAGTTAAATGGAGCGCATGGAGGGTACAGGAGATCTGGATGAATGCTACGACAGCAGCGAGCGTCGCGGGAAGCCGGCAGAATTCGTGGCGCGCGGTGGTGGCCGCCTCGATCGGCAACGCGCTCGAATGGTTCGACCTCGTGGTGTACGGCTTTTTCGCCGTGACCATCTCGAAGCTGTTTTTTCCTGCCGGCAACGAGACGGTCTCGCTGCTGCTCACGCTCGGGACGTTCGGCGTGTCGTTCTTCATGCGGCCGCTCGGCGCGATCGTGATCGGCGCGTACTCGGACCGCTCGGGGCGCAAGGCGGCGCTGACGCTTTCCATCCTGCTGATGATGAGCGGCACGCTGATCATCGCGATTCTGCCGACCTATCGGAGCATCGGCCTTGCCGCGCCGCTGATCCTCGTGCTGGCGCGGCTGATGCAGGGCTTCTCGGCGGGCGGCGAGTTCGGCAGCGCGACGGCATTTCTGGCCGAGCACGTGCCGGGGCGGCGCGGCTTTTACGCGAGTTGGCAGATGGCGAGTCAGGGTCTGACGACGCTGCTTGCCGCCGGCTTCGGCGCATTGCTGACCGGCCAGTTGTCGCCGGAGCAGATGGCGTCGTGGGGTTGGCGCGTGCCGTTCTTCTTCGGTCTGCTGATCGGGCCGGTCGCGTTCTATATCCGCACGAGGCTCGACGAGACGCCTGAATTCCTCGCTGCCGAAACGACGCAGACCCCGTTGCGCGATACGTTCGGGACACAGAAGCTGCGGCTCGTGATCGCGATGGGCGTGGTGATCCTCGGGACCGTGTCCGCGTATCTGATGCTGTTCATGCCGACTTATGGCGTGCGGCAACTGGGGCTTGCGCCGTCGGTCGCGTTCACGGCGATCGCGGTGACGGGGCTGATCCAGATGGTGTTCTCGCCGGTGGTCGGGCATCTGTCGGACCTGCATGGACGCATTCGCATCATGCTGAGCGCGGCCGTGCTGCTGTTCCTGCTGGTCTATCCGGCGTTCGCGTATCTGATCGCGAATCCGAGCTTCGGCACGCTGATCGTCTGGCAGATCGTGTTCGGCTTTCTCGTCAGCGGCTACTTCGGCGCGACGCCGGGACTGCTATCAGAGATCTTCCCGGTGCAGACGCGTACGACTGGCATGTCGCTCGCGTATAACATCGCGGTGACGATCTTCGGCGGCTTCGGGCCGTTCATCATCGCGTGGCTGATCAGCGCGACCGGTTCGAAGGCCGCGCCGAGCTACTACGTGATGTTTGCCGCGCTGCTTAGCATCGCGGCGCTGATTGGGGCGCGGCGCAAGCTGGGCTTGCGCTAGACGTTGCGCTGCGTCGTCACGGCGGCGTAAACGCAAAAGGCCGGTTCGCAAGAACCGGCCTTTCTTATTGCGCAATGAGCGGCTTAGTGCGCATCAAACCTGCGCGCCCGCGTTCGGATCGTCCGGATTGTGGCTTTCTTTCTTGTCCTTCAGCAGATCTTCGCGCTTGACGCCGAGCCACATGGCGAGCGCCGCGGCGACGAATACCGACGAGTAGATACCGAACAGAATACCGACCGTCAGCGCGAGCGCGAAGTAGTGCAGCGTCGGGCCGCCGAACAGGAACATCGACAGCACCATCATCTGCGTACAGCCGTGCGTGATGATGGTTCGCGACATCGTGCTGGTGATCGCGTGGTTGATCACTTCGATCACGGTCATCTTGCGTTCGCGGCGGAAGGTTTCGCGAATCCGGTCGAAGATAACGACCGACTCGTTGACCGAATAGCCGAGCACCGCGAGCACCGCGGCCAGCACCGACAGCGAGAACTCCCACTGGAAGAACGCGAAGAAGCCGAGAATGATCACGACGTCGTGCAGGTTGGCGATCACGCCGGCCACCGCGTACTTCCATTCGAAGCGGAACGACAGATAGATCACGATACCGGCCACCACGCACGCGAGCGCGAGCAGACCGTCGGTGGCGAGCTCCTTGCCAACCTGCGGACCGACGAACTCGACGCGCTGCAACTGCACTTCCGGCGTGTCGGCCTTCAGCGCGCCCATCACCTGGTCGCTTTGCTGCGCGGACGTGAGGCCCGGCTTCAGCGGCAGACGGATCAGCACGTCGCGCGAGGAGCCGAAGTTCTGCACCTGCGCATCGGCATAGCCGAGCTTGCCGAGCGTGTTACGTACGGGGTCGAGCGGCACCGCGCCCGGATACTGCACCTCGATCACGGTACCGCCGGTGAATTCCACCGACAGATGCAGCCCGCGATGCACGAGGAAGAACACGGCGGCGAGGAAGGTGATCAGCGAGATCGCGTTGAAGATCAACGCGCGCTGCATGAACGGAATGTCTTTGCGGAAACGGAAAAATTCCATGGTCTTGTTCTCCGGGACTCAGCGGGATGAACCCGGTTTTTGCGGCGTCGAGTTATTCGACGTCGGCGTGCCCGGCGCATTGCGACGACGCACGGTCGGTTTCACGCGACCCTGCGCGCCGGCCGCGGCCGGAGCCTTCGAGCGTGCCTTCGCCGTGGCGATGGCCCGCGCGGTGTCGGTCGCGGCGTCGTCGTTGCCGAGGCTGTCGCCGGCATAAGCGGCCGAGCCTGCCGCCGCCGTTTGCGGACGCCAAACCTGGCCGATCGACAGCGACTTCAGCTTCTTCTTGCCGCCGTACCAGAAGTTGACGAGGCCGCGCGAGAAGAACACCGCCGAGAACATCGACGTCAGAATGCCGATACAGTGGACGATCGCGAAGCCGCGCACCGGACCCGAGCCGAACGCGAGCAGCGCGAGGCCGGCGATCAGCGTGGTCACGTTCGAGTCGAGAATCGTCGCCCATGCATGCGCGTAGCCGTTCTGGATGGCCAGTTGCGGCGGCGCGCCGTGGCGCAGTTCTTCGCGCACGCGCTCGTTGATCAGCACGTTCGCGTCGATCGCCATACCGAGCGCGAGCGCGATAGCGGCGATACCCGGCAGCGTGAGGGTGGCCTGCAGCATCGACAGCACCGCGACCAGCAGCAGCAGGTTCACGGACAGGCCGATCATCGAGATTACGCCGAACAGCATGTAGTACGCGATCATGAACACGGCGATCGCCGCGAAGCCCCACACGACGGAGTGGAAGCCCTTGTTGATGTTGTCGGCGCCGAGGCTCGGGCCGATCGTGCGTTCCTCGATGATTTCCATCGGCGCGGCGAGCGAACCGGCGCGCAGCAGCAGCGCGAGGTCGGCGGCGGCTTGCGGGGTCGGCTGGCCGGTGATCTGGAAGCGGTCGCCGAGTTCCGACTGGATCGTCGCGACCGTCAGCACTTCGCCCTTGCCGCGTTCGAACAGCACCATCGCCATCGGCTTGCCGATGTTGTCGCGCGACACCGCGCGCACCGCGCGGCCGCCGGCCGAGTCGAGACGGATGTTGACCGACGGACGCTGATGCTCGTCGAAGCCCGCCGAGGCGTCGATGATGCGGTCGCCGGTGAAGATCACCTGCTTGCGCAGCAGCACCGGCGCCTGGTTGCCTTGCGTGAAGAGTTCATCGCCCGGCGGCACCGGGTCGTTCGGGTTCGGATGCGTGTTGACCGGATCGGCCAGGCGCGCTTCGAGCGTCGCCGTACGGCCGATGATGTCCTTCGCCTTCGCGGTGTCCTGCACGCCCGGCAGCTCGACGACGATGCGGTCCGCGCCCTGTTGCTGGATGACCGGCTCGGCCACGCCGAGTTCGTTCACGCGGTTATGCAGTGTCGTGATGTTCTGCTTGAGCGCGGCATCCTGCACCGCGCGTTGCACGGCCGGCGTGAAGGTGCCGACGAGCTGCACGCCGCCGTCCGCGCCGGTGTTCGGCTGCGAGGTCCACTGGAGTTCGCTGACGCTGCGGCCGAGCAGCTTGAGTGCCGCATCCGCCGTGGCCTGGTCGGCCAGATTCACCACCACCGACTGGTTCACGCGATTCACGCCGCCGTCGCGCACGTTGTTGTCGCGCAGGAGCGTGCGCACGTCCGAGGCGTCGGAGTCGAGCTTCTTGTTCAGCGCGCCGGCCATGTCGACCTGCAGCAGGAAGTGCACGCCGCCGCGCAGGTCGAGACCGAGGTACATCGGCAGTGCGCGCAGCGCGGTCATCCAGGTCGGCGACGCGCTTTGCAGGTTCAGTGCGACGATGTACTGCGGATCGTTCGGGTCGCTATTGAGCGACTTCTGCAGCAGGTCTTTCACGCGCAGCTGCGTGTCCGTGTCCGTCAGGCGCACACGGATGTTCGCGTTGGTCTGCGAGTTGTCGAACGTGACCGCGGTCGGCTTGATCTGATTGCCCGCGAGTGCGGCTTCGACCGCCGCGAGCGTAGTGGCGTCGAGTCTGACCGTGGCCTTGCCGCTCGACACCTGCACCGCCGGCGCTTCGCCGTACAGATTGGGCAGCGTGTACACGAGGCCGATGACCAGAGCCACCAGCATCACGGCGTATTTCCAGAGGGGGTAGCGATTCATGAGTGGTCCAACGGGAAGGTTGGCTTGGATGCGATGCGTCCGACGATGAGCGCGGGCCGTTCAGCGAGGTGCATGAACTGCCGGCGAGGCCGCGCCGGACGCGAGGAGTGCAGGCCTTAAAGCGACTTGATCGTGCCCTTCGGCAGAATCGTCGTAACCGACGCCTTCTGCACGGTGATTTCCGTGCCTTCCGAGATTTCGATGCCGACGTAGGCTTCGCCCACCTTCGTCACCTTGCCGACGATGCCGCCGTTCGTCACGACTTCATCGCCCTTGGCCATCGCTGCGAGCATGTTGCGATGTTCTTTCTGACGCTTCATTTGCGGGCGAATCATGATGAAGTACAGCACGCCGAACATCAGGATCAGCGGCAGGAAGCTCATCAGGTTCGATTCGATACCGCCTGCTGCAGCGCCTTGCGCGAAGGCATTGGAAATGAACGACACGTTGGTCTCTCCGTTATCAGTCAAACGAACAAAAAATCAGCCGATTATTCTACCACCGGCCACACCCGCGCCGACACGGCGAATCGGCTTTGCGATCAACCGTTTAAAGGCCTGCTTCGAGGCAAATCCAGTGGCTGGTGAAAGTGAATTGTAAGTTGTCCGCGCTGCCGGGCCATCACGACGACGGTTCGACGCCGCGCGCGCGGTCTTCGTGGAAACGCTTGCGGAATGTGTCGAACAGCTTCGCGTCGATCGCATCGCGCATTTCCTGCATCAGTTCCAGGTAGTAGTGCAGGTTGTGGATCGTGTTCAGCTGCGCGCCGAGGATTTCGCCGACGCGGTGCAGGTGATGCAGATAGCCGCGTGTGAAGTTGCGGCAGGTGTAGCAGCCGCATTGCTCGTCGAGCGGACGCAGCGAGTTCTTGTGCGTCGCGTTGCGGATCTTGATGTCGCCGAAGCGCGTGAAGAGCCAGCCGTTGCGCGCGTTGCGCGTCGGCATCACGCAGTCGAACATGTCGACGCCGGCCGCGACCCCGGCCACCAGGTCTTCCGGCGTGCCGACGCCCATCAGGTAGTGCGGCTTGTTGGCCGGCAGCTTCGGGCCGATGTGGTTCAGGATCCGCATCATGTCTTCCTTCGGCTCGCCGACCGACAGACCGCCGATCGCGAGGCCGTGGAAGTTCTTTTCCGCGAGACCGGCGAGCGACTCGTCGCGCAAATCCTCGAACATGCCGCCCTGCACGATGCCGAACAGCGCATTCGGATTGCCGAGGCGCTGGAATTCGTCGATCGAGCGTTGCGCCCAGCGCATCGACATGCGCATCGATTCGGCCGCTTCCTTGTGCGAGGTCGGGATGTTGTTGGTCGCGTACGGCGTGCATTCGTCGAACTGCATCACGATGTCCGAGTTCAGCACCTTCTGGATCTGCATCGACACTTCCGGCGACAGGAACAGCCGGTCACCGTTGATCGGCGACGCGAACGTGACGCCGTCCTCGGTGATCTTGCGCAGATCGCCGAGCGAGAACACCTGGAAGCCGCCCGAGTCGGTCAGGATCGGCTTTTTCCAGCCCATGAAGCCGTGCAGGCCGCCGTGCGCCTCGATCGTTTCGAGGCCGGGGCGCAGCCACAGGTGAAACGTGTTGCCGAGGATGATCTGCGCGTGCATTTCGTCGAGCTCGCGCGGCTGGACCGCCTTCACGGTGCCGTAGGTGCCGACCGGCATGAAGATCGGCGTCTCCACCACGCCGTGATTCAGCGTGACGCGGCCGCGGCGCGCAAGGCCGTCGGTGCCTAGCAGTTCGAATTTGAGGCCGTTCTCTGGGCGCTCGTGGACAGGCTGTTGCGAGGGATGACCGAGGGTCATTGGGATCACTCCTGGGCTACCGGAAAACAGTCCGGCGCAATCAATGAAAACCGCCACGAAGGATCGCGGCGGCTAGGAAAACTGCAAATACGGTGAAACAGTGCTTGAACCGGCTCATGCATCGCGCCGCGTGAGCAGCATCGCGTCACCGTAGCTGAAAAAGCGATACCGCTCTTCGATCGCATGACGATAGGCGGCGCGAATCGTCTCGACGCCCGCGAACGCCGACACCAGCATCAGCAGCGTCGACTTCGGTAAATGGAAGTTCGTGACCAGCCGGTCGACCACGCGGAACCGGTAGCCGGGCGTGATGAAGATGTCGGTCTCCGCGCTCGCCGCGGCGAGCGGGTGGCCGGCCGCTTCGGCGTCGCGCGCGGCGGCTTCGAGCGCGCGCATCGAGGTCGTGCCGACCGCGATCACGCGGTTGCCGCGCGCTTTGGTCGCGGCGATCTTGTCCGCGAGCGCTTGCGGCAGGTGATACCACTCGCTGTGCATCTTGTGCTCGGCGAGGTTCTCGACCCGCACCGGCTGGAACGTGCCCGCGCCGACGTGCAGCGTCAGCGTCGCGCGTTCGACGCCGTGTGCGTCGAGCCTCGCGAGCAGCCCGTCGTCGAAGTGCAGGCCGGCGGTCGGCGCGGCGACCGCGCCCGGGTTCTGCGCGAACACGGTCTGGTAGCGGGTTTCGTCGGTTGCGTCGGGATCGTGCTCGATGTACGGCGGCAGCGGCAGGCGGCCGTACTGCTCGATCAGCATCAGACAGTCGTCGGGGAAATGCAGTGTGTAGAACTGATCCACGCGCTCGCCGACCGTGACATCGAACGCATCCGCGAGACGGATCGTCGTGCCCGCCTGCGGGCTCTTGCTCGCGCGGATCTGCGCGAGCGCGCTGCGCTCGCTGGTCAGGCGCTCGACCAGCACTTCGACCTTGCCGCCGCTCGCCTTCTGACCGAAGAAGCGCGCCTTCAGCACCTTGGTATCGTTGAAGACGAGCAGATCGCCCGCTGCAATGCAGTCGGGCAGCTCGGTGAAGCGGCGGTCGATCAGGCGCGCGGCGCCATCGGCGGCGCCTGCGGTGTCCACCTCGAGCAGACGGCTTGCGCTGCGCTCGGGCAGCGCGACTTGCGCGATCAGCTCGGGCGGCAGATCGAAATCGAAATCGGAAAGCGTAAACATGCGAACGACTTGAAGCGGGTTGGGACTGATTTGGGACTGAATTGAGCCGAATCCGGAGCCGGGCGGCTATGATGGCGGGACGTCGATGCGGCCCGCGTGCGCCCAGTGCCGCATCCTGCTCACGATGGACGCGTGAAGGGCGGCACGACCTTTTTTTCGACAGCAGCCGATATTGTACTTGCGAAGCAGCCTATGCCTTTGTCCGACCGCCGATCGTCCGTTGCCACCCTCGAAGCGGGCGCCGAACCGCGGCGCCGCGGTGCGCGAGCGGAAGCGGGGGAGCGTGATGCGGCGCAAGCGGGCGCGCAAGGCGGCATGATCGCCGCCGGCCACGATGTCGGGCGCGATGGCGACGACGAACCCGCTGCCGGGTCCAAAGCGAAAACGACCGCAAAATCCCCGCCGAAAGCCCCAGTCAAAACTGCCGACAAGCTCGCCAAACTCGGCCTCACGCGCGACATCGACCTCGTGCTGCATCTGCCGATGCGCTACGAAGACGAAACCTCGCTGACGCCGATCGGCCACCTGCTGCCGGGCGGCATCGCCCAAGCCGAGGGCGTGGTGTTCGACAACGAGATCGCCTATCGTCCGCGCCGGCAGCTCCTCGTGAAGCTGCGCGATGCCGACGGCGACGAACTCGTGCTGCGCTTTCTGAATTTCTACGGCTCGCAGGTCAAGCAGATGGCGCCCGGCGCGCGCCTGCGCGTGCGCGGAGACGTGCGCGGCGGCTTTTTCGGCATGGAGATGGTGCATCCGACCGTGCGCGTCGTCGATGAAGACACGCCGCTGCCGCAGGCACTGACGCCGGTCTATCCGAGCACGGCGGGCGTATCGCAGGCGTATCTGCGCAAGGCGATCGACAACGCGCTCGCGCGCACCTCGCTGCCGGAGCTGCTGCCCGAGCCGGTCGCGCGTGCGTTTCTCGAACCGCTCGGCGTGCCGGCGCTGATGGACGCGGTGCGCACGCTGCATCATCCGGGCGCGCAGTCGGACGAAACGGCGTTGATGGACGGCACGCATCCGGCGTGGGTGCGCATCAAGTTCGAGGAACTGCTCGCGCAGCAGATGTCGCTGAAGCGCGCGCACGACGAACGCCGCGCGCGTGCCGCGCCGACGATGCCACGCCGCAAGCTCGGCGACGAATCCGCACTGGTCGCGCGTCTGCTGAAGGCGCTGCCGTTTTCGCTGACGGCCGCGCAAGAGCGGGTCGGCGGCGAGATCGCGCTCGATCTGACGCAGCCGCATCCGATGCAGCGGCTGTTGCAGGGCGATGTCGGCAGCGGCAAGACGATCGTCGCGGCGCTCGCGGCCGCGCAGGCGATCGACGCCGGCTACCAGGCCGCGCTGATGGCGCCGACCGAAATCCTCGCCGAGCAGCACGCGCGTAAATTGCGCGGCTGGCTGGAGCCGCTCGGCGTGAAGGTCGCGTGGCTCGCGGGCAGTCTGAAGACGAAGGAGAAGCGCGCCGCGATCGAAGCGGCCGCTCTCGGCACCGCGCAGCTCGTGATCGGCACGCACGCGATCATCCAGGACGCGGTCGAATTCGCGCGCCTCGGGCTCGTGATCGTCGACGAACAGCACCGCTTCGGCGTCGCGCAACGGCTCGCGCTGCGCGCGAAGGCGCAGGGCGCCGCCGCCGGCGCGCCCGACTTCCAGCCGCATCAACTGATGATGTCCGCGACGCCGATTCCGCGCACGCTCGCCATGACCTACTACGCGGACCTCGACGTTTCCACGATCGATGAACTGCCGCCCGGCCGCACCCCGATCCTCACGAAACTCGTCTCCGACGCGCGCCGCGAGGAGGTGATCGGCCGCGTGCGCGAGGCGGCGCTGACGGGCCGCCAGGTGTACTGGGTGTGTCCGCTGATCGAGGAAAGCGAGACCCTGCAGCTGCAAACCGCGGTCGAGACCTACGAGACGCTGGTGGCCGCGCTGCCCGAGCTGAAGGTCGGGCTCGTGCACGGGCGTCTCGCGCCCGCCGAAAAGGCCACGGTGATGGACGCGTTCACGCGCAACGAGATCCAGCTGCTGGTCGCGACCACGGTGATCGAAGTGGGCGTCGACGTGCCGAACGCGTCGTTGATGGTGATCGAGCACGCGGAGCGCTTCGGTCTCGCGCAGCTGCATCAGTTGCGCGGACGCGTGGGGCGCGGCAGCGCCGCGTCGGTTTGCGTGCTGCTGTACACCGGACCGCTGTCGATGACCGCCCGTGCCCGTCTGCAGACCATGCGCGAAACCACCGACGGCTTCGAGATCGCCCGGCGCGACCTCGAAATCCGCGGACCCGGCGAGTTCCTCGGCGCGCGGCAGTCGGGTGCGGCGATGCTGCGCTTTGCCGACCTGCAGAACGACCAGCACCTGATCGAGCCTGCGCGCGAAGCCGCCGCGAAGCTGCTCGACCACTATCCGGACGTAGTCATGCAGCATCTGGCGCGCTGGCTCGGCGCCCGCGAGCAGTATCTGAAGGCCTGATCTCAGCCACCGTCGCGAGCGGAACGGCTAAAAAGTTGGCGAACCGACCCTATAGGTGTATAACTAGAACCTATCGAATTCATCGCACTGATTGATCCCCGAATGACGCTCACCGAATTGAAATACATCGTGGCGGTGGCGCGCGAGCGGCACTTCGGCCGGGCCGCCGAAGCGTGTTTCGTCAGCCAGCCCACGCTGTCCGTCGCCATCAAGAAGCTCGAAGACGAGCTGAACGTGCAGATATTCGAGCGCGGCACCAGCGAGGTCAGCGTCACGCCGATCGGCGAACAGATCGTCACGCAGGCGCAACGCGTGCTCGAGCAGACGCTCGCGATCAAGGAAATCGCCAAGCAGGGCAAGGACCCGCTGGTCGGTCCGCTGCGCCTCGGCGTGATCTACACGATCGGGCCGTACCTGCTGCCGACACTCGTCAAGCAGATGATCCAGCGCGTGCCGCAGATGCCGCTGATGCTGCAGGAAAACTACACGCTGAAGCTGATCGAGCTGCTCAAGCAGGGCGAAATCGACGTCGCGATCATGGCGCTGCCGTTTCCCGAAACCGGGCTGATGCTGCGCCCGCTCTACGACGAGCCGTTCGTCGTCGCGCTGCCGTCCGGCCATGCGTGGGAGAGCCGCCCGAAGATCGACCCTGACGATTTGAAGCAGGAAACCATGTTGCTGCTCGGCAGCGGCCATTGCTTCCGCGATCACGTGCTCGGCGTGTGTCCCGAGCTGATGCGCTTCTCGCAGAACGCCGACGGCATCCAGAAGACCTTCGAGGGCTCGTCGCTCGAAACGATTCGCCATATGGTCGCGAGCGGCGTCGGCATTACGGTGCTGCCGCGCATGTCGGTGCACGAGGTCAAGCCGCATGCGGGCGGTATCGACGCGGGCCTGCTCAGCTACGTCGCGTTCGACGAGCCGGTGCCCGATCGCCGCGTCGTGCTCGCGTGGCGCAAGAGCTTCACGCGCATGCCCGCGATCGATGCGATCTGCGACGCGATCGCCGCCTGCGACCTGCCGGGCGTCAAGAAGCTCGATCTGCCGGCCGCCGTCAACTGACGCAGTGTCGCTCCACAGCCGCGCCGGGCATCGGCGCGGCTTGCCGCAAAAAGGGCGCAAGCCCTATCGAATAGATTAAATTAATCAAATACGAATATTCGATAGCGATTGCTATAGTTTCCTCCACGGATCGCCCGATCCCCTTATTCGACAAGGCTCACGCCTCGACCCGACGCTCGGGGCGTGAGACAAGCCAGGAGGAAAACCCCATGCAAGCGGATTCACAGCCCATCCAATCTTTCCCTGCGCAACCGGCCACGACGGCCCCCGCGCCGAGCTTCCGCACGATCGCCGTGTCGTTGCTGGTCGACCGGGTGCTGGCCGCCTGATGTACCGACCCTTGACGGCATCCGTCGCGCGGATGCCGTGCGCTTTCCCTCTAATACGACGAAAACCACGCAGGAGTACTCATGTCCGAACGTAAGCTCACCAATGCCGCCGGCGCGCCCGTCGCCGACAACCAGAACTCGATGACCGCCGGCCCGCGCGGCCCGGTCGTGCTGCAGGATGTCTGGCTGCTCGAGAAACTCGCGCACTTCGATCGTGAAGTGATTCCCGAGCGTCGCGTTCACGCGAAGGGTTCGGGTGCATTCGGCACGCTGAAGGTGACGCACGACATTTCGCGCTACACCAAGGCGAAGGTGTTCGCGCAGGTTGGCAAGGAAACGCCGCTCTTCATGCGCTTTTCGACGGTGGCCGGCGAGCGTGGCGCGGCCGATGCCGAGCGCGACGTGCGTGGCTTCTCGATCAAGTTCTACACCGAAGAAGGCAACTGGGACGTGGTCGGCAACAACACGCCGGTGTTCTTCATCCGCGATCCGTTGAAGTTTCCGGACTTCATCCATACGCAGAAGCGCGATCCGTACACGAATCTGCGCAGCAACGTCGCTGCGTGGGATTTCTGGTCGCGTCATCCGGAGTCGCTGCATCAGGTGACGATTCTGATGAGTGATCGGGGCATCCCGAAGAACTACCGACAGATGCACGGCTTCGGCTCGCACACGTACTCGTTCATCAACGCGGACAACGAGCGTTTCTGGGTCAAGTTCCACTTCAAGTCGCAGCAGGGCATCGAGAATTTCACCGACGCCGAAGCCGCGCAGGTGGTCGCCAATGACCGCGAAAGCGCGCAGCGCGATCTCGTGAACAGCATCGACGCGGGTAACTTCCCGACGTGGCGCTTCGCGATTCAGGTGATGGCGGAAGCGGATGCGGCGAACTACCGCTTCAACCCGTTCGACATCACGAAGGTGTGGTCGCAGAAGGACTATCCGTTGATCGACGTCGGCACGATCGAGCTGAACCGCAATGCGGCCAACTATTTCGCCGACGTCGAGCAGGCGGCGTTCACGCCGGCGAACGTGGTGCCGGGCATCGGCTTTTCGCCGGACCGTCTGTTGCAGGGGCGTCTGTTCTCCTACGGCGATACGCAGCGTTACCGGCTCGGTGTCAATCATCATCAGATTCCGGTGAATGCGCCGCGCGCGCCGAGCGCGCACTCGTTCCATCGCGATGGCGCGATGCGCACCGACGGCAATCTCGGCGGCAACGTGAATTACGAGCCGAATCGCTTCGGCGACTTCGCGCAGGACGCGAACGCGTCGGAGCCGCCGCTCGCGGCGGGGGCGGTCGCGCGATACGAGCATCGCGAGGATGACGACTATTACACGCAGCCGCGCATGCTATTCGCGCTGTTCGACGACGCGCAGCGCGAGCGTCTGTTCGGCAATATCGCGCGACATATCGACGGCGTGCCGCAGCAGATCATCGCGCGTCAGATTGAGCATTTCCGCCGCGCCGATCCGGCATACGCGCAAGGAGTGATCGCGGCGCTCGCCGCGTTGCAGGAAGGCAGGAACCGCCAGGCGTGAGGTACGCGGCGGATGGCAAAGCAGTACTAACGTAATCGACGGCGCGGCGCATTGCTGCGTTCCGTCACGATACGAACCGGGAGTACGATCATGATTCAGATGATGATGGCAACCATCGGCGCTCCGCCCGCCACGCGCGGCAGGCAGGCGCATCGGCGGGTGTCGATGTTGCGCAAGGTAGTGGGTTTTGCGATCGTCGTGAGCGGCTTTGTGGTGATCGCTGCGCAGGCCTTGCAACACGCGCTGGGCGCTTGAGCACGGTGCCGCCGGAGTGGCGGCGCAGCAAGGCTTTCAGGCACGTCGTGCGCAAACCTTGCGGCATTTCACGCTACACTGTCGAGCGTTTTATGTCTGTTTCTGCAGAGACCGTCAATTGCCGACCGGTTCGTATCACTCTTCAAAGGAGTCGTCATGGCCAAGAAGGAAGCCGCAGCCGTACAGCACGTCAATATCGGGATCAGCGACAAGGATCGCAAGAAGATCGCCGAAGGGCTGTCGCGTCTGCTCGCCGATACCTACACGCTGTACCTGAAGACCCACAACTTCCACTGGAACGTCACGGGTCCGATGTTCAACACGCTGCACCTGATGTTCGAAACGCAGTACAACGAACTCGCGCTCGCGGTCGACTCGATCGCCGAACGCATCCGCGCACTGGGCGTGCATGCGCCGGGCAGCTACAAGGACTTCGCGAAGCTGTCGTCGATTCCGGAAGCGGACGGCGTGCCGGCTGCGGAAGACATGATCCGCCAGCTGGTCGAAGGCCAGGAAGCCGTGGTGCGCACCGCGCGCGCGATTTTCCCGTCGACCGAAGCCGCCAACGACGAGCCGACCGCCGACCTGCTCACGCAACGCATGCAAACGCATGAAAAGACCGCGTGGATGCTGCGCTCGCTGCTCGCTTGAGTTGCCCTTCAGTTGCCCTTCAGTCACATCTGAAACCGGCGCGGGCCACGCCCACGCCGCGTTGAAAACGAACAGGCCTCCCCGCACGGGAGGCCTTGTTTTTTGCGCCGCCGCCGCGCCAATCCAGGCGCATCCGGCGCTTCCCGTAGAATAGCCGCACCGTGTTCGCACTTCACCGAATTCGCCCCATGTTCGCCCGACTTCCCCTGTATCTGCGCCTCGTGCGCATGGACAAGCCGATCGGCAGCCTGCTGCTGCTGTGGCCGACGCTCAACGCACTGTGGATCGCGTCCGGCGGTCATCCATCGTGGCAGTTGCTGGTGATCTTCACGCTCGGCACGGTGCTGATGCGCTCGGCCGGCTGCGCGATTAACGACTATGCGGACCGCGATTTCGACCGTCACGTGAAGCGCACTGAAAACCGGCCGATCACGTCGGGCAAGATCAATGCGTGGGAAGCGGTGGCGCTGGCCACCGCGCTGTCGCTGATCGCATTTCTGCTGATCCAGCCGCTCAATGCGTTGACCAAGGAGTTGTCGGTGGTGGCGCTGTTCGTCGCCGGCACCTATCCGTTCATGAAGCGCTTCTTCGCGATCCCGCAGGCGTATCTCGGCATCGCGTTCGGCTTCGGCATTCCGATGGCATTCGCCGCGGTGCAGGACCATGTGCCGCTGCTCGCCTGGGTGATGCTGGTCGCGAACATCTTCTGGGCCGTGGCGTACGACACCGAATACGCAATGGTCGATCGCGACGACGACATCAAGATCGGCATCCGCACGTCGGCGCTGACATTCGGCCGCTTCGACGTGGCCGCGGTCATGCTGTGCTACGCGGTGACGCTCGGCATTTACGCCGGCATCGGCGTGACGCTCGGGTTTGGTCTGCTGTACTGGCTGGGCTGGGCGGTCGCGGTGGGGTGCGCGATCTATCACTACACGCTGATCCGCCATCGCGAGCGCATGCCTTGCTTTGCCGCGTTCCGCCACAACAACTGGCTCGGCGGCGCGTTGTTCGTGGGGATCGCCGCGCATTATGCGGTGACTTCGTTTTAATTCGCGTTAGCGGTTTTCTGGCTTCACACCGCTGCTGTTTCCGCACGCCGTAGATGCCTGCCCTGATTAAAAGGGCATTCGCTCTACGGCGTGTCTGTTTCCGCGGTTTCTTTTCGACGCCGGTTCGCGTTACTGCTTGCCGAACTCGTCGCCCATCTCGCGCGCTCGCGCGTCGGCGGCCAATGCGCCGCGCACGATTGCGTCCTTGATGCCGCTCGCCTCGAATGAGGCGAGCGCCGCCGCAGTCGTGCCGCCTTTCGATGTCACGCGCTCGCGCAGCACGCTCAAAGGCTCGTCGGAATTGGCCGCGAGTTGCGCGGCACCCGTGAACGTCGCGACCGCGAGCGCGCGACCCTGCGCGTCGTCCATGCCGAGCTGGCGCGCGGCTTCCTGCAGCGCTTCGATGAAATAGAACACGTAGGCCGGTCCGCTGCCCGAGATCGCGGTCACCGCGTCGATCTTCGCTTCGTCGTCGAACCAGACGGTTTCGCCGACCGCGCCGAGCACCTGCGATGCGAGCGCGCGGCCCGCTTCGTCGACGCTGCTGGTGGCCACCAGACCCGTCACGCCCATGCCGATCAGCGCCGGCGTATTCGGCATCACGCGCACGATGCGATTGTGACCAGCGAGCCAGCGCGACATGTCGCCCATGCGAATCCCCGCGACGATGCTAACGATGAGCTGCGACGCGCGCAAATGCGGCGCAACCGTCTCGGCGACGCTCTTCAGGATCTGCGGCTTCACCGCGAGCACGACTGCGTCGTAGTCGGCGAGCGCGCCGTCGGCGGCCGCGCCGGTGCGGATGCCGAATTGCTGCTCGTTGCGCTTGCGCGCGTCTTCGTTCGGATCGATCGCGTACAGGTTCGCGGGCGCGACGCCCCGTTTGATGAGGCCGCCGATCAACGCCGCGGCCATGTTGCCGCCGCCGATAAACGCAATTTTCATGATGGTCCGGATAGGTTCAGGTGAGATGCGGAAATGTGATGGGGGCTTCGCACGGTCAGGTTCGCGCGACGCCGGTCGAAAGGCTCAGCGCGAATAATCGCGCGCCCCGAAGATCGCGGTGCCGATGCGCACGATCGTCGCGCCTTCGAGCACGGCTGCTTCGAGGTCCTCCGACATGCCCATCGACAGCGTATCGAGCGCAAGCCCGTCGTTGCGCAAGCGCTCGAACAGCTCGCGCAGTTCGCGATGGGGCGCGCGTTGTTCGTCGAGATCGCCGGCCGGTTCGGGAATCGACATCAGTCCGCGCAGCCTCAGCTTCGGCAACTCGGCGATCTGCTGGGCGATATCGGCCGCCTCGGCGACCGTGACGCCGCTTTTCGACGCCTCGCCGCTGATGTTGACCTGCAGGCACACGTTGAGCGGCGGCAGGTCGTCAGGGCGCTGCTCCGAGAGCCGCTGCGCGATCTTCAGGCGATCGACCGAATGCACCCAGTCGAAATGCTCGGCGACCGGCCGCGTCTTGTTCGATTGCAGCGGCCCGATGAAATGCCATTCGAGCGACGCGCGCAGATCGGCGAGCGTGCGGATCTTGTCGAGCGATTCCTGCACATAGTTCTCGCCGAACGCGCGCTGACCGGCCGCATGAGCGGCGCGCACAGCATCGGCGGGAAACGTTTTGGAGACCGCGAGCAACGCCACGGACTGCGCGTCGCGGCCGGCCGCTTGCGCGGCCCTGGCGATGCGCTCGTGCACGTCGGCGAGGTTATGAGCCAGGTGGTCGGCGAGATGGTGAAGCGGATCGGACATGGAACGAACCGGTGTTCAGCGAAGACGATGCCCCGATTATACGGACAGCATGTGCTCCACCAGTTCGATCCAGTGCGCGACCGGCGTCGACGTGCCGCTTTGCAGATGCGCGATGCAGCCGACGTTCGCCGACACGATCACCTGCGGCTCCTGCGCCTGCAAACGCTCGAGCTTCTGGTCGCGCAGCGCGTACGACAGGCGCGGCTGCATCAGCGAGTAGGTGCCGGCCGAGCCGCAGCACAGATGGCTGTCGGCGGGCAGTCGCACTTCGACGCCGAGCGCACTGAGCAATTGTTCAACCTTGCCGCGGATCTGCTGGCCATGCTGTAGCGTGCAGGGCGGATGAAACGCGACCGTGTGCACCGAGCGGCGCCGCGTGATCGCGACGAGCTGTTCTTCGAACTCGGCCAGGATCTCGGAGACGTCGTGCGTCAGCTCGACGATGCGGCGCGCCTTCTCCGCATACTCGGGATCGAGGCGCAACAGGTGGGCGTATTCCTTGACCGTCGCGCCGCAGCCCGACGCGTTCATCACGATCGCTTCAACGCCTCGTTCGACATAGGGCCACCATGCGTCGATGTTCGCGCGTACGTCGTCCAGCGCTTCGTCGTGGTACCCGAGGTGCAGGCGGATCGCGCCGCAGCAGCCGGCTTCGGGCGCGATCAGCGTTTCGATGCCGAGCGCGTCGAACACGCGCGCGGTCGCGATGTTCACGTTCGGCATCATCGACGGTTGCACGCAGCCCGCGAGCATCAGCACCTTGCGTTCGTGTTTCGCGCTCGGCCATTCGAGCGGCCGCTGGCGCGCGGGCACCTTGTCGCGCAGCTTCTTCGGCAGCAGACCGCGCATGTGCTGGCCCAGCCGCATCGCGGGCGTGAAGATCGCGCTGTTCGGCAGCACGCTGGCGAGCAGGCGGCGCATCAGCCGCTGATTGAGCGGACGCTTGACTTTCTCCTCAGTCAGCTTGCGGCCGATATCGACGAGCCGCCCGTATTGCACGCCCGACGGGCAGGTCGATTCGCAGTTGCGACAGGTCAGGCAGCGGTCGAGGTGAACCTGCGTGCTGCGCGTGACCGGCGCACCTTCGACCATCTGCTTGATCAGATAGATGCGCCCGCGCGGGCCGTCGAGCTCGTCGCCGAGCAGTTGATAGGTCGGGCAGGTGGCTGTGCAGAAACCGCAATGCACGCATTTGTGCAGGATCGAGTCTGCTTCGTCGCCATCGGGCGTATTGCGAATGAAGTCCGCGAGGTTGGTTTGCATCGCGTCGCTCAGAAGTCGGGGTAGAGACGGCCGCGGTTGAAGATGCGGGCCGGGTCGAATGCGTGTTTGAGGCCGCGATGGATTTTCATCAACGGCGCGGGCAGCGGCGTGAACACGCCGGCGCTGCGGTCGTAGCCGTGACCGCTGCGGAAGATCGTCGCGTGGCCGCCGGCCTGCTTTGCGCTGATGCGCACGGTTTGCGCGTCGGTGTCGGTGATCCACCAGCGCTGGCTGCCGCCCCATTCCATCAGTTGCGCGCCGGGCAGTTGCAGCGGTTCGGTGATCGACGGTAGCGCGAGACGCCACAGCGCGGCCTTCGGTGGAATCCCCGCAAAAAATGAATCGGTCTGTTCGCGCAGGCCGGCCCAGAAACGTTCGGCTTCGACCGCATCGACGACTTC
>ABYL01000111.1 GCA_000173575.1 Burkholderia sp. H160 | reverse complement strand
GGGTGCGATCCAGCACCTCGCGGGCATGAAGGACTCGAAGGTCATCGTCGCGATCAACAAGGATCCGGAAGCGCCGATTTTCAGCGTGGCCGATTACGGTCTCGTCGGTGATCTGTTCACGGTCGTGCCGGAACTCGAGCAGGCTCTGGGCTAAGCGCATCCAGCGCTTAGCGCCTGTCCCAATCCGTAGTACGCATCCAGTACAGGGCAAACGCCCGCCCAGCAAGCGGAACAATCATGAATGAGCTTAACGGATACGATTTCGAAGACCTGCGACCGGGCATGAGTGCCCAGTTCGCCAAGACCATCACGGAAGCGGACATTCTGCTGTTCGCGGGCGCGTCGGGAGACATCAACGCGGTTCACATCAACGAGCAGTTTGCGCAAACGACCCCCTTCAAGGGGCGCATCGCTCACGGGATGCTGACCGCGAGCATCATCTCCGCGGCGATCGCTGGCCGGCTGCCCGGCCCGGGCACGATCTACCTCGGCCAGAACCTGCGCTTCAAGGCGCCGGTTCGACCCGGCGACACCGTGCAAGCGGACGTGACCGTCAAGGAACTGATTCACGACAAGCGCCGCGTGGTGTTGTCCACCGTTTGCACGGTCGGCGGCAGGGTGGTGATCGAAGGCGACGCAGTGGTCATGCCGACATCGTGCCGCGATCGTGTCGACGCCGAGGCGGTTTGCGCCGTCAGCAACGCATGACAGTGAGTCCTGCGATGAGAATACCTTTTAGCATGCCACACGAGTTGTCCACGGGCTGGATCAAGGCCGGCTTCGATTTCTGGCGCATATCGCCCTTCATGGATGGACACGCTGCAGCGGTGCTCGACGCCGACGGCACGGACAGCGATTGCTTCGAGCCTTTCGCGCGAGGCAGCATGACGCACGCGGGCGCCCGCTACCTGAAACAGCACGCGCAACTGTGGGGCGACACCGTAGCCGGATTGATGGGTGCGCGGGCGGGGTTGAAGCCGGTCGCCGAGCCCGAGCAAGGAGATCGGCGGTTTCACGCCGATGACTGGTCCAGCAACGGCTGGTACAGCCTTTTGAAGCAGAGCTATCTGATCAACGCACGTGCGCTCGCAGAGCTCGTCGAGGCGAGTGCGTTCGATGAAAAGGACAAGCACAAGCTTCGCTTTTTCACGCGTCAGTTCATCGACTGCGCCAGCCCCGCGAATTTCGCCGCGACGAATCCCTAGGTGATCCGGAGCGCGGTGGAATCGGGCGGATCGAGTCTGCTCGCGGGCTTCACGCATCTGCTCGATGATCTGGGCAACGGCTCGATCTCGATCACCGATCAAAGCGCGTTCGAAGTGGGCCGCAGCGTCGCCACATCGAGCGGCGCGGTAGTCTATGAAAACGATCTGTTCCAACTGATCCAGTACGCACCGCTGACGCCGAAGGTCGCCGCGCGACCGCTCGTGATCGTTCCTCCGTGTATCAACAAGTTCTACATTCTGGATCTTCAGCCGGAGAATTCCTTCGTGCGCTTCGCCTGCGAGCAGGGGCTGACGGTGTTCGTCGTGTCCTGGCGCAATCCGCAGCAGGACATGGCGAATACCACATGGGACGCCTACCTCCAGGAGGGCGTGATGCAGGCACTCAGCGTCGCGCGTGCCATTAGCCGGGCCGACAAGGTCAACGCATTGGGCTGGTGCGTGGGCGGCACGCTGCTTTCGACGGCGCTTGCGATCCTGCGTGCGAACGGCGACGACTCCGTGGCGAGCCTGACGCTGCTGACGGCGTTGCTCGACTTCAGCGACCCGGGCGATCTCGGCGTGTTCATCGACGAGCAGGGCGTGTCGATGCGCGAGCATACGATCGGTCGGGGCGGCCTTTATCCAGGGCGCGAACTCGGCTTCGTATTCCAGGCGCTACGCGCCAACGATCTGATCTGGCCGTACGTCGTGAACAACTACCTGAAAGGCAAAGCCCCGGGCGCGTTCGACCTGCTTTACTGGAACGCGGACACGACCAATCTGCCCGGCCCGATGTACAGCTTCTATCTGCGCAACATGTACCTCGAAAACAGTCTGTGCGTGCCGAACAAACTGACGTGTTGCAATACGCCCGTCGATCTCGGCAACATCGATACGCCCAGCTATCTGATGGCGGCCGAGGAAGATCACATCGTGCCGTGGCGATCCGCCTATCGATCGACGCAGTTACTGGGCGGCCCGACCGAGTTCGTGCTGGGGGCAAGCGGCCATATCGCGGGGGTGGTCAATCCGGCGTCGAAGAACAAACGCAGTTATTGGACCAACGAGACTTGCGAAGAGAACGCCGACGACTGGCGCGCAACGGCGGTTCAGCGGCGCGGCAGCTGGTGGAATCACTGGATCGACTGGGTCAGGAAGCATTCCGGCGAACAGGTCGAGGCGCGCACGAAGCTCGGCAATAGAACGTACAAGGCAATCGAGAGCGCGCCTGGCCGGTATGTGAAGGTTCGTGCCGAATGATTGGACGGCGATAGGGCCTGCGGCAAGAACGGACGGTGATGTTCAATGCATCACCCTCCGTTTTTTTTCGTCTTTACTCCCACCGCTCCATCACTTCGAATGGCTCGCCCGCCAGTCGCGCGGTGTCATGTGGAATCGCGACACGAACCAGTTCGTGAACGATCCCTGTTGCGCGTATCCGAGTAGCGCCGAGACCCGTCCGATCGGATAGGTGGGGTTGCTCATGTAGCGCACGGCCAGTTCTCCGCGGACTTCCTCGACCTGATCCGAGAAACTGGTGCCGGCCGAATTCAACTGCCGTTGCATGGTGCGCACGCTCAGACGCAAATGACGCGCAACCAGCTCGGCGTTCGCCTGCTCGAGTGGCAGCAGCAGGTAGATCGCCTTGCGCACTTCCAGCGCGGCCGATTCCGCTGCGGTCGCGTTCAGCGGAGTGGCGAGGCTCTCCGCATAGCGCACGAGTTCAGGGTCGGCTAGCGGATTCGGGTAGTCGAGATCGGCGCTCGCGCAGACGAATCCATTGAAGTCGCTGCCGAACTCCAGCGGACAGTTGAAAAAACGTCGATGAAACGTGAGGTCGGCGGGCGCCCGGTGCGTGAAGTGGACCTCGCGCGGTTTCCAGAACTTGTCGAGCAGCGCGCTGGAGTGCCGCGCGAGGACACCGAGCGCCAGCTCGATGGCCTGCCTCGTCGGGGTACCCGGTTCGACGACGAGCTCCTCACGGATGGTGACCGTTTTGTCCGCGTCCTCGACGTAGACCGCCAGCGCTTCGTTGAGCAGATGGCGGTATTCGGCCGCGGCCAGCAGCACTTCACGCAGCGTGCGTTTGTGCGCGAGCAGGACGTTGATCACGCCGCTGCCGAAGGTCTGCCGCGTTTCCGCCATTTGCAGCGCGAAGGTCGGGCACGACGCCTTGTTGGCCGTCATTTCCAGTAGCCGGCAGCAGGCGGCGACCGGTACGCGATCGTCCGGATTCGCGAGCGCGCCGGCATCGATGCCGGCCTGCTTCGCGAGTTCGACCGGATTCATTCCGAGCCGTCGCGTCACTTCGAAATAGCCGCTCATGGCTACCGACGTCACCATCGTTTCCATCGTAGTTTCTCCGGACGATTCACACGCGGGGTTATTTTTTTAGTCATTAAACGCATGCTTCGCGCAATTATTGGTGTTAACGCGCAGTGGCACGAATGGCTAAAAGGATGGCGCCCAATCATAAAAGTGTAGCGCGTGATTGCCGTATCGTTTGCACATGACGTTAGAAATGTTCCGGCAGATTTCCACGCCACTTCGCGAGATCGGAACAGCGTCACCCCAAACTCGATGGAGGTAGACAAATGCAGTTTCTCGACGATTCGTTGCACCCTGAGAATCAGGACAAGGTAGTCATCACCACCGCACCGTACGGCCCGGAATGGATGCCCGAGGACTTCCCGGAAGACATCGCCGTGACGATGGACGAGCAGATCCAGAAGGCGGTCGATTGCTATAACGCCGGCGCCACGGTGCTGCACCTGCACGTGCGCGAACTGGACGGCAAGGGCTCGAAGCGCCTGTCGAAGTTCAATGAATTGATCGCGGGTGTGCGTGCGGCGGTGCCCGACATGATCATCCAGGTCGGCGGCTCGATTTCGTTCGCACCGGAAGATGAGGGCGAGGCCGCGAAGTGGCTGTCCGACGACACGCGCCATATGCTGGCCGATCTCGAACCCAAGCCCGATCAGGTGACGGTCGCGATCAACACCACGCAGATGAACATCATGGAGTTGCTTTATCCAGAGTACCTGGCAGGCACCTCGCTTTCCAACCCTGCGTTCATGGCCGCCTATAGTGAAATGACGGTTCCGGCTGGCCCCGCGTGGGTCGAGGAGCATCTGCGCCGCCTGCAGGCTTCGGGCATCCAGCCGCACTTCCAACTCACGGGCATCCATGCGCTCGAAACGCTCGAGCGCCTCGTGCGCAAGGGCGTGTACAAGGGCCCGCTGAATCTGACCTGGATCGGTATCGGCGGCGGCTTCGACGGCCCGAATCCGTTCAACTTCTTCAACTTCGTGCATCGCGCGCCGGATGGCTGCACGGTCACCGCCGAGTCGCTGCTGAAGAACGTGCTGCCGTTCAACATGATGGCGATGTCGATGGGCCTGCATCCGCGCTGCGGCATCGAGGACACGATCATCGATCAGCACGGCAAGCGCTTTACGTCGGTGCAGCAGATCGAGCAGTGCGTGCGCGTCGCGCGTGAACTGGGGCGTGAAATTGCCACTGGTAAGGAAGCGCGCGAGATCTATCGTATTGGTGTGCAGTACGAGACGATCGACGAGACGCTCAGCGCCAACGGTATGGCGCCGAACCGCCAGGCCGGCGTGAGGAATGTGCCGCTGCGCGCGGCGTGATCGCCAGGAGCCCGGGCCGACGCGTTGGCCGAGGCCGGGCTTCATGGATAACGCTCCCGGTGCATAGCGGGGAGTAGATAGCTGAATCCATAACAGGTCGTCGGCCCATGGGGGCAAGGCGGCCGCCAGGGAGTCAGCCTGGAAGGAGACAAAACATGCTCGTTCAGCATGCAGGGCCCACGACGGGCGAAGTTTCGGTAGCTCAGACGGACGTGCGCGCCTATGCGTGGGTGGTGTTTGCGTTGACGGTCGGATTGCTGCTTTCCGACTATATGTCGCGGCAGGTGTTGAATGCCGTGTTTCCGCCGCTCAAGGCGGCATGGCATCTGTCCGACGCGCAGCTGGGTTCGCTCAGCAGCGTGGTCGCGCTGATGGTCGGTGTGCTCACGTTTCCGCTGTCGGTGCTCGCCGACCGCTGGGGGCGCGTGAAAAGCATCGTGCTGATGGCGGCGATGTGGAGTCTTGCGACGGTTGGCTGTGCGATCTCGACGAAGTACGGCGAGCTGTTGCTTGCGCGTGCCTTCGTCGGGATCGGCGAGGCGGCCTACGGCAGTGTCGGGATCGCAGTTGTCCTGAGCATTTTTCCGGCGCGGCTGCGCTCGACGCTGACCGGCACCTTCATGGCGGGCGGCGCGTTCGGCTCGGTGCTGGGCATGGCCCTCGGCGGCGCGGTGGCGGCTCACCTCGGCTGGCGTTCAGCGTTCGGCGCGATGGCGGCGATGGGGATCGTGCTGGTCGTGATCTACCGGCTGGTCGTCACGGAAAAGCGCCTTGCGCCGCTGCAGCCGGCGGGCGTGAGCAGCCAGGCGGAATCGCGCGGCATGTGCATGAGCCTGCGCGCGTTGATGAAGGGACTGTTTTCTACGAAGTCCGTGGTGTGCGCTTATGTGGGCAGCGGCCTTCATCTGATGGTTCCCGCCGCTGTGTGGGCGTGGATGCCGAGCTTCCTGAATCGCTACTACGGCATGGCCACCGGCAAGGCTGCGATGTGCGCGGCGGTGTTCGTGCTGGTGACGGGGGTGGGCATGGTGGTGTGCGGGAACCTCGCCGACCGGCTCAGCAAGAACGCGCGGGAGCGCAAGTGGGTCGCCGCGATCGCCTTCTGCCTCGCCTGTTTCGTATTGCTCGGGATTGGCTTCCAGATGTCCGCGGGGCCGTGGCAGCTCGTCGTGATCGGTGTCGGCATGTTCTTCTGCGCCGGTGCGAGCGGCCCGTCGGGGGCGATGGTGGCGAACCTCACGCCGCCGTCGATTCATGCCTCGGCGTTCGCGACCCTGACGCTCGCGAACAACCTGCTGGGCCTTGCTCCGGCGGCTGTTCTCACGGGGATCATCGCCGATCGGATCGGGCTGCTGGGCGCGTTGCAACTGGTGCCGCTCGCACCGCTCGTCGCGGCTGCGGCCTTCATGATCGGCAAACGGAACTACGCGGGCGACCTGGATCGTCTGAACACCCTGCGTGAGCAGGCCGCAGGCTGACCTGTAACTGCGCCGCGGGCGCAATGAATTCTGCAGATTGCAGATTGAGTAAAGGATTGGAGATTCGACATGGCAAAGGCAGTGCGCTTTTATGAAACCGGTGGTCCCGAGGTCTTGCGCTACGAGGACGTCGAAGTGGGCAACCCCGGCCCCGGTCAGGTTCGCCTGCGCCATCAGGCAGTGGGCCTCAATTTCGCCGACACCTACTTCCGCAGCGGCCTGTATCCGGTTCCGCTGCCCGCCGGGATGGGCGTCGAGGCCGCTGGCGTGGTCGAAGCCGTTGGCCCGGACGTGACGAACGTAGCGGTGGGCGATCGTGTGACCTACACGGGCTTTATCAACACGCTCGGCGCGTACAGCACCGAACGCCTGATTCCGGCTGCGCCACTGATCCGGCTGCCCGATGCGATCCACTGCGAAACGGCTGCCGGCATGACCATGCGCGGCCTGACCGCCGCGTATCTGATGCGTCGCATTCACGACTTCAAGGTGGGCGACACGATTCTCCTGCATGCCGCCGCCGGCGGTGTCGGCCTGATCGTTTCGCAATGGGCGAAGCTGCTGGGTCTGACCGTGATCGGCACGGTTTCGACCGAGGCCAAGGGCGAGGTGGCCCGCGCGCACGGCTGCGATCACATCATCAACTACAGCCGTGAAGACGTCGCCAAGCGCGTACGCGAACTGACCGATGGCGTCGGCGTGAACGTGGTGTTCGACAGCGTCGGCAAGGATACCTTCGAGGCCTCGCTCGATTCGTTGAAGCGGCGCGGTCTGATGGTTTGCGTCGGCACGGCTTCCGGCCCGATTCCGCCGTTCAATCCGCAACTGCTGGCGATGAAGGGTTCGCTCTATCTGACCCGTCCGGCGCTCGCGGACTACATCGCCGATCCGGCCGAGAAGAACGATCTTGCTGGCGAAATCTTCGGACTGATCGCTTCGGGACGCATCAGGATCGAGGTCAATCAGCGCTATGCGCTCGAAGATGCGGCGCAAGCCCATCGGGATCTGGAATCGCGCAAGACGACGGGTTCGTCGGTCTTCGTCATCTAAGGAGCTAGCCATGCGAGTCGAACAATTGACGTACTCGATCGGCGCCGAACTGATTGGGGTAAATGTCGCTCGCGCGATCCATGACGACGGCCTGTTTGCTGAGATCCGCGCGGCGCTGCTGAAGCACCGGGTCCTGTTCCTGCGCGACCAGGCAATCACGCGCGCCGAGCACGTGGCGTTTGCGCGCCGCTTCGGTGAACTCGAAGACCATCCGGTCGCGGGCAGCGATCCGGAGCATCCGGGCCTCGTGCGCATCTACAAGACCCCGGATCAGCCCAACGACCGCTATGAAAACGCGTGGCATGCCGACGCCACGTGGCGCGAAGCGCCGCAGTTCGGTGCCGTGCTGCGCTGCGTGGAGTGTCCGTCCGTTGGCGGCGACACGATGTGGGCGAACATGGTCCTCGCCTACGAGAATCTGCCGGCGCACGTGAAGACGCAGATCGCGGGCCTGCGCGCTCGCCACAGCATCGAGGCGAGCTTCGGTGCGGCGATGCCGATCGAAAAGCGTCTCGCGCTGAAGGCGCAGTTTCCGGACGCGGAGCACCCGGTCGTGCGAACGCATCCGGAGACAGACGAGAAGGTGCTGTTCGTGAACGCCTTCACGAGCCACTTCACGAACTTTCATACGCCCGAACGTGTGCGTTTCGGTCAGGACGCGAATCCGGGCGCGGGCGATCTGCTGCGCTATCTGATCAGCCAGGCGTACATCCCCGAGTACCAGGTGCGCTGGCGCTGGCAGAAGAACAGCATCGCGATCTGGGACAACCGCAGCACGCAGCACTATGCGGTGATGGACTACCCGCCGTGCCATCGCAAGATGGAGCGCGCCGGGATTATCGGCGACAAGCCGTACTGAACCAGCAAGTAGCTTTCCATGAACTACGAATTGACACCGACCATTCTGATGGTCCCGGGTCTGCGCGACCATGTCGCGGACCATTGGCAAACCCTGTTGCAGCAACGGCTGCCGAAGGCGCTCTCGGTGCCGCCGCTCGAGCACGACAAGCTCAGTTGCTCGGCACGGGTCGCGGCGCTCGATGCCGCACTCGCGAGAATCAACGGCCCGGTGATTCTGGTCGCGCATAGCGCGGGCGTGATGATCACCGTGCATTGGGCGGCGCAGCACAAGCGCGAGATTCACGCTGCGCTGCTCGCGGCGCCCGCTGACATCGAAACGCCGATGCCGTCCGGCTATCCGGAGCTCGATACGCTCAGGCAGAACGGCTGGCTGCCGGTTCCGCGCAAGCCGCTGCCGTTTCCGAGCATCGTCGGTGCGAGCCGCAACGATCCGCTCGCGCGGTTCGAGCGTGTGCAGGACATGGCTCAGGACTGGGGCAGCCGCTTCGTCGATCTCGGCGAAGTGGGGCACCTCAATCCCGCCGCGGGCTTTGGCGAATGGCCGATGGCCGAGACGTTGATTCGCCGCCTGGTCCTGATGTGACGCGGCCCGCGCAGGATCAGAACGAGTCCGGGATGTCGCGTCGGATCGTCGTGGGTGTCGCCGGTGAGCTCTCGCCGGGCCAGCGCAAGCTGGCCTTCATCGATGGCCGCAGCATTGTGCTGTTCAACATCGACGGCACGCTCCACGCCATCGACAACGCCTGTCCGCACAACGGGGCCTCGCTCGCGAGCGGGCAGCTGGAAGGCTGCATGCTGCGCTGCCCGGCGCATGGCCTGCGGTTCGACGTGCGCACGGGCTGCATGCCGGGAACAGGTGGATTGAATGTGACGACCTTCCCGGTCGGAATAGTGGATTCAAAGGTGGTGGTCAGTCTCGACGCGCCGAACGCGCGAGACGCCACCACCCATCAGGAGACGGAAAGATGCAAGGCTTGATGATGCAGCAACCGCTGCTGGTCGCTGCGCTGCTCACGCACGCGGAGCGCCATCACGGCGAACAGGAAATCGTGTCGCGACGCGTGGAGGGGGACATCCATCGTTATACGTATCGGCACCTCGCGCAGCGCGCGCGCCGTATGGCCAACGCGCTGTCGACACTTGGTGTCGGTCAGGGCGAGCGCGTCGCGACGCTCGCGTGGAACGGCTATCGCCACATGGAGCTGTATTTCGCTGTGTCGGGTTCCGGGTCGGTGCTGCATACGCTGAACCCGCGACTCCATGTCGACCAGCTGGCGTACATCATCGAGCATGCGGAAGACCGTGTCGTGTTCTTCGACCTGACGTTTCTGCCGCTGATCAAGAGCGTTGCGTCACGGGTGAAGAGCCCGAAGGTATTCGTGGCCATGACCGATCGCGCGCACATGCCGCAAGCGGGCGGCCTGGAAGCCATGCTGATGTGCTACGAGGATCTGATCGATCTCCACGACGACGTTTTCGAGTGGCCGCTGCTCGACGAGAACAGCGCGTCGTCGCTGTGCTACACGTCGGGCACCACCGGCAATCCGAAGGGTGTGCTTTATAGCCACCGCTCGACGGTGCTGCACACCTACGCGGCGGCACTGCCCGATGCGATGAACTGTTCCGCGCGCGACGTGATCCTGCCGGTCGTGCCGATGTTCCATGTGAACGCGTGGGGCCTGCCGTACATCGCCTGCATGGTTGGCGCGAAGCTCGTGTTTCCGGGGCCGGCGCTCGACGGAAAGTCGCTCTACGAGCTGATCGAAGAGGAACAGGTGACGATGTCGGCCGGCGTGCCGACCGTGTGGCAAGGACTGCTCGCGCATGTCGATGCAATCTGCGGGACCTTCTCGTCGATGCGGCGCACAGTGATCGGCGGCGCGCCGTGTCCGACCGCGATGACGGAGGCGTTCCAGGAGCGCCATCGGGTCGAGGTATTGCATGCGTGGGGCATGACGGAATTGAGCCCGATCGGCACGGTCTGCAGCTTCAAGGCGCATCAGCAGTCGCTGCCGATGGCGGAGCAGTACAAGGTTCGGGCGAAGCAGGGACGTGCGCTGTTCGGCATCGACATAAGGATCGTCGACTCCAACGGCAATGAACTGCCATGGGACGGCGAGAAGGCGGGCGATCTGCAGGTGCGTGGTCACTGGGTCATGCAGCAGTACTTTGGCGCCGACGTTGAGTCGCCGCTCAGCGACGGCTGGTTTCCGACCGGAGACATCGCGACGATTGACCGCGACGGTTTCATGCAGATCACCGATCGCAGCAAGGACGTCATCAAGTCCGGCGGCGAATGGATCAGTTCGGCGGCCATCGAAAACGTCGCGTATCTGCATCCGGAAGTCTCGACTGCCGTCTGTATCGCCGCGCGACACCCGAAGTGGGACGAACGGCCGCTGCTGCTGGTTGTGAAGAAGCCGGGCAGCGAGCTGGAGGGGGGCGATCTGCTGTCCTTCTTCGACGGCCGTGTCGCGCGCTGGTGGACGCCCGATGCCGTGGTGTTCGTCGACACGGTTCCTCTCGGCGCAACGGGCAAGGTGCTCAAGAACCAGTTGCGCGATCAGTTCGGGGACTACTACCTGCGCGCCTGAGCCGCCGCTTTCGCGGCAACGCAGTTCGATTCACGCAACAAGGCGACCGGGTACGCCCGGCGCATACAAAACCACCAATCGTTTGAAGCGACCGCAGCACGGGCATTTGCGCCAACGCCGGTACGCGTAGGAGACACAATGAAATTGAAGTCAATCAGCGCTATCGCGTTGGCTATTTTCGCCACGGCGGCGCATGCGCAAACATCAGTGACGCTCTATGGCGTGGTCGATACGGGCCTGCTGTATCAGAGCACTTCTGCGGCCACCTTTCTGCCGCACGCGCCGAACACGGGTTCCACTTTTCAGCTGAAGGACGGGGGCATCTATTCCAGCTACTGGGGTATGAAGGGCTCTGAAGATATCGGCGGCGGCTACAAGGTTAACTTCAGGCTGCAGGGTACATTCAACACCACGAATGGCAAGTTCGGTTTGTCCGACACGCCGGGCGTGACCGCGATCTTCAACCAGTTCGCGACTGTGGGCGTATCCGGTCCCTTCGGTACCTTCGACGCCGGCCGGCAGATCGTGCCGATGATCTACGCGATGGCGGAAACCGACGTCCGCGGCGCGCAGTATTTCGGCAGTATTCTGACCGCGTGGCTGGGCATCAATCAGGCGGCCGGCTGGCCCGGCACCAGCACGAACGCGCCGATCGGCGCGCTGTATGACAGCAACGCGCTCGTCTATAACTCGCCGAAATTTTATGGCGCGTCGCTCGCGCTCGAGTATGCGCCGGGCGGCGTAGCCGGTCATTTCCAGGGCGGCACGCGCGAGTCGGCCGTGCTCAAGTATTCGAACTACGGTCTGAATCTGTCCGCCGTGTATTACAACGGCCACGATACCAACCCGTACCCGCTGACTTACCCGGCGGCGCCCGCCATTCCTGCGACCGGTGTCGCCAATAACCGCCTCTACTATTTCGGTGCGATGTACACGATCGCCGGGTTCTCGGTGTCGGCCTCGTATGGCGTCGGCAAGAACCCGGCCCACAGCGACACTGCGAACTTCGAAATGATCTCGGGGGGCCTCGGCTACCAGTTCAATACGCGTTTCAAGATCACGTCCGGCTACTACTACCTGAGAGATAAGAACCACTCGGCGAACCATTCGAGCGAAGTCGCCGCGGGGGCGGAATACAACCTGAGCCAGAGAACCAAAGCGTACGCGCAAGTGGGTTATGTCGCCAACAGGGGGACCATGAACCAGACCATCGTTTATGGCGCCCCGGTTGCGCCTGGCGTGAACACCACGGCGGCGATGATCGGCATCCGCCACACCTTCTGATTCCGTCCGTTATAACAATTGGAGTATTCGATGAAAAGTATTCAGGCACGCGCGTTGGTGATTGCCACATTGATTCTGGCCGCGTCCAGCAACGCATGGTCGCAGCCGGGCCAGACGGCCAGTGGAGCTTCGGGCACACCCGCCGTGGAAGCTAGCGCGGCCTCGCCCGTCAGCGCAAGGAAAGCCAATCGTGCGCTGCGTCGACAGGTGTATGCCGCCATCGGCAAGCACAAGGAGATCAGCGCCGGCAGTATCAGCGTCATCGCAAAAGGCGGCGCGGTGACGCTGAATGGCACGGTCACGGACGCTTCGCAGATCAATCAGGTCGAGGAGATCGCGAAGAGCGTTCCGGGGGTGACTTCGGTGACGAACAAGCTTACCGTTCAAAAACCGTTCGGCGGGATGTAAGGGCTCAGCATCGGGGGAATAAGCGTGAGGAGCCCACTATAACAATCGACTACCTGTCGAACAGCGCCGTATAGCGGCGCTGCATCTCTTCAGGCGTGAGCGCTTCGATCTGCGCGCCGAGCGACCATTCGTGGCCGAACGGATCGCGCACGGTCGCTGAGCGCTCGCCATAAAAATGATCGGTGAGCGGGTGGACCACGGTTGCGCCCGCTCTTACCGCTTGCGCGACGAGCTGGTCGACGTCGTCGCAGTGGATGTGCAGCAGCACGCTCGGTCGGCTGTCACCGGTCGGGCCGAGCATGCCGTGCTCGGGATATTCATCGGACAGCATCACGATCGCCGGACCGATCTTCACTTCGGCATGACCGATGCGGCCGCCTGGCTCGGTCAGGCGAAACTGCTCGATGCCGCCGAATGCCTGCGCGTAGAACTCGATGGCCTGTGCGGCGTTGCGCACGCGCAGATACGGATAGACCTCGTGAATTGCATTCATCGTCACCTCCGGATGGTCGGCGAATGATTCGTAGGACGTCATGGTCGCCGCGACAGGTTACATGAGTTGCCGATCACAGTTGCTGGACAGTGAGACTTTCCATAACGTAAGGGGCGAATCGGAAGTCACGGATCGCGATGATGCGGTCGCCGGTCCAATCGAGCAGGATGACATACGCGACGCGCGCCTCGGCCACCGCCGGATCGGTGACGAGCAGCACAGGGCGATGCTCGGCCCAGCCCAATGACACCGAACAGCCGGGCTGCTGCGCATACCGCGTGAAGTAGACCGAGACGTCTTTGCGGCCCGCCAGCCGCGCTCGACTCACGAGGTCGAGGCGGACTTCTTCGGCGAGCAGATCGCGTAATGCGTCGAAGTCGCGAGCGTTGAAACGCTCGGCGTAGGCGCGCAGCCGCTCGAGGTCGGCATCGGCGAGTCGCGGCAGCGCAGCGTCGGATACGTCGACCAGTTCCCTGAGCCGACCACGCCCCCGGTGCAGCGCGGCCTTGACCGATGGGACGCTGACAGAAAGAATCGCCGCCGTTTCCGTCAGCGAATAGCCAAGCACGTCCGCAAGCACCACGCACGAGCGCTGAACGACGGACAGATGCAGAAACATCGCGAGGCTCGCGGTCGCCGCCACTCTCGCGTCGGCCTGCGCGCCGTGGTCCGTCAGATTCGCCAGCGCCTCGTCGGACTCCTGGCGGCCTTGCCGCTTGCGGCGGCGCAGCGCGTCCAGCGCCGCATGATGAGCAATGCCGAGCAGCCAGCTTTCCGGGCGCAAAATCTCGCCGGCCGTCGAAAAGGCCGCGACCGCATTGGACAGCGTCTCCTGAACGACGTCTTCGCCATCGAAAGCCGAGCCCATCATGCGCGTGCAATACCGATGCAGACGCGGGCGCATCGCCGCCATCAGCTGAGTCAGTCCATCCGCATCCAAAGCCGAAACCTCCGTTTGATTCCGCACCCCAATATGGATAGACGTTCCCGCTCACCAAAAGGATGCAGTCCGGAAATCTTTTTTTTGCCGCGCATCCTTTTGCCTGTCGCCGTCGTCTTTACGGTAATCGGACCACATCGGCGCCGATAACCGTGAAAGGGAAAAATCATGCAACGACTGACACTGGTGCGCTACACCATCAAACCCGAACACACCGCGGAAAACGAAGCGCTCTCGCGGGCCGTGTTCGATAGCCTCCGGAATACGGCGCCCGAACACACCGTCTATACGCTGTTCAGAAACGGCCGTGAATTCATTCACCTTTTCGTGAATCTCGCCGCTGACGATTCGGCAGCCGTCACCGAGCTTCCTGCCTTCAAGGCATACCAGCAAGGTCTCGCGGAACGCCTGGAGGCGCCCGTCGAAGTCGTGCGATTGGGCGTCGAGATGCTGGACTCATACGGTTTGCCAGACGATTCGGCAGCACGTTGAATCAGAGGATAGGCTACGCATAATGCGGCGCTGGTCAATGTCACCAGCGCCGCCGACGCAGCCTTGCGTTCGCGCGCCTACGCCTCATCCGCCCCGCGCTGCGAGTTGGCCAACGCGAGCGCCAGCCTTGTCCCGACTTCGGCATTGTGCTTGATGAGTGCGATGTTCGTCGCCAGGCTGCGTCCGCTTGTCAGCGCCTTGATGCGGGCCAGCAGGAAAGGGGTGACGTCCTTACCGGTGATGCCTTGCGTCGTGGCCTCGGCTAGCGCCTGCCGGGTCAGCGCGTCGATTTCTTCGGACGGCATCGCCGCCGCTTCCGGGACTGGTGTGCTCAACACCACGCCGCCCGCAAGGCCCAGGTCCCATTTGGTGCAAATGAAGCGTGCCTGGTCCGCTGGGTCATCCAGCCTGAAATCGGCGCGATAGCCGCTGTCGCGCGTGTAAAACGCAGCAAAATTGTCCTGCTCGCAACTGAGCACCGGCACGCCGTGCGTTTCCAGATATTCCAATGTGAGCCCGATATCGAGGATGGACTTCGCTCCGGCACACACTACCGCCACTGAGGTCTTTGCCAACTCCTGAAGATCCGCGGAGATGTCGAAGGTTTCCTGCGCGTGGCGATGCACGCCCCCAATGCCTCCGGTGACGAAGACCTCGATGCCAGCCAGGGCGGCGCATATCATCGTGCCGGCCACCGTCGTAGCGCCGAGGCCGCCGCTGGCCAGCACGGCCGGCAGATCGCGGCGGCTGACTTTGTGTACCTGATCCGAGCTGCCGAGCAACTCCAGCTCGTCGTCGGAAAGACCGATGCGGATTCGCCCACCGATCAGTGCAATCGTCGCGGGTTCGGCGCCCAGGTCACGGACCAACGCTTCCACTTCGCGCGCGGTGCGAACGTTCTCCGGGTAGGGCATGCCGTGAGCGATGATGGTCGACTCCAGCGCTACGAGCGGGCGGCGGGCGGTCCTTGCAGCGGCGACAGGGGGGCTGAACGTCAACCAGGAGTGTGCGAGGTCTGCGATCATGTCCTTGGATCTTGGGGTATCTTGAACCTGGGTATGCAGTATAGGACCGCTTCACGGCTCGTTGTCGAGCGGGCTTCGTGCTGGGGCTGTCCTTTTGACAGGCGTTGCCATGTTGCAGGAACGTTTTCTCTACTTTCCCGAGAAGGCTGCGATCGAGGACGTGGTTTCCGATCGACTGGCGGCCTGGCCTGCTATTGAGGTGTTCCGGGGCCTTGTGGCCGAACCGGCCGGAGCCGTGCGTGGCACGGCCATTGTCTTTCACGGCAATGCGGGGCATGCGGGACACCGTGCCTTCTATGCCGTGGCGCTTAACAAGTTGGGACTGCGCGTGATCCTCGCCGAATATCCGGGTTATGGGCCACGCGAGGGATCGCCGGATGAAGAAAGGCTGGTCGCCGATGCGCAAGAGACCATCGAGCTTGCGCATCGTTTCTCCGGCGCTCCGGTGCTGCTCATCGGGGAATCGCTCGGAGCCGGCGTGGTTGCTGCGGCCGGCTCGCGTGAAGCCGAGAAAATCGCCGGCCTGCTGCTCATCACGCCATGGGACAGGATCGAGCACGTCGCCGCTTTCCATTACCCATGGGCGCCCGTGAAGTGGCTGGTGCATGGCCGATACGACAGCGTGGCCCACCTGGTTGCGTTCGGACGCCCGGTTCTCGTCGTGGTTGCCGAACGCGACAGCATCGTCCCGGCACGTTTCGGAGAAGCGCTTTACAACGCGTTGAGCGGTCCGAAACAACTGAAGATCGTGCAGGGGGCTGAGCATAACGACTGGATTGGCCACGTCGACGATAGTTGGTGGCGGGAGGCGATCGGCTTCCTGCTCACGCCTTCCGGATCATGAAATCCCGCTCCGCTCCGCCCCAGCGTCAACGCTTCTACGTCCTCGATGCGAAGAACAGGCCTGTCGAGGTGTTCGACCGCAACGAGTGGTCGCGCTGGATGGCCGAGAACGAATTGATCTTTCGCCGCACGTTGCTCGAAGAGTCTGGCGTGACGGTCACGACGCGCTTTCGCGGTGTGGCCGACGCGAGCACTGGGGAATCCGCGCTCTTCGTGACACGCATCGCCGGAATGGAAGCGCGAGATCAAAACGAGAGCTATGGCGCAAGCACGCTCGTTGAGGCGCTCGAGCGGCACGAATGCATCGTGCAGAAAATCCTTCGGATGTTGACCGGGCGGTGATTGGAAAAGCGGACACCCGACGTGCGAGCCAAGGCCACCGCACGTCGGGGACGTCGACCTTCAACGAGTGGTTAGGCGTGTGTTTGCCCTTGGCGCCGTAGGACCACATGCGTGGCCTTCTCGGACGTTACGAATTCAACGCATTCGTAACCCAGAGCCCGCAAGTCAACCCCTTCGAACAGCGATTCTCCCCGGCCGAGCAGGACCGGCGCGATCGCAATGTGCAGTTCATCAATGAGGCTCTCACGAAGATACTGCCGGATTGTGTCCGGCCCACCGCCGATCCGCACGTCCATTCCGGCAGCGGCCTCGCGTGCACGGTCGAGCGCCTCGCGAATGCCCCCTGTTATGAAGTGGAAAATCGTGCCGCCTTCCATCTCGATGGGGGGACGGGCATGATGGGTCAAGATGAAGACTGGAACGTGATACGGCGGACTGTCTCCCCACCAACCTTTCCAGTTTGTGTCCGGCCAGTCGCCACGAATGGGTCCGAACATGTTCCTCCCAAGAATCCAGGCTCCAACATTCTGAAAGCCACGGGCGGCGAAATCATCGTCGACCCCGGTCGTACCGCCGTCCTTGCCGAACAAGGCTCGCTGGAACGTGCGTGTTGGGACTAGCCACTGATGCAGTTCCGTCCCGCCAACACCGAGCGGATTGTTGATGTCTTGATCCGGGCCTGCACCGTATCCGTCGAGCGAGATGGTGAAACCATTAACGCGAACTCGTGTCATCGTTTGCCTCCGTTTAGACGCCTAACGTAATGAGGACAGCAAATCTGTATGGGTTGCAGGAATTATGCGAAATATTCTTGCAGCAAGGGGTGTTCGCCTACGAAAAAGTGCATTTCGCGAATCAGATGCTGATTAAATCGCGATGTTTTCATATTTTCGATGGCGGTGCATGCCACTGGCCCGGCGTTAATCGAATGCTAGAGTCACGCCCGCGCTCAACGCCAGCAATCACCGCAAGCCTAACTTCGGGCCTATCTATGTTCGCATTACCGTGGATCGCGATTTTCCTCGCCGCGCCGGCGACGTGGGCCAGCACGTTCCGCTGGCTTGGCCTCGGCTTGCTCGTGACCGGATACGGCACGGCGTTGACGACCGGGCAGCTCGGCCCTTTGGCAAGCGTCGCCATCGCGCTGCTTGGCGTGGCCGCGTACGCGGTGTCGCCGGATCGCCAGCGCTACGTTCGATATGCAGGTCATCTGCTGTTCGTCGCGCTCGCCGTCGCGCTCAGCATGCATTGGCTGCCAGGCTTTCATAACCCGCGCGTGATCGGCCCCGTGCATTTCACGCCCGATGCCGTGCCCTTCACGATGTACCTCAACTTCGACAAGCCGCTGATCGGCTTCTGGCTGTTGCTCGCCTTGCCGTGGATCCGGCCGCCGCACGGGCTGCGTACGTGGTTACTCGCCGGCGTCGCCGCCTGGCTGATCACGGTCGCAGCCTGCATGGCCGTTGCGTTGTCGCTGGGGCTCGTCGGGTGGGCACCGAAGCGGCCCGCCGACAGCCTGCTGTGGTTGGCGAACAATCTCTTTCTCGTCACGCTGACCGAGGAAGCGTTGTTTCGCGGCTATCTGCAAGGCGGTCTCACGCGACTTTTCGCGCGCTGGAAAAGGGCGGACGTGCTCGCGCTATGCGTGGCGGCCGCGCTGTTCGGCCTCGCACATAGCGCGGGCGGATGGCAGTGGATCGTGCTCGGCAGTGTGGCGGGCATCGGCTATGGACTCGCGTACCGCTTCGGCGGATTATCTGCGGCCGTGCTCGCACATTTCGGGCTGAACGTGGTCCACTTTTTCTTCTTCACGTATCCGATGCTGCAGCCTGCGGGCAAACTGTGAAATCCGAGGGAGGACTACAATGACCAGATTGGTACGGCATCCTATCGGTTCAACCTCACTCCGATGAACGCATCCGAACGTATCGACGAACTGATCGCCACACTCACCGACTGGCGCGGCGCAACTTTCGCGCGCATCCGTCGATGCGTGCTCGCGGCGGACCCGGCCATCGTCGAGGAATTCAAGTGGATGGGCAGCCCGGTCTGGTCGCGCGACGGCATGATCGCGGTCGCCAACGCTCACAAGGGCAAGGTCAAGCTGACCTTCGCGCATGGGGCGGGCCTGGCCGACCCGGACGGCTTGTTCAACGCGGGCCTCGAAGGCAACGCGCGGCGCGCGATCGACTTCTTCGAGAGCGACAAGGTCAACGAGCGCGCACTGAAAGCGCTGGTGCGCGCCGCGATCGATTACAACCAGAGCCATCTGAAGAAGAACACGCGTGGCGCGCCGGCCCCGCCGCACTGACGGTCCCGGCGAGTCGATACCAGATCTGATATCGATATCGCCCAAAATATAATTGGAAAGATATAGACCCGCTCCTTACACTTCACCATCCCAGGGCACTGAACGAAAGCCTTCCGCGGTAGCGCAGGGTGCGCCGCTTCAGTCAAATTGGCCGGTGAGGGTCCCGGCACACGCATCAAGGACCTAGCATGTCGGAAAAAAAGCGGAAATTGCGCTCGGCCGAGTGGTTCGGCACAGCTGACAAGAACGGCTTCATGTATCGAAGCTGGATGAAAAATCAGGGCATTCCCGAGCACGAGTTCGACGGGCGCCCCGTGATCGGAATCTGCAACACGTGGTCCGAGCTGACCCCGTGCAACGCGCACTTTCGCAAGCTCGCCGAGCACGTGAAGCGCGGTATCTACGAAGCGGGCGGCTTCCCGGTCGAGTTCCCGGTGTTTTCGAACGGCGAATCGAATCTGCGTCCGACCGCGATGCTCACGCGCAATCTCGCGGCGATGGACGTCGAGGAGGCGATCCGCGGCAATCCGATCGACGCGGTCGTGCTGCTGACCGGCTGCGACAAGACGACCCCCGCGCTGCTGATGGGCGCGGCGAGCTGCGACGTGCCGGCGATCGTCGTGACGGGCGGCCCGATGCTGAACGGCAAGCTCGACGGCAAGAACATCGGCTCGGGCACCGCGGTGTGGCAGCTGCACGAATCGCTGAAGGCCGGCGAGATCGATCTGCATCAATTCCTGTCGGCCGAGGCGGGCATGTCGCGCTCGGCGGGCACCTGCAACACGATGGGCACCGCATCGACGATGGCCTGCATGGCCGAGGCGCTCGGCACGTCGCTGCCGCATAACGCGGCGATTCCCGCGGTCGACTCGCGCCGCTACGTCCTCGCGCACATGTCGGGCATCCGGATCGTTGAGATGGCGTTCGAAGACCTGAAGCTGTCGAAGATCCTCACGCGCGACGCGTTCGAGAACGCGATTCGCGTCAATGCGGCGATCGGCGGCTCGACCAATGCGGTGATTCATCTGAAGGCGATCGCGGGGCGCATCGGCATCGATCTCGAACTCGACGACTGGGTACGCATCGGCCGCGACACGCCGACGATCGTCGACCTGATGCCATCGGGCCGTTTCCTGATGGAAGAGTTTTATTACGCGGGCGGCCTGCCGGCCGTGCTGCGCCGGCTCGGCGAAGCGGACCTGCTACCGCATCCGGGCGCGTTGACGGTCAACGGCAAGTCGCTGTGGGACAACGTGAAGAATGCGCCCAACACCAACGACGAAGTGATCCGCCCGCTCGACAGGCCGCTCGTCGCCGATGGCGGCATTCGCGTGCTGCGCGGCAATCTCGCGCCGCGCGGCGCGGTGCTGAAGCCGTCGGCGGCGACGCCCGAGTTGCTCAAGCATCGCGGACGCGCGGTAGTGTTCGAGAACCTTGAACACTACAAGGCGCGCATCGTCGACGAAACGCTCGACGTCGACGCGAATTCGGTGCTGGTGATGAAGAACTGCGGGCCGAAGGGTTATCCGGGCATGGCTGAAGTCGGCAACATGGGCCTGCCGCCGAAGCTGCTGAAGCAGGGCGTGAAGGATATGGTGCGCATTTCCGACGCGCGCATGAGCGGCACCGCGTACGGCACGGTGGTGCTGCATGTGACGCCGGAAGCAGCGGCCGGCGGTCCGCTCGCCGCGGTACAGGACGGCGACTGGATCGAACTCGATTGCGATGCGGGCACGCTGCACCTCGACATCAGCGATGCGGAACTCGCGCGCCGTCTCGCGCAGCATGTGCCGCCGCAGCCGCCGGAAGGTGGCGGCTACCGGCGCCTGTATATCGATCATGTGCTGCAGGCCGATGAAGGTTGCGACCTCGACTTCCTGGTTGGGTGTCGAGGCTCAGCGGTGCCGCGGCATTCGCACTGACGCGACGCTGCAACGGCAACGGCTCGACTCATGACCATGCGGGCGATGCATTCGTGCATCGCCCGCATTTTTTTGACCTGTCGTTAGCGTGCGTGCAGTCGCACGCCTGCCCATAGCTGGGAACGCGCGATTGCGTCGCGCTTGCCGATCTGCTGCTGTGGCCGCTGGCGATCAACGGTCCCGGCGTGACGATCCGCCAGCTCTTCGATATCGCATGCGGTCTCGAAGGCCTCGTGTTCGATCGGGTGTTCGTCAGCAACTATTACGCGGCGCTGCACAGCTTCGTGCTGAGAACCGACGCGGTCACGATCACCGGTCTGCTAACCGTGCGCGGCAGGTGCAGACGATGGCGGGGCGCACATTGCCGCGCACGATGCGGGCGTTCGTCGAGTTGCTGGCGGCGGCGATCGAGAATCCGGCGTTGCTCGACTGATTTCGCGCCACAAAAGAAAAAACGCCCCGTAGGGCGTTTTTCGTCAAATCAGCCCGGCAGGGAACACACGTGTTCCCCACCGCGACCTATCTGCTTAGAACTTGTGACGCAGGCCGACACGGAACGCGAGCTGGTTGTCCGCGCCGACGCCCGACGTGCTGAAGTAGCTCGAGCTCGAACCGATCTGAGCCTGCAGCTTCGTCCCGTTGTTATTGCCCGACGCGATCTGGTAGATGCCCAGCACGTACACGTCGGTGCGCTTCGACAGCGCGTAGTCGCCGCTCAGGTTCACCTGGTTCCAGTGACCGACGTTCGCGCCGCTCAGGTGCATGTACGTGTAGCCCGCGCCTGCCGTGATAGCCGGCGTGACCGCGTACTTCGCGCCCGCTTCGTACGCGGCGAACGTCGTCGACCCACCCGAGATCGGTGCGAGGCGCGTGTTCGTGTACAGGGCCCACAGCGTCGCCGGACCGAACACATAACGGCCGCCAGCGCCGACCGTGCGCAGATCCTGGATCTGGCCGGTGCCGACCGTCGGGAAGGTCACGTTAGCCAGCGACGTCGAAAACGCCGGCGAAGCCTGGCCCGGGTAACGGATGTCCGTGTACGCCACGCCGAGGCCGAACGGGCCGTTCGCGTAGTTCGCGCCGAAGCTGTAAGCGCGCGACGAACCCGCAACCGGAGCCGCCGTCGTGCCCGTACCCGGCGTGCCGGCAAAGCCGCCCGCCGTGTTCGAGAAGCCGTACATCGCGCCGAAGGTCAGGCCGGAGAAGTTCGCGCTGCTGAACTTGACCGAGTTGTTGATACGGCTCGACGTGAGCTGGTCGACGTCGTTGATGTGGTAGGCGTAGTTACCCGCGACGGTCAGGCCGCCGGTCGAGTAGTTGGAGCCGAGGTAGTCGGTCGAGAACGAGTACTGGCGGCCGAACGTCAGCGAGCCGATGTTGTTCTGCGACAGACCAACGTACGCCTGGCGGCCGAACATCGCGCCGCCCTGGCCGGCGGTGCCGTTCCCGCTGTTGAAGCCGTTTTCCAACATGAACAGCGCCTTCAGGCCGTTACCGAGGTCTTCCGTGCCACGCAGACCCCAACGGCTGCCTTGCGCGACGCCGTCGTCGTACTTGGTCAGGCTGGCGTGGCCGGTGGACGTTTTCGAGTTGTTCACGTAGCTGATACCGGCGTCGATCAGGCCGTACAGCGTGACGCTGCTTTGTGCGTGAGCGGCGGAGGCGAAGACGGCAAACGTAGCGGCGGTCAGGATTTTTTTGTTCAAAATACTTCTCCGGTTAGCAAATTTAAGCGATCGCGACGCGCTGCTCTGCGGCAATGTCGCGCGATGGCCGGCAATTTAAGGGAGTGCTGAGTAAGGTATATGACAGTGAAAATATTTTTCCAGGGTGTCGTGCCGGCGCGACACTCTGCTGGCGTACCGGAGGCGGGGCGGGTCGATCGACCCTGAGGTGAGGCGGGGGACGCGCGGCAGCGGATCGCCCGCCGGGCGGCGGGCGATCGGTTACTTCAGCTGGTGCGTGCGTTGAAAATGCAGTTACATGACCGGCTGCGACAGGATCGATCGTCGCAGCGGCTTTGGGGTCAGTTGCTCAACAACGAGCCGCTGCGGAACGGCGTCGCGCCGGCGATGCGCGCGAACTCGAGTCCGGCCGTCGCGAAGCGGGCCAGATGCCGCGCGTACAGCACGCCGGCCACGGTGTTTTTGATTGTGACGACGCGGTCCGTCAACGGATCGACGATGTCCGCGATTTCGTGGCCCACGTCCACCCACGTGCCGACTTCACAGCGATACACGAGCACGCCGCTGATCGGCGCGACGAGCGGCTCGGCGCCCGCGAGCGGCGTCG
>ABYL01000112.1 GCA_000173575.1 Burkholderia sp. H160 | reverse complement strand
CCGGCGCCTGCCAGCGTCAACGCGACCACGGCTCCGCCCGCAATAGCGAGCTCCGCGGGAGGAAACGCCAGCGCCACGAGGCCGAGAAGCGCGCCGGTCGCACCGCCGAGCGCCACGCCGCGTTCAAGCGAGTGCACGACGTCGCTGCTTTGCAGCAAGGATGCTTCGGGTAACTGCTCGAGTGCGACGCTGTGATTCGCGAGAACATGGATATGTCGCCATGTGATCCGCGCCCGCAGCAAGTCGTCTACGATCGCCTTCGCCGTCGTCGGGTCAGGTGCGAGGAAGTAAAGACGCCTCATCTCGACTCTCCATCGGTCAAGCAGTCCCCACTGGGACGATGCTGCATATCGTACGCCTGCGGCGGGCAATCAGAGGGGGAGGCCCACATAAAGAGGTGTCTGCGCAGTTCCGTGTCCAGAAACGGTCATTCAACATCTACCCTTGGATCGTCGACAAACGATGACGTCGTCATCCCGGCAGGCCGTTGCGAGCGTCTGCTCCACCGAAATTGGGCCTCTTGCGCATGTCGATTTCTCCAACGATCATTCGTCGTAGTCACTGGAGGCGACTTTGCCTCCGAACAATATCGTCTTCCAAGGAGAAACCCCAAATGCGTGTAATGGTCATCATCAAGGCAACCCCTGAATCCGAAGCTGGGCAAATGCCAAGCACGGAACTCATCGCGGCGATGGGCAAATATAACGAGCAACTGGTGAAGGCTGGGATCATGCAAGGCGGTGACGGGCTGAAGCCAAGTTCGGCAGGTGCACGCGTGAGGTTTTCAGGGAAGGACCGAACCGTCGTCGACGGCCCATTTGCGGAAGTCAAGGAGTTGATCGCCGGATACTGGCTTTGGCAAGTTCAATCGATGGACGAAGCGATTGAATGGGTAAAGCGCTGCCCGAATCCGATGATGAGTGATTCAGAGATCGAGATTCGCCCTTTCTTTGAGCCTGCGGACTTTGGTGAGGCCTTTACACCTGAGCTTCAGGACGACGAAAAGCGTCTACGGCAGCAGATTGACGGGCAGACGCGCTGACAATTTTCACCGCATCAGTCTGCGGGGTCCACGGATGCAACCCAACCTCGGCTGTCCGAGACTTGAGGCAGGCTTCCCGAGACCGTGCAGGGAGCCTGCTGAGGTGATGATTGACCATCCGACCGAGCGTCCGCTATCGGCTGATTCGGCCGATCCATTCGCGGCGCGCTTCGCTGACCTACCGCTGCGATAGCCGAGAGGAACGATGCTTGCTGTTCCTAATGCAGATCAACCGAAGTAGAGTGATATGGCCGAGCGGCACAAACCGGGCGAGAAGGTTTAGACATCTACAAGGTGGTGAGCAAGGGCGACGCAGGGAAGGACACGTACTATGAGAAAGCCGCCTGGAACACGGTCAATACTTCCGGCTCTGGTGATTTTGCTCGCCGGCTGTGTCGCTGGTGGCATGCCGTACACCGGGCCGCACCTCACCCCGACAGAGTGCCGCGACCTGGCGGCGCTCAGGACGAACGCGCCCCCTACGATGGCGCAGCACCAGAGCGAGCTCGCTGCCCTGAGGAAAGCGGGCTACGACCCGTCACCGTGGTATGACGATCCCTATTACCCGGATGATCTACAAGCGGCACAGCGCCTGGTCGACTATTGGTTCCAAACGGAGTGCCAGCACCTTCAACCCGGCTGAGATAGACAGGTCGAGGACTGACGCGGATGTCCCCGTCGCATTTGCTCTGGGCACAGGGAGATATGAACAGAGCAACCAGGCACGCGTCACTTCAGCCCTGATGCACCGCAGCTACCACCGCCCGGAGCGCAAGCAGATAGCTTTGCGAACCAAACCCACAGATCTGACCCGTCACGATATCCGCGAACACTGACTTGTGACGAAACGGCTCGCGCGCGTGGATATTCGACATGTGCAGTTCGACTACCGGGCAGGTCAAAATGGCCAGCGCGTCGCGAATGCCGTAGCTGTAATGCGTCCATGCGCCTGCGTTGATCAGCACCCCGTCAACGCCGTCTCCAAACGCACGGTGAATGCGTTCGCACATCGCTGCTTCGCTGTTGGTCTGGAATGATTGCACTCGCACCTCGAGTTCGACCGCGAGCGCTTGCAATTGGGCATCGATCTGTTCGAGGGTGATGGTCCCGTACTGTTTGGGATCGCGCTTGCCGAACATATTGTGGTTAATGCCGTGCAACATCAGGATGTTATTCATACTCTTTCCAGGTCGTGCTCAATCGAGCGGAACCGTCAGCCGGTCGATCACCGCTTGCGTCTCAGGGCGCACGCCGCGCCACCACACAAAGGCTTCCGCCGCCTGCTCCACCAGCATGCCAACGCCATCGGCCACACCGGCAACACCCGCATTACGCGCCAGCCGCAAGAATGGTGTGAGACGCTTGCCGTAGGCCAGTTCATAGGCGGTGCCACGCGGGCTGAAAACGCCGGGCGGCACAGGCGGCAAATCGCCCGTAAGGCTCGCGGACGTCGCGTTGACCACCAGATCGAAGCGTCCCATCCGGTCGAGTTCACCGTAAGCGCACGCAGTTATCGGCCCAAATTGAGCCAGTTGCGATGCCAACGCTCGCGCTTTCTCGACATGACGATTCGCAATCACCAGTTCTGCGGGGCCTGCGCCCAGAAACGGGAGCAGCGCGCCGCGGGCCGCGCCGCCCGCACCGAGCAGCAACACGCGCTTGCCCGCGAGCGGCGCGTGCAGATTCACCTCGATATCGCGCAGCAGACCGATACCGTCGAAGTTCTCGGCGAGAATCCGGCCATCCTCGAACTTGAACGCATTCGCCGCGCCCGCAAGCGTTGCGCGCTCGCTGCGCTCATCGGCCATCTCGAATGCAGCCAGCTTGAATGGCGCGGTGATGTTCATGCCCTTGCCGCCCGCCGCGATGAATTCCCGCACCGTTGCCGCGAACGCGTCATCAGGCTCCCGCGGTCCCTCGATCGCTGTGTAGTGCATCGCCTGCTGCGTCGCTTCGGCGAAAAGCCCATGAATCAACGGGGATTTCGTATGGCCAATCGGATTGCCAACCACTGCATAGGTATCGCTCATCGTCATCTCACTTGTCGAACAGCACGCCATCTGTTTGCATCGCATCGATCTCGGCAGGCGTGAAGCCCAGCGATTGCGCGACTTCGGCGTTGTGCTCGCCCAGATCCGGCGCGACCTCGCGGATCGTGGTATCGCACGCGGAAAATCGGAACGGCAGATTCGGCAAGCGCAGCGTGCCGTAACGCGGATGCTCCTGTTCGACGATCATGCCGCGCGCCTGAATCTGCGGATCGGCAATCACTTCGTCGATGCGTTGCACCTTCGCGCAAGGCACATCGATACCATCGAGCAGTTCGAGGATCTGCGCCACCGTGCGCGCCGCGACCCACGGCTCCACCACGGCGAGAATCTCCAGCCGGTGCGCGTTGCGTCCCACGCTGTTCCGAAACCGCTCATCGGTGCCAAAGCCGCGCGGGCCGCCGTTCGCCTCGATCAGCCCGGCGAAGCGCTTCCAGGCATCGTCCACCTGAGCCGCGATCACCAGATCGCCATCAGTCGCGCGAAACACGCCGTAAAGCGTTGAGCCGGGCATGTCGTGTCCCGTCTGTTCGGGAAGAACGTCTGCAAGCGTGTAGCACTGAACCGCATACTCATGCATCGACACGAGCGTGTCGTAGAGCGCCATGTCGATATGCTGCCCGCGCCCGCTTTTCACGCGGCCGAGCAGCGCCGCATTGATCGCTGCGACCGCGTGAATGCCCGTGTACAGATCGCCGAGCGAAACGCGCAGCAGCGGCGGACGCTCGCCCGGTTTGCCGACCATCTGCATGATGCCGCTCTTAGCCTCGGCGATCAGGCCGAAGCCCGCGCGATGGGCGTCCGGCCCCGTGTGGCCATACGCGGAAATCGAGCAATAAACCAGCCCTGGATTGCGCGCGGAAAGCGCTTCGTAGCCGAGCCCAAGTTTGTTGAGCGCGCCGGGACGATAGTTCTCCACGAACACGTCCGCCGAATCGCAGAGCCGCTCCATAAAGGTCTTGCCGCGCGTGTCTTTCATGTTCACGCTGACGCCGCGCTTGCCCATATTCAGCTGCAGAAAATAACCGCTTGACCGATCGTCGAGCACGGTCGCGTGCTGGCGTCCCGCGTCGCCGCTGCCGGGTCGCTCGACCTTGATCACTTCCGCGCCCAGCGCCGCGAGGCAACGCCCCACATACGGACCCGCGAGAAAGTGGCTGTAATCGACGACGCGAATCCCTTCGAGTGGACGAGCCTGTTTCATCGCGCGGCTCCCGGTCGGCGCGGCACCATCAAACGATGCTCGCCGCGCTGCACGACATCGCCATGCTGATTGATGAGCTCCGAAGGCAGGATCACGATGCCCCAGTCAGGACGGCTATTGCTCGGGCGCATCGACCCGACGCGAAACTTCACATGCAGCACGTCGTTGACCTTGATCGGCAGAACGAAGTCCCAGCTCCAGCCCAGCGACATGCCCGGCAGAAAGCGATAATCGCTCTGCGTTTTAAGGCCATCGGCAATGGAAAGACCAAACAGACCATGCGCGACGAGGCAGCCAAAGTGGCTCGCGTTCGCATACGCTTCATCGACGTGTACGGGCGTGTGATCGCCAGTCAGATCGGCATACGCGATAATGCGTTCCTTCGTGACGGTGTAGTGCGGACTCACGCATTCGTCGCCTTCGCGTGCGTCGTCCCAATATTTTTCGACGATGGTCATGTCATGCCTCCGAGCGGGGATCGATGGCGAGCGCCTGCGCAACGCAGTGCGTGGGTTTCGCCTGAATGAATTCGATGGCGAGACCATCGGGCAAACGCAGCCAGTTCGCCCCTTGCGGCATCGGCTGCACATCGTAGCGGCGGGCAGCGGCGAGCGCGGCCTCGACGTCCTCGCACATGATGCCGAGATGACCAAGCCGCCCTTCGGGGCCCTCGAAATCCGGCACGTAAATGAACTGCATGCCGCCGAGCGTCCAGTACTGGCGCGGCGCATCGAGCGTGCCGTCGACCTCGCGCATCGTCATGCCGAACACGTCCTCGAAAAAGCGGATGTGCCAATGAATGTCGCGCACGAAGACCGCGACATGTTCGAGATAGGCTTTCGGCGCGCTCATGCTTGCGCCTCCGTTTTCTGGCGATCGGCCATGGCACGCTCAACGCCCTTGATGCATGCAACGAGCGTCGCGTTGACGGGCGTCGGCACACCGTGGCGCGCGCCCCAACGCACGACCGAACCGTTGATGAAGTCGATCTCGGTCACCGAGCCTTTTTCGAGGCTCTGCAGCATCGATGTCTTGAATGCGGCGGGCAAGCCTTCGGCGGCCAGCGTCCACGCCTGCTCCGGATCGGTCATCGACAGCGTGATGCCCGCAGCCTGCGCAGCCGCGATCGCTTCCGCGACGGCGGCAAGAGACGTGGCCTTGAGCAGCGGCTCGTCATAAAGCTGGCCGTAGGTCAGCGACGTGATACCGGTCAGCGCGCCCGTCGCGACATTCACGAGCAGTTTGTCCCACATGGTGCCGACGATGTTGTCGCTGACCTGGGTTGCGAGACCCGCGTTGTTGAATGCCTCGGCGATACGCTGAACGCGATCCGTCACGCGTCCGTCCAGTTCGCCGATGATGGTGTGCTTGCCCACGACGCCCGACTCGATATGTCCCGCCCCGCGCAGCACGCCGCCCACATAGGTCTTGCCCGCGAGCACGCGTTCGCGGCCCACGGCGTCGGCAAGAATGTCCTCGTGACCGAGCCCGTTTTGCAGCGACAACACCAGGGTTTCCGGTCCCACCAGCGCTTGCGCGCCGCGAATCGCCGCGTCGGTATGGAAGGATTTGACCAGCACGATGACGACCTCGGCCGCCCCCACTTCGCCCGGCTCCGTCGTCGCGCGAACCTGCACCTGGCGCGAGCCGCGCGCATCGTCGACGCGCAGACCGTGCGTTCGCATCGCATCGACATGGGCCGGCGAGCGGTCGATCAGCCAGGTCTCGTGGCCGCCTTCGGTGAGCGTTGCGCCGATCGCGCAGCCCAGCGCGCCAGCACCCAGAATGGCAATTTTCAAGTGCGTCTCCTTAACGTGTGACGTCACGATAAGAGGCACCGCCAGATGTCGCAATGCAATGGCTACAATGACATCATTGCCTCACGCAATAATGGTGAACTGACATGACCGCAACTGACCTGCCCGAACTCAAGCTGCTGCAACTATTCGACCTGCTCTACGACACCCGCAGCGTCACGCGCGTAGCCGAACAACTCGGTCAGAGCCAGCCGACCATCAGCATCTGGCTCGCGCGGTTGCGCGAACATTTGCACGATCCGCTCTTTATTCGCACGCCCGGCGGCATGGTGCCCACACCGCAAGCGGATGCGCTGATCGGTCCATGCCGGGAGATTCTCGAATCGTTGCGGCGCTTCTCAGCCTGGGAAATCGCGTTCGATCCGGCGACGGCGCAGAGACGTTTTCACATCTGCATGACCGATGCGAGCCACGTCACGCTGCTGCCGCGCCTGCTCGCACATGTGCGCGCGCAAGCGCCAGGCGTGCGTCTGGAGGCGGCGCGGATCGACGGCAATACGGAGCGGGCGCTCGAATCGGGCGAGGCCGATCTCGCGATTGGATATGTGCCGTGGCTAAGCGGCGGCATCTATCAGCAGCAGCTCTACGAGCAGGACTGGGTGTGCCTTGCGAATCGCCATCATCCGCGTATTCACAAGCGGCTTGGCGTCAAGGCGTATCGCACCGAAGGCCACGTCGCGATCACGGCGGGAACCGGCACGGCGCTGCTGGAACAGGCGCTCTTGCGCGAGCGCATTGAACGGCAGGTGGTGCTCGAATTGCCCGGTTTTCTGGGGCTCGGGGCCATCGTGCAGACCACCGATCTGATCATCACGCTGCCGCGCCATATCGGCGAGACGTTGGCACACGCGAGCGATCTCGCGGTCCATCCATGCCCCATTCCCGTCGAGGGCTTCGCCGTTCGGCAACACTGGCACGCGCGCTACCATCATGAGGCGGGCAATCGCTGGTTGCGTTCGGTGGTCGCCCGGCTGTTTGGCATGTCGGGAGCCAACGTTATCGGCTGACGATTTGGCGTTTTGGCGTCAATGTCTTCTGATCCGTCATGAGCGGACCATTGCACAGGGGCGCCCATCGTCCGATTCGGGTCGACGGACTGAACTGCTCGCCCGGTAAGTGGCTCAGGCCAGCGAGACGCGTCAATCTCGATGGTCCCGCCGAGGGGCTTCCATCTGGCAGGTTCAGATGTGAAGGTATTGCGACTTGCGAACGCTCCGCGAAAAGAAAGGTACGTGTGGACCCTCACGGACATTGGGATAAGCATCGAGAAAAAGCGAAGTCATCGTGCCTCACCGTCAACTTAGGAGACCCGATTGTGCAACAGGGAACCATCCCAATAAACCCCGGTTTCGTCACGTACCCGGACGCTACACCGCCCTGCGTGCTGTTACGCTATGGGTTTTATCGATAGCCACGGCAAAACCATGAGAGTACTTGGCATACTGATGCAAAAGCGCGCCAAAGAGCCGCACAAACGCGACATCGAAGCGGCCGAACCAGTGACTGGCGACCTCACCATCAATCACGAACAGTCCGCGCAGTGCACGCGAAACAGCAAGGTCGCGAGCTTCCAGCAATTCGGCGCGGCAGACGCGCAACTCCTGCCGACGCTGCACGATGTCGAATGGGTTCGGCCAAGACGCGTCACTCGGATTATTCGCACTGCGGACATCTGAGTGTCTGCTCCCCACGAGCGAGCGGTCTTTCAAAACGACGCGGCGTCAGGCAATTTTGGAGGCGTGCCCGGCCACGATCCGCCAGTTTGCGCCGGATTGCCGCCACAGCCGGGTGTATGCGAACTCTCCATCGAACGGCGTTGATCCAAAGTGGCCAGCAAGCGTAGCCTTCGTAGTCACCATGATCATCTCGCCAATACGGTGGATTTGGACCCCGTATAGATTCAACTGATCCAGACGTAATAGCCTGTTGCGATGTACGGTCAGGTCGTCTGCTTTTGATAGAACGTGCCCATCGGGCCCGGTGAAAACCAGTTCATCATCCAGCAAGTCGGTGAGAGTTTCGACATCGTTGGCAAGCATTGCGCTCCGGAGCGCTTCTTCATATTTGCTGATGATCGTCACGTCATCCATACGCGATTATCCTTTCCCATGACAAGTTGATGTCGACAGTAGCTGCAGCGCTAACAACTCGGAGACCACGCAGGTTTATCGAGAATGGCCATTATGACCGCTATCGCTACTCTCCGGTGAGCCTAGTCTCGAGGGACGAGCGGACCTGTCGCGCGAATGTCTATCAAGCATTGGCGGATTCAACCGGTCGACGAGATACGGACCGATATCCCGGGTTAGCAACGTGAACTGGACCAGTTCCTCCATCACGTCCACAGCGCGATCGAAATAAGCCGACGGCTTCATACGACCGGCTTCATCGAACTCCAGGAACGCCTTGGCCACGGACGACTGGTTCGGGATAGTCAGCATGCGCATCCAGCGTCCAAGCACGCGCGTATGGTTGACCACGTTGAACGACTGCGAGCCGCCGCTTACCTGCATCACGGGCGAGTGATAGTTTGCAAAAGACGCCGCGAGTCTTGTCGAAGCCACGGCGTCATTTGCTTTCGTCAGTCCAATCTATATGACGATGATTGACAGGCGTTCATCAATCAGTAATCCCACTGCACTGGCACGAAACGGAAGCCTTCACCGTTCCTTGCAATGTGACCGATGGACGGGAACGCAACATGTGCTGCGGCCAGCAAAGCGCCGGTTTCAGCAGCGTCGGTGAGCAGCGCGATACGCACGTCCACAGCCACGTCAGGATCGTGCTCGAAGCCATTCTGCCATTCGGGATTGTCGAAGCCGACTTCGAAAATCGCGTCACCTGCGAACGTCAGCTTCTCGCCGTTCGATGCGACGTCGACGACGCAGTGCCCCGGCGTGTGCCCACCTGTTACGCGCGCCGACACGCCCGTTGCGACTTCAACGGTCTGATCGAACTGCATGATGTTTTCGCTGTAGAGTTCCGTGAACTTCGCAGCCGCTTTGCGGAGCGCGGGAGGAACTGCTTCCGGCATCACCGTCTTGCTGAAGTCCGGATTTTTCCAGAATTCCACTTCGGCCGCAGATACGTGAATGCGCACGTCCTGGCGCAGCCTGGCCTTAACGCCATCAACGTTCAGTCCGCCGACGTGATCCATGTGCATATGCGTAATCACGATATCGGTGATCGCAGCCAGGTCGATGCCAGCCGATTCCAGGCGCATCACCGACCGACCTGCACGGGTGAAGTATTCGAAACCGTCGCCCACACCCGAGTCGATCAGGATCAGGCGTTCGCCGCTGCGCACGAGCGCAATATTCAGCGCCCAGTCGAACATGTCGCGTTGCAGGAAGCGACCGTCGAACCATTCGTTGCGGTCCGCTTCGCTCACGTTGGTGGACATGGTTGAGGTCGGAAGCGGCAGAATGCCATCGCTGATCAGCACGACGTCGACGTCACCCACGCGCACGGCGTAGCGGGAAGGTACGAGTTCGGCTGAACCTTCTTTGCCAAGGTTGGCGGTAACCGGCTGCACATTGCGGGTTGCTTTACTCATCTTACGTACTCCTGTTAATAAATTGGGTGAGCCGCACCGGGCGACGGCGTCGTTTACTTCGCTGGCACGAGAACGGGTGCGCCCTTGTCCTTGAGCAGCACTACGATGAACGTCGCGGGCTTCGTCTGGCTCGCATTGCGCCCAACCGTATGAACGTCGTTCGGACCCTCATAGAACGTCTGTCCCGGACCGAGCGCGACTTGTTTGCCGCCCCTGACCTGCATCACGATGTTGCCTTCCAGCACGTAGATAAAACCGTGCGCATTGTGCCGATGCACGGGGTCCGACGCGCCGTGCGGATATTCCACGCGGATCATCAGCGCTTCCTTGCCCGGATAGTCGTCAAGCGCCTTGGTCATCAGCGGCGTGACTTGTGCTTGCGCCGGCTCGTGCGCTTGCACAGCGCCCGCAGCGAGCAGTAGCGATGCGATCAGCAATCTGGAAATTTGCATGACGTTACCCCTTTGCGCCGCGATCAGGCCAGGCCCGACTTGTCCACGCCAAAGGCTTTGTCGTAGATCCCCGGCGGGATGCGGAAGCCGATGTTGACCCGGTTCCACGCGTTGATCGACATCACCTGGAAGGTCAGATCGGACAGCTCCTTCTCCGAAAACTGGGTCCGCACGCGGTCGTAGATTTCATCGCTCACGCCAAGCGGTGAAATCTGGGTCAGCGCTTCGGTCCAGGCCAGCGCAGCACGCTCGCGCGGCGTGAACAGATTGGACTCGCGCCATGCGGCCACGTGATGAAGGCGCAGCGGACGCTCGCCATAGATCGTGGCTTCTTTCACGTGCATGTCGATGCAGAACGAGCAGCCGTTGAGTTGCGAAGCCCGGATGTCGACGAGATGGCGGATGGACTCCTCGATGGCGGACTTCTTGAGCACGAGGCTGAATTCGACAAATTTTCTGAACAGTTCCGGGGATTGCTGCTGGTAATCGATGCGCTGGGTCATGGCATGTCCTTTATAGGGTTGAACGGAGGAAAATCGTTGCGGGAATGGGGTTCAGCCTTTCGCGACGGAGAGGCTGAGCCAGGTGTGAAAGCGCGTCGGGCCGATGCGATGGCCACTACCGGCGACCAGGGTGCGGTCGTCGAGTTCGCTGCCGAAATAGCGGGCGTGGACATCGGCGATCACCGTGCGTGGATCCTTGTGTGCGGCGAGGAACTTGCGGGCCAGGTCGTCCAGTGGAAAGCGGTCCTGACCGGCGACTTCAATGGTGTCGTTCAATGGCATCCCCGCCGCAAGATCGGCGAGGACTGCGGAGACGTCGTCGGCAGCGACCGGCTGGATCAGCGCGGGCGAAAGGCGCACCTCGTCTCGCTGGGTGCCGGAGGCGATGATGCCGCCGACGAATTCGAAGAACTGGGTGGCACGCAGCAGCGTGTACGGGACCGGCGACGCCTTGATCAGCGTCTCCTGCGCGGCCTTGGCGCGAAAGTAACCGCTTTGCTGCAGGCGTTCAGTGCCCACGACGGAAAGGGCAAGATGGTGCTCGACGCCCGCAGCGTGCTCGGCGGTCAACAGGTTGCGGCCTGCCGTCTGGAAGAAGGCCATCACGGCCTCGTCCTCGAATGACGGCGCGTTGGCGACATCGATAACGACCTGTGCCCCTTCAAGCGCCCTCGCCACCCCCTCGCCCGTCATCAAGTCCACCCCGGTCGAGGGGGATGCGGCCACCACTTCGTGACCATCGCGGCCAAGCCGTCGCACCACGTTCGAGCCGATCAGTCCACTGCCACCTATGACGACCACTTTCATGTTGCACTCCCACTGGCTAAGTTTACGAAGGGCTTGCCGCCTTATCCGATGGGTGCAGTATGATTTCCGGACGCGGGCGCCGCTTTGCCTGCACCTTGTATTTCCGTCCAAAATTCCTTGACCTGCTTCATCGGCGCGCCGGGTACCCCATGCCTGGCGGCCTTCTCGCCCTGGAGCCCCGAATGCAATGGGTTTTCGCTGACTGCACGCTGGATCTGGAACGTCGCGACTTGTGCCGTGCTTCCCAACCGGTCGCCACGACGCCGAAGGTGTTCGATCTGCTGGTTTATCTGGCGAGTCATCACAACCGTGTCGTGGGCCGTGATGAGTTAATCAATGCGGTGTGGGACGGACGCGTGATTTCCGAATCCACAATGGCGAGCCACGTCAATGCCGCGCGCACCGCGGTCGGCGATGACGGTCAGCAGCAGCGTGTAATCAAAACCGTGGCGCGCAAGGGATTCCGGTTTGTCGCCGACATCACCGAACAACCGCTGGCGCTTCAGTCCGGCGAGACAACCACGCCGTCCGAAACATCATCGCCGGACGCGGCGCAGCTCAACAAGCCTTCCATCGCCATCCTGCCGTTCGTCAATCTCAGCGGTGACCCGGAGCAGGATTACCTGGCCGACGGTGTGATCGAGGACGTCATCACGGCGTTGTCGCGATACCGCTGGTTGTTCGTCGTGGCACGTAATTCGAGCTTCACGTACAAGCATCGAAACGTGGATGTGAAGCAGATCGGGCGCGAACTGGGCGTGCGGTACGTGCTCGAAGGCAGTTGGCGTCAGGCACAGGGCCGCGTTCGCATCACCGGCCAACTCGTCGATGCGAGCACCGGCGCGACCCATTGGGCTGGCCGCTTCGAGGGCATGCTCGACAATATTTTCGAGTTCCAGGACCAGATCGCTGACAGTGTGGTCGGCGCGATTGCGCCACAGCTCGAACAGGCGGAGATCACGCGCGCTCGGTACAAACCGACCGAGAGTCTCGATGCATACGACTACTACCTGCGCGGCATGGCGCGGCTTCATCGAGGCACCCGCGAAGCGATTGACGAAGCGTTGCCGCTGTTCCAGCACGCGTTTGAGTGCGACCCGGAATACGCATCGGCGTACGCAATGGCGGCCTGGTGTCATTGCTGGCGCAAGGTCAATGGCTGGATGCAGGATCGCCCGCGGGAAATGGCCGAAGGCGCGCGTCTGGCGCGCCGCGCGGTCGAGCTTGGCAGATACGACGCCGTGGCTCTGGCGCGTAGCGGGCACGCCCTCGGACATCTTGCCGGTGACCTGGCTGAAGGCATTGCGCTTCTGGATCGGGCGCTTGAGCTGAATCACAATCTTGCCGCCGCGTGGTTCCTCGGCGCATTCGTTCGCTTGTGGCACGGCGAAACCGAGCGGGCGATCAGGCAATTTGCCCATGCGATGCAGCTGAGCCCGTTGGATCCAGAACGCTACCGGATGCAGTTTGGGTTGTCTGCTGCGCATTTGTTCATGGGCAACTTCGTCGAGGCCGCTGCGTGGGCAGAGAAGGCGATCCGGGATTTGCCGAGTTTCGGCCTTGCCCACGCAACGCTCGCCGCGAGTCAGGCCTGGCTCGGGAATCAAGGGGAGGCTCGACAAGCTGCGATTCGCTTACGCGAACTGGTTCCCGACTTGCGCCTCAGCAATTTGACCGAATGGATGCCGATCCAGCGCAACGAAAATCTTGCCGTTTTCACGGAAGGCTTGGCCAAGGCTGGATTCAACCCTGCACCCTGCAAGGATTGATGGGATCTGGCGAGCACACCGATGTTACTCCCAGCTGTAGGTCCGTTTCCGGCGAAGGCGAGCGTCCCTTTCGGGTCGGTTATGCCTGTTGCATGAGACGTGGGCCGGGGGCGAGCGGCGTGCCCTGTCGTGGGACGCAGTACGGCCATGAGCGGACCTTCGACACCAACCCGAAAATCGTCAACAATCGAGTCGATCCACCTGTCCTCGCAGAAGAGATAAGCATCTCCGCGACAATCCTTTGATCAGGAACCGCTTCCAGTGAACATCGCCCTCCGTAATACAACCCAATCGGATGCAGATACACTCGTAGCCATTCGTATCGCCGCGATGCGCGAGAGCTTGGAGCGAATCGGTCGTTTCGACCCGCAACGTGCTCGCGAGCGCTTCCTCGCGTCGTTCGACCCTGAGCTGTGTCGATTCATAGAGGTCAATGGTGTTCAGTCAGGTTTTATCCTGATTCGCCCACAGGAAGATCACTGGCTCTTGGACCACCTTTACATTCTGCCGGAGCACCAAGGAAAAGGAATTGGCGCAGCCGTCTTGCAGGAAGTCTTCGCGAACGCCGACGTGCAACGCATGCCAATCCGCCTAGGTGCTTTACGCGGCAGTGATTCAAACCGCTTTTACCGGCGTTATGGCTTCATACCGACGGACGAAGCAGAATGGGACATCTACTATGTGCGCCAGCCGAGCTAACCTAAAGTCGGAAGCTATTTTGCATTAGCATTCATAGGGCGCGACAGGTCGTCGGTGCAAATCAACAGTCAGTGTCTGCTCAGAAGTTCGAGCATCCAAATGGCTGTCTACGAGCTGGCGTGTTCGGCCAGTTTCGGACATTCGCTAGCTTGAGCAGAATTGTCGACAACATGGCCGAGGCCTTTGACGCGTCAGTTGACCGATCAAGCGGCTGATGCATCCGCTTTACGCGAAGACCTGCTCATGAATCTCCCGGTTTCCGCACGCAATCAACGGCGGTCAATCCAGACCGTCTGGATGTTGGAGAATTCATGCAAGCCGAAGCTCGAGAGTTCGCGGCCAAACCCGCTTTTCTTGATTCCACCGACCGCAACCCGAGGATCGCTCGCTACATAGCCGTTGATGAATACGCTCCCGGTTTCCAGCTGCGCGGCCATCTCGTTGGCCTGTTCCAGGTCTGCGGTCCAGATGGTTGCGCCCAGGCCGAATTCACTATCGTTAGCGAGCTGCAAAGCATGTTGTGCGTCGCGCGCAACGATCAGGGACGCAACTGGTCCAAAAAGCTCCTGGCTGAACGCCGTCATGCCCGGCTTGACATCCGCCAATACGGTCGGCGCGTAGTAGTTGCCTTCGCCCGCAATCTTTTCTCCACCCAGCACCAGCCGTGCGCCTTCGGCTACCGTTGCCTGCACCTGGCCATCGAGTTCGTCGCGGAGGTCGTACCGGGCCATCGGGCCGATATAGGTTTCCTCGCACAACGGATCTCCCACCTTCAACGCCTTGACGGCCGCCACGAACCCGTCTTCGAAAGCCTTCGCAACCGATTGTTCGACGATGATGCGCTTGGCGGCGAGGCACACCTGGCCGGTGTTCTGGAAACGACCGATGACGGCGGCCTTGATCGCTGCGTCAAGGTCTGCGTCGGCAAGCACGATAAACGGATCCGAACCGCCGAGTTCGAGAATGCACTTTTTCAGCGCGGCGCCGGCTTGCCGGGCGATCGCCGAACCCGCCCTTACGCTTCCCGTGACGGCAACGGCCGCGATCCGGGCATCTGCGATGACTGCGGAGACATCGTCAGGCGTGATGTTCAAGACCTCGAAGACGCCTTCCGGCAGGTCCGTCGCCGCGAACGCGTCGCGCAGCAGATAGGCGCTGCCCATCACGTTCGGCGCATGCTTCAGCACGTATGAGTTGCCGGCGAGAATCATCCCGACGGCTCCGCGCAGCACCTGCCAGATCGGAAAATTCCATGGCATCACTGCAAGGACCGGCCCCAGCGGGCGGAACTCCTGCCGCGCCTGCCCGCGATCTACCGTCACGGTTCGCGGTGCGAGAAAGCCGGGACCGTTTTCGGCATACCACTCGCAAAGATGGGCGCACTTTTCAATCTCGGCACGCGCCTGCGCGATCGGCTTGCCCATCTCCCGGGCGATCATCGCGGACATTGCCTCACTGCGTTGGCGCAGCGCGCTCGCCAGCTGGACCAGGATATTTGCGCGTTCCGCTACCGGCACATCACGCCACCGGTTATGCCCGGCGACGCTGCGGGCGAGCGCCAGCTCGACGTCCTGTGGCCCCTGAAACGGGTGACGGGCGAAGACCTCGCCCGTCGCCCGGTTACGCGAGACTGCATGGGTGGTGGCTTCCACTTGCACGTTTGCTCTCCTTGATCAATGTGGGATGAGCGAAACGATACGGATTTTGCGGCGCTGAAAAAAGTGAATAATTCTGACCAACTTATTCTCTATTTCAGAATGGCCGGGAGCGGCGATTTCGCGGCTTCGAGAGAGGTATCGACGGTGGAACCGGGGCGCGCCAGCGCCTCCAGCAGTGCGTTCAGACTCGGCATACGCAATCCGCCACGGCGGATCAAATAAATTTGGACTTTTCGATACCGCTCGTCGAGTTCATGGGCCTTGACGTTTTTTCTCGAGGGCATGTTTTGCAGCATGCTTCTCGGCAACAGCGCCAGCCCTGCGCCCGCTGACACGCAGGCAAGCATCCCGTGATAGGACTCCATTTCGAATATCTTGCCCGGCGAGCTGCCGTCGTCGCGGAACCAGGCTTCGAACAGGCGGCGGTAGGAGCAGTTCGAGCGGAATGCATAAATGTTCCGCCCGTTGACGTCACGGGCTCTCTTGATCGCAGGATGATTGGCCGAGGAAACCAGCACAAGCTCCTCTTCGAAAACAGGTGTTTCCTCAAGCGATGGATGACTCACGGGGCCGTCGACGAATGCCGCAGCAAGCCGCCCAGCCAGGACGCCATCGATAAGCTCCCCGGACGGTCCCGTTGAGAGATCGAGCACGACATCCGGAAAGCGCCTGTGATACTCAGCCAGTACGGCCGGAATCCTGACGGCAGCGGTGCTCTCCAGCGATCCAAGCGCCAAGGGTCCCCTCGGCTTGCTATCCGTTACCGACTGTCGCGCTTCATCAGCCAGGTCCAGCAGGCGTCGCGCGTAATCGAGGAAGGCCCAGCCATGGGTGGACAAACGAAGTCGCTGCCTTTCTCGTATGAAGAGATCGACACCCAACTCGTCTTCGAGCTGTTTTATGCGCGCGGTGAGATTGGAAGGCACCCTGTGCAATCGCTGCGCGGCGGCCTGGATGCTGCCTTCCTCCGCGACGGCGCGGAACATCGCGAGCTGGGAGAAGTCCATCATTCGCTTCCCGTGAACAAGTTCGTCAATATTATTCGCTTTTTACCGGGAACAACAGGCGTTATCGTGAGTTACCTCCTTCTGGAACCAGGAAGCGTATCCAGCTTTACCTCGACCATGAACGCACGCATCAATTCGTCCATTCTCCTGCGCCCGGACCTGGGCTTTGCAACCCTTCCTTCCGGCGTTTCCATGCCGTACGTGCAGCGCGGAACGGGCGACACGCTCCTCCTCGTACATGGATCATTGTGTGATTTTCGGTACTGGGAGGCGCAACTCGGGCCCCTTTCCGCCCGTTACCGCTGTATCGCGCCAAGCCTGAGCCACTACTGGCCGGGCATCGACGCGGGCGCGTGCGACGAGTTCAGCTGGCGTGCGCACGTCAACGAACTGGCCGAATTCATCATGGCATTGGATGTCGGCTCTGTTCACCTGCTAGGGCACTCGCGTGGTGGATGCATCGCGTTTCACCTTGCGCGCGAGTATCCTCGCCTGGTTCGAACGCTGACGCTTGTGGATCCCGGCGGTCCGACGAGCAGCGGCACTAGCGGCCACTCAGCCCTTCCGCCGGCCATCAACGCGCTACGACAGAAGGTCGCGCTGTTGATCGAGCATGGCGCGATCGAGACGGGCCTCGAGTTGTTCGTGGACTCCGTGAGCGCACCGGGTGTGTGGAAAAGGAGCAGCGCCGCATTTCGCACGATGGCCATCGATAACGCGAGCACACTCTCCAGGCAGTTCCGTGACCCGCTGCCGCCATATACGGGAGAATTGGCGGCCGAGATCAAGTGCAGAACGCTCCTTATTGAAGGCGCAAAAAGTCCGCGGATGTTTCGCAGCAACGTAGACAGCCTCGGGCGGTGGATTTATCAGGCACAGCGGCGCTGTATCGAAGGCGCCTCGCACGGGATGAACATCACGAAGCCTCGCGCCTTCAACGCGCTGGTCGGCTCTTTTCTCGGCGGATGACGACCCCTTTCCCAAAACATGAATGTCAGCATCAAATCACATTAATCGCAAATGCGAGGGCGCCTGATTGCCGCCCATCAGGAGACAGTCACTTTCGGCTATCGAATGGCCCAAGTTCAGGCCACACCGACGTTTTGCACCGGCGTTGGACCGCGCAAGAGTGGTGTATTGAACCTAATCGAATTTTTAGATCCACATCGGCAGCCCGACCGGCACAGTGCGGCCGAGCGCGGAGAACCTGTCATCGATGATCGAGTTCGATCAGCGCCGTCCCCCGCCGATCCGTGACGCACCACTGTTATTCACCGAATGATATGAAAGTCGATACAACGCGCACATTGCATGAATGACGCAGGAAACCGATACTCCGTACCAGCCCTGACAGGAAAACCCACATCGACCGGATGTTGGCCGTCAGAAGAAGCGTTATTCATCGACTCGCGATTGCAACCTTTCTATGTTCAACGGTCTATTCAATCCCCGGATGCTGTCCCGGGGCGCCATCGTGCTTGCGCCGATTTTCATCGCGGGGCTTGTGACTGGCGATCCGATCTGGTTTCGCGCGGAGATCGTCACGGTGTCGGTCTTTATTGCGGCGGAGCGCTCGCGCCTCGCTCCGCTTGGCGTGCTTCTGCAGACGCTCGTCATAGCCTGCTGCGTGCCCGCCATGACCGCATCGCTCGACCAGCCGGCGTCGTTCGTGATCGCGTCCGTGCTGCTCGCTATCGGCTGCGTGGCCATTACTGACGCAGGCGTCGGGATGCGCTGGACCGGTACCTTCACCTTCATTCCCATTCTCTACATCGCATGTGCAACCGCGGGCGATGCTCACGGGCATCGATTGGGGCAGGCAGGTCTCGAGGTATTTCCGTATCTGCTTTGCTCCGCGGTTCCCGTCATACTTGCTTCGAGCGCTTCCTGTGTTTGGCGGAAACGAGTGAGTAAGCAGGCTAGCCATGGATGGCTTGCGCTTAGGCAAGTTACGGAACCACCGGCACCGGGCTGTTTTGAGGGGATTGTCGCTGCCGCCTTCGCCGTCGGCGTGGCGGCTTTACTGGCCGGGTGGCATGGCATTCACTACGCGCAATGGCTGGTCTGGTCGGCTGCGAGTGTCGTTACCGGTGATGTCGCGACGGCGCGTGCCAAGTGGAAAGACCGGATGGTCGGCGCGATCGTCGGGGTTCCAGCAGGTATGCTGGTCGGAATCCTTATGCCCCACGCGCCCCTATTGTTCGATGTACTGACAGCCGTTACGGCGTTGACGCTTGTCGCGTTCAACCGGTATGTCGTTGCATTCGGTACCAGATGCGCATTGCACGCCGTGGCCATCATTGTCGCGGGGCATCCTGTTTTCTCAGCCGGCTATCGGGCGATAGACGTCGTCGCCGGGAGCGTAATCGGCATCGTCTTCGTCCTCGGCACCCATCTGATTGCCGGCGCACTCAAAGGCAACCGCGGCGATGGCGCGCTCAGGGCTCAACGTATCAAGTGATATTCACCTCTTCACCGCGCTCCATTCCTGTCACCTTGCGTTTTGCGCCACTCCCGCGCCATCTCCCGGGCTACTGCCCGAAACAGTCGCACAACTGGCGACGGGTTATGGCGTCGCCAAGCAAGGCTTATCGGCGCTTTAGGCGCATTCCCCGCGATCGGCAGATACACCACTTCGTCTGTCTGTATTTGAGTCGTTGAGCGCGGGACAATCGAAACGCCGAAGCCGGCTCCGACCAGCGGCGCGATAGACACGATCTGCGGCGCCTCCTGGCCAAGCCTCGGAAGAAAGCCGGCCCGCTGACAAGCCGATGTGATCGCGTCATACAGACCCGCGCCAATTGCACGCGGGAACAGGAGAAACGTTTCCTCCGCGAGCGCGGACAGCGGCACCGGCTCGCCGGCTCGCGCGAGCGGATGGCTGTGCGGCAGCACCACCACCATGTCCTCCTTTACGAGCAATTCAACATCCAGTTCATCGGCGCTCACGATCGGTGGCCGGATGAAAGCCGCATCTACGCGTCCTTCCAGCAGCCCGTCCACCAGCGACGGCGTATTGCTTTGTTCCGGCGACAGCACGACATCGGGATGCCGGGTGCGGTACTCGCGAATGATGGCCGGGACGAGCGGCAGGAAGTAGGTCGCGCCTGCAAAACCCACACGCATGTGACCGATCTCGCCGCGGGATAGCCGCTGCACGTCCGTACATGTGCGATCCACGAGGGCGAGGATATGCCGCGCATTGTCCAGCAACAGCACGCCTGCTTCGGTCAGTTCAACGCCTCGCGACAAACGGCGAAACAGCGTGGCGCCGATGTCGCGCTCCAGCCGCTGGATTTGCAGGCTCAGAGGCGGCTGGCCGATACCGAGGCGCTCCGCAGCGCGTGTGAAGTGCAGTTCCTCGGCGACCACAACGAAATACCTCAGATGTCGAAGCTCCATGGGCATCTCAGCTATTTACTAAAAGATATCGAAATCGAGACCATCAATATATTGGACATTGACCTCAATCGCAAGATACTACGCCGGTCGATGGTTTCTTAAACCCTCTAACTGAAAGGATTAAACGATGGCTTTGTCCATGGCCCCCGAGTCGGCGAATGCCAGCGTCGATGCCGTACCCGCGGCACTGCGCGGTGCAGCGCTGTTGCGAAACCCCCATGTCAACAAGTTCACCGCGTTTACGGCGGCCGAGCGCGAGGAGTTGGGCTTGACGGGCCTGCTACCGGAACAGGTAGAAACCGAGGACGCGCAAATTGACCGCGTGCTGCGCCAGATCGATCTGAAGACGAGCGACCTTGAGCGATACATCTTTCTTTCGTCGCTGCTCGACACGAACGAGACGCTGTATTACCGGGTGCTGATGTCGGATCCGGCGCGCTTCATTCCTCTGGTGTATACGCCGACAGTCGGCGAAGCGTGCGAGAACTTCGGCCATATCCTGCGACGCCCACGCGGGTTGTACCTCTCGATCAATCGCAAGGAGAAGCTCAAGGAAATCCTGCGCAATTGGACAGAGCCCGATGTCCGCTTTATCGTCGTCACTGACGGCGAACGGATTCTGGGACTGGGCGATCTCGGCGTAAATGGCATGGGCATCCCCGTCGGCAAACTGGCGCTCTATACAGCTTGCGCCGGCGTTCCTCCTCACCTCACGTTGCCGATTACCCTGGACGTGGGCACCAACAACGAAAGCCTGCTCGCCGATCCGCTTTATCTGGGTCTTCGCCAGCGCCGCGTGACAGGCGCGGAGTATGACGAATTTGTCGAGGCTTTCGTCTCCGCCGTTCAGGAAGTATTTCCGCGTGCATGCATCCAGTTCGAGGACTTCGCTTTCCCACACGCGGCACCGATTCTTGCGCGTTATCGCGACCGTGTGTGCTGCTTCAACGACGACATCCAGGGAACCGCAGGCGTCGCGCTGGCCGGGGTTCTGGCAGCACTGCGCGTGACGGGCGGCTCGCTTGCAGACCAGCGATTCCTGTTCCTCGGCGGTGGTACGGCAGGCTCGGGCATCGCGGGTCTTCTCGCCAAAGCGATGATGCAGGCTGGTGTGCCGGAAAAAGAGGCCTTCGGTTCCAGCTTCCTGTTCGACAAGAACGGCTTGATCCATTCAGGGCGCACTGACCTGGCCGACTTCCAGAGGCCGTTCGCTCACGACCATGCACCGATCGACGACTTTGTCACTGCAATAGAGACACTGCGCCCAACGGCCATCATCGGCGTCAGCACGGCAGGTAAGGCGTTCAGCCAACCGGTCATCGAAGCGATGGCGCGCGTCAACGAACGCCCAATCATCTTCCCGCTCTCGAACCCGACGTCGCATTCGGAATGCACCGCGGAAGAAGCGTATGTCTGGTCCGACGGACGTGCGGTATTTGCAAGCGGCAGTCCGTTCGGGCCGGTGCATTTCAAGGGCCGAACGTTCACGCCTGGCCAGGGCAACAACGTCTACATCTTTCCGGCGCTTGGCATGGCGATCTACGCCACCGAGGCGCGGCGGGTCACAGACGAAATGCTGGTCACCGCCGCTCAGGCACTCGCGCAACAGGTGACGCAAACGGATCTCGACGCGGGACTGATCTATCCGCCGCAATCACGCATCTTCGAAACATCGCTGGCCGTGGCTCGCGAGGTAGCGCGCTTCATCTTCGACCAGGGGCTTGCCGGCGTGCCTCGTCCCGATGACCTGGACGCCTTTATCGAGGCCAAAGCTTACCGCCCATCTTACGCGTCGGCGACGGGCGCAACCATGACAGGAGTTCAACATGGCTGAAACCGCAAAGAGACCCAGACCGGAATTTCGGAACATCGGTATCGGGCAGATATTGACGGCATACCGTCTCCCTCTCGCGGGGCGCGTGTCCATTCTGCATCGCATGAGCGGCGGTCTGCTTTTCATATTTCTACCATTCCTGCTGTACCTGTTTGAGCAAAGCCTGACTTCGGCGGCCACCTTCGATGCGTTCAAGGCTCTCCTCGCCAATGTCGTCGCGAAGCTCATCACGCTGGTTCTTGCATGGGCGTTCCTGCTTCACTTCTGCGCGGGTATCCGCTATCTGCGGATGGACACGAGCCATAGTGCGGTCTCGAAGCAAAAAGGTAAGGAAACGGCTGTCGTGGTGGTGGTTGTTTCGACGCTACTCACCATCGCCTTTGCGGCGAAACTTTTCGGAGCTTTTTAAAAATGGCCGCTCCTAATCAAATCGGTCCGAAGCGTCTCGTTGTCGGCGCGCACTACGGCCTGCGCGACTGGCTCGCGCAGCGCATTACCGCCGCTGTGATGGCGATCTACACCGTCATCCTGCTCGTATGGTTCTTCGGCGCCCAGGATTTCTCGTATGACGGCTGGGCGTCGATCTTCGCGACGCAATGGATGAAGCTCGCCACCTTCGTGACGCTGCTGTCCCTGTTCTACCACGCGTGGGTGGGTATTCGCGACATCTGGATGGACTACGTCAAGCCCGTCGGTGTGCGTCTCTTCCTTCAGGCGGCGACGATCGTCTGGCTGCTGGCGTGTGCCGGCTACGCTGCACAAATTCTGTGGAGGGTATGAAGCATGGCTGCAATCAAGAATTCTCTGCCGCGCCGCAAGTTCGACGTGGTCATCGTCGGCGCAGGCGGTTCGGGGATGCGTGCCTCGCTGCAGCTCGCACGCGCGGGTTTGTCCGTCTGCGTGCTGTCGAAAGTGTTCCCGACGCGTTCGCACACCGTTGCGGCGCAAGGCGGGATCGGCGCATCGCTCGGCAACATGAGCGAAGACAACTGGCACTACCACTTCTACGACACGATCAAGGGTTCGGACTGGCTCGGTGACCAGGACGCGATCGAGTTCATGTGCCGCGAAGCACCGAACGCCGTCTACGAACTT
>ABYL01000113.1 GCA_000173575.1 Burkholderia sp. H160 | reverse complement strand
TTTTCCGGCGCGCCGCCGCCTCGTCTTCGGCGTGCGCATCGGCGAGCGCGGCGCGAATTTTCTCCGGCGTGAACGGCGGGCGACGGAAACGCACCCCCGTGGCGTCGTACAGCGCGTTGGCGATCGCGGCCGCGCCGGGCAGCGACGCCGATTCACCCGCGCCCATCGGCGGCTCGCCGTGGCGCGGCATCATCACGACGTCGATCACCGGCACCTCGCGGAACGTCAGGATCGGATAGGCGCCCCATTCCTGGCTCGTCACCGCGTGGTCGCCGAAACTGACCTGCTCCTTCAGCGCGCGGCTCGTGGTCTGGATCACGTTGCCGTGAATCTGATGACGCACGCCGTCGGGATTGACCATCGTACCGGTGTCCTGGCCGACCACGACGCGCGTGACCGCGAGTTCGCCGCTCTTGCGATTGACCTCGACGTCGGCAACCCACGCGGACCATGCGGCGCCGAAGCCCGGGAATTTGCTGTGCACGTAGCGAGCGTAGGCGATGCCACGGCCGCGCGCGATGTCGCTGTCTTCGCTGTCTTCGCCGCGTGTTTTGAACGCGGGTTCGCGCGCTTCCCAGCCGGCTTTCGCCGCGACCGCCTTGACGAGGTCGATCGCGCGAGGGTCGCTCAAATGCTTGAGCCGGAATTCGACCGGATCGACGCCGGCCTGCTCGGCGAGTTCGTCGATGAACGACTCGTGCGCGAACGTGTTCGGGAGCGCGGACACGCCGCGCAGCCACGCGGCGCGCACGATCGGCGGCGTGTCGTCGCAGACGATGCGCATGCTGCGATAGTCGTACGGGGGCACGGCCGTGCGGTCGCCCATCTCGAACACCTGCGGTTGCGCGGAGATCGTGCCGGTCAGCAGCAGCGCGAGCGTGGGCGCATCGTTCGACGGATAGCGTGTCGCGAAGTCGTAGGCGGCGAGTTCGCCTTGGGCGCTGAGCGCACCGCGTACGTCCATCAGTTGCGCGGCGCCTTTCGGCTCCCACGCATGTTCGTCCTCGCGCGATAGCTGCACGCGCACCGGCGCGCCGACCGCGCGCGACAGCAGCGCGGCGTCGGCGGCGACGTCGTCCGCGCAATTGCGGCCGTAGCAGCCCGACGCGTCCATCCGCACGATATCGATGCGCGCCTCGTCGAGCGCGAGCAGCAATGCGAGATCGGCGCGCAGCGAATGCGGATTCTGTGTGCCGGACCAGACTTTCAACGTGGCACCTTCGCCGTCACTGTTGCGGTAGTCCGCGACCGCGCACGATGGGCCGATCGATGCGTGCATCTGGAACGGCCACACGTAAGTACGTTCCAGCGTGCGCGCAGGGTCCTGGGCGAGCGCAGCATCCACGTCACCTTCGATCACCAGATCGCGCCGCGTCGCTGGATTCGCGCGCAGCGCCGCTTCGACCTGCTCGCTCGTGTCGAGCGGCGGCAAGCCATCGACCGTTTTCCAGCGCACCTCCAGCCGCTGCGCCGCCTGCTGCGCGATCTCTTCGCGCCCGGCAACGATACCGACGAAATCGCGAATCACGACCACCTTGACGATGTCGGGCAAGTCGCGAATCGACGCTTCGTTCACATCAAGCAGGCTGTGGCCGATGAAGTCGCCCTGCGCGATGCCCGCATACGGCGGCCGCACCACGCGTCCATGCAGCATGCCGGGCACGCGCACGTCGTGCACGAAACTCAGCTCGCCGGTCGCCTTCGCGGGAATGTCGACGCGCGGCGCGCTTTTGCCGACGACACGATACGCGTGCGGCGGTTTCAATGGCGCATCGTTCGACAGCAGCAGTTCGACACGCCGTCCTTTGATCAGGTCTGCGTAGTGAATGCCTTGCGCGGGATCGCCGTTGCGAGCCAATACGCGGCCGTCCTGCACGTCGAGGTCGTTCGCGTCGACATTGAGGCGCTCAGCCGCTTGCGCGACCAGATACTGACGTGCTTGCGCCGCCGCCTGCCGCAGCGGCACCGCTGAAATCTGGATCGTCGCGCTCGCGATCGTCGGTCCCTGGTTCGGCGCTTCGGCGGTATGGCCGAGCACGATCGACACACGCGTCAACGGCACATCGAGTTCTTCCGCGACGATCTGCGCGAGCGCGGTGCCGATGCCGGTTCCCAAGTCCACGTGACCATTGAACGCGACCACGCTGCCATCGTCGCGCACGACCAGAAACAGATCGGCCTCGGTCGGTACGAACGACGACCGCGAACCCGGCTGGCCGGGCGCGGCCTTGACTGGCGCCTGCGGCGGCCGCGCGACGATCAGCACGCTCTGCGCGTCGTACAACTGCTTGCGCGAAGGCGGCGCGCCACGACGATCGATGCTGAAGTCCGGCCCGGTCATAAGTGCGCTCCGTCGTGCACGTCCGCTTGCGCGGCGAGCAATTCCGCCGCGCGCTGCACCGCGCGCACGATCTCGACGTGCGTGCCGCAGCGGCACAGGTTGCGCGACAGTTCACGCTGAATCGTGGCGACGGCTGGGTGCGGATCGCGATCGAGCAGCGCCTTCGCGGTCATGATCATGCCGTTCAGGCAGTAGCCGCATTGCGCGGCCTGCTCGTCGATAAACGCCTGCTGCACCGGATGCAAAGCAGTGCGCGTGCCGAGCCCTTCGAGCGTCGTGATCTCGTGGCCCAGCGCGACTTCGGCGGTGGTCACGCACGCGCGCGTCGGGATGCCATCGAGCAGCACCGTGCAGGCGCCGCATTCGCCGAGGCCGCAGCCGAACTTCGGCCCGTTCAACGCGAGATCGTTGCGCAGCAGATAAAGCAGCGGCGTCTGCGCCGCCGCATTGACCCCATACGTCGCGCCGTTCACTTTCAGCACGAGCTGCGTGGCGCGGTTCGTCATGATGCGCGCGCCACGTGATGCCGCGTGCTCACAGCACCACCGGCACTTCGGTCGCGGGCGGCGTATTGCGGCTGCGCCGGCAACGGATCAGACCGTCGATCATCACCATGCCGACGCCCGGAATGTCGCCGAGCTGCACGCTTTCCAGTAGCGTGTCGGCGGCCGTATGCTGCGCGCGGTCCATGAACACCAGATCGGCGGGACGGCCCACTTCGATCAGCCCCTGGCGCAGATTGCGCTGCCGCGCGGTATTGCCGGTGGCGAAGCAGAACGCGATTTCGGCGGGCACGTCGGCGAGGCTCGAGATCAGCGCGATCATCCGCAGAATGCCGAGCGGTTGTACACCGGAGCCGGCCGGGCTATCGGTGCCGAGAATGATCCGGTGCGGGCACTTCAATTCGATCGCATGGCGCGCGGTCAGCAACGCGATCCGCTCGTTGCCGTTGTGGACGATTTCGAGCGCGCGGCTCGACTGCTCGCACAGATCGCACACATGCCGGTACGACAGCGACGTGTGGCCGCCGTTGACGTGGCCGATCACGTCGGCATCGGCGGCGAGCACCACGTCGCGATCGATCAAACCGGAGCCCGGAATCGACGGACCGCCCGTGTGAATCGTGCTCTGGATGCCGTACTTGCGCGCCCACGCGACCATCTGCTGCGCTTCCTCGCCGCCCTTCACGCTGCCGAGGCCGACTTCGCCGAGCAGCTTCACACCGGCTTCGGAGAGATCCTTGAAGTCCTGCTCGACCATGCCCTTCTCGATCACAGGCGCGCCCGCCAGCACCTTGACGCCGCCGCCGACGCCGGCCGCGCGCATGCCTTCGAACGAGCGCTGCGCGGTAATAGCAAGCGCCTTCACGCCGAGCACGTCTTTCGGACGCCCAGGTAAATGCACTTCACCGGCCGAGATCATCGTCGTCACGCCGCCGTTCAGATTCGACTCGATCCAGCCAAGCTGATTCTGACGCGGGGTCCAGTCGCCAAACACCGGATGCACGTGCGAGTCGATCAGGCCGGGTGCGACCGTCGTGCCCTTGCAATCGACCGTGGTGCGCGCGCCTTCGAGATCGCAGTCCTTCTCGCGGCCGATCGCGACGATCACTCCGTCGTCGATCACCAGGGTGTCCGCGTCGAGAATCGGCTGGTCGATATCGCCCGATAACAGCAGCCCGATGTTCGTTACCGCGACCTTGCCCGACAAGCCTGTCAACGTCTCTGCCGCCATCTGTCTCTCCTTTCGCCGAGACTACCGGATCAATTCACACGCTCAGATAAGCGCGCCTCACTGTGTCGTTCCGTGCGAGTTCGCCGATCGTGCCGCTAAAACGGATCTGCCCTTTTTCGAGCACATACGCGCGGTCGCTGACCAGCTCGGCGAAGTGCAGATTCTGTTCGGACAACAGGATGGAGAGCCCTTCGCGCTTCAGTTCGAGAATCATGTTTGCCATCTGCTCGACGATCACCGGCGCGACGCCTTCGGACGGTTCGTCGAGCAGCACCAGATACGGATTGCCCATCAGCGTGCGCGACACGGTCAGCATCTGCTGCTCGCCGCCGCTCATCTGGCCGCCGGGGCGCTTCGGCATTTCGCCGAGATTCGGAAACAGGCGGAACAGCTTGTCGGGGGTCCATTGCGGTGCGCCTTCGCGCGGCGGCTGGCGGCCCGTGTCGAGGTTCTCCATCACCGTCAGATCCGCGAACACGCGGCGGTCCTCGGGCACGAAACCGACGCCCATGCGCGCGATTTTGTATGGCGCGAGCGCGCTGATGTTCTGGCCGCGAAACGTCACTTCGCCGTGGCGGCGCGGCAGTAGTCCCATCACCGCTTTCATCGTCGTCGATTTTCCGGCGCCGTTGCGGCCCATCAGCGCGACGACTTCGCCGCGGCCGACTTCGAGGCCGACGTCGAACAGGATGTGCGCGCGGCCGTAGAACGCGTTGAGGCCGGAGACTTTCAGCATCGGTTCGCTCATTGCAACGTCCCCTGACCGTTCTGCGCATTGGCCCCCGCGTCCTGCAGCGCCGCGTGCGGCCGGAACGTCTTGCCGGTGCCGAAATAGACTTCCTGCACGCGCGCGTCGTTGCGGATCGTGTCGCCGTCGCCCTCGGCGATCAGCTTGCCGCGCGCGAGCACGATCATCCGGTCGGCGTACGCGAATACGACGTCCATGCTGTGCTCGGTAAACAGCACGCCGATCTTGTGCTCGGTCACGAGGCTTTTGGTCAACGCCATCAATTCGTTGCGCTCCTTCGGCGCCATGCCTGCGGTCGGTTCGTCCATCAGCAGCAGCTTCGGCCGGTTCGCGAGCGCGATCGCAAGCTCGACGCGTTTGACGTCGCCATACGCGAGCACGCCGCAGGCGCGCTTCGCGTGCGAGCCCATGCCGACCTGTTCGAGCAGCGCGAACGCTTCGTCGGCATAGTGCGAACCCGCTGGCTTCCACAGGCCGAAGGTCTTTTTCTCGCGCGACACCAGCGCCATTTGCACGTTTTCGAGCACCGTCATCGAGTTGAACGTCGCGGCGATCTGGAACGTGCGGCCGACGCCGCGTCGCCAGATATCGCGGGGCCGCATGCCGACGAGTTCATGACCGTCGAGCAGGATCGACCCCGCCGACGGCTGCAACTGCCCGTTGACCATGTTGAAACAGGTGGACTTGCCAGCGCCGTTAGGACCGAGCAGCGCCAGCAGTTGACCGGCTTCGAGCTCGAATGAAACGTTATCGACCGCCTTCAGTCCGCCGAACGATCGCGACAGACCGCTTACGCGCAGCAGGCTCATAGGCCCTCCTTGACCGCGGCGGTCCGTTGCGACGGCGACGCGGCGCCGCCGTTGGCGTTGTCGGCCTGGTCGCCGCTCGCATCGCCGAAACGCTCGCGAATGAAACCGACGATCCCCTGCGGAAACGCGACCACCAGCAGCAGGATCGCGAAGCCGAGCAGCGCCTGCCAGTAGTCGGTCTGGCGCGCGACCGTATCCTGCAGCCAGGTGAACACGGCCGCGCCGACGATCGGCCCGCTCAAGGTCTGCAAGCCTCCGAGCAGCACCATCACGAGGCCATCGACCGAACGGCTCACGCTGATCACTTCGGGCGAGATGTTGCCCTTCGAAAACGCGTACAGCGAGCCGGCGAGTCCGCAGAACAGCGCCGCGATCACGAACGATGCCCACTGCACCCGCTTCACGTCGATGCCGATCGCCTCGGCGCGCAGCGCGGAATCGCGCGACGCGCGCATCGCATAGCCGAGCGGCGAGAACAGCATGCGGCGCAACAGCCACACACCGAGCACCGCGCACGCGAGCGTCAGGTAGTAGAACGCGACCGGCGACGACAGCCAGTTCGACGGCCATAGTCCGAGAATGCCGTTGCTGCCGCCCGTCACGTCGTCCCACTGGAACACGACCGACCAGACGATCTGCGCGAACGCGAGCGTCAGCATCGCGAGATAGACGCCGGAGAGGCGCACGCAGAACCAGCCGAACACGAGCGCGCCCACCACCGCGAGCAGCGGCCCAAGCAGTAACGCGGCTTCCATCGGCAGATTCAGCACCTTGAGAAACAGCGCCGCGCCATAGGCGCCGAGTCCAAAGTACGCGGCATGACCGAATGAATGCAGGCCACCTGGGCCCATGATGAAATGCAGGCTCGTCGCGAACAGCACCGCGATCAGGATTTCGACGAGCAGCACCGGCATATACGGAAACGCGTTGGCCGCGAGCGGCGCGAGCACGAGCACCAGCAACACGAAGGCGGCGAGCCACTTCAGACGCTTGCCCGCCGGACGCAACGGCGTTTCCGGCGCGCCCATCGCGCGCACCACGGCGCTCGCGCGACCGAGCAGACCCCACGGCCGCACCACCAGCACGACCGCCATCACGACGAATTCGGCCACCAGCGTGAAGCGGCTCAGCGACAAACCGATGCCAAAGATCGTCACGTGCCCGATGCCGATGCACAGCGCCTTGATCTCGGCGATCAGCAACGCCGCGACGAACGCGCCCGGAATCGACCCCATGCCGCCGACCACCACGACGACGAACGCATTGCCGATCGTCTCGAGATCGAGCGACAGGTTCGCCGACATGCGCGGCCCTTGCAGTGCGCCGCCGAGCCCAGCGAGAAACGCGCCGACGAAGAACACGCCGGTAAACAGCCACGCCTGATTGATGCCGAGCGCCCCGAGCATCTCGCGATCCTGCGTCGCGGCGCGCACGAGCGTACCCCAGCGCGTGCGCGTCAACGCGTACCACAGCAGCAACAACACGACCGGGCCGATCACGATCAGCGCGATATCGTAAGTAGGCAGCGGATGGCCGAGAAAATCGACCGCGCCCGCAAGATGCGGCGCGCGCGGGCCGAACAGATCGTCGGGGCCCCATAGCCATAGCGCGGCATCGCGAAAGATCAGCACGAGCGCAAAGGTGGCGAGCAGATGGAACAGCTCGGGCGCCTGATAGATCCGCCGCAACACGACGATTTCGACGAGTGCGCCGAGCACCGCGACCGCGAGCGCGGCCGCCAGCACCGACAACCAGAAACCGCCCGCGGTGTGGCCGAAGCGGCTCGCGATGCTGTACGCGACGTAGATGCCGAACATATAGAACGAGCCGTGCGCAAAGTTGACGATGCGCGTCACGCCGAAGATCAACGACAAACCGGCGGCGACCAGAAACAGCGTCGACGCGTCGGCGAGTCCATTGACCAGTTGTACCAGCAGATTCGAAAGCATCGCGACCCTCGGCAGCTCGCCGAACGGCGCGTGCGCAACATGCGCAGCGGCCCGATCGGCGGACGTTGCAGCGCGGACGGCACCATGCGCGCCCGCGTCAACGGCAGGACACTACCAGCGAAACAACCCACGCAACAAGCAAAGGCGAACAAGCGCCTGGAAAAAGCGATGGTTCAGCGCAAACCGTCTTCGCCCTTGATCTCGTTCGCCTGCAGGCCGCCGACGCGCGGCAGCGGCCTGCCCGACGCGGTCACCGCGACCGCCACGACGATTTCGTTGGCGCGCGGCGCGTCGGCCACGCGCGCCTCGATCGCGTCGAAATGGCTGCGCACGTAGGCGGCGTCCTTGTGGCCGAGCGGCACGTCGATGGCGGTGCCGAGCGTGCCGATCTTCTTCGCCGACGGCACCAGCGCCGCGCCCTTTTCGACCGCCGCGCGCAGCGGCGCGCCGAGCTTCGGATGCAGGATCGCGGCCGCATGTTCGAGCTCGCCCGCCTCGCCGACGATGGCCGCCTTGCCGTAGCTTTGCGCTTCGCCGGGCGCGATGCCGAGCGCCTCGACGCAGCGCTTGCCGAGCAGCGCGCCGAGTTCCTCGCCCGCATCGATCAGCGCGTCGAGCCTCGCCTCGTAGCGGCCCGCATACGGATTATCGATCACCGCGATCGCGACCGCGCGGCGCGCGGGCGGCTCGACGGCCTGGCCCATTTCGATGCGTGTTTCGTCGACCTGCACGACCAGCTTGCGAAGCCTGATTGCCATTTCCGCTCTCCGGGTTGCGATGCCTTGCTGTTTTGCCGTTTTGCTATGTGGTTGCCGCGCCGCTTCGTTTTCAGCGCAAGCCGTCTTTGCCGACGATCGCCTCTTTCGCGAGCCCGCCCACCCGCGCATGCACACGCTGGCCCGTACTCATCACGAGGATAAAGACGATCTCGTCGGCGGCTGGCGCGCCGGGCACGCGCACTTCGATTGCGTCGAAGTGGCTGCGCACGTAGCTCGCGTTGACATGCGTGAGCGGCACGTCGAGCGCGGTGGACGGGGCGCCGACCTTCTTCGTCGACGGCACGATCGCATTGGTCGGCACGCCGTGCTTTTCGAGCAGTTCGCGCATCGCGTAGCCGCCGGGTACGTGCCACAGCGCGCCGTGCTCCAACTCGCCGCGCGCGCCGACGATCGCGCCTTTCCCATAACTCTCAATCGACGCATGCGGCACCGCCATCGCTGTCAGCAGCCGCTGCGCCATATCGAAGCCGATCGGCTTCAGCGCCTCCATCGCGGGTTCGATATTCGGCTCGTAGCGGCCCGCGAACGGATTCGTCATCACCGCGGCAATCGCGCCGCGCCTGAGCGGCTGCGCGGGCGCGGGGCCGAACTCGTGAAAGATGTCTTCGACGTGCGTCAGCACGCGGCGTATTTCGAACACCGAGCCTCCGTTGTCAGTGAAGCGCGCGCTGCGGGCAACGCGCCTGAATGGTCGATGCCTGCGACCCGCACCCGCCCTTGCAGGAACAGCGCGGCGCCTTCTATCGAACCCTGCTCGCGCAGCCGCGTCGCGACATCGACGCCGCGCGCCAGTGCGAAATCGATCAGCGGTTGCGGCAGACGCGGCACATCGACGGTCACCAGCAGATCGCCGAGGTCGCTATCGTCCTTCAGCGACGACGCCGTACGCCGCACGATCCCCGCGTGATCGAGATCGACCGCGTTCGCGATCATCGTCGCGGCGGCGTCGGCGCTCGCGGCATCGCGCGCGAGGACCGTCACGCTGTCGGCGATGCCGAGGCTGAAGCTGCGGCCGCGCCAGCCGCTCGTCGCGATGCCGCGGATTCGTTGCTCCGCGTCGAGCGTCAGATGCGCGTCGAGCGCAGGGTCGTGCGCGAAACGCGTCCCCGACCATTGCGCGAGGTCCGCGAACACGCCCACGCGATATTGCTGCCCCGCGCCGAGATGCAGCGCAATGTCGCCGCCGTTGTTGATGAACGCGCGCGCGATGCCGTCGCGCGCGAACGCGGTGATCAGTTCGTCGGCGACGCTGCCCGCGACTGCGGCCATCGGCGTGATAAAGGCTGATCGATGCGGATAACACGCGCGCCACATACGCCGTGCGACCTGCCCTTTAAGCGGGCAATCCTGCAACGCGGCCTCTGACTGCACCGGTTGTCGAAGTACGTTCAATTCGCCGACCAGCTCCTGCAACACGCCGCTGAAGCGCTCCCAGCACGCGTCGTACGCGGCGCGCACCGCATCGTGCTCGCCGTCGGCGCCGAGGATCAGGTCGATCGGGCCGTGCTGCCAATGCCAGCGATGGTCGTCGAGCCGGGTGCGGGTGGGGGTCATCGGGTGATTTTTAGCCAAGAGGATTGAGCGAGCACTGCGGGCGGCCACGGATTGTCCGGATCGCGCGCCAGCGTGCGCCGCGCGAGCGGCGCGCCTTCGGTATGCGTCGGCCCACTCGCGAGCACGCTCTGCAACGCACGCACCGCATCGACGTGGCCGCCGAGATCGCGATATGTGTCGTACGTCATCGTGAATTCGATCGGCGCGACGATCGCCGGTGTCGGCACCGTGCCGAATGAACGGTCCGGCATGCGCATCACGTCGACCATCACGGTAATGCCCCCGCCCGGCCACACATAGGCGGGCGCGCCGCCGCACGTGACGTTGACGAGCTTGCGCTTGATCGCGCGTGTGAGCAGCACCGGGTTCTCGGTCGCGCCCGCGCGCAGACTGCCGCCCGCGCCGCCGAGAAACAGCACCGTCGCCAGCGACGGCTCGCAGTTCTCGCCGATCCGCTCGACCGTGCGGCGCACCGCGTCGGGCATCGGCGCAATGCGCGGCAGGAGTTGTGCATCGAGTTCGTACCATTGGGCGTGCTCGCCGGTCGTCGACACCATCAGCATGCGCATGCCCGGCTTCGCGACGGCCGGATCAAATCCCTCGACGATCGCGAGCGGATCCTCGATGTCGGTGCCGCCCCAACCGGTGCCAGGATTGGCGACCTGAAAATAGCGGCCCGGCGTCGATTTACGGCCGCGTATCTTCAGCCCCGAGCGCGTCATGCCCAGGCAGCGGCCCGCCTGGTGCTCGGTCAGCACACCGGTGATGTGATCGTCGACTACCACCACTTCGTCAACGTGGCCGAACCATTGCTTCGCGAAGATACCGATCGTCGCCGACCCGCAGCCGACGCGCATGCGCTGCTCCTCGACACCGTCGACGATCGGCGCGGCGCCGGCGCGAATCACGAGACTCGCGCCGCCGTCGATGCTGAGCTCGACTGCTTCCTTGTTACCGAGCGCGAGCATCATGTCGCAGGTCACGCGGCCTTCTTTTTTGCTGCCGCCGGTCAGGTGATGGACGCCGCCGAGGCTCAGCATCTGCGAGCCGTATTCGGCCGTCGTTACGTGACCGACGATCTCGCCGTCGCAGCGCACGTACGCCTGTTCGGGGCCGAGGAAGCGGTCGGTGTCGATCTTCACCTTGAAGCTGCAATAGCTGAAGATACCTTCGGTGACGACGGTGATCATGTCGACGTCGTCGAGCTTCGACGCGACGATAAATGGAGCGGGCTTGTAGTCGGGATAGGTCGACGAGGCGCCGACGCCCGTGACGAACAGCGCGGGTTCTGTGGTGCCTGGGTCTGCCGCGGGGGGTGTGCCGAATTCGATCGGCGCATCTGCCGTATCGACGTCGGCCTCATTCGCGCGCGACAGAAACACGACCGGATCGACACGTATCAAGCGCCCATCCGCATTCGCATAACGATCGCACGCGCCGGTGCGCCCTTCCGAGATCTGGCATAGCACCGGGCACGCGTTGCATTCGATCTTGTTCGACGCCATGCGCTCGCTGCGCGGCACCGACTTTTCGAGCACGGTCGGGCCCGGCGTCGACGCGGTCTCGCGATCGACACTCTCTGCACCGTAATCGACCTTCGTATGTTCTGTCATCGTGGGGTTCCGTACGACATCACAGGCGCGACATGGCTGGCAGTGCTGCTCGGTGTGCGAATCGTTCCAGCTTCAAGGCAGTTTCGCGTGGGCCACCCATTTTCATGTTGCGGCCACTCACCGTTCATGTAGTATCTTCTACACCAAACTCGATTGAAATCTACTCGATCAAAATCGACTGTGCAACGTGTTTTCCGTTGCGCGGGATCATGGTGCAACGCGGCATCGGCGTAGCCAGTCTGCGCGTCCGCCGTTCAAACATACGCTGACAAAGAGATTCGAGACCGTCATGAGTCCCACCGCCGCCCGCAAGCCGGGCGCCATCGGTATCCGCGCGAAGCAGGCGCAGGACACGCGTGCCAAGATCCTGAAAGCGGCCATCAGGGTGTTCGCGAAGCAGGGTTATGCGAGCGGCCGCATCGAAAGCATTTCGAAGGCCGCGCGTTCCCACGACCGGATGATCTATTACTACTTCGGTAGCAAGGAACAGTTGTTCATCGAAGTGCTGGAGACGATCTACACGCAGTTCAACGAGGCGGAAAGCAAACTCGATCTCGATTTGCGCGATCCGGTGCACGGACTCGAACAGATGGTCGAATTCGTCTGGCAGTACTACCTCGATCACCCGGAGTTCGTCACGCTGCTGTCGAGTGAAAACCTGCACCAGGGCAAACATGCGAAAAAATCGCTGAAGCTCAAGGAGATTTCGGGCTACGCGATTTCTGTCGTGCAGAAGCTATTGGACGCGGGACGCGCGCAAGAAGTGTTTCGCGCCGATATCGGGGCGCGTGATGTGTATCTGATGATTGCGTCGCTCGGCTATTTCTATAACGCCAATCAGTACACGCTCGGTGCGTTTCTCGGCGAGCCGTTGATGAACAAGGCGGCGCTCGCGCATTGGCGCGAGGTGATCAAGGAGACGGTGCTGCGCGCGGTGTGTGTGCAGATGCCGGCGAGCGTTGTAGCGACGACTACCGCATAAAAAGTCGGCGCACGCCGGATTCGCGAGTGACGTGCGGATTCCTTCGATACCAATCCTGAAGGGCGCACATTCCTTCACAACGGCAACAGGCGTTTTCGTTTTGCGGGTTTCATTTGCTGCGGTTTTCGTGGCTTGAGGCTTCACTGCGCCGACGTTCTTAACGTCTGGCCTTTGCACATCCGCAATTTGAGCGCTCGTTGGGGCGGCATTCCTTGCATTCTTTTTCGTTGCCACGATGTGCATTCCTTACGTTGCGTTGCGCCGTCAATCGTTGCGGCGTGGTTCTGTTTTCCCCACGAATCGGCCCACTGTGAAGGACGAAATTGAATAACCTCACCCTATGTTTTGACCGTTCGCCACCCCAAGGGGATCTCGGGAGACTGGTGGGGACGGCACACGAGACATTGGGGGTGAAAATCAAACTGACGCATATCTTAAAAATTGTGTTCAACCAGTTGGTCTGGTGTAATCGGTGGTTCGTACAACCAATGAGGAAAAGACGATGGTTTGGATTTACAAGCACGAAAGCCACTTGTTGTATCACGACGACGAATACATCACAGACAAGGGATATTCCGGCAAGGCAGAGCACAAGAATAAACACAGTAGCCAGTATGTCCGCGACAAAGGACCGATCCCCGTTGGCCTGTATGAAATTACGGCACCGTTTCCGCACCCCAAAACTGGACCGCATTCGATGCGGCTCAATCCCGTTGCGGGAACGAGCCTGGGCGGGCGCGACGGCTTCATGATCCACGGCGACAGCATGAAGGAACCCGGCAACGCGTCAAATGGGTGTATCGTTCTGCGCTTGCCATTCCGGGAGCAAATCTGGAACAGTGGGGACAGAATGCTTAGTGTGGAACATCCATGAAACGCGCTCTTGCACTCCTGCTACTATCCCTTCCCGCGCTATGCCTGGCGCAAGGCAGACCGAACCCGCCATGCGACAGCTGGCCGACCAACATCGCAGAAAACAGCCTAAAAGACTCAGGCATGCTTGGCAGTATCGACTATACGAAAACCCAAGCCGTGCAACTCGCGTCAGAAAAAATAGGAAAATATGAGGATGGCGAACAGTTGTGGCGTGAGGTCTATCACATCACCTTCCACGAAAAAAACGGAAACAAGGTCAAGGTAATTGCCATAAACGAAGCAGCAGGCGAATTTGAATGCTCGATAGGTGGGGTTGACGTCTTTATTGTTTCAGGTCATTTGCCATCACGCGACGCCGACAGAGTATTCAAGCAGATAGAGTGAGGCGCTTTGAATCCATGAAACACGCTTTTGCAATCCTGCTGCTATCCCTTCCCGCGCTATGCCTGGCGCAAGGCAGACCGAACCCGCCATGCGACAGGTGGCCGACCAACATCGCAGAAGGGAGGCTAAAAAACGCTGGCATCCTTGGCAGTATCGACTATACGAAAACCGAAGCCGTGCAACTGGCGTCCGAGAAAATTGGAAAATATGAGGATGGCGAACAACTGTGGCGTGAGGTCTATCACATTACTTTCCATGAAAAAAACGGAAACAAGGTCAAGGTGATTACTGTGGACGACGCTGGCGAATTTGAATGCTCGATGAGTTCCGTAGAGGTCTTTGTCGTTTCGAAGCATTTGTTGCCAGGAGTCGAGAACGACAGAATTTTCAAGCAGATAGAGTGAGGCCCTTTGAATCCATGAAACGCGCTTTTGCAGTCCTGCTGCTATCCCTTCCCGCGCTATGCCTGGCGGAAACCGGCCCATACCCCCCATGCGGCGACCGGTTTCCAGCCTATGTGGCCCAGATGGCGCTAAGAAAAACTGACATCCTCTCGCTGGATTTCGATGCTACGAAAACAAGAGCCGTGCGACTGGCGTCCGAGAAGATCGGCTTATATGAGGATGGCGAACCAATGTGGCGCGGGGTCTATCAGATCACCTTTGAGGAGCGAAATGGAAATAAGATCAAGCTGGTTGCTGTGTATAAGATAGGCGAACGGGAGTGTACGATTAGTGACGAACAGTTTCTTATCGTTTCGAAACAGTTGCAGCTTGGCCGCGGGGACACTCGGTACAGGCAGATCGAGTGACCCGCGCCAGGTCAGACCCGGACCCGCATCGCGCGGGTCTTTTTTTGCCTGCGAGCGGCGCGTCGTAGGTTGCCGCGCTACACGCCCGGCTGCGGGAGGAACAGCATGAAGCCCGGAAGACGATTGCTGCCCTGCGTGCTGATGTGCTGAGTGGCGCTGTCCGGCTGCCCGTCGCCGTCGCAGCCTACGCCGCTCGAGCCGGTGGCGGTGGTCTGTCCGGTACTGGCGCCGCCGCCAGCGGAGCTGATGGAGCCGCTACAGCCGGGCTTGACGCAGCGGCTGCTGACGATCTTCCCGGCATCACCGGCGACGGGGATGCGGCCATACGGAAACCTGATCGCGTTGCAGGACTAAGCGCGTGAAGCGCAGCGGATGTGCGGCATCGATCGCAGCCGGAAACATTGAGAAAGGAGTCAGCCTTGTGTCGTTATACTCAGCTCTGCCCGTCAACTTTAAAAAATGGAGGTATGCATGGGCGCTCTTTCCATATGGCACTGGCTGGTGTTTGTTCTTGTTGTCGTCATCGCGGAGATTATCCCGCTATGGCTGATCCTGAAGAAGGCGGGATATGCGGGAGCCTGGTCGCTGCTTGCCTTCATTCCGGTGGTGAACGTCATTCTGCTGTGGTTCATTGCCCTGGCCCGCTGGCCTGCACTGAACGCAAGACAGTCCTGATCAGCGCGACGGAGATATCCGTCGCGCGTTTGCTGAATGAAGCGGAAAACTACAGCGCCCTGTCTTTACGACTTCGCCGCCGCATCGTCCTCGCGGAACAGCTTGTCGGCCAGATGAAACGCGGAGTTGGCCGCCGGCACGCCGACATAAATCGCTGTCTGCAGCAGCACTTCCTTGATCTGCTCGCGCGTCACGCCGTTGTTCTTCGCAGCGCGCAAGTGCAGAGCGAGTTCTTCGCTGCGATTCAACGCAACCATCATCGCGATCGTCAACAGGCTGCGCGTATGACGCGGCAGACCTTCACGCGTCCAGATCTCGCCCCACGCATAGCGCGTGATCAGGTTCTGGAATTCCTCGGTCAGCTCGGTGCGGTTAGCGAGCGAACGGTCCACGTGTGCGTTGCCCAGCACCGCGCGGCGCACCTCCATGCCGGCTTCGTAACGGTCTTCGTCGTTCATTTGGCCTCCGTCAGGAAGTCGAGCACGGTCTTCGTGAACTCGTCAACCTTCTCGATGTTGGAAATATGCGAGGCGTCGAGTTCGACGTAGCGCGCGCCCGGGATCGCCTGCGCGAGTTCGCGGCCTTGCGCGGGCGTGGCGGCGAGGTCGTGCGTGCCGCTGATCACGAGCGTCGGCAGCTTGATGCCCGGCGTTTCGGGGCGAAGATCGGCCGCGTCGATCGCGTCGCAGTTCGATGCGTAGCCTTCCTTGTCCGTATGCACGAACACGTCGCGGATCATCGCCATGACGACCTTTTCGCGCTCGATGAAGTCTGCCGTGAACCAGCGCGGCAGCACGGCATCGGCAAGCGCGAACATGCCTTCGGTGCGCGCTTTCGCGGCACGCGGCACCCACACTTCGGGCGAACCGATGCGCGCGGCCGTGTTGGACACCACGACGCGCTCGAAGCGGTCGCCGTGACGCGCGGCGAGCGCGATGCCGGTCAGGCCGCCCATCGACAGGCCACAGAAATTCGCACGCGCGATCTTCAGCGTATCCATCAGGCCGAGCACGTCGCCGCTCAGCTGGTCGATCGTGTACGGCCCCTTCGGCGCTTCCGAATGACCGTGGCCGCGCGTGTCGTAGCGCAGTACGCGGAAGTGCTTCGACAACGCCGCGACCTGCGGCGACCACATGGACATATCGCTGCCGAGCGAATTCGACAGCACGAGCCACGGCGCGTGGCCGTGACGATCGCCGTCGATACGATAGTGAAGCTCGGTGCCGTTGACTGCGGCGTAAGGCATGCCGGTTACTCCTTGGAATGGGCGCGCTGCGCGCGCGTGGTGTGAAGCGCCAGCGCGGCGTCGACATATGCGTGCGCCTGGCCGACGTATTGAGCGGGATCGAGCAGCTGCTTCAGGCGCTCGAGCGAAAGATGTTCGGTGACGGCCGGGTCGGCAGCGAGCACGTCGTACAGCGTCTTGCCATCGCGGATCGCCGCCTTCGACGCACGCTCGACCAGATGATGCGCGTCGAGCCGGCCGATGCTGTCGCCAAGTGCGAGCATCACCGCTTCGCCGAGGATCAGGCCGTGCGTGACGTCGAGATTCGCGGCGAGGCGCGCCTCGTTGACGTTCAAACCCGCGGCGATCTGTTCGATGTTCGCGAGCGCGCCGCCCGCGAGGCGCGCGAGATCGGGCAGCGCGTCCCATTCGGCCTGCCAGCCGCCGAGCGCGCGTTCGTGCTCCTGCACCATGCCGGCGAATACGGTTGCCACCAGTCCCGGCGCGCGCGTCGCGGCCGTCAGCACCGCCGCGCAGCCGACCGGGTTGCGCTTGTGCGGCATCGTCGATGAACCGCCCTTGCCGGCCGCGGCGGGCTCGGCGAGTTCGTCGATTTCGGTTTGCATCTGCAGCGAAACATCGCGCGCGATCTTGCCGAGCGTACCGATCAGCATGCCGAACAGCGACGCCGTTTCAGCGATGCGGTCGCGTTGCGTGTGCCACGGCAAGGTCGGGACCGCGAGGCCGAGTTCGTTGGCGAGCGATTGCGTGACCTGCGGCGCCGCCTCGCGCAGACTCGCGAGCGTGCCGGCCGCGCCGCCGAATTGCAGCACGAGCACACGCTCGCGCAGCGCATCGAGCCGCTCGCGATGACGCAACAGCGCGTCGAGCCATTGCGCGAATTTGAGGCCGAGCGTGATCGGCAGCGCCTGTTGCAGCCACGTGCGGCCAATCATCGGCGTCGCGCGATGGGTGGCCGCGAGTTTCGCGATTGCGTCACAGGTGGATTGCAGGCTGCGGTCGAGCAGGTCGAAGGTGTCGCGCAGTTGCAGCACCGTCGCGGTGTCGATGATGTCCTGGCTCGTCGCGCCCCAATGCACGTATTTGCCCGCTTCGGCATCGGCGGCTTTGACGCGCGCGGTCAGTTGCTTGACGAGCGGAATCGCGAGGTTGCCGCCGAGCGCTGCGTCGCGTGCGAGCGCATCGGCGTCGAGCTGATCGGCCTGGCAGGCGGCTTCGATCGCGGGGACGGCGGACTCGGGAATGACTTGATGGGCGGCCGAAGCGCGCGCGAGCGCGGCTTCGACGTCGAGCATCCGTTGCAGCGTGGCACGCGGCGCCCAGATGTCGTTCATCGGCTGCGTGCCGCAAAGAAGGCCAGTCAGACGGGCGCTGGAGTCGAGCATGGTGACGTCGATGTTCGAGGGAATCGGAAGTGAAGAAGCGGCGCGCGGCGGCTCGAAGCAGGCAGGGTTACTGCGCGGTGCCGTGCGTGTGCCGCGGCATGTGGTGCGTATTGTGCGCCAAACGCAGCGAGCACGTCGCCGAAGTTGCCAAGCCAGCGCTGACGGGGAGATTGCCCCGTCAGCGCTGGCCTGTTCGTGCCACGCCGCGCAACGCGCGGATGCGACGTAAAGCTGCCTTCAAACGAAGCGCCATCGGTACGGCCGTCGAGCAGGCCGCCGCCGCGACGCCACAGCCACCCATCAGGCCGCGCGCGCAGCCTGCGTGCCGTCGGTCATCGGCACGCCGGTCAGCTTCAGCAGTTCGTCGAAGCCGATATCCGTGAAAATCCCGCGCACGACGAGGCCTTCCTTCGTGACGTCGATCATCGCGAGGTCCGTATAGATACGGGTCACGCAGCCGATACCGGTGACCGGGTACGAGCACTCGGCGGTGATCTTGCTTTCGCCCTGCTTGGTCAGGTGCTCCATCATCACGTAGACCTGCTTCGCGCCGATCGCGAGGTCCATCGCGCCGCCGACCGCCGGAATCGCGTCGGGCGCGCCGGTGTGCCAGTTCGCGAGGTCGCCCTTAGCCGACACCTGAAACGCGCCGAGCACGCAGAAGTCCAGGTGACCGCCGCGCATCATCGCGAACGAATCCGCGTGATGGAAAAAGGCGCCGCCCGTCAGCAGCGTGACGTGCTGTTTGCCGGCGTTGATCAGTTCGTCGTCTTCCTCGCCCTTCGCCGGTGCCGGGCCCATGCCGAGCAGACCGTTTTCGCTATGCAGGAAGATTTCCTTGTCGGCGGCGAGGTGGTTCGCCACCAGCGTCGGCACGCCGATGCCGAGGTTCACATAAGCGCCTTCAGGGATGTCCTGGGCAACGCGCTTGGCCATTTCATCGCGGGTCAGTTTCTTCATGTCGGTCTCGGGGTCAGGCAGCAGCGTCGTGAGGATTGGGCGTCGGGAGATGCGCCGCTTGCGGCACTTCGATCACGCGTTGCACGAAAATGCCGGGCGTGACGATGACTTCCGGATCGAGAGCGCCGAGCGACACCACTTCCGACACCTGCACGATTGCGGTCTTCGCGGCGCTCGCCATGATCGGCCCGAAGTTACGCGCCGTCTTGCGATAGATCAGGTTGCCCCAGCGGTCGCCCTTGTACGCCTTGATCAGCGCGAAGTCCGCATGCAGCGGCGACTCGAGCACGTAGTGACGGCCGTCGATCAGGCGGGTTTCCTTGCCTTCGGCGAGCTTGGTGCCGTACGCGGTCGGCGTGAAGAAGCCGCCGATGCCCGCGCCCGCCGCGCGGATGCGCTCGGCGAGGTTGCCTTGCGGCACGAGTTCGAGTTCGATTTCGCCGGCGCGATACAGCGCGTCGAATACATACGAGTCGGTCTGACGGGGGAACGAGCAGATGATCTTGCGCACGCGCTTGGCCTTCAGCAGCGCCGCGAGGCCGATGTCGCCGTTACCGGCGTTGTTGTTGACGATGGTCAGGTCGCGCGCGCCCTGCTCGATCAGCGCGTCGATCAGCTCGGACGGCATGCCGGCCGTGCCGAAGCCGCCGATCATGACGGTCGCGCCGTCGTGAACATCGGCGACTGCCGATTGAAGTGTCTCGAAAATCTTGTTGATCATGTCGAATTTCCTTTGGGGGCGCAACGTGCCGCTGGGCTGACAGCCTTAACCGGCAAGGCTCGCGCGGAAGCAATCTCCGGGCATGCTGGCGACGGCTCGCGAGGTGGAGAGCGGGCTGGCGCCTTCGATTGATTCGCCGCTGAATTGTTCGTTACATGAACAGTGATTCGTTTAGCGAACGCACCGGCGATTATGGTTGTCCTTTGGGCGCGTTGTCAAGGCGGGGAAATCCCCTTCATCATAGGTCGCTCCGCGCGGCGGCGAAGGCCTGCGCCGCGCCCGGCCTGCGCGCGAAAAAGCCGGCCGCGCAAAATCCCACTATGCTTACGGGCGATTTTTCAACTAGGCTCTATAGCGATACGGCATAGGCACCGCTTTGCCTCGCCTGCCCCGCGAGCCATAACTAGCATGTCCGAGACACATCTGGATCTGAATCTGATCCCCTATCTGGTCGCGATGGAAGATACGCGCAACGTGAGCCGCGCCGCCGAGCAACTCGGCGTGAGCCAGCCGCGCGTAAGCACCGCGCTCGGCCGCCTGCGCGAATACTTCGACGATCCGCTGTTCGTGCGCACGTCCAAAGGCATGGAGCCGACGCCGCGCGCGCTCGCGATCCTGCCCGCCGCGCGCGACGCGCTACTGCGCATCGAGAAAGGCATGCTCGACGTGCAGGACTTCAATCCGGCGACGAGCACGCACACGTTCTCGATCGCGCTGTCCGACGTCGGCGAGATCGTTTTTCTGCCGCGTCTTTTGCAGCTATTCGCCGAGCGCGCGCCGTCCGCGAATCTGCGCTCGGTCACGCTGTCGCCGTCGGAGGTGGAACGCGGGCTCGAATCGGGCGATGTCGATCTCGCCGTCGGCTATTTTCCGGACCTGTCGGGCAACAACTTCTTCCAGCAGCGGCTGTTCACGCATCGCTTCATCTGCCTGATGCGCAGCGGACATCCGCTGTCGAAGGGGCCGCTCACGCTCGAGCAATACGTCGCATCCGGGCACGCGGTCGTGCGCGCCGAGGGTCGCAGCCAGGAAGTGCTCGAGCAGTACCTTGAAAAGAAGCGCATCAAGCGACGCGCGGTGCTCGAGACGCCGCACTTCATGAGCCTGCCGTTCATCCTCGCGCGCACCGATCTGCTTGCGACCGTGCCGCACGCGATCGGCTTCGCGTACGTGTCGGAACATGCGTCGATCATGCTGGTCGAGCCGCCGCTGCCGTTGCCGCGCTTCGATCTGCGGCAGCACTGGCATCGCAAGTTTCATAACGATCCGCGCCTCAGCTGGCTGCGAGGCGTCGTCGCCGAGCTGTTCAACGATGCGATGGACGAGTGGCCGAAGTAGCCGTTTGAAGCACACGCGCGACCGCCCCGGCGACACAAGGGGCATCGGCACCTTCGGGCGCAAAACATGGAACAATGAGTTCCGTTACTGACCCCGCGCCCCGCGCCGCATCGACGCGCGATCCAGGAGGACGACGCATGACCAGCAGCAAGGCAAAGAAAACCAAACCCGCAGCGGCCGTCGAACGCCCGAGCCGCGAAGAAGCTGAGGCAGCCGTACGCGTGCTGCTGCGCTGGGCCGGCGACGATCCCAACCGCGAAGGCCTGATCGACACGCCTGCGCGCGTGGTGCGCTCTTATCAAGAGTTCTTCGCCGGCTATCAGATCGATCCGCGCGAAATCCTCGCGCGAACCTTCTCCGAAGTGGATGGCTACGACGAAATGATCGTGCTGAAGGACATCCGCTTCGAAAGCTATTGCGAGCACCATATGGTGCCGATCATCGGACGCGCGCACGTCGCGTATCTGCCGAGTCATCGCGTGGTCGGCATTTCGAAGCTCGCGCGTCTCGTCGATGCGTTCGCGAAGCGGCTGCAGATTCAGGAAAAGATGACCGTGCAGATCGCCGATACGCTCAACGACGTGCTACAGCCGGTCGGTGTCGGCGTGATTCTCGAAGCCGCACATCAGTGCATGTCGACGCGTGGCGTGCATAAGGCCGGCGTCACGATGGTCACGTCGCGCATGCTGGGCACGTTCCGCACCGATCCGTCGACGCGGCGGGAATTTCTGGCGATCGTCGGAAATCCGGGCGTGATGTCGGTGCCGAATACCTGACGGGGTGAACATCGGCGGGGCGGTTCGCTGACGATACCGCCCCCTCCATTGCGAATCGACCTTGCGCTTCGCGCGCACTCTCCTCACGCACGCCGGCAATGTCGCGGTGAGCACGCGGGTTTGACAGTTAGTTGCGTCTTGACGGTTTGTGGGCCAGCGCATCGCATCGGCCGTCGACGGCAGCACCCGCGCAGGGCTTTGCGCAGGCATGCCGGTTCACCAGCAGCAACAGGAGCGCCTCAATTGGTCGAGTTTCCGTTGTCGGCGGTTTCAACCTGGGGCAGCGCGATCGTGTTCGTCAACGTCCTGCTGACGCGCCTCGGTGTACCGATTCCGGCCGTGCCGACGCTGCTCTTCGCGGGCTCGGCGATCGCCGCAGGCACGCTGTCGTTCTGGCCGATCCTCGGCGCGGCCGTGCTGGGCGCATCGATTGGCGACGGCACCTGGTTCGCGGCCGGCCGGCTGTATGGCCGCAAGCTGCTCGCTTGGCTCGGCCGCCTGTCGCCCGCCGTCGATGCGAAGCTCGAAACGGCGCGCTCGCTGTTCGAACGCTACGGCGTGCCGCTCGTGTCGATCTCGAAGTTCGTGCCAGGGCTCGGTCTGATCACGCCGCCGCTAATGGGTACAACGGCCGTCGATATCCATATCTACGCACTGTGGGATCTGGCGAGCGTGACCGCATGGGCGGCATTCTGGCTGCTCGGCGGCGCGGCGGTGGAACGTGAACTGCACATGCTGCGCATGTTCGTCGAGCGACGCGGCGGCACGATCGCCGATATTCTTCTCGCCGTGGCGCTCGTCTATCTGCTCTACCGGTTGTATCTGCGATATCTCGAACGGCGTCGGTTCGCGCGGGCCGCATCGAGCCCGGTCACGCCGATGCTGGCCGCGACGACGCGCGCTTCACCGGTGAGCGCCGCGGCGGGAATGCCGTGGCGCTGGCGG
>ABYL01000114.1 GCA_000173575.1 Burkholderia sp. H160 | reverse complement strand
CGCCTGGGCGGACGCGCTGCGCGAGGCCGCCTCCTGCTGCTTGAGCGCGTCGCCGAGCGGAATCGGCTGCCCGAGCGTATCGACGACCATCTGCAGGTCGATCTTCTTTTGCTGATCCGACAGCGCGAGATTGCCCTTCGCGAACCCGATATCGTGCAGATCGAGCGTCCATTCCGACGGTCCGCTCGACGACGGCAGCTTGAAGGTCCAGTTGTTGCGCCCATCGGCCAGACGTTCGAGATCGACCGACGGATTCACGAGGTCGATCGCCGGAATCACGATGTCATGCGCGAGCAGCGGCAGCGCCTTGACCTCGAAGCCGATTTCGTCGAGCGTCGCGAACTGCGGCTGTCTGGTCCAGTCGGGATTGCCGATCGTGATGTTGACCGCCGAAAAGCGCGGCCAGGGCACCCAGCTGCGCCAGCCGGTCTCGCCGACCGGATGACGCCAGCCGACCTTCAGATCGCCGTTGATCGCGAACGGCCGGCCGATCGCCTGGCTGACCTTGCCATCGATGTAAGGCCGCGCGCGGTTCCAGTCGAAGGTCAGGATAAAGATGACCAGCGCAACAATCAGGATCACGAGTGTCGCCAGCAGCCATGCAAAGATTATTCCGATCCGTCGTCCGATACTGCTCGACCCTGCCATCAAGAAACTCCGCTTGTTGTTCTACGTTGTGCAACGTGCAGCAGTTATCGTGCCTGGCGCGCGGCAGTGAAGCGCCGCGCGTTGTCGCACGTTTTCGCGCGTCGCCGTTTTATCATGGCGCACACTTTGCCGACAGCCCAGCCTGCGCATTGACGCCGTCGCGCCGGCATCGAAGAATCATGGCCGATAACGTACCGTCGCCGCTACCCCCTCTCCATGACGATCCAACCATGACCGATGTTCCCTTCGTCCTCGCGGACGGCATCGTGCGGCGCGATGCGCAGCGCGGCCAGACGCTATTGCAGCCGACCACCTTCGCACTGCGCGCCGGCGAGCGCGTCGCGATTACCGGACCGTCCGGCTCAGGCAAGAGCGTGTTTCTGCGCGCGCTCGCACTGCTCGATCCGATCGATGCGGGGCGCATGCTGTGGCATGGCGCGCCAGTCGAGCGCACGGCGATTCCGCGCTACCGGCGCAACGTGGCCTATATCCGGCAGCGGCCCGCGCTGATCGACGGCAGCGTCGAAGACAATCTGCGCTATCCGTTCGAGTTGCGCGCGTATCGCGACGTGCGCTTCGATCGCGCCCGGGCGGCCGCGCTCGCCATCCAGGCCGGCCGCGGCGAGGACTTTCTCGGCAAGCGTGCGAGCGAGCTGTCGGGCGGCGAAGCGCAGATCGCCGCGCTGATCCGCGTGCTCCAACTCGCGCCCGAAGTACTGTTGCTCGACGAACCGACCGCCTCGCTCGATCCCGCGTCGTCGCGGGCGATCGAAGCGCTCGTGCAGGCGTGGTTCGATGCCGCGCCAGGACGTCATGCGTCGATGTGGGTGTCGCACGATCTGGAGCAGGCGGAACGCATGAGCGAGCGGCATCTGACGATGCGCGCCGGCGTACTCGCCGAAGACACTGCCGCGCGCCGCGGCGCGGACCAACGCGTTGTTGAAGACCTGCCTCGGGAGCCCCGCCCATGACCCTGCAGAATCTCAGCTTGTCGGACGTCGCGATCGCGACGCTGCTGATCGTCGTGAATGGCGCGGTGTCGGTCGCGTTGAAGCTCGATCTCGAGCGCAAGCTCGCATGGGCGGCGGTGCGCACCGTCGTCCAGCTGCTCGCGATCGGCTATGTGCTCGGCTGGGTGTTCCGTTTCGACCGCTGGTACGTCGTGCTGCCACTGATGATCGTGATGACACTGATCGCCGGTTTCGCCGGCGCGCAGCGCGGCAGCCGCACCTATGCCGGGCAGCGCGCCGACAGCGTGCTGTCGATCTGGGTCAGCTCATGGCTCGTGGCTGCGGTGGGACTGTTCGTCGTGATCCGCATTCATCCGTGGTACGCGCCGCAATATGCGATTCCGATTCTCGGCATGATCCTCGGCAACACGCTGACCGGCGTATCGCTTGGCATCGAGCGGATGATCGAGGAGCTGACTGCGCGGCGCGACCGCGTCGACATGGCGCTCGCGCTCGGTGCGACGCGCTGGGAGGCCGCGCAGGCGCCGGCCCGTCAGGCGGTGCGCGCGGGCATGATGCCGACGTTGAACCAGATGGCGGTGGTCGGCGTCGTGAGTCTGCCCGGCATGATGACGGGTCAGGTGCTGGCTGGCCAGTCGCCATTGCAGGCGGTGCGTTATCAGATCGTCATCATGTTTCTGATCGCGGCGGCGTCGGCGCTGGGGACCGTGGGCGCGGTGCTGCTCACGTACCGGCGGCTCTTTTCGGCCGGGCATCAATTCTTGCCGGCGCGGCTGGTCGAGCGCGCGGCGCGTTAAGGATGATGCGCTAGCGCACGCTACGGGTCGAGGACCCAGCCGTCACGCTGCCCGCTCGTCGTCAACGCTTTGCGGTGACCGCCACCTCGGTGCCGTCGCTCAGCGTCAGCGTTTTCGTCGTGCCATTGACCGGCATCGTGAAACGCACGATCTGGCTCATGCGCACATCGTTCGGACACTTGAGCGTCTTGCCGCCGCTTGTCACCGTTTTCACGCCATGCGGCGTTTGCGCCTGGAAGCTCAGTTGCACGGTCGCGGTGCCATCGTTCGACACCACCGGCGCGAAGCGAATCTGCGTCTGGCGGATCATCGCGCCGTTCGCGTCGACCGGTAGCGACGAATAGTCCGGGCACGCGTCCGTGCCTGGCACCGGACCGCCGGGCGGTACGGTCTTCCACGTGAAGTCGTCCGATTCGCCCGAGCGGATCGTGCGGGTTTCCTGGGAATTGCCGAACTGTTTCGACGTGACGCGAACGGTGTAGCGAATCGGACCGTCCAGCGCGGCCTGGTTGGTCACCGTGATCGGCGTGGCTGCGCGAGCAGCCGGCACGAGCGCGCAGGCGAGAGAAGCGACAACGGAAACGGCGGAGAGTTTGAAGCGAAAGCTCATACTGTCACCTCGTTGTTGTGCCGCTGCGCGCTCGCGTCGGTGCGACTGCCTGTGCGCTGTTCGCGCACGGCCCGGCTCAGGCCGGGCTAAACCGGCTTGCCTCGCCGCAAGACACGCAACCGTTTTGGCATGCTGCGTCGTCAGTCTAACGCCAAGCGCGATGCCGCGCGTGTCGTGTCGGCTCGGGTGTTAACCCGCTTGCGGGGACGCGCTTTCTGCGCGTCGACTTCATCTCGAAAGCCGGCCAGCACGAGCTTGCCGATCGCGCCGCCGAGCTTGCGAACCGAATTCACGTCGGTATGCGAGCCGTTCTGCGTGCGCTGCTGGTACTCCTCGCGGCCGCGGCGGTCGGTATCCTGCAGCTCATGCTCGACATCCTTATGCGCCTGCTTGCCGACATGGCGCGGATGGTCCTCGTGTTGCGACTCTGGATGCTGGTCGGTTTCATGCGGCAGCGGCGCCTCGGCTTGCGGCAGCGAACGCGGACGTTTCGCGTGCGGGTCGGCTTGCCGGCTCGCTTGCGGGTCGCCATCCGTCGATTGCGGCAAGGTCTTCATGACATGGCTCCTTCGCGAATCGCGTTTGCCTGCAGAGTCGGCACGGAGAATTCGCGGTTGAATTCAGCCAGCCGGACGATCGCTCATGACGCGTCACCCAGACGTTCTTTCATCGCCGCGGTGATGCGTTGACGCATCTTCGCGTAATCGGCCCACGGGTCGCTTTTGAGGCTGTCCACGCGCTCGTGAACGTTGTGAATGTTCCATTGATCGCCGCTCGTCGTGCTCTCGAGTTCGTCCCACGCGAGCGGCATCGATATGCCGAGCCCGGGGCGCGCGCGCACCGAGAATGCGACCACCGTGCTCGAGCCGCGGTTGTTGCGCAGATAGTCGATGAAAATCTTCTTCTTGCGATTCTGCGCGCCCATCTTCGCGCTGAAGTACTGCGGCAACGTCTTCGCCATATGCTGCGCGAGCGCCTGCGAGAAATCCTTCACTTCATCCCAACCAGCCTGCTTCGCGAGCGGCACCACCACGTGCAAGCCCTTGCCGCCGCTCGTCTTGCAGAACGACTTCAGGCCCAGTTCGTCGAGCAGCGAGCGCGTCAGTTGCGCGGCCTCGATCATGCGCGCCCAGCCGAGCGACGCGTCCGGGTCGAGATCGAACACCATGCGATCGGGCTTTTCGATATTCGACGCGAGCGCATTCCATGTATGAAATTCGACGGTGCCCATCTGCGCGGCGCCGACCAGCCCGGCGAGCGTGTCGATCGTAATCAGCGGCGGATGGCCTGGATCGAGCCCCTCGTGCTGTGTCACGTGTGGAATCGACAGCTTCTGGCTGTGCCTCTGGAAGAACAGCTCGCCGCCGATATCCTCGGGCGCGCGCACCAGCGCGACTGGTCGCTCGCGCAGATGCGGCAGCATCCATTCGGCGATGGATTCGTAGTACTGCACGAGTTCGAGTTTGCTCGCGCCGCTGCTTTTATCGATCACGCGATCGGGATGCGAGATGCGCACGCCAGCGATCTCGCGCTGCGCGCGCGAGCGCGTTGCCGTGCTGCGAGCAGGTGCGCTTTCCGTGGCGGACCTGGCGGTCTCTTTGGCCGCGCGTTTTTTCGGAGCGCTTTTTTGCGGTGCATCGTCATCGGAAGCGGTTTCGGTCTGCTGTTGCACGTCGGCTCCTTGTCGGGCGGTTTCCCTGACGATCTGGCGCGCCGGCTTGTCGTCGCGCAGGCTGACGAACGACGCCTGGCGCACGATGCCGTCGCTCGTCCATTCGGCGAAGTTGCATTCGGCGACGAGCACCGGCTCGACCCAATGCACGGGCGTGCGGCTACGCTCGCGCGGCTCGCTCGCGAACGGCATGCGCTTGCTCGCGTGCGCGTCGAGCGCCTGCTTGACCGAATGCAGCAGCGCGGCGTCGAACCCAGTGCCGACGCGCCCGGCGTACTGCAGCCGGCCGTCGCCGTCGTAGACGCCGAGCAGTAGCGCGCCAAGCACCGCGCGACTACCGCTCGGCTCCGAATACCCGCCGATCACGAATTCCTGGCGGCGCCGGCACTTCAGCTTGATCCACGACGGCGCGCGCCCCGAGACATAGCGGCTGTCGCGCCGCTTGCCGATGATGCCTTCGAGTGCCATGTCGCACGCGCTCTTGAGCAATTCGTCGGCACTGAACGCGAAATCGTTCGAGAAACGCAGCACGCGATCGTCGACGCCTTCGAGCAGCGCGCGCAGGATCGCGCGACGCTGTTCGAGCGGGACGCCGCGCAGGTCGTAGCCATTCAGAAACGGCAGGTCGAACAGATAGATCACGATGTCCTGGGGGCGATCCGCGTCGAACGCATTTTGCAGCGCCTGGAAGTTCGGCACGTCGCGTTCGTCGAGCACGACCGCCTCGCCGTCGAGCCACGCGCTTTGCACGTCCAGGTCCGCGAAGGCCTCGATCTGCCTGCTGAACTTTGCGCTCCAATCGTTGCCATTGCGCGTGACAATGCTGAGCGCACCGCTCTTTGCCTTCGAGGCATGGTTGATGCGCGCGAGCACGCGGTAGCCGTCGAACTTGATTTCGTAGAGCCAATCGTCGCCGGGTGGTGCGGTATCGACGAGCGTCGCCAGTTGCGGCTTCAAGCTCGCGGGCAACGCGGCCTTGACCGCGCCATCTATGGATGGCGACGCCGCGAGCTCGCGCAGCGACTGCGCGCTGCGCGTCGCGATGAGGTCGGGGCGTTTGGGATCGGCGGCGCTGCGCGAGGATGCCGACTTCGCCGGCTTGCTCGCGGCTTTGCCGTCGCGCGATGTTTTCGTTGCCGTATCCGCTTTCGGTTGCTTCGCCTTCCTATCTTTCGACGCGCCATCGGGCAGCACGCTGCCTGGCAGCTTCTTTAGCACGTCGTAGTCGCTTTCGGCGCGGGCTTCCTCGTCGCGCTCCTTGATCAGCAACCATTGCTCCTTGTCGCCGCTGCCGCGCATATGGCTGCGTACGAGCGTCCAGCCGCCGTGCAGCTTCTCGCCGTGCAAATGAAACTTGAGCTTGCCGGCCGCATACGCCCGTGCGGCTTCGGTCGCGCCGCCGGCCGGCTCCCACGTGCCGCGATCCCAAACGATCACGGTACCCGCGCCGTAGTTGCCGGGCGGAATCTCGCCTTCGAACGTACCGTATTCGACCGGATGATCCTCGACGTGCACCGCGAGCCGCTTCACCGACGGATCGAGGCTCGGCCCTTTCGGCACCGCCCACGACAGCAATGCGCCGTTCAGTTCGAGCCGGAAGTCGTAGTGCAGACGTCGCGCGTCGTGCTCCTGGATCACGTAGGAAAGCGTGTGGGGCGAGGCTTCGTGCGCGCGCTTGCCGGTCTTGCTTCCCGCGCGCTTGCGGGTCGTCGCGCCGGCCGGCTCCGGCGTCTCCTCGAAGCGGCGCTTGCGGTGATAGAGGTCGAGTCGGTCGGTCATGGCGATGGTTTCGGTGCGTTGGGTCCGACAGGCGGGTCGGCCGCGTGCTCAGGCCGCCGCGCGCCGTTTGCGTGCCGTTGCCGTAGTTTTCGATGTGGCGCGACCGCTACTGCTGCCACTTCCGCCGCGACGGCGCGCCGTACTTGCAGCGCGGGGCTTTTTGCGTCCAGGCACAACCAGTTCTGCATCGGACCCGCCTTTGCTGCCGCCGGTCTCGTCGTCCTCGTCGCCGGCGCGCTTGCGGCCGGTGACCGCCTGTTTGCCCTTGCCGCGGCCGAGGCTGCGCTTGAGCAGATCGGACAGGTCGAGAATGTCGGCGGACCTGCGCGACTCGTGCGGCGTTTCGACTTCGGTGACCTCCTCGGTCTTGCCCAAGCGAATCTTGCGCTCGACGAGCGCCATGATGTCGTCGCGAAACGTATCGTGATACTGCATCGGGTCCCACCTCTCGGTCATGTCGTCGATCAGCTTTTTCGCCATGTCGAGTTCTTTCGTCGACACGCCGGCTGACTTCATGCCTTCGGGCGGCACGTTGAATTCATCGAGACTGCGCACCTCGTCGGCCCAGCGCAGCGTGTTCAACGCAAGCACGGGACCGAGCGGAATCAGCGCCGCCAGATGCTGCTTGTTGTGCAGCACGACACTCGCGACGCCGATCTTGCTCGATGCCGTCATCGCCTCGCGCAGCAGCGCATACACTTTTTCACCCTTGCGATCGGGCGTCAGGAAATACGGCGTGTCGAGATAGAGGAACGAGATGTCGGGGGCGTCGACGAACGCGAGAATGTCGACCGTCTGCGTCGACTCGGGATTCGCCGAACGGATTTCGTCGTCCGACAGGACGACGTAGTGGTCCTTCTCGTACTCGAAGCCGCGCACGATATTCTCGCGGGCCACGTCCTTGCCGGTGCGCTTGTTGATCTGCTTGTAGCCGATCGGGTCGATCGTGCGCTTGTCGAGCAGATTGAAGCCGACCTTCTCCGATTGCGTCGCCGGATAAAGCTGCACCGGGACGTGGACGAGGCCGAAACTGATTGCGCCCTTCCAGATCATGTGTGCCATCGCGCGCTACCGTGTTTCATGGGCGTGAGATATCACACGAAGCAGCAAGCGTGCCACGGTTATCAGGGCATTTTGTGCCGCTGCCATGCCTCGAGCGTGGCCCGTCGGCTCAGCGGCTTGCTGTCATGGGGTTGTAAGTCTTGCGATGAGGTGGCAAAACCTCTACGCCTTTCCTACCACGCGCGATACCTGCGGAGGGCGCCTCAAGGCTCGAGCACGACCGGCGCCGCGGCAAATCCGCGAAACCGCACGCGCCCGCCCTATTGCACGGCAAACCCGGCACGGCGCGCCTGCGACGGCGCGGAGCGCGGAACCGATACAATAGCGGGATTTTCCGCGCGCCACGCGCCTCTTTCTTCCCGCGTCACTGGTCGTCCATGAACCTCGTCATTCAAAGCGTCGCCCCCCTTTCCGCCGACCACCACAAAACGCTCGTCGCGCTCGCACGCGGCTCGCACGCTGCCGTCGTCGACGCGAATGCGATTCGCATCGCCGACGCGAACGTCGCGCAACGCGCCGACGTCGAAGCGTATTGCTACACGCATCAACTCGATTACGCGTTTGTCGAAGCCGGCCACCAGTTGAGCGACTTTGGCCTCGTCGCGATGGACATGGATTCGACGCTGATCACGATCGAGTGCATCGACGAAATCGCTGATTTCTGCGGGCTGAAAGCCGAAGTCGCGGCGATCACCGAGGCTGCGATGCGCGGCGAAATCAAGGACTTCAACGAAAGCCTGACGCGTCGCGTCGCGCTGCTAAAGGGGCTCGACGCGAGCGCGCTCGAACGGGTGTACGAGGAGCGGCTGCAGTTGTCGCCGGGCGCCGAACGCATGCTTGCCGGCGCGAAACAGGCGGGCCTGAAAACGCTGCTCGTATCGGGTGGCTTCACGTTCTTCACCGAGAAGCTGAAGGCTCGCCTCGGCCTCGATTTCACGCGTGCGAACACGCTCGAAATCGTCGACGGCAAGCTGACCGGCAAGGTAATCGGCGAGATCGTCAATGCCGACGTGAAAGCGCGCACGCTGCGCGAGACCTGCGCGACGCTCGGCATCGAGCCTTCGCGCGCAATTGCGATGGGCGACGGCTCGAATGACCTGAAAATGATGGCGGCAGCAGGACTCTCGGTTGCATTCCGCGCGAAACCGGTGGTGCGCGAAGCAGCCAGCGTGTCGTTCAATTTCGTTGGACTGGACGGCTTGCTGCGGTTGTTTTGAGGCTGGGGACTTGAGGGGTTCGTTATCGCGTTGGTACAACGATCGCCGCGATTCCGAACCCTGCGAATCACGACGTTACCTGTTGAAAATGCCGGGCAGGAACATGGCGAACATAGCGATGCCGATCAGGATGCTGACGATCAACACGCCCTTTACGATGCGGTCGTGATTCTTGCCGATTTCCAGAGACAGGATAAATTGTTTCATAAGCTCCTCCACAAGACGGAACAAGTATAAGAGCTGCACTGTCCCAAAAAACTAATTCAGGTGAATGTGCAGAGCCGCGAATAGAAATGCAGCCAGGCAAACCATGAAGATCGACGTGCCTATCGCCCCACGCGAGAATGTGCCAACCGCGAACCCGGTCTGCCTGTCACCGATAGCGGCGCCTAAGCCGTCCTGCCGCACATTGAGCAAGCCCGCAGTCACGACTATCGAACAGCAGAACGCCAATCCACAAAACCCAACGATCCCAAGCGCAAGCATCGACGTCTCCCGACTGCCCTGCTCCAACGCCGTCACTGCCTCGTAAATCGCGGCGGCGCACAGTCCGATCGCACACCATCGTAGCGTCGCACCGCGGCATCGAACACTCAGCCGAACGGTTAGGCTTGCTTGATACTCCGGGCAACAAAAAAGCCCGCCAGGAACGTATCCCGGCGGGCTTCTCGAACCACCGTGCCGAACAGGGCTAACGCGCGTTAAGCGAGCGATGCGAGGCTTTGCTCGATATCCGCGCGCAGATCCGCCTCGTCCTCGAGACCGATATAGAAGCGCACCAGCGTGCCCCGATGCGGCCACTGTGCCGCGGTGCGCATCGACGCGATGTGATACGGCATCGCGAGGCTATGCGCCCCGCCCCAGCTCCAGCCGAGCGAAAAAAGTTCGAGCGATTCGCAGAAGGTATCGATCTGCGAATCGCTGTAACGCTCGTCGAACACGACCGAAAACAGGCCGCCCGCGCCGGTGAAATCGCGCTTGTACACTTCGTGCCCCGGGCAATCGGCGAGCGCCGGATGCAACACCGCGGTGATTTCCGGCCGGCGCTTCAGCCAGGTCGCAAGCGACAGCGCCGCGCGGTCGTGCTGCGCGAAGCGCAACTGCATGCTCGGCAGGCTGCGCAGGATCAGCGAGCAGTCGTCCGACGACACGCCGATGCCCATGCGCATGCGCGCCGCCTTCAGCTTCACATGCACGTCCCGGTCGACGGTGATCGTCGCGCCCATCAGCACGTCGCCGCCGCCCGACTGGTATTTGGTCAGCGCCTGCACCGAGATGTCGACGCCGTGGTCGAACGGCCGGAACGCGAGACCCGCGGACCACGTGTTATCGATCGCGGTGACGACCTTGCGCGCGCGCGCCGCCGCCGTGATGGCCGGCACGTCGGGCACTTCCATCGTCACGGAGCCGGGCGCCTCGATCCAGATCAGGCGCGTGTTCGGCCGGATCAGACCGGCGATGTCCGCGCCGATCAGCGGATCGTAGTAGCGCGCCGTGATGCCGAAATCGCGCGCGAGCCAGTCGCCGTGATCGCGGTTCGGTGAATAGACGTTATCGGGGATCAGCACGTCGTCGCCGGACTTCAGGAGGCCGAAGTAGACGTTCGAGATCGACGACAAACCCGATGGCTGCAACAGCGCATGATTGCCGCCCTCGATCGCGGCGAGGCGCTGCGCGAGCGCGATCTGCGTCGGCGTCGCATGCAGGCCGTAGCGCCATTGCGCGTCGTTCTTCCAGTCGAGCGCGCGCATTGCGGCGAGATCGGGGAACACCACCGTCGACGCGCGCGTAACCGGCGTCGAGAACGATTCGAAGCCCGGCGTGATCTGGTCCTCGGCGTGCACGATGCGGGTCTGCAGACCGCGTTTGAGTTTGGATTCAGTCATGTCAAGCTCGATGAAAACACAGGGAAGCGCGACCGGCGCAATAGCCGTGCCGCGCGTTTTCCGGATGCCCGGCGGACGGGCGCATCAGTCGCCGGTTTGCAGGTTGCTGACGCCGCCCACCGGATGACCGCCGGCAGCGGGCGCCGGTGCCGGCGCCGCAGCCGCGCCGTTGGACGCAGGCGGTTGCGATGCCGGGCTTGCAGCGTTCGCCGCAGCGGCAGCGCCGGCCGAACCGGCTGCCGGCACCGCCTGCCCCGCCGTCTGTGGCTTCAGATTGAACTCCTGCGGGTTCGAATCGTCGACGTTCATCCGCTCGCCTTCGAGCGAACCGTCCGCCGCGAACTTGCCGACCCAGTTGCCGGTGATATGCGTGCCGTCGTTGGATTCCTCGACTTCGAGCGTATCGCCGTCGCGATCGCCAGCGATCAGGATCACTTCGCCGCTATCGGTGTACTGATACTCGCCGTGCACGCCGGACGGATCATCGGTCTTGGGGCCAAGCCTCAGCACGATCGGCCGCGTGCCGAGCGTACCCGCATAGCGCGGAAACTTCGCGAACTCGGGGCTCGGTTTCAGCGGCAGCTGGATCGGCGGCGGCGCCGCCAGTGCCTTGACCGCATCGCTTTCGGCCCATGCCTGGGATGGCATCCACAGCACCGTCCCGGCGCACAACAGCGCGGCAGCGCTCGCCACCACGCCGGCGCGCCGGCGCAACGCGCGCATGGCCGAACCCTTCGTCAGTTTCGCTTCCTGCATCCTGTCCATCCTTGTTGCTGGTTCCTGCTTGCTACCTCTGCCGCGCGAGGCTGCCGCCCGCTATCAGAGACGCTCGAACACCGCCGCGATGCCCTGGCCGCCACCGATGCACATCGTGACGAGCGCATAGCGCCCGCCGATGCGCTGCAGCTCGTACAGCGCCTTCACGGTAATCACCGCGCCGGTCGCGCCGATCGGATGGCCGAGTGAAATGCCCGAGCCATTCGGATTGACCTTGGCCGGATCGAGGCCGAGCTCCTTGCTGACCGCGCAGGCCTGCGCGGCGAACGCCTCGTTGGCCTCGATCACGTCGAGATCGGCAACCGTGAGACCGGCCCGTTCGAGCGCCTTGCGGCTCGCCGGCACCGGCCCGATGCCCATGTACGCCGGATCGACGCCGGCATGCGCGTACGACACGAGCCGCGCCAACGGCTTCACGCCGCGCCGCTCGGCGACGCCGCGCTCCATCAGCACGACGGCCGCGGCCGCGTCGTTGATGCCCGACGCGTTGCCCGCCGTCACCGTGCCGTTCTCCTTCACGAACACCGGTTTGAGCTTCGCGAAGTCCTCCGCCGTTGCGTTCAGCCGCGCGTGCTCGTCCGTGTCGAACACGACGTCGCCCTTCTTCGACGGGATCGTGATCGGCAGAATCTGTTCCTTGAAGTAGCCGCTCGTGATCGCGTGCGCCGCGCGGCGATGCGACTCGAGCGCGAGCGCGTCCTGCGCGTCGCGCGAGATCTCGTACTTGCGCGCGACGTTCTCGGCGGTCACGCCCATGTGGATCGACTGGAACGGATCGTTGAGCGCACCGACCATCATGTCGACGAGACGCGCGTCGCCCATGCGCTGACCGAAGCGCGCGGCAGGCATCGAGTAAGGCGCGCGGCTCATGTTTTCCGCGCCGCCGCCGATCGCGATATCGGCGTCGCCGAGCAGCACGCTCTGAGCCGCCGAAACGATCGCCTGCAAGCCCGAGCCGCACAACCGGTTGACGGTCAGCGCGGGCGTATGCTGCGCGACCCCGCCGTTGATCGCCGCGACACGCGCGAGATACATGTCCTTCGGCTCGGTGTGCACGACGTTGCCGAATACGACGTGCCCGACTTCGTCGCCCGACACGCTCGCGCGCTCGAGCACTTCGCGCACGACGCGCGCGCCGAGATCGGTCGGCGCGAAATCCTTCAGGCTGCCGCCGAACGTGCCGATCGCCGTGCGCACACCGCTTACCACCACTACGTCCCGTTGCATCGCTTGCTCCTCCTGTTGTCTCTCCAGTTTGCCCGGATGAATGTGCCAGCGCGGGCCATGCTGCGCCGCGCGCGGCTTACGTAAAAGCTAGCCTGCCAGCACCCGCTCGACCGTCTCGCGCGCCGGAATCGGCGCGACCGCGCCAAAGCCTTGCGTCGACAGCGCGGCGGCGACGTTCGCATAACGCGCGGCGGCAAATGGATCGTCGCCCGCGACGATGCGCGCGATGAATGCGCCGCCGAAGCAGTCGCCGGCGCCGGTTGCATCGACCGCATCGACGACGTGGCCCGGCACGACGCGCCGCTCGTTTGGCGTCGCGATATACGAGCCGTCCTTGCCGAGCTTCAGCGCGACCACGCTCGGCCCATGCGACAGCAGAAAATCGACGATCTCGTCGCGGCCGGTCAGCCCCGTCAGTTCGGTCACGTCATCCCAGCTCGGCAGGCAGATGTCGGTCTGGCGGATCGCCTCGAGCATCACCGCGCGCGCCCGCGCAAGCGGCCACAGCTTCAGGCGCAGATTGGTGTCGAAGCTCACGCGCACGCCGTTCACGCGCGCTTGCGCGATCGCTTCGAGCGCAGCGTCGCAGGCACTCACGCTGATCGCGAGACTGATGCCTGACAGATGGACGACCTTCGCCGCCGCGAGCGCGTCGCGCGGCAGATCGGCCGGCGCATAGCGGCTCGCCGCCGAGCCCGCGCGCAGATAGTCGAACGCGTGACCGCTGGGGCCGTGGGACACGAAATAGACGCCGGTCGGAGCTTGCGGATCGATGCGCACGAACGACGTGTCGACTTGCTCGCGCTCCCACAGATCCACGAGCAGGCGTCCGAAATGATCGGCGCCGACCGCCGACACGAAGCCGGTCCGCGCGCCCTGGCGCGCGGCCGCAATGCAGAAGTTCGACGTGTCGCCGCCGAAGCCTTGAAGGTAGTTCGGCTGATTCTTCGCCGACTGGTTGAATTCGATCATCGCCTCGCCGAGCGCGAGGATGTCCGGTGTTTGACCTTCAGGCCGTGCGGCAGCGCTGACCGTCATCGCTTAGACCTCGCCCCACAGGTCGTGGCCGTCCGCGCCGGTGATCTTCACCGAGACGAAATCGCCAACCTTGTAGCGCTTCGACGCCTTGGTGGTCGGTGCGATATAGACGACGCCATCAATCTCCGGCGCATCCGCCGCGGTGCGGCCGACGCCGCCGTCCGCGTTGATTTCGTCGACCAGCACCTTGAGCGTCTTGCCGACCTTCTTCGCAATGCGTTTCGCCGACACCTGCTCGGCCACTTCCATGAAACGCGCGCGACGTTCCTCACGCACCTCGTCGGGCAGCGCGCCGTCGAGTTCGTTCGCGCTCGCGCCTTCGACCGGCGAATACGCAAAGCAGCCGACGCGATCGAGCTCCGCCTCGCGGATGAAATCGAGCAGCGTCTCGAACTGCTCTTCGGTCTCGCCCGGGAAGCCGGCGATGAACGTGCTGCGGATCGTCAGATCCGGGCAGATCTCGCGCCACGCCTTCACGCGCTCCATCACCTTCTCGGCGTTGGCCGGGCGCTTCATGCGCTTGAGCACCTCCGGATGCGCGTGCTGGAACGGCACATCGAGATACGGCAGCACGTGGCCCTTGTACGGGCCCTCGGCCATCATCGGAATCACTTCGTCGACGCTCGGATACGGATACACGTAATGCAGACGCACCCACGCGCCGTATTGCGCGGCGAGTTCGCCGAGCGCGGCGACCAGATCCGTCATGCGCGTCTTGATCGGCTTGCCGTTCCAGAAACCGGTGCGGTATTTGACATCGACGCCGTAAGCGCTCGTGTCCTGCGAAATCACGAGCAGTTCCTTCACGCCGGACTTGAACAGGTTCTCCGCTTCGAGCATCACTTCGGCGACCGGGCGCGAGACGAGATCGCCGCGCATCGACGGGATGATGCAGAACGTGCAGCGGTGATTGCAGCCCTCGGAAATCTTCAGATACGCGTAGTGGCGCGGCGTGAGCTTGACGCCCGCGGCGGGCACCAGATCGACGAACGGATCGTGCGGCTTCGGCAGGTGGTTGTGGACCGCCTGCATCACCTCGCCGACCGCATGCGGGCCGGTCACGGCGAGCACCTTCGGATGCACTTCCTCGATCAGTCCCGAACCGCTCGCGCTCTTCTTCGCGCCGAGGCAACCGGTGACGATCACCTTGCCGTTTTCGCTGAGCGCTTCGCCGATCGCGTCGAGGCTTTCCTGCACGGCTTCGTCGATGAAACCGCAGGTGTTGACGACCACGAGGTCTGCACCGTCATAGGTGCCGGAGATTTCGTAGCCTTCGGCGCGCAGCTGGGTGATGATCTGCTCGGAGTCGACGAGGGCCTTGGGGCAGCCGAGGGAAACGAAGCCGACTTTCGGCGTGGCCAGAGCATTCGAGGGGGTGGAAGACATGAGGAACCGCTTGAAGACGTTAAACCTTGAATTGTAGCGGTTCGCCACCGCCACCGCTCGTAAGTCTTTGAATTCTAGTCTTCAAACGGGGATGAGTTCGACCTGATCGGGTTGATTCAGCTCGCCATTTTCGTCGCTGAAAACGTCCTGACGCGGCGGCGCCAACACGCGTCCGGCCGCCAGCGGCTGCCCGATCACCGCAAGGATTTCGTCAGATTCCTGCACCCGCCGGATCGCCGCATGCAGCTCGGCCGCTTGCGGCCAGGTGCGCTGCAGGTAGCTGAGCCACTTCTTGACGCGTCCATGCTCATGGGTCAATGTGCCGCGCTCACGCAGCTTGTGCATGTAGCCGACGATCGAACGCAACACCTGCTGCCATTCGTCGGCCGACGGACACGGGTCCATGAGCCCGCGGATTCGCTGCGCGAGGAACGGATCCGACACGGCGCCGCGCCCGATCATCACGTCCGCGCAGCCGCTGACCGACCGGCAACGCTCCCAGTCCGCCACGCTCCAGACTTCGCCGTTCGCGATGACGGGCACCTCGACGGCGTCGTCGATGCGCGCGATCCACTCCCAGTGCGCAGGCGGCCGGTAGCGGTCGTCACGCGTGCGCGCATGCACGACGAGCGAGGCCGCTCCGCCGTCCGCGAGTGCCTGCGCGCATTCGATCGCCCGCGACGTGTCGGACACGCCGAGCCGCATTTTTGCCGTCACGGCAACATTGGCCGGCACCGCGGCGCGTACGGCCGACACGATCCGGTTCAGCAGCTCCGGGTTCGCGAGCAGCATCGCGCCGCCGCCATGCTGATTGACCACTTTGGCAGGACAGCCGAAGTTCAGGTCGATACCGTAGGGCGACAGCGTGGCCGCATGCGCGGCATTGCGCGCCATCCATTCGGGATCGCTGCCGAGCAACTGGATCACCATCGGCGTGCCGCTGGCGGTCACGCTCGCGTGCAGGATTTCGGGCGCCTCGCGCTCGTAGACGCGCGTTGGCAGCAGCGAGCCTGTGATGCGGATGAATTCGGACACGCAGCCGTCGAAAGCGCCCGCGCTCGTCAGCACGTCGCGCAGCACGTAATCCGCAAGCCCTTCCATTGGGGCGAGAAACAGCCGACTCATGAGGATGTGGGTATACGGCGCGTCAGCGGAGATTGATCCGTGCGGCCGATGCCGACACGATCAGGGGGCCGATCTGAAACATAGGGTGGGTCCAGCGGAAGAAAAACGTGAACGGCAAGAGTGGGCCGCCATTGTAGCGCGTCGACGGCTGCGCACTCCCGCGAACCCGCGCTGGCAGATTGGCAACGAGGCTGAATGCAAACGATACGCCAGCGACCAGTCCCTGGCGCAGCCAGTACTCAAGTCGCGGAATCCTACTGCAACGATGAAGCTCGGCTTTGCGTCCGCGGGCTTCCCCGAAAGCCCTCGTCAACCCGAGCTGACCTCGCCGCCACTCATTGCCTCACTTCTTCTCCGGCTCCGGATTCCCCTGCGGCGTCGCCGGTGCATTGCTCGCACTGCTCGCATTGACCGCGCCGCCCGGCGTGAACGGGAACGTGGCGAACATCGTCTTCGCCTGGTTCTGCATCTGCTCCTGCATTTGCACGAACATGTTCTTCGATTGCTCGATGTAGCTGGTCATCATGCCCTGCATCATCGGCGCCTGCATGTTCATGAACTGCGACCAGACTTCAGGGTTCATCGCCTTGCCTTCGTACAGATTCTTCGACTGGTCGGCGAGCTTCGCCTGAATGTCGATGAAGGCCTGGATGTTCTTTTCCAGATACGTACCCATCATGCCTTGCATCGCATGACCGTAGAACCGGATGATCTGCGACAGCATCGACGACGAGAACATCGGCAGGCCGCCGCTCTCTTCTTCGAGAATGATCTGCAGCAGGATCGAGCGCGTCAGGTCCTCGTTGCTTTTGGCATCGATCACCTTGAAATCTTCCTGATCGAGCACGAGCTGCTTCACATCAGTCAGCGTGATGTAGGTGCTCGTCTCGGTGTCGTAGAGCCGACGATTCGGATATTTCTTGATCAGTCGTTCGGCCGTTTTCTTTGTAGTAGTAGTCATGTAACGCCTTTAAGCTCGAGTTTAGCTAACGCGGAAACGGCGTCCGGGCTGTGCAATCGGACCATTGCGCAGCCGGGACGCCGGCGAAACGATCTGAGTCACAGCGCGCCGCCTTGCGGGCCGGCGCGCCGATGGCTCAGCCCATATGCAAGCCGCCATTCAGCGAAAAATCGGCGCCGGTGGCGAAGCCCGATTCTTCCGACGCGAGCCACGCTACGATCGAGCCGATTTCGTCCGGCTGACCCAGGCGGCGCACCGGAATCGTCGCGACGATTTTTTCCAGCACGTCCGGGCGGATCGCCTTGACCATGTCGGTACCGATGTAGCCCGGCGACACGGTGTTGACCGTCACGCCCTTGGTCGCGACTTCCTGCGCGAGCGACATCGTAAAGCCGTGAATGCCGGCCTTCGCAGTCGAGTAGTTGGTCTGGCCGAACTGGCCTTTCTGGCCGTTCACCGACGAAATGTTGATCACGCGGCCAAAGCCACGCTCGACCATGCCGTCGATGACCTGCTTGGTGACGTTGAACAGGCTGGTCAGATTGGTGTCGATCACCGCCGTCCAGTCTTCGTGCGTCATCTTGCGGAACACGACATCGCGCGTGATACCGGCATTGTTGACCAGCACGTCGATCTCGCCGACTTCGGCCTTGACCTTGTCGAATGCGGCCTTGGTCGATTCCCAGTCGCCGACGTTGCCCTCGGATGCGACGAAATCGTAGCCGAGTGCCTTCTGCTCGTCGAGCCACTTCGCACGGCGCGGCGAATTCGGCCCGCAGCCCGCGACCACCTTGAAGCCCTCTTTGTGCAGACGCTGGCAGATGCTGGTGCCGATGCCGCCCATGCCGCCCGTTACATACGCAATTCGCTGTGTCATAAACCACACTCCGTTATCGTTGTCGAGGCGCCTGCGGGCGGCCTCGTGCCTCGCCTGATGCTGGTTCCCGTTGCCGCCGGGCGACCGACTGGCCACGCGAACCGCCGGCGCGAGTCACCTGTTGCAACGCGCCGCACTGCCGGCTGGCGTGCGGCGCGGCCAGATGCCTACTGCCGGCGAGGGCCGCACGCGAACGGTCGCGAACGCGCGCGGCGTACCCAGCGCACTTTAAACGCGCTCGACCGCGAGCGCGACACCCATACCGCCGCCGATACACAGCGACGCCAGCCCCTTCTTCGCATCGCGCTTCTGCATTTCGTGCAGCAGCGTGACGAGAATCCGGCAGCCGGACGCGCCGATCGGGTGACCGATCGCAATCGCGCCGCCGTTCACGTTGATCTTCGACGTATCCCAACCCATCTGCTTATGAACGGCGAGTGCCTGCGCTGCGAACGCTTCGTTGATTTCCATCAGGTCGAGGTCGGCCGGCGTCCAGCCTGCGCGCTCGAGGCAGCGGCGCGAAGCCGGCACCGGGCCCATGCCCATCACCTTCGGATCGACACCCGCGTTCGCGTACGCCTTGATGCGCGCAAGCGGCGTGAGGCCGAGCGCTTCGGCCTTCTTCAGCGACATCACGAGCACCGCCGCCGCGCCGTCGTTCAGACCCGACGCGTTCGCCGCCGTGACCGTGCCTTCCTTCGAGAATGCCGGCTTCAGGCCCGCCAGCGATTCGGCGGTCACGCCATGGCGCACGAATTCGTCGGTAACGAAGCGCAGCGGTTCGCCTTTGCGCTGCGGAATCTCGACCGGCACGATTTCGTCGTTGAAGCGCCCTGCCTTCTGCGCGGCTTCCGCCTTGTTCTGCGACAGCGCCGCGAACGCGTCCTGCTGCTCGCGCGTGATGCCGTATTCCTTGGCGACGTTCTCAGCCGTCACGCCCATGTGGTAGTGGTTGTAGACGTCCCACAGGCCGTCGACGATCATCGAGTCGATCAGCTTCACGTCGCCCATGCGGAAACCGTCGCGTGAACCCGGCAGCACGTGCGGCGCGGCACTCATGTTTTCCTGGCCGCCTGCCACGATGATGTCCGCGTCACCGGCGATGATCGCGTTGGCCGCGAGCATCACGGCCTTCAGACCAGAGCCGCAAACCTTGTTAATCGTCATGCCCGGCACGGCCGACGGCAAACCCGCCTTGATCAGCGCCTGACGCGCGGGGTTCTGACCGGAGCCCGCCGTCAGGACCTGGCCGAGGATAACTTCGCTCACCTGTTCCGGCTTCACACCTGCCCGTTCGAGGACGGCGCGCACCGCCAGAGCGCCGAGTTCAGGAGCGGCAACCTTGGCCAGCGATCCACCAAATTTGCCCACTGCAGTACGAGCGGCCGATACGATCACAACATCAGTCATTTCCATATCCTCCGGGCACCTCGGCCAACCGCGCCGCAGCCCGTCACGTTAAAAATCGCGTCGCAACTTGCGTTGCTCACACGCCTTCATCAACCAGACGCTCATTCATCTGACATACATCCAGGCACCGACCGACCGCGCGCGATAGTCAATGCCAAAACGACCGTCGGACGTGCGCGTCGAGCCCGTATGTGAAACCTTACTCCCGTTGCCGCACGTAGCGGCCTGGCGCCGGCTCGATGACCGGGAATTCTTCGGAGCCGGGCGTGGCGCGCGGCTTCACTTTCTTGCCGCCGAACTGATCGAGCCACTCGGTCCATTCGGGCCACCAGCTGCCGGGTACTTCGGTCGCCGCATCGAACCATTCGTCCGCGGTTTCGGGCAGCGTCTTCGCGTCGGTCTCGAGCTTCCAGAAGCTGCGCTTTTTCTTCGCGGGCGGATTGATCACACCGGCGATATGGCCCGACGCGCCGAGCACGAACTTCAACGGCCCGGTGAGCAGCGGTACCGACGCATACGCGGTTTGCCACGGCACGATATGGTCTTCGCGTGAACCGTAAATGAAGGTCGGCACGTCGATCTTCGACAGATCGATCGGCTCGCCGCAGGTGGTGAGCGCATCCGGCTCGCGCAGCTTGTTCTCGAGATACGTGTTGCGCAGATACCAGACGTACATCGGCCCCGGCAGACTGGTCGAGTCGCTGTTCCAGTACAGCAGGTCGAACGGCACCGGCGTGCGGCCCTTCAGATAGTTGTCGACGACGTAGTTCCACACGAGGTCGTTCGGGCGCAGGAACGAGAACGTGTTCGCGAACTCGATGCCGCGCATCAGTCCCGGTGGCGCTCCGTTCTTGCCGCCGATGGTCTGCTCGCGCATCTGCACGTGCGCTTCGTCGACGAACACGTCGAGCACGCCCGTGTCGGAAAAGTCGAGCATTGCGGTGAGCAGTGTCATCGACGCGGCCGGATGTTCGCCGCGCGCCGCAGCCACCGCGAGCGCGGTGGCGAGCATCGTGCCGCCGACGCAGAAGCCGAGCGTATTGATCTGCTCGCGGCCGCTGATCTTGCGCACGGTGTCGATCGCGGTGAGCACGCCCTCGCCGATGTAGTCGTCCCACGTCTTGTGCGCGACCGACTGATCCGCATTGCGCCACGAAATCAGGAACACCTGGTGGCCCGAATCGAGCCCGTGCGCGACGAGCGAGTTTTCGGGCTGCAGGTCGAGAATGTAGAACTTGTTGATGCACGGCGGCACGATCAGGAGCGGCCGTTCGCGCACGGTCGGCGTGCGCGGCTTGTACTGGATCAGCTGCAGCAGGTCGTTTTCGAACACGACCGAGCCTTCCGTGTTCGCGAGGTTCTCGCCGACCGCGAAACGCGATTCGTCGGTTTGGGAAATCTTGCCGCGCTGCATGTCGCCGAGCAGATTCATCACGCCCTGGCGCAGGCTCTCGCCCTTGCTGTCGAGCAGCGTTTTTTGCGCTTCGGGATTCAGGGCGAAGAAGTTGCTCGGCGAGGCCGCCGCGGTCCATTGCTGAACGGCGAAGCGGATGCGCTCGCGCGTTTTTGGCGCGGTGTCGAGCGCGTCGACCATCTGCTGCAGATAGCGCGCATTCAGCAGATACCATGCGGCGGTAAACGCATAGGCCGGTGCCTGGCTCCAGGCGTCCGCGCTAAAGCGCCGGTCCCTGAGCTCGGGCGCTTTGGTCGCCGAGGTGGTGGCCTGCTGGATCAACTCCATCGCCTCGCGCGAATAGTCGGTCTGCAGCTTATGCAACCGCTCGGGCGGAATCGCGGCGGTGGGAATGTTCAGCCCCGCCAGCGACGGTAGCGCGCCAGCGGCCAGCTTGGTGAAGTCGGGCATGCCGGGGAACGCCGGCATTTGCGGGAAGCCCGTTGCCATTTGCGCGAGGTCCGGCATCTGCGGCATTGAGGGCACCTGGAACGGTGTGCCGTTGGATGGCACACCGAACGAACGCCATGCGTTCATCCAGGCGTCGAGATATTGCTGCATGCCTGCGGCTGACGATGCACCGCTCATACCGGCCTGCTGCGTTTGCTCCTTTGAGGAGTCCGTGCTGGGGGAAGCTGAGGAATGAGATGCTGCCATACCTGCTTTTGACCGGTAAGTCCTTACGGACGGATTGAGAGGCAGGTTCGTGCGCACGTAGCGATCGCTCGCGACCTCATCACGCCCTGTCCCCTATACGATGAGGAGCTCGGGAGGAACATTCTTGCTCCCCACCACAAGGCATGTCAATGCTTGTTCCCGATTTTGCCGCAGTGCGATAGTTTTTTAATTATCGTTTTCCCTGTATGGCAAATCGCACTTTTACGAGTCAAATGATTCGCGCCGCCAGCAAATCAAAAACTCCCACCATGCTGGGCATTTAGGCCTATTTATTGGTTCGATCCCCCACATTGCGGGCGGCCGATTTGCGCTATCGGCGGGGCTTCCGGCAGTGCAACAAAAAATGTCCATGAAGGCCGCGGGACAGGCGCTCAACGACGCATTCGCAGTGAAATTCGCAAATAACGAACTAGCGCGTAATCACACAAAATAAAACCATCGCTCGATTTTAAACGTATGACGAGATACGTTCGCTCGCCGTGCCGGATTAATCCGCCAATGTTTGCGCCTGATTGTCGATCCAGATCAACGCGGCCATGCGGCCCGTTTCGCGGTCACGGCGATAGGAATAAAAACGTTCGCGCAGCGTGACCGTGCACAGATCGCCGCCGCCGATGCGCGTGAGGCCGAGCCGTTGCAGACGCAGGCGCGCAAGCGCCGGCAGATCGGCCAGATATTTGCCGGCATGCTCGGGATGCGTGACGAATGCGTTCGAGGTCGCCTCGCGTTGTGCACCGTCGACACCAGTCATGAAGGCGTCACGCACGTCTGGGCCGACTTCGAATGCGCGGGGCCCGATCGACGGCCCGAGGTACGCGTGCAGCTGG
>ABYL01000115.1 GCA_000173575.1 Burkholderia sp. H160 | reverse complement strand
CTCATCGAACTGGGTGTGGCCGAGCCCGGCGAGCTGCTCGCGCGGCTGCAGGCAGTGTGGCGCTCGTCGCGCTACGCGGGCCTGAACGAGCGCAGCCGTCAGCGTTTCGACATCGTCGCGCAGCGCGCGCTCGAAGCCGCGCGCACGCTTGAGCCGGCCGGGCGGCGCGGCGACACCGTCGCGCGCTTTTTCGATCTGCTCGAAGCGGTGAGCCGGCGCGGCGCGTATCTGGCGCTCCTGACCGAGTATCCGCAGGCACTGCATCAGGTGCTGTCGGTGCTGGGCGGCTCGCGCTGGGCGGCCGGCTATCTGATCCGCCATCCGCAGCTGCTCGACGAACTGCTCGACGACGAGGCGATCAACAGCCCGTTCGACTGGGCCGAATTCAAGGGTACGCTGCGCCGGCGGCTCGCGGCCGCCGACGGCGTGGAGCAGCAGATGGATCTGCTGCGCCACGCGCATCAGGCCGAGGTGTTCCGGATTCTGCTCATCGATCTCGCCGGCAAGCTCTCCGTCGAGCACGTTAGCGACCGCTTGTCCGAGCTGGCCGACGCGGTGCTCGACGTGACGCTCGATGCCGTGTGGAAGCAGCTGGCCAAACGTCACCGCGACGCGCCGCGCTTCGCGGTGATCGCCTACGGCAAGCTCGGCGGCAAGGAGCTCGGCTACGCGTCGGACCTCGATCTGATCTTCCTGTACGACGATCCCGACGAGGCCGCCGCCGACGTCTACGCAACCTACACGCGGCGCCTGATCACGTGGCTCACGAGTGCGACCGGCGCCGGCACGCTGTTCGACGTCGATCTGCGGCTGCGGCCGAACGGCGAGTCGGGCCTGCTCGTCACCGATCTCGACGCGTTTCGCCGCTACCAGCTGCGCGAGGGCGACGCGGCAAACACCGCCTGGGTGTGGGAGCACCAGGCGCTGACGCGAGCACGTTACTGCGCGGGCGATACGGAGATCGGCGCGAAGTTCGAGGCGATCCGCGAACAGGTACTGACGACGCCGCGCGAAGCGCCACCGCTCGCGAAGGAGATCGTCGAAATGCGCGCGCGTGTCGAGGCGGGACACCCGAACCATACGCCGGCGCTATTCGACCTGAAGCACGACCGCGGCGGCATGGTCGATATCGAGTTCACCGTGCAGTACTGGGTGCTGCTGCATGCGGCGCGCGATCCCGAGCTGATTCGCAATACCGGCAATATCGCGCTGTTGCGCGAGGTGTCGCGTTTCGGGCTGATGAGCGAGGCGGAAGCCGAGACGGTCGGCGCCGCGTATCGGCGGTATCGCAAGCTGCAGCACACGCTGCGGCTCGACGGGATGGAGAAGGCGCGCGTCGATCCCGCGCTGGTGACGACCGAGCGCGAGGCGGTGCTGGCGTTGTGGAAGAGGGTGTTTGGGTGACGCCGCTGAAGCGCTTCGCGTAACGCATCATGCGTGGCCGGGATTGGTGTGACGTCCCGGCGCCAGCCCGACTCAGGCCGCGCGCCGCGGCCTAGGCACGGCGCAAACTCAAGCGGCCAGCATTTCCTTCGCGTGCTTGCGCGTGGTCGCCGTGATTTCGAGGCCGCCAAGCATGCGTGCGACTTCCTCGATGCGGCTCGCCTTGTCGAGCGAGGTCACGCTGCTGAGCGTGCCGCCCTTGCCGTTGCCGGTTTTCGCGACCTGGAAATGATGGTCGCCGCGCGCGGCGACCTGCGGCAGATGGGTCACGCACAACACCTGGCGCACCTCGCCAAGCTGATGCAGCAGCCGCCCGACCACTTCGGCCACGCCGCCACCGATGCCGGTGTCCACTTCGTCGAAGATCAGCGTCGGGGTCGGGCTGGCCGCGCTCGCGATCACCGCGAGCGCAAGACTAATACGCGCGAGTTCGCCGCCCGACGCGACCTTCGCAAGCGGCCGCAGCGGCACGCCGGCGTGACCGGCGACGCGAAACTCGATCTGCTCGAGCCCATGCGCGCCGCCTTCGGGCAGCGCCACCAGCGCGACTTCGAAGCTGCCGCCTTTCATCGACAGTTCCTGCATGCCGGTCGTGACCGCCTCGCCGAGCGCCTTGCCCGCTTTCGCTCGCGCCTTCGACAGCTTTTTCGCCTCGGCAACGAACACTTCCTTCGCTTGCGCCTCGGCGGCGCGCAGGCCGTCGAGGTCGGCGGCGGCGTCGAGCGTGGCCAATTGCTTGCGCCGCGCTTCGTGTTCGTCAGGCAGCGTCTCGGGTTGCAGGCGGAATTTGCGCGCGGCCGAGTGCAGCGCGTCGAGGCGCTTTTCGACCTGCGCGAGCCGCTCGGGATCGAGCTCGAGCTTCTGCGCGTAGTGGCTCAGCGAATGCGCCGCTTCCTGCAACTGGATTTCGGCGGGTTCAAGCGCGGCGAGCACGTCGTTCAGAGCCGGGTCGATCTCCGCGAGGTCACGCACCTTCGAGACGACCGAGCCGAGATGCGTGATCATCGCGTCGTCCGACTCGGACAGCGCGCCGAGCGCACCCTGCACGCCGTCGATCAGATTCGCCGAATGCGACAGCCGCCGATGCTCGGTGTTGACCTCTTCCCATTCGCCCGGTTGCGGCGCGAGCTTGTCGAGTTCGGTGAGCTGCCACGCGAGTCGCTCGCGCTCGAGTTGCAGCTCGCGGTCGCGCGTCTGCGCGTGCTCGACCGCCTGCGCCTTGTCGCGCCACGTGCGCCATGCGCGCGTGACCGAGGCGGCCATCTCGGACAGGCCCGCGTGCGTATCGAACAGTTCGCGCTGCGCGTCCGGGCGCATCAGCAACTGGTGCGCGTGCTGGCCGTGAATATCGACGAGCATTTCGCCGACTTCGCGCAGCTGCGCGAGCGTGGCCGCCGTTCCGTTGATGAACGCGCGCGAGCGGCCGTTCGCATCGACCACCCGCCGCAGCATCACGGTGCCGCCGTGCTGGCCTTCGTCGGCCGCGCCGAGCGCCTGCTCGTCGAGCCATTGATCGACCAGCGCGTGCGTCTCGAACTCCGCGGTGATGTCGGCGCGGCTCTCGCCGGTGCGCACGACGCTTGCCTCGGCGCGCGCGCCGAGCGCGAGTGCAAGCGCGTCGATCAGGATCGACTTGCCGGCGCCGGTTTCGCCCGAGAAAACGGTAAAGCCGCTGTCGAATTCGAGATCGAGCGCGGCGACGATGACGAAGTCGCGAATCGAGAGGTGGCGAAGCATGGAGGTCGTCGGGTGAGCTTGGGATTCGGATGGCGGCTGCGGCGGCGTGTGCGCTTCAAGGCGCCGCTTGCGGCCTCTGGTCTTCTTCGTGCGACGGGTACTCGTGCCAGTGCAGCTTCTTGCGCAGCGTCGCGTAATAGCTGTAGCCGACCGGATGCAGCATCGGCACCGTGTGACGCGAACGGCGCACCTCGATCGTGTCGCCGAGCTCCAGCGACGTGAACGACTGCATATCGAAATTGACGTTCACTTCGCGCCCGGAAACGATCTGGATACTGACCTTCGAATCGTCCGGCAGCACGATCGGCCGGTTCGACAGCGCGTGCGGCGCGATCGGCACGAGCACGAAGCCCTGCAATTGCGGATGCAGGATCGGTCCCTGCGAGGACAGCGCGTACGCGGTCGAGCCGGTCGGCGTCGCGACGATCAGGCCGTCCGAGCGCTGGTTGTACATGAAGCGCCCGTCGACCGATACGCGCAGCTCCGCCATCCCCGAGAAGCCGCTACGGTTGACCACCACGTCGTTGAACGCGAGCGCGTGGTAGATCGGCGTGCCGTCGCGCACGATGCGCGCTTCGAGCAGCACGCGCTCCTCACGCTCGAAATTGCCGGACAGCATCTGCGGCACGATCTCGCGCATGTCGGAAATCGGAATGTCGGTGATGAAGCCGAGCCGCCCGTGGTTGATGCCGATCAAGGGTGTGCGATACGGCGCGAGCTGGCGGCCGAAGCCGAGCATCGTGCCGTCGCCGCCGAGCACCACGGCGACGTCGGCGCGCGCGCCGATCTCGGCGGGACGCAGCGCCGGGTAGTCGGTCACGCCGATTTCGGCGGCGGTGTCGGCTTCGAACACGACTTCGAGGCCGAGCTTCGCGATGCACGCGGCGAGCGCGATCAGCGGCTCGCCGATGCCTGGCGTATTGCTGCGCCCGACGAGCGCGACGGTCTTGAACTGGCTGGTCACTTGCATGCCGGCATTACACCATAGGTAGGGCCTGAAAAGAACCGCAGACCGACCCGGTAGTGGGCCGCCGCACACGGGGCGTCTGCGTATGTCGCGATTATCGTTAGAATGGTGAAGACCTGATGACATGCGAGCCTGCCGACGGCGACGCATTCGGTGGGAGCGGGCGCCGTGGGCGTTCGCGGCAGCGGTGCCATTGAGCTAAAATTTCCCGTCATGCTAGATCCTCGCGCACAAACCCTCCTCAAAACGCTGATTGAGCGCTACATCGCCGAAGGTCAGCCGGTCGGCTCGCGCACGCTGTCACGCTATTCCGGCCTCGAACTGAGTCCGGCCACGATCCGCAACGTGATGTCCGACCTCGAGGATCTGGGGCTCGTGATCAGTCCGCATACGTCGGCGGGGCGCATTCCAACGCCGCGCGGCTACCGTCTCTTCGTCGACACCATGCTCACGGTCGAATCCGCCGCCGACGAGGAAGCGGTGATGCGCACCGTCAAGACCACGCTTCAGGTGGGCGAACCACAGAAGATCGTTGCCGCGGCCGCGAGCGTGCTGTCCAACCTGTCGCAGTTCGCCGGCGTCGTGCTCACGCCGCGCCGCAGCCACGTGTTCAAGCAAATCGAATTCATGCGCCTGTCCGACAAGCGCATTCTGCTGATCATCGTGACGCCTGAAGGCGACGTGCAGAACCGCATCCTTGCCACCCAGCGCGACTTTTCGCCGTCGCAGCTGGTGGAAGCCTCCAATTACATCAACGCGCACTTCGCGGGCCTGTCGTTCGACGAAGTGCGCCGCCGCCTGCGCGGGGAAATCGACGAACTGCGGGGCGATATGACCTCGCTGATGCACGCGGCCGTTACCGCGAGCACCGACGAATCCGACACCGGCGAAACCGTGCTGATCTCGGGCGAGCGCAATCTGCTCGAAGTCGCCGATCTTTCGTCAGACATGGCGCGCCTGCGCAAGCTGTTTGACGTGTTCGACCAGAAGACCAGCCTGCTTCAGTTGCTCGACGTGTCGAGTCACGCGGCGGGCGTGCAGATTTTCATCGGCGGCGAATCGAATCTGGTGCCGATCGAGGAAATGAGCGTCGTCACCGCGCCGTACGAGGTGAACGGCAAGATCGTCGGCACCCTCGGCGTGATCGGGCCGACCCGCATGGCCTACAGCCGCGTGATCCCGATCGTCGACATCACCGCGCGCTTGCTGTCCTCGACGCTGAGCCAGCAGTAGTCCTCGCGCTGCGCGGGACTGCCGTCATCGCAGCCCGTGCCGGCCATGATGCGCGAACGCGCGGCGCCTGCCAATCGTCCGAATGGCCAAGGTTTGGCGGGGCCGGGCAGAACCCGCGCCGCTATAATGGATCTCCACTGAATCGACTCGCCGCATGAAGCGGTGAATTCTGCTGCCTATGCGCTTCGACCTCGAGCGGCCTTCACAGAACGCCACCTCGCATCGCGTCGCCGTGTTGCTGATCAATCTCGGCACGCCCGACGCGCCGACGCCGCGCGCGGTGCGTCGCTATCTCGCACAGTTCCTGTCCGACCCGCGCGTGGTCGAAATTCCGGCGTTGCTGTGGCAGCTCATCCTGCGTCTGCTGATTCTGCCGTTTCGTGGCCGCAGTTCCGCGAAGAAGTACGCGGCGGTGTGGATGCCCGAGGGCTCGCCGTTGCGCGTGCATACCGAAAAGCAGCTGGAGGGCTTGCGCCATCTGCTGCAACTGAACGACTACACGGTGCTGGTCGACTATGCGATGCGCTACGGCACGCCCGGCATTCCGGCCATGCTGAACCAGCTGAAGCTCGCGGGCGCCGAGCGCGTGTTGCTGATGCCGATGTATCCGCAGTATTCGGCGTCGACGACCGCGACCGCGTTCGATGAAGCCTTTTCCGCGCTCAAGCGCATGCGCAATCAGCCGGAAATCCGCACGGTGCGCCAGTACGCCGATCACCCGGCGTATATCGCGGCGCTCGCCGCGCAGGTGCATCACTACTGGCATCAGCACGGCCGCCCCGACTTCGCGGCGGGCGACAAACTCGTGCTCAGTTTCCACGGCGTGCCGAAGCGCACCCTCGACCTGGGCGATCCGTATCACGAGCAATGCCAGCAGACCGGCGCGCTGCTGATGCAGGCGCTCGGGTTGACGCCGGTGGAATGCCGCATCACGTTCCAGTCGCGCTTCGGCAAGGCCGAATGGCTGCAGCCCTATACGGCACCGACCTTGAAGGAACTCGGCGCGGCAGGCGTGCGACGTGCTGACGTGTTCTGCCCGGGCTTCACTGCCGACTGCCTCGAGACCATCGAGGAAATCGGCATGGAAGTGCGCGACGAATTTCTGCAGGCGGGTGGCAAGGAGTTTCACCGGATCGCCTGTCTGAACGCGTCGCAGCCGTGGGTTGCCGCGCTTGGCGAAATCGTCGCGCAACACCTGCAGGGCTGGCCGGTGCAGGCGGTGCCGGTGCCGCATACCACAGGAGCTTGAGTACGCAGATGAACTACCGTATTTCAACCGAGCCGGGCGCTAAGCTTCGCATCGACAAATGGCTGTGGGCCGCGCGCTTTTTCAAGACGCGTTCACTGGCCGCGGATGCGGTCGAGAAGGGGCGCGTGCGCATCGGAGGCGTGGCGGTGAAACCGGCGAAGGACGTGCGTGTCGGCGATCGGGTCGAAATCGAGATCGAGCGGTTCGTATGGGAGGTGGAAGTGCTGGGCGTGTGCGACGTGCGCGGCCCGGCGAGTGTGGCGCAGACGCTTTATGTGGAAACCGCGGAGAGCAGGGCGAAGCGACAGGTCGAGCAGGAGCGACGCAGGGTGTACCACGAACCGGCCGCCGCGCTGCACGGGCGACCAACCAAACGCGACCGGCGCACTATCGACAGATTTTCAGGTGGGGATTGAAAAACTGCTCCATCGTGGCTTGGGCGCCACCGTACTCGGTGGTGTGGTCGTTGACCGCACCGGACATGCAGATGGTCGTGGTGCCCGCGATCAGTACCAATGCGACCACCCCGATTGCAAAGGTCAGTTTCACGGTACTCCCCTAGGGAAGATGGTGGGCTGAAACAGCGATCGGAACAACTGTCAGGCTTCGGTAAGCCTTACGTTAAATTAGGGTTAACGTGGCGTTTCTGCTGCATGACTGGAGAATAGGCCAGTTGCGCGCCGCACTCAATCTCTATCTGATTGCGCCACATTAATGGTTGTTACGGCGCATTTCGCCTGCCCGCGGGTGGTGCGAAAAAACCGTCGCAACTGCTTGAAACGGCTTTTTCGGGCCCCATCTGCGGTCCGGACTGGCGGGTCGCCGCGAAGGCGCGTGTCGCGATTTTGCAACGCACAAATCGCCGCGTGTTGGAACAGCTTTCACCGCCTTTGGCTTTTACTTTATTTACGACTTTCAGCGACATGGAAAACACGCAAGAGAACCCGACGAGCCAGAATCCCACGCCCGCCGACGAAGCCGCGCGCCAGGCCGCCGAGGCCGCCCAGGCTGCTCAGGCCACTGCTCAACAGCCGGACGCCGGCGCCGCCGCTGAACCGGCCCCAGCTGCCGGCGAGCAGGCACTGGCCGACGCTCAGGCGAAGATCGCCGAGTTGCAGGAAAGCTTCCTGCGCGCGAAGGCCGAAACCGAAAACGTGCGCCGTCGCGCTCAGGAAGACGTCACGAAGGCGCACAAGTTTGCGATCGAGAGCTTCGCCGAGCATCTGCTGCCGGTGATCGACAGTCTCGAGGCGGCCGTGACCCATTCATCCGACGACCTGCAGAAGGTCCGTGAAGGTGTCGAACTCACACTGCGTCAGCTGAACGGCGCGCTCGAGAAGGGCCGCGTCGTTGCCATCAATCCGGTCGGCGAAAAGTTCGACCCGCATCGTCATCAGGCCATTTCGATGGTGCCGGCCGACCAGGAGCCGAACACCGTCGTCGCAGTGCTGCAAAAGGGCTTCGTGATCGCGGATCGCGTGCTGCGTCCCGCGCTCGTGACCGTCGCGGCGCCGAAATAAGTACGGCGAGGCGCGCACCGGGCGTTGGCGCCCGGTGCGTCTGCATCGTCGCTTCGCGTCGCAAAAGATCCAGTCAATTCAGGCACTTCCGGCCAGCAACACCGGGGGCGCCGTGCAGGCTGACGGAGCAGGCTCGCGGCAAAGATTCACGAGCCCGCCCCGTGATTGAAAAAAATTAAAGACCGCATCGCAAAAAAGGTCTTGAAAACGATGTGGCCGCACTTATTTTGAGTGCAGGTATGAATTGAGAGCGGATCGTCCCGCCGCCAGATGGGCAAACCGGGCGCTTTCCGCAGCGATCAAAGTCAGGAGATTTGTAAAAATGGGCAAAATCATCGGCATCGACCTCGGCACGACCAACTCGTGCGTGGCGATCATGGAAGGCAACTCGGTCAAGGTCATCGAGAACTCGGAAGGCGCGCGTACCACGCCGTCGATCATCGCTTACATGGAAGACAACGAGATCCTGGTTGGCGCGCCGGCCAAGCGTCAGTCGGTCACCAATCCGAAGAACACGCTGTTCGCGGTCAAGCGCCTGATCGGCCGCCGCTTCGAAGAGAAGGAAGTGCAGAAGGACATCGGCCTGATGCCCTACAAGATCATGAAGGCCGACAACGGTGACGCGTGGATCGAAGTGCGCGACCAGAAGCTCGCGCCGCCGCAAATCTCCGCCGAAGTGCTGCGCAAGATGAAGAAGACCGCCGAGGACTACCTCGGCGAGACCGTCACGGAAGCCGTGATCACGGTGCCGGCGTACTTCAACGACAGCCAGCGTCAGGCGACCAAAGATGCAGGCCGCATCGCCGGTCTGGAAGTGAAGCGGATCATCAACGAACCGACCGCAGCCGCATTGGCATTCGGGCTGGACAAGGCTGAAAAGGGCGACCGCAAGATCGCCGTGTTCGACCTCGGCGGCGGCACGTTCGACATCTCGATCATCGAAATCGCGGACGTCGACGGTGAAATGCAGTTCGAAGTGCTGTCCACGAACGGCGATACGTTCCTCGGCGGTGAAGACTTCGACCAGCGCATCATCGACTACATCATCGGCGAGTTCAAGAAGGAACAGGGCGTCGATCTGTCGAAGGACGTGCTCGCGCTGCAGCGCCTGAAGGAATCGGCTGAAAAGGCCAAGATCGAGCTGTCGTCGAGCCAGCAGACCGAAATCAACCTGCCGTACATCACGGCCGACGCATCGGGTCCGAAGCACCTGAACCTGAAAATTACGCGTGCCAAGCTGGAAGCGCTGGTTGAAGAACTGATCGCACGTACCATCGAGCCGTGCCGCGTGGCCATCAAGGACGCAGGCGTGAAGGTCGGCGAAATTGACGACGTGATCCTGGTCGGCGGTATGACCCGTATGCCGAAGGTGCAGGAAAAGGTGAAGGAGTTCTTCGGCAAGGATCCGCGCCGTGACGTGAACCCGGACGAAGCCGTGGCCGTTGGTGCCGCGATCCAGGGCCAGGTTCTGTCGGGCGACCGCAAGGACGTGCTGCTGCTCGACGTGACCCCGCTGTCGCTCGGCATCGAAACGCTCGGCGGCGTGATGACGAAGATGATCAACAAGAACACCACGATCCCGACCAAGCACGCGCAGGTCTACTCGACGGCTGACGACAACCAGAGCGCCGTGACGATCAAGGTGTTCCAGGGCGAACGCGAAATGGCAGCGGGCAACAAGCTGCTCGGCGAGTTCAACCTCGAAGGCATTCCGCCGGCACCGCGCGGCGTGCCGCAGATCGAAGTGAGCTTCGACATCGACGCGAACGGCATTCTGCACGTCGGCGCGAAGGACAAGGCGACCGGCAAGGAAAACCGCATCACGATCAAGGCGAACTCGGGTCTGTCCGAAGCCGAAATCGAGAAGATGGTGAAGGACGCCGAAGCGAACGCGGAAGAAGATCACAAGCTGCGTGAGCTGGCCGACGCCCGCAACCAGGGTGACGCGCTCGTCCACAGCACGAAGAAGGCGCTGACCGAATATGGCGACAAGCTCGAAGCTGGTGAGAAGGACAAGATCGAAGCCGCGTTGAAGGACCTCGAAGACGCGCTGAAGAGCAGCGCGAGCGACAAGGCCGCGATCGAAGCGAAGATCGAAGCGGTGGCCACGGCCTCGCAGAAGATGGGCGAGAAGATGTACGCCGACATGCAGGCTGCGCAAGGTGCCGAAGCGGCAGCGGGCGCGGCGGGCGGTGCCGGTGCATCGGCGGGCGCGAGCCAGCAGGCCGACGATGTGGTCGACGCTGAGTTCAAGGAAGTGAAGAAGGACTAAAGCCGGGTCGGCATCCGACCGTAAAGCCGTGCACAGCAATGTGCGCGGCTCGGCGGCACGAGAACGGCGTCCCTGGGGCGCCTCAAGTGCAAGAGCGGTTTTCGCGCCTGGCGAGCCTTTTGGGCTCTCCGGGCATGTTTGTTTTATGGAGGGCGTTGTTTTGAACCGTGCCCTGGCGCGGCGCAGACAGCGGCCGGACGAGTCGAAAGACTCCACAGCATTCACAAGGAGCTACCGCGTCGCTTTGCGCGGCGGCGTTGAACCGATATGGCGAAACGGGATTACTACGAGGTTCTGGGCGTCGCAAAGAACGCGAGCGACGACGAAATCAAGAAGGCTTATCGCAAGCTCGCGATGAAGCACCACCCCGACCGCAATCCGGGCAACAAGGATGCGGAAGAGCATTTCAAAGAGGTGAAGGAAGCCTATGAAATGCTGTCGGATTCGCAAAAGCGCGCCGCGTACGATCAGTACGGTCACGCGGGCGTCGATCCGAACATGGGTGGGGCCGGCGCGCAAGGCTTCGGCGGCTTCGCCGATGCGTTCGGCGACATCTTCGGCGACATCTTCGGCCAGGCGGCCGGCGGCGCCGCACGTGGAGGCGGCCGCGCGGGCCCGCAGGTGTATCGCGGCGCCGATCTGCGCTACAGCATGGAAATCACGCTCGAACAGGCCGCGCACGGCTACGACACGCAGATTCGCGTGCCGAGCTGGGTCTCGTGCGAAGTCTGTCACGGCTCGGGCGCGAAGCCGGGCACCAAGCCGGAAACCTGCCCGACCTGTAGCGGCTCGGGTTCGGTGCGCATGTCGCAGGGCTTCTTCAGCATCCAGCAGACTTGCCCGAAGTGCCACGGCAGCGGCACCTACATCCCCGAGCCGTGCAATCACTGCCACGGCGCGGGCAAGGTGAAGGAAACCAAGACGCTCGAAGTGAAGATTCCGGCCGGTATCGACGACGGCATGCGCATCCGCTCGGCCGGCAACGGCGAGCCAGGCATCAACGGCGGTCCGTCGGGCGATCTGTACGTCGAGATTCACATCAAGCAGCACTCGGTGTTCGAGCGCGACGGCGACGATCTGCATTGCCAGATGCCGATCCCGTTCACCACCGCGGCGCTCGGCGGCGAGATCGAAGTGCCGACGCTCGCCGGTCGCGCGAGCTTCACGGTGCCGGAAGGCACGCAGTCGGGCAAGACGTTCCGTTTGCGCGGCAAGGGTATCAAGGGGCTGCGTTCGAGCATCGCCGGCGATCTGTACGTGCACGTGCAGGTCGAAACGCCGGTCAAGCTCACCGAAGCGCAGCGCGATCTGCTCAAGCAGTTCGAAAAGGCGCTCGTGGAAGGCGGTGCGCGGCATAGTCCGCAAAGCAAGAGCTGGTTCGATCGGGTGAAGAGCTTTTTCGATTGATCTGATTTGGCGGGCAGCATGACGGTGGACAGGCGCGGCGCGGTGTTCGCGCTGCTCGACGATTGCGATGCAACGGCGGCGCGTCCGTCGAGCCGCTTGTACACGGGTTTCGTGCGCGAGCGGGTCTGTACGGAGGCGGCGCAGCTCGAAGCCGTGTGCGACAGCGTCGCGGAGGATACCCGCAACGGTTTGCACGCCGTCGTGCTGGCCGACTATGAATTTGGCCGTGCGCTCGTCGGTATCGATAAGCTTCGGTCCACTGAAACGCAGCGTGGCAATGCCACGCTGCGTTTTTTATTGTTTGAACGCTGTGCGAAGCTTTCGCGTGACGAGGTCGACGCCTGGCTGATGACGCGCGATAACGGCGCGCCGGAGCCGTCGGTCGCGGGCACGGCGAACGTGCGCGAGAGCGTCGATCGCGCCGAGTTCGATGCGTCGATCGACGCGATTCACGCCGCCCTGCGCGCGGGCGATTCCTATCAGGTCAACTACACGTACCGGCTCGGCTTCGACGTGTTTGGCTCGCCGCTCGCGTTCTATCGGCGATTGCGCGCGCGTCAGCCGGTGTGTTTCGGCGCGCTGATCGCGTTGCCGGACGACGCCTGGGTGCTGTCGTGTTCGCCCGAGCTGTTCGTCGAAAAGCACGGCGCGACGCTGCGCGCGCGGCCGATGAAGGGCACGGCGCCGCGCTCGGATGATCCCGTCACCGACCGGGGCAACGCCAGCTTTCTCGCCAATGACCCGAAGAACCGCGCTGAGAATGTGATGATCGTCGATCTGTTGCGCAACGATCTGTCGCGGGTCGCGCGGATCGGCTCGGTCAATGTGCCCGCACTGTTTTCGGTCGAGCCGTATGCGTCGGTGTGGCAGATGACGTCGACGGTGGAAGCGACGCTGCTCGAGGGCGCCTCGTTCGCGACGATCCTGCGCGCGCTGTTTCCCTGCGGCTCGATTACCGGTGCACCGAAGCATCGCACGATGCAGTTGATCGATGAACTGGAAAGCACGCCGCGCGGGCTTTATACCGGTGCGATCGGGTGGCTCGACGCGCCGGACGATGATCACGATTGCGGCGACTTCTGCCTGTCGGTCGCAATCCGCACGCTGACATTGACCGCGTCGTCGGCGCAAGACGATGGCACGGAGGACGGTCTGCGCGGCAGCATGGGCATCGGCGCGGGCATCGTGCTCGACAGCGTGGCGGCCGACGAGCATGAGGAGTGTCGATTGAAAGCCCGTTTTCTGACCGGCGCCGAGCCGGGCTTCGAACTGTTCGAAACGATGTACGCGACGCGGGAAGACGGCGTGCGGCATCTCGCGCGGCATTTACGGCGCCTGTCGTCGAGCGCCGCGACGCTCGGCTTCGGGTTTGACGAAGGGCGCATTTGGGAAGAACTCGCCGAGAAATGCGCCGGGCTGCCGGCGCAGACGCCGCATCGCATGCGGCTAGCGTTGAGTAAGAGCGGTGCGACGCAGATCACAGCCGCGGTACTTGCACCATTAGCGGATGCGATCGTGGGTGTTCTGCTCGGCTCCGAAGCGCAATTCGCGCCGACACACGCCGCCGATCCGCTGTTGCTCCACAAGACCACACGCCGCGCCGACTACGACCGCGGCTGGCGCGAAGCCGAAGCGAAAGGCGCCTTCGATACGCTGTTCTTCAACGAACGAGGCGAGTTGACCGAAGGCGGCAGGTCGAACGTGTTCGTGAAGCTCGGGGGACGATGGTGGACGCCGCCGCTCGCGTCAGGCCTGCTGCCTGGCGTGATGCGAAGCGTGTTGCTCGACGAGGAGTCGGGCCTGCAGGCAGCTGAAAAAGTGCTGACGCAGGCGGATGTGCTGAACGCCGAAGCGCTGCTCGTGTGTAACGCGTTGCGCGGCGCGGTACCGGCACGGCTCGTTCGTTAGAGCGCTGCAGCCGGAATGCCGCGTGCCCGCGCGGCAAGGAAGCATCAGAACGTGTGCTCGGCGCCCGGAAACGTGCCGTCCTTTACCGCCCGCACATAGGCCTCGACGGCTGCCTGAATGTTCGGCTGTCCCTGCATGAAATCTTTCACGAAGCGCGGCCGCTTGCCCGGGAAAATCCCCAGCATGTCGTGCAGCACGAGCACCTGGCCCGAGCAGTCGACGCCCGCGCCGATGCCGATCGTCGGAATCCGCAGCTGCTTCGTGACCTCGCTCGCGAGTTGAGACGGAATCGCTTCTATCAACAGCGATTGCGCGCCGGCGGCCTGCATCGCGAGCGAATCGCGCAGCAGCTGGCTCGCGCCCGCTTCGGTCTTGCCCTGCACCTTGAAGCCGCCGAACGCATGCACCGATTGCGGCGTCAGACCGACGTGCGCGCACACCGGAATCGAGCGCTCGACCAGAAACCGCACCGTATCCGCGAGCCATTCGCCGCCTTCGAGCTTGACCATCTGCGCACCCGCGCGCATCAGTTCGACCGAACTCCTGAACGCGTCTTCGCGCGTGCCGTACGTGCCGAACGGCAGGTCCGCCATAATCAGCGCCGACGGCCGCGCCCGCGCGACGCTCGCCGTGTGATAGGCGATGTCGGCAAGCGACACCGGCAGCGTGGTCGCCTGGCCTTGCAGCACGTTGCCAAGCGAGTCGCCGATCAACAGCACGTCGACGCCCGCGCGATCGAGCAGTGTGGCGAAGCTCGCGTCGTAACAGGTCAGCATCGCGATCTTTTCGCCGGCGTCGCGCATCGCCTGCAGTTTCGGCACGGTGATTGCGCTCCGGCTCGGTTCCTGCAAATAAGTCATGGTCAATCCAGTGAGAAAAAGAATGGCCGCGCCGCTTACAGCGACGTGCCTTTGACAAAGAATTCCTTGCGGCCGCGCATCGTCCCGATGCGTTCGGCGAGCAGCGCAAGGTCCGCGTCGGAGTCGAGCGGATTCAGGTGTTCGGCGTTGACCGTCAGCACGGGCGTGCGGTCGTAGTGGTAGAAGAATTCGTTGTACGCGTCACAGAGCGCGCGCAGATACGCATCGGAAATCTGCAGCTCCATCGGCACCGCGCGCTTCTGGATGCGTGCGAACAGGACCTCGGGGCTCGCCTGCAGATAGACGACGAAGTCCGGCTCCGATGCGCTGACGTCGAGCCGCGCGGCCAGCGCGCGATACAGCTGCCACTCGTCGTCCTGCAAGGTCAGACGCGCGAAGATGTCGTTTCGCTGTGTGATGAAGTCGGCGATCAGCGGTGTGCCGCCCGCCTGCGCGGCGCTCACTTCCTGCGCCTGCTGCGCGCGTCGTAGCGCGAAGTGCAGCTGCACCGGCAGCGCGTAGCGCACGGTGTCGCGATAGAAGCGTTCGAGAAACGGATTGTCTTGCGGCCGCTCGAATAGTTCGTGCATCGACCAGCGTTGCGCGAGGCGTCGCGCGAGTGAGGTCTTGCCGACGCCAATCGGTCCTTCGATCGCGATATAGCCGAACGGCGGGTGCAGCTGCGGCGCGGTGACCGTGAGCGGCGGCGAACTCATTCGCAGCGGCCTTTCTCGGCGGAGTTGCCGCTCAGCGCATTGAGCATCGGACACTGGCAGGAAGACTTCACCTTTTCGATGCGCTGATCGCTGACGCTGTCGAGCAGCGCGGCGGCCCGGCCATGTTGCGGAATGACGATCGCCGCGTCGATCTCGACGAGCGGCACCAGCGCGAACGCGCGCTCGACGAGGCGTGGATGCGGCACGATCAGATCGGCTTCGTCGATCGACTGATCGCCATACAGCAGGATGTCGAGATCGAGCGTGCGCGGCGCGTTGCGAAACGGCCGCTCCCGGCCGAACTGATGCTCGATCTTGTGGCAAAGCGCGAGCAGTTGCCGCACGGGGAGCGTCGTTTCCAGCTTCACGACGCAGTTGAAATAGTCGTCGCCGCCCGCATCGATCGGGGCAGTACGATACAGGCTCGATTTGGCGAGCACGGTGATGGTGTGCTGTTGGGCGAGGCACACCACCGCGTCTTTCAGGGTCTGGCGCGCGTCCCCGAGATTCGCGCCGAGGCCTAGATAAGCAACCGTCATGGCATAACTTCCTGCAACTATTGTTTGACGGCTTTCCGCGAACGCCGCGTCAGTCTTCGTGCGAACCTTCATGGCCCGCGTCGTTGTCCGTGCGTTCGGCGGACGAGCCGCCCTCCACTCCGTCGCCTGATTTGCGGTTTCTGGCGCCACCGCGCCGCCGTCGTTTTCTGGGGCTCCGGTCCTTCCCGCCTTGCGTGAGCAATGCCTCGCGCGCGGCGGCGTCTCCTTCGATGAACTCCGTCCACCATGCACCGACCGACTCGTCGAGTTCGCCCGAGGCACAGCGCAACAGGAGGAAATCATACCCCGCTCTAAATCTTTGGTGTTCCAGCAGCTTCAGCGCGGTGCGGCCCGAGCGTTTCTCGAGGCGCAGTTGCAAGCCCCAGATCTCGCGCATGTCGGCCGAGAAGCGCTTATGGATCGCGAGCTTTTCGGTCTGCATGTCGAGCACATCGTCCATCGCGCGATGCAGCGCCGGCACCGGATACTCGCCTTCGGCCTCGAATTTCTGCCAGCGCTGCTGCACGTCGTGCCACAACAGCGTCGCGAACAGGAAGCCCGGCGACACCGGCTTGCCGGCGAGCACGCGGGCGTCGGTGTTGGAGAGTGCCAGCGAAATGAATTTTTCGCCGGTCGGCTGTTCGAGCACGACGTCGAGCAGCGGTAGCAGCCCGTGATGCAGGCCTTCCTGGCGCAGCCGCTTCAGGCACGCGAGCGCGTGACCCGAGAGCATCAGCTTCAGCATTTCGTCGAACAGACGCGCGGCGGGCACGTTGTTGATCAGATCGGCCATCTTCTCGATCGGCGCGCGCGTGGCGTCGTCGATGTCGAAATCGAGCTTGGCGGCGAAGCGCACGACGCGCAGCATGCGCACCGGATCCTCGCGATAGCGCGTGGCCGGGTCACCGATCATGCGCAGCAGGCGCGCGCGCATGTCGGCCATGCCGTTGTGATAGTCGAGCACGGTTTCCGTTGCCGGATCGTAGTACATCGCGTTGATCGTGAAGTCGCGGCGCGTGGCGTCCTCGTGCTGCTCGCCCCACACGTTGTCGCGCAGCACTCGGCCGCTCGCGTCGACCGCATGGGTGCGACGGTCGAGCTCGTCGCGCTTCAGACGCTTCGGGGGCGCTGCGTCGGCCGCGGGCGGATCGACCAGCGCGCGGAACGTCGAGGTCTCGATGATTTCCTGGCCGAACTGCACGTGCACGATCTGGAAGCGCCGGCCGATGATGCGCGCGCGACGGAACAGCTTCTGCACCTGTTCGGGCGTTGCGTCGGTCGCGACGTCGAAGTCCTTCGGCTTCACACCGAGCAGCAGGTCGCGCACCGCGCCACCGACGATGAACGCGCGGTAGCCCGCCTGCTGCAAGCCCTCGGTCACGCGGATCGCGTTGCGAGAGATCAGCGTCGGGTCGATGCCGTGCACGTCGTGCGGAATGATGACGGGTACGTCCGGCTCGCGCGGCGCTTTCGCGGCGGCAGCGGCGCCGGCGGATTTGCGGCGCGGCCGCGCGGTCGTGCCGGATGCGGTCGTGCCGGACGCGGTCGTGCCGGAAACGGACTTGCCGCGCGCCGGCTTGTTGGCATTGGCGTCGCTGTCGGCGCGGGCCGCAGCGTGGGTCTCGGCGGAGAGCGTGTCGTCAGCGGTCGCCGCGTCCTGGCCGAATAGCTTGCGAATGAGTTTCTTGATCACGAGGGTTGGAAGAGTTCGAGGATGCGCCAGCCTTTAGCCTGCGCATGGGCGCGCAACGTGTCGTCCGGATTGGTCGCGATGGGATCGGTGACTTTTTCGAGCAGCGGGATGTCGTTGTGCGAATCGCTATAGAAATAGCTGCGCTCGAAGTCGCTCCAGCTCTTGCCGAGCGACGCGAGCCACATTTCGGTGCGCACGATCTTGCCTTCCTTGTAGCTCGGCGTGCCGGTCGGGCGGCCTGTGTAGGCGCCGTGCGGATCGCCGCCGACGGTCTCCGCCTCGCACGCGATCAGCGTGTCGACGCCGAACGCCTGGGCGATCGGCCGCGTGATGAATTCGTTGGTCGCCGTGACGACGCAGCACAGGTCGCCCGCTTCGCGGTGCTGTTTCACGAGCTCGATCGCCACCGGCTGGATGGCCGGCGTGATGACCTCGTGCATGTACTGCGCGTGAAAGTCGGCGAGCTGCGCGCGCGTGTACTTCGCGAGCGGCGTCAGCATGGCGATCAGGTAGGCGTGAATGTCGAGCTTGCCGGCCTTGTAGTCGGCGTAGAAGCGGTCGTTTTCACGGGCGAAATTTTCGGCGTCGACCATGCCTTTTTTCACCATGAAGCGGCCCCATTCGTGGTCGCTGTCGGTGGGAATGAGCGTGTGGTCGAGATCGAAGAGTGCAAGGTTAGCCATGGGGGCCTATTTTACTTGAAGCGGGAAGGCCGGCGTGTGAACCCGCCCCGCCGGCGGGATCGGGCGACGCGAGCATGGTGCGCAACAGCGGCAGCGTGACCGCGCGCTTCTGTTCGAGCGAGAAACGGTCGAGCGCGTCGAGCAGCGCCATCAAGCTCGGCATGTCGCGGCGAAAATGCGTGAGCAGGTAGGCCGGCACGTCGTCGGCGAGCATGATGCCGCGTTCGCGCGCCGCGCGTTTGAGCACCGCGGCCTTCGCGTCGTCGGGCAGCGGCGCGAGGTGAAACACGAGACCCCAGCCGAGGCGCGTGCGCAAATCTTCGCGCACCGTCATGCCGATCGGCGCCGCGTTGCCCGCGGCGACGAGCGCGCTCGTCGGATGCGCGCGCACTTCGTTGAACAGGTTGAACACGGCGATCTGCTGCGCGGCCGACAGCGCGTCGCAGTCGTCGATCGCATAGAGCGCGACGCGCGGATCGAAGCCGAAGGCGGCGAGGCTGCTCTGCGGACCGGCGAAGCGCGCATGCCCCGGCGGCGCTTCGTGCACGAGCGCCTGCAACAGGTGCGTGCGGCCGCTGCCGGCTTCACCCCAGACGTAGAAGGTGCGATCGGCGACCGGCCCGGCGGCGAGCGCGTTGTCGAGCTCACGCAGACGCGTGACCAGCTCGGCGTTCGCGCCGGCGAAGAAATTGTCGAATGTCGATGGCGGCGGGGTGCCGAGATCGAGCGTCAGTTGACGAAGCACAGTAGGTTAATGCCGAAAATGAGGCTCAGGCCGCGAATGGCCCGGACCACGGAGCCTGGAACGTCGCCAGGCACTCAGTTGTCATAAAGCGTGCTCGCCGGGTTGCCAGGCGGCGCGTCGCGAAGCGCGGCGGACTGAATTGCGCGGCCGGCGGCGCCGGAATCGGGGTGTCGTGTTGCCAAGTCGTTTCCCGGATCTCGACGGAACGCGCGAATTCCAGCCAGGCGGCCAGCATCGGGTAAAATCGCATTTTACCGACCTTCGAGCTCTTCCCCATGAATCAACCGAAATCCGCCCAGCATTCAACCGATTCGGCCCAAGGTCTGTCGTATCGCGACGCCGGCGTGGACATCGATGCGGGCGACGCTCTCGTCGATGCCATCAAGCCCTTTGCCAAGAAAACCCTGCGCGACGGCGTGCTGGGCGGCATCGGCGGATTCGGCGCGCTGTTCGAAGTGCCGAAGAAGTACAAGGAGCCGGTGCTCGTGTCCGGCACCGACGGCGTCGGCACCAAGCTGCGCCTCGCGTTCGAGCTGAACAGGCACGACACCGTCGGCCAGGATCTCGTCGCGATGAGCGTGAACGACATCCTCGTGCAGGGCGCCGAACCGCTGTTCTTCCTCGACTATTTCGCCTGCGGCAAGCTCGACGTCGGCACGGCGGCGACCGTCGTCAAGGGTATTGCGCAAGGCTGCGAGCTGTCGGGCTGCGCGCTGATTGGCGGCGAAACCGCGGAAATGCCGGGCATGTACCCGGATGGCGAATACGATCTGGCCGGATTCGCGGTCGGCGCGGTGGAAAAGAGCAAAATCATCGACGGCAGCAAGATCGCTCCGGGCGACGTGGTGCTCGGGCTCGCGTCGAGCGGCATCCATTCGAACGGTTTTTCGCTGGTGCGCAAGATCATCGAGCGTGCCAATCCCGATCTGAACGCGGACTTCGACGGCCGCACGCTCGCCGACGCGCTGATGGCGCCGACGCGCATCTACGTGAAGCCGCTGCTCGCGCTGATGCAGCAGATCGAGGTCAAGGGCATGGCGCACATCACGGGCGGCGGTCTCGTCGAGAACATTCCGCGCGTGCTGCGCGAAGGTCTGACGGCCGAACTCGATCATCGCGCGTGGCCGCTGCCGCCGCTGTTCTCGTGGCTGCAGCAGCACGGTGGCGTCGCGGATGCGGAAATGCATCGCGTGTTCAACTGCGGTATCGGTATGGCGGTGATCGTGTCGGCGGCGGATGCCGAGGCGGCGATCGGTTCGCTGTCCGCGGCGGGCGAGCAGGTCTGGAAGATCGGCACGGTCCGTGAAAGCGCGGCGGGCGAAGCGCAGACGGTCGTGGTCTAAAGATCGACGAGAGTTCGCGTGGCGTGCCGCAACGGTGCGCCGCGCGGGCTTCGAATCCTTCGCTTCAAATCCCTCCGGTTCCCACACCCTGATCGGCGTCTGAAACCAGCGTCTCGATCAACTCCACCACCCGCGCCGTCGCGTGCGGATCGCAGCAATCCACCACCTGCCGCTCCGGCATACTGCGCAGCCACGTGAGCTGGCGTTTGCAGAGCTGCCGCGTCGCGAAGATGCCTTTGTCGCGCATGGTCCGATAGTCGACCGCGCCGTCGAGGTATTCCCAGACCTGCCGATACCCGACGCAGCGCATCGACGTCATCTCGGGCAGCAGGTCGCCGCGCGCGCGCAGCTTCACCACCTCATCGACGAAACCATTCGCGAGCATCGCATCGAAGCGCTGCTCGATGCGCGCGTGTAGCACGCCACGCTCGGACGGCTCCAGCGCGACAGGTAAGAAACGCCACGCCGATGCGGCATCGTCGGTGCGTGCGGGTGCGGCGAGGAGAGTCGACATCGGCTGGCCGGTCAGCATGAAGATCTCCAGCGCGCGCTGGATGCGCTGCGAGTCGTTCGGCGCGAGACGCGCGGCCGTGACTGGATCGATCCCGGCGAGCCGCGCGTGCAGCGCCGGCCAGCCGTCGCGGGCGGCGTCGGCGTCGAGTGTCGCGCGTACTTCGGCGTCAGCGGTGGGCAGGTCATTGAGCCCCTGCGTAAGCGCCTTGTAGTACAGCATCGTGCCGCCGACCAGCAGCGGCAGCCGCCCGCGCGCGTGAATTTCGCCGACGAGCCGCAGCGTGTCGGCGCGAAACTGCGCGGCCGAGTACGAGTCGACCGGATCGACGATATCGATCAGATGGTGCGGCGCGACCGCGCGTTCCTCGGCGGTCGGCTTCGCGGTGCCGATGTCCATCTCGCGATAGACGAGCGCCGAATCGACGCTAATGATCTCGACCGGCCGCCGCGCGGCGAGCGCGAGCGCGGCTGCGGTCTTGCCCGACGCGGTGGGGCCGAGCAGGCACGGGATGGGGGTAGGGCGTGACGTCATGGGCAAACGGATGCGCGGTGCAACGGTGTGATACAACGCGGCGCGTTATTGCCCGCGCATGAAGAGCCGATCGAGATCGGCCAGCGTCAACTGATACCAGGTTGGACGGCCATGGTTGCACTGGTCGGCGCGCTCGGTCGCTTCCATCTGGCGCAACAGCGCGTTCATTTCGTCGAGCGTCAGACGCCGGTTCGCGCGTACCGCGTGATGGCACGCGAGCGTGCCGAGCAGTTCGTGCTGACGCTCGGTCAGCACGCGCGAGCCGCCGAACGCGTGCAGGTCGGACAGCACCGCGCGCGCGAGCGCTTGCAGATCGGCGTCCTTCAGCAGGGCGGGGACCGCGCGGATCGCGAGCGTGGTCGGCGACAGCACGGCCAGGTCGAAGCCGAGCGCATCTAGCGTGTCGCGCTCTTCCTCGACCGTGCCGATTTCGACCGGGTCGGCCTGCATGGTCTGCGGGATCAGCAGCGGCTGCACGGCGATCGTGCGGTCGGCGAGTGCGTGCTTGAACTGCTCGTACAGGATGCGCTCGTGTGCGGCATGCATGTCGACGATCACGAGGCCGTGACGGTTCTGCGCGAGCACGTAGATGCCGTGGACCTGGCCGAGCGCGAAGCCGAGCGGCTGGTCGTCGGTGGCGTCGAATGCGGGGGGCGTGGGGCGCGACGCGAATGGTGTTGCGTCGTACGGCGATGTCGTGTCGGTTGCCGAGTCGCGCGCTTCGAAAAGCGATGCCCCTTCGACCCGACCGGCGAGCGGATCCTTGCGGCCGAACAGCGCGTCGTAGCCCGCCAGCGGTTGCGCAACCGGCAGCGTGCCTTGCGTCATGCGCGCCTGGCGCATCCACGTGTTGCCGGGCTGCGAGGCGCTGAATCCGCTGCCGCCGCCGAAGCCGCCACGGCTTTCCGCGCCGAAGCCGGCGCCGCCCGCAAGACCGGCGCCCGCGCCCATGCCGTCACCTTGCGCCAGTTGCCCCCGCCCAGCGACATCGAACCAAACGAAGCCGGCCCACCAGCCGACG
>ABYL01000116.1 GCA_000173575.1 Burkholderia sp. H160 | reverse complement strand
CAGGCCAGTTTGCGGCGCGCTTACGGTCGACCGCATTGGCGAAAATGACGTTTCGAACGCTGGCCGTTCGGCGCTAACCTGCTCAGCCTCGACTCGAAGCCCACAATATGAACACCGAACTCACCTCGCCCGAAGCCGTGCTCGCGCCCACGCCGACGTTGCGCGAAATCTTCGGCGGCTTTCTCGGCCTCGGCATCATTTCATTCGGCGGCGCGTTGCCGCTCGCACGCCGCGCCCTCGTCGAACAACGCCGCTGGCTGACCAGCGACGAATTCACCGACCTGCTCGGCCTTTGTCAATTCCTGCCGGGCGGCAATGTGATCAATCTTTCAGTCGCGATGGGCATGCGCTTTCGCGGCGTGCCGGGCGCACTGGCTGGTTTGCTCGGCTTGATCGCCGGGCCTTCGCTAGTCGTGATCGGGCTCGGCGTGCTATACGAGCACACGCAGAATGATCCGCACGTGCGTCTGCCCCCGGCCCGAACCTGATGATCGTCACGCTGATCGGCTGGCATTTGGCCGGCTGGGCCGGCATGCTCGTCGCTTCAGTTGCGAAGTTCGGGCCGTCGTCGCTCGTGACGATCCTCGCGCTGCATGAATGGGACCGCTTCAAGGACCGCCCATGGCGCCGCTATGCGCAGCTCGGACTCGTGCCGGTGACGGCCGGCCTCGTCGCGGCGAGCGCGGCGCTGATCGCGCGCGCGTCCAACCCGACGGCGATAGCGTGGGCGATTACCGCATTCACGGCCATGATGGCGACCAGGACGCGGATTCATCCGCTGTGGCTACTGGCAGCGGGAAGCCTGATCGGGTTGACCGGGTTCGGGCAGGGTTGAGCCGGTACGCCGATCCAACAAACGACAAAGCTGATTGATGAGGATAACTATCATCCAGCCAATCAGCGAGAACTCCTTACCAGCCATTGCCACATCTTTCCCGTTGAAATAGAAAGCTTCGGTAAGCCAAACTTCGCTTGTGCTCCCCTTAGATTGAACGGGTTTCAGCCGTAATAGCGAGCGGCGATTCCATGAACCGGATGCCCCTCTGAGCGAAAGATCTCGCCAATCTTACGGAGCACATCAATGTCTATTTCAGTTTTAGCGGGAAACTCCGCGGGCGTCGGAGCCTGGTGGTCGACGAGTTCGCAGGCCAATCAATCGCAGGCAGATGATGGCTCGTCGTCGACGTCGACGTCGACCGGCAGCGCGTTGTCGACGAATCAGCTGGGTGCGGCCATCGCGGCCGCACTGGCGCAGCTCGGCGCGGCGTCGTCGGGGAGCGCGTCGTCGACTGATTCGACGTCGGTCACCTCATCCACCTCATCCACATCGTCCACATCGTCAAGCGCGATCAGCACAGCGCTGCAGCAATTCCTCGGTGCGCTGATTCAGGCAACCGCTGCGGAAGGCGGCTCGGGCTCGGCGGCGGCGACGTCGGCCAACGGCGCGAACGCTTCCGAGGACACCGCCGAGACGCCGGACATGGCGAACATTGAATTGGACCTCGACATTACGGTCGATTCAGAGGACGGCTTAGACGATACAACGTCGATATCGGCCGGCGCGATGCCGCCGCCGGCTCCGCCGTCGTCCGCGCGAGGCTACGGCGGTGATTTCGCATCGGCGATCGCGAGTCTTGCGCAATCGCTGACTTCAGCCTCGTCTTCAAGCACGGATTCGAGCGGCACGTCCACGGACAGCACCTTGTCGACGAATTTCCAGAACCTGCTGGCGGCCCTCGGATCGTCGAGCGGTTCTTCGGGCACCTCCAGCAGCGCTGATCTGCAGAAGTTTCTGACTGCGCTCGCGAGCAATCTGCAAAACGGCACGTCCAGCGTGAGCGGGATCTTTATCAGTACGTCGGCCTGAGTTACTGAAACGCCACTTCCGCGAAGCTGCGCAGCTTGCGGCTATGCAACCGATGCAGCCCATTCATCCGCAGCAGCTCCATCGCCTTCACACCGATCTGCAGATGCTGATCGACCTGCGCGCGATAGAACTGATCGGCCATGCCCGGCAGCTTCAGCTCGCCGTGCAGCGGCTTGTCCGACACGCACAGCAACGTGCCGTAAGGCACGCGGAAGCGGAAGCCATTCGCGGCGATCGTCGCGCTTTCCATGTCGAGCGCGATCGCGCGGCTCTGCGACAGCCGCTGCACCGGCTCGCGATGATCGCGCAGCTCCCAGTTGCGATTGTCGACGCTTGCCACGGTGCCCGTGCGCATCACACGCTTCAGCTCGACTCCGTCGAGCTGCGTAACCTGCGCGACCGCGCGCTCGAGCGCGACCTGCACTTCGGCGAGCGCCGGAATCGGCACCCACAGCGGCAGATCGTCATCGAGCACATGGTCTTCGCGCACATAGCCATGCGCGAGCACGTAGTCGCCGAGACGCTGGGTGTTGCGCAGCCCCGCGCAGTGGCCGAGCATGATCCACGCATGCGGACGCAGCACCGCGATGTGATCGGTGATCGTCTTCGCATTCGACGGCCCGACTCCGATGTTGATCATCGTGATGCCGCTGCCGTCCGCGCGTTTCAGGTGATACGCCGGCATCTGCGGCAGACGCGGCGGCACCCTGCCCTCCTGCGCCTGCTCGCCGAGATTCTCGTTGTACGTGATGACGTCGCCAGGCTCGACGAACGACGTGTATTCGCTGCGATAGGCGCGCAACTCCTCGTCGTCGGTACGGGCCATCATGCCGCGGCCGAGCTTCACAAATTCATCGATATAGAACTGATAGTTCGTGTACAGCACGTAATTCTGCACATGCGTCGGCGAGGTCGCCGTGTAGTGCTTCAGCCGATGCAGCGAAAAATCGACGCGCGCCGCCGTAAACAACGCAAGCGGATGCGGCTCGCCCGGCGGCGGCTCGAACGTGCCGTTGACGATGCGGTCGTCGAGCAGCGCGAGGTCCGGGGTGTCGAAGATGTCGCGCATCAGGAACAGGCGCTCGCGATCCAGATCACCTTCGAGGTGGATACCCTCGGCGAACGCGAAATGAATCGGAATCGGCTGGTCCGACACGCCGACCTCGATCTGCACGTGATGGTTCTTCGCCAGCAGCCGCAGCTGTTCGCGATAGTAGTTGCCGAACAGGTCGGGCCGCGTGACGGTCGTCTCGAACACGCCCGGCCCCGCGACGAACCCGTACGAGCGGCGCGAATCGACGTGCGTATTGACCTCGGTGCGCACGCGCACGAACGGATAGCAGGCGCGCACGCGATGGTCGAACTGCTCGTTGCGGCGATAGCGCGCGAACGCATCGCGCAGGAACGACGTGTTCGCCTCGTAGATCGCGGCGAGGCGGGTGACGGCCTCGGCGGCGTCGTCGAAGCCTTCGGTCGGGAAGCTGCTGGCGGGAGTCTGCACCGTGCGCTGATTGATATCGTTGTTGATCATCATCGTTCACCCTTTTTGATGAGACGACATTACCACGGAACCCGCTCTTGCCAAATGTCGGCAGCGATGCTTGCAACACCGCTCGCGAGAGCGCACACATGTTGCGCGAAAGCGGCGCAAAATAAGGCTTCGGGCCCGTACGCCAGGCCGGATTTGCTAGAATCGGGGCACCCAATCGGAGAATCACCATGAAGCCGCTCCTTCCCATCGCCGTTGCGCTGGCTCTTGCTTTCGGCAGCGCCGCGATGGCTGCCCAGCCTGTCGACGAACCGCCGCCCGCCGACGCGCCCATGTCCGCCAATGAACGGGCCGGTCTGCCCGACCTGAACAAGATCAATCGTCCGGCCGCGGAGGTCAGCTCGAAGGTCGACATCAACGTTCCACGCACGCCGAGCTTTCACGAAGTCAGCCCTACCGGCACCGAAATCACTGAATTCCGCGACAAGGGCAAGCCGGTCGAAATCAACGTGCATTCGAATTTCGGCACGCGCTATCAGATGAGCGCGTCGCCCGACACGTCGCCTACCGTCCATGACAGCGGCAAGCCCAGTACGCGCCTGCCGTCGGTGAATCTCCGCTATTGATCGTCGCGAACGCGGCGCGCCGGCAACGGCAGCCGCGGCGCAGCCGTGCCCCGATTGCAACCGATCGCGGCCGCGGCGCGATGAGCGCACTCGCCGCCCGATCCGCCACATTCATTTGTCTTACCTCGCACTGGCCGCACCGCGCCAGCCCGAACAACCTGATCCGACGTTTCCGCATGGCCGTCTTCACCGCTGTCAACGAATCCCAACTCGCAGAATGGATGAGTCACTACGATCTCGGCGATGTCGTCGAGTTTCGCGGCATTTCGTCCGGCATTGAAAACAGCAACTTCTTTCTGACGACGACGCGCGGCGAATACGTGCTGACGATTTTCGAAAAGCTGACAGCTGAACAACTGCCGTTCTATCTGGATCTGATGCGGCATCTTGCCGCTCACCGCGTGCCGGTGCCGGATCCGATGCCGCGCCTCGACGGCGCGCTGTTCGGCATGCTGCTCGGCAAGCCCGCGACGATCGTGACGAAACTCGAAGGCGCGCCCGAGCTCGCACCGGGCGTCGAGCACTGCGCCGAGGTCGGCCACATGCTCGCGCGCTTGCATCTCGCGGGCCGCGATTTTCCGCGCTATCAGCCGAATCTGCGCAGCCTGCCGTGGTGGCGCGAAACCGTGCCGACGATCCTGCCGTATCTGGAAGGCGAGCAACGCGATCTGCTGGCCTCGGAGCTTGCGCATCAGGAAGCGTTCTTCGCCTCGGCCGACTACGCCGCAATGCCCGCGGGCCCGTGCCACGCCGACCTGTTCCGCGACAACGCGATGTTCGCGCACGCGGCGCCCGAGACCGGCCACGAAGTGCGGCTCGGCGGCTTTTTCGATTTCTATTTCGCCGGCTGCGACAAGTGGCTGTTCGACGTCGCGGTCACGGTCAACGACTGGTGCGTCGACCTCGCGACTGGCAAGCTCGACAACGAACGCACCGAGGCGCTGTTGCGCGCGTATCAGACGGTGCGGCCGTTCACCGCCGAGGAAAACCATCACTGGGGTGACATGCTGCGAGCGGGCGCGTACCGTTTCTGGGTCTCGCGACTGTATGATTTTCATTTGCCGCGCGCGGCGGAGCTGCTCAAGCCGCACGACCCCGGCCATTTCGAACGCATTCTGCGCGAGCGCCTGCAGGGCGTCGCGAATCCAGGCATCCATACCTCATGCAACTGATCGAAGTCCCCGCGAAAACCGGCTACGTGTGGTTCCGCCAGGGCATCTGGCTGTTCCGCAAGAATCCACTCGCCTTCCTGACGCTGTTCTTCACCTATTTGCTGGTGATGACGCTCGTGTCGCAGATTCCCGTGGTCGGCGGCGTATTACCGCTGCTGTTCATTCCGGGCATCGCGGTCGGCTTCATGGCGGCGTGCCGTAATACGATCGCGGGCAAGCCGGTGTTTCCGACCATCCTCGTCGACGGCTTTCATTCGTATGGCCCGGTGGTCGCGCGGCGGCTGCTCGTGCTCGGCGTGCTGTACGTCATTGCGATGGCGCTCGTGCTGGCCGGCTCGGCACTCGCCGACGGCGGCATGCTGCTGAAGGTGATGCTGGGCAGCGCGTCGATGGATGAGAACGCGATCGCCAACAGCAATATCCCGCTCGCGGTGATCACCGCACTCGCGTTCTATGTGCCGGTTGCGATGCTGTTCTGGTTTTCGCCGATCCTCGCCGCCTGGCATGACGTGCCGCCCGTCAAGGCGATGTTCTTCAGTGTCGTCAGTTGCTGGCGCAATCGCGGCGCTTTCATCGTGTTCGCGGCGCTGTGGTTCGCGGTCGCGACGGTCGTGTCGCTCGGGCTGTCCGCGCTGATGCAGGCGCTTGGCGCCGCCGACTTTGCGTTCGCGGTCCTGATGCCCGCCACGATGATCGTCACGACGATGCTGTACTGCTCGTTCTACGCGACCTATCGCGGCTGCTTCGGTGTACAGACGCCGCAAACCCCGGATCTCCCGACCACGCCGGCAGCCTGATCCGTCGTTCCCGCGCGGGTGCCGTCCTGGCGTCCGCGCATCGCGTCTTCCGCGCGCCTCTTTTCGACGCCTCCGTCGAAACACCTCTCCCCGACGCCCGGCATCCTGAATCGATTTGCGGCACAATGGTTTGCGTGCAATCCATTTGCACACTCTTTCAGCCGAGATGGATCATGACCCAGCGTCCCACCCTCCCTTTCACGCTCGACGAGCAACTCTGCTTCGCGCTCTACTCGACCTCGCTTGCGATGACGAAAGCGTACAAGCCGCTGCTAGAAAAGCTCGGTCTCACGTATCCGCAATATCTGGCGATGCTCGTACTTTGGGAAACCGATGACCTCACCGTCAAGGACATGGCCACGCGCCTGAATCTCGATCCAGCGACGGTCACACCGCTGCTCAAGCGCCTCGAAGCGCAGGACCTCGTCGAGCGCGTCCGCGGCACAGAGGATGAGCGCCTCGTGTACATTCGCCTCACGGGCGCGGGCAAGGCGCTCAAGCGTCAGGCACGCGAGGTGCCCGGCGAAATCCTCTGCGCGACGCAGCAAACGCCGGACTTCCTGCTGCATCTGCGCGACGACCTTACGCGCCTGCGCACGACGCTCAACGATTTCATGGACCAGTAGTGCGCTCAATGCAACAGACTAGCTCCCGCGTCGACACACAAATTCATTTGCACACAAATGATTTGTGTACTATCTTAACGACATGCCGCTTCGCTAGCGCTTCGCCAAACCGGCGAACCGGCACACGGCGGCAAACATGCAACCCCTGACAACCCAGACTAGGAACAGCACTATGAACATCCTCTACAAGGCAAGCGCAACGAGCACCGGTGGCCGCGACGGTCGCGCCGTATCGTCGGACAACGCATTGGAGGTCAAGCTGGCCGCGCCGCGCGAGCTCGGCGGCAATGGCGCAGCGGGCACTAATCCCGAACAGCTGTTTGCGGCAGGCTATTCGGCCTGTTTCCTGAGCGCCATGAAGTTCGTCGCCGGCCAGCGCAAGCAGGCTCTGCCGGCTGACACGCAGGTTTCCGCCGACGTCGGCATCGGTCCGAACGACAAGGGCGGCTTCGCGCTCGACATCGATCTGCGCGTCTCGCTGCCGGGTCTGGCCGCGGAAGCCGCGAAGGAACTGGTCGACGCAGCGCATCAGGTCTGCCCGTACTCGAACGCCACGCGCAACAACGTCGCGGTTCGTCTGCACGTCGCTTGAGTTCAGGTCGGCCGCTGCGCCGATCGCAATACCCACCGCAGTCCGCTCAAGGCGCATCACCCGGCGCCGTCGCGACCAGCGCCCGCACCCTGCACAATAGGGGCGGGCGCGCGAGCGTACATCGGCTCTACCCGGAGAGTAAGTGCGCGCTCACATCAGTGAATAACAAGCTCTGGAGGGGTCAAGATGCGCCGTCTGCCATCGCTGCTCGTGTTTCTGATCCTGACGCTGGCGGCCGGTTGGACCGCGAGTCTATCGTTGCCGGACGCGTGGTACGCGGGTCTGCAAAAGCCCGCCTTCAATCCGCCGAACTGGGTCTTCCCGCCTGTCTGGACCGTGCTTTATGTGCTGATGGCGTTTTCCGCGTGGCGCGTATGGAAGCGCAACGGCCTGACTGCGGCGATCGTCCTGTGGGCCGTGCAGTTGCTGTTCAACGCAGCGTGGATGTGGCTGTTTTTCGGCCTGCATCGGCCGGAGATGGGACTGATCGACATCCTGATCCTGCTCGTGCTGATCGTGACGCTGACGTACATGTTCTGGCGACGCGATCGCCTCGCGGGCATTCTTTTGGTGCCTTATGTCGCGTGGGTAGCGTATGCGGCGCTACTGAATTACGCGTTGTGGCAGATGAATCCGGCTGCTTGAGCGCAGGCGGATGAGCGGGCGCGAGGGCCGCTTGACTGGTAAAGGGGATGACGTGACGCGGGCGACAGCCTTGTTGGCTGACCCCGAACACCGACGCCTCACCACGCGCCGATGTTCCGATTGCTGACGGCCTGATGCCGGTTTCAGGCGGCCGGCTTAGCCGTAGTGCTGGCTGATCCACGACGGCTGACGCACGTTCGCTTCGCGATCGAGCTTGCGCATGCGGAATTCGAGGTCGTAGAGATCGGTCGCGTCGGCAAGGTAGGCGTCAGCACGCTCTTTCGCGAGCTGGTCCGGCGACTTGGTCAAAAACAGGAACAGGCGGCTAATCAGATACATGGTTGACCTCGGCAATGAAAGCTAGGCGTTTACGCCTAGGGGATAACCCGTATTATAGGGAAAACCCTAGGACTTCGCTACTGTTCAATATTCGAGGTGTTGTTGCGACGTCACCGCCCGGCTGACGACGCCGCCAGTCTTTCCGCGATGCGGCCCGCGTCCGTGCGACGCTGATGCCGGAAAAACTCCCACAGCATGGCGCTCGCGTCCGGGCCCTTGGACGAATGGAACGGCAGCGCATCGTCGCCGCCGGCCCATGCGTGGCCGAGCCCCTGTACGCGACACACCCGTACCACGCGCCGCCCGCCGCGCAGATAGTCGCGCGTCACGACGCCATTCTTGCGGTCTTCGCGCGTCTCGCCGGTTTTGCGCGCGCCGTTTGCGTCGATGAGGCGATTCAGGCGCAGGAACTGTGTCGCCAACTGGTCCGCGTTGACCGGCGTGACCACGTGGTCGGCGTCGCCGTGGACGATCAGCGCTGGCATGCCCGGATATTGCGCGACGTTCGTGGTTTCGTCGACGAGTTCGACTGGATCGCGACGCGCCCCGCGCCGCATCACGTCCATCGCGGCAACGCCGGAGCGGGCCTCGCCGAAAGCGGGGCCGGAATGCAGCGCGACTGCGGCGAAATGTTCCGGATACTTGACGGCCAACAGGGCGGTCAGCCCCGCACCCGCCGAAATCCCGGCCACATAGACGCGCTCTCGGTCAAAGCCGTGCTGTTCGACCAGCGCATCGACCAGCGACACGACCGCGCGCGCCTCCCCGCCACCCGCGTTGTCACCGGCGTCGTACCAGTGCCAGCAGCGGTGCGAGTGCGCGTGCTTCGACTGCTCGGGATACACAACCGCGAAGCCATAGCGGTCGGCGAGCAGGTTCATGCGTGTGCCTTCGGCGAATTCGTCGATCGACTGCGTGCAGCCGTGCAGCATCACGACGAGCGGCAGCGCCTCATGTGCGTGCCCGGACGGGATATAGAGCCCGTACTGCAGATGATTGACGAGCCGGCCAGGGGCGGCCGGCGCGGAATGGAACGAGCGCGTCCATGCGCCGCTCGCCCACGCGGCCGCGCGCGGACGCACGCGCGACTCGCGCGGCGCTTCGCGTTTCGTGGGCGTGCGCAGCGCGGCAGCCGGCTTGAGTGGATGAGTCTTGCTCGAAGCTTTGGCGGTGGCGGCGCGAGCCGGTCGCGTCTGCGCTCGCTTGGCGGTTTTTTGCGCGTGTTCGGTTTGGATCGCGAGCAGGCGCTTGAAACCGCGCAGCCAGATTTTCGACAGGCTTTTTGCCATCGGCGATAACCTCGCAAAAAGGGACAAATAGCGGATCGCAAAAACAGCGGATCACATGAAGTTGTGCAATGCACAATAACATCATTTGCCCTGCGTTGCTAAAGACTGGATCCGCGCGTCGTCCCCATTTTCAACCGCAGCGAACCTTGCCGCGGCCCCGCCGTCAAACGTGCTCAATGCCTGTTCGGCAGCCCACACTCGTCGCGCAAAATGGGCTGTGCGCTGCAAGACCGTCGCGCGACACCCGTCTATACTGACGGTTCATTCCCTCACGAGTCGATCCGGGTCACACCGGCGATTCGTGCCGGCCGCGCGCCGATTTCCACCAACCCGATTTCACGCGGCCCGCGTCGCGCTTCTGCCATGCCCGAATTACCGATCCACCTGTGGTACTCGATCACCAGCCTCGGCGGCGCAAATATGACGCTGCCGCTCGCGCTCGCTATCGCGCTGTGGTTGGCGGTCGGCTACTCGTGGCGGCTCGCGGCCTGCTGGCTCGCCCTGCTCGGCACGGCGATCGGTGTCGTGACCGTGACCAAGATCGCCTTCCTCGGCTGGGGCGTCGGCATACGCGAACTCGATTTCACCGGCGTCAGCGGCCACTCCATGCTGTCCACGGCCGTCTATCCGGTCGCGTTATTTTTGATGTTATTGCCCGCTGGCCGCTCCATCCGTCTGCTCGGCGTGCTGGCGGGGCTTGCCGCCGGCATCGCGGTGGGGTTGTCGCGCGTCGTGCTTAGTGCGCATTCGCCGTCCGAAGCGGTTACCGGCTGCATCGTCGGCGCGCTCGCCGCGCTCGTGTTCGTGCGCATCGCCTGGAATGCGGAGCCGGGCCAGCTGTCGGCGCTGCCGGTCGCGCTCAGCATGATGGCGGTGGCCATCGCGATGCACGGCGTGCACGTGCCGACGCAACGCTGGGTCACGCATATCGCACTGAAAGTGTCCGGCCACGACCGGCCGTTCATCCGCGCGAAATGGAAGGCCGCCCGCGACATCCGTCCGGTGGCCGCGCCACTGTCGCAAACGCTCAATACGCTCGAGCCGGCCGGCGCGTCGGACATCTGAGCACGCTTGCGCCGCTCTTTCCGGCGCGTTTTCAGGCTTCCTTGACAGTTGCGTAGCGCTTCACGCCACGTGTGCAGCGCACCGCCGAATCGCGCGCACCGCTATAACCGCGCATATATTACGATAGTGTTTTTGAGCCGCTGCTTTCCATTCACGTCCGGCTCCAGGTCCTTCATGACTTTCTCTCGCCATCTGAAGCAATACGCGCTGTGCGTCGCAGCCGCCGTTTCCGTTGTGGTCAGCGTGAATGCCCACGCCGATGAGCTGGTGGTCTCCGCCGCCGCCAGCCTGACCAATGCGTTCAAGGCGGTCGGCGACGCGTTCGAGCAGCAGCATCCGGGCACCAAGGTCCTGCTGAACTTCGGCGCGTCCGACGTGCTGATGCAGCAGATCGTCAAAGGCGCGCCCGCCGACGTATTCGCGTCCGCGGATCAGAAGGCGATGGACATGGCCGCCGCACAAAAGGTCATCGTGCCGTCCACGCGACGCGACTTCGCGGCCAATTCGCTGGTGCTGATCGTGCCGAGCGACAGCCGCTTCGCACCCGCGAGCCTCAACGATCTGACGACCGCGAACGTGAAGCGCGTCGCGTTCGGCGATCCGGCTTCGGTGCCGGTCGGCCGCTACACGCAAGGCGCGCTGAAGGCCGCGGGCGTGTGGGACACGGTGAGCGCGAAGGCCGTGCTCGCGTCGAACGTGCGTCAGAGCCTCGATTACGTCGCGCGCGGCGAAGTCGACGCCGGCTTCGTGTTCGGCACCGACGCCGCGATCATGCCCGACAAGGTCAAGGTCGCGATGAGCCTGCCGACGCAAATGCCGATCACCTACCCGATCGCGCAAGTCGACGGCAACCACCACAAGGCCGACGCGCAGGCCTTCATCGACTTCGTGCTGTCGCCGGCCGGCCAGGCGGTGCTCGCGAAGTACGGCTTCAAGCCCGCGCATTGATTCACTGACAAGGCACACGCTCATGGAACAGGTCTGGGTGCCGCTGCTGCTTTCGCTGAAGGTTGCGGGCTGGGCCACCGCGCTCAATCTCGTGTTCGGCGTCGCGGTGGCGCTCGGTCTGTCACGCTGGCGCTCAGGCGCGCGCGACGTGATCGATTCGCTGCTGATGCTGCCGCTCGTGCTGCCGCCCACGGTGCTCGGCTACTACCTGCTCGTGCTGCTCGGCCGACGCGGCGTGGTCGGCGCGTGGCTCGACCGCTTCGACATCCAGCTCGTATTCACGTGGCAAGGCGCGGTGATCGCGTCGACGGTGGTCGCGTTTCCGCTCGTGCTGAAGTCGGCGCGTGCGGCCTTTGAAGGCGTCGATCCGCAGTTGGAGCACGCGGCGCGCACGCTCGGCGTCAGCGAAGCCGCGGTGTTTTTCCGCGTGACGCTGCCGCTCGCCGCGCGCGGCATCCTCGCCGGCGGCCTGCTCGCGTTCGCGCGTGCGCTCGGTGAATTCGGCGCGACGCTGATGATCGCGGGAAACCTGCCGGGCCGCACGCAGACGCTGTCGGTCGCGGTCTATTCGGCCGTGCAGGCCGGCGACGACAGCACCGCCAACTTCCTCGTGCTCGTGACCTCGGTCACTTGCGTGACGATCCTGCTGCTCGCGGGGCGCCTCGTGCCGCAGCACACGCTTCTGAGATCACGCTGACATGCCGCTCGACGTCGCCATCCGCAAGACCTTCGAGACCGCCGAGCGGCATTTCACGCTCGACGTCGCGTTCCGCGCGAGCACGCAGAGGCTCGTGCTGTTCGGGCCGTCGGGCGCGGGCAAGAGCCTGACCTTGCAGGCGATCGCCGGCCTGCTGCGCCCCGACGAAGGGTCGATCACGCTGCACGGCACCACGCTGTTCGATAGCGCGGTCGGCATCGACCAGAAGCCGCAGGCGCGCAAGATCGCGTATCTGTTTCAGGACTACGCGCTGTTTCCGCATCTGAACGTGCGGCAGAACATCGGCTTCGGGCTGCGTCAGGGCTGGCTCAATCCGCGTGCGCGCGGCGCGCATTCGCAGGTCGACTACTGGCTAGACGCGCTCGAATTGAGGGCCGTGGCGGGCAATCATCCGGCGCAACTGTCGGGCGGGCAAAAGCAGCGCGTCGCGCTGGCGCGCGCGCTCGTTTCGCAGCCGCGCCTGCTGCTGCTCGACGAACCGTTTTCCGCGCTTGATAGCGCGTTGCGCCAACGCATGCGGCGCGAGCTATCGGACCTGCAAACGCGGCTCGATATTCCGATGGTGCTGATCACGCACGATCCGGACGACGTCGCCGCATTCGGCGACCAGGTCGTGCAGGTCAGCGACGGCCGCGTGCGCGAGGATCATCCGTTCGCGGGATATGCACGGAGCGAGACGTCGCCTCGTTGAACGAGTGGCTCTGCACCCTGCTTACGGGCCGGCAGCCCTCAATCCTTCACGCCAAGTATCACGCTCGACGCCTTGAACGCCGCGACCGCGCTCGCGCCTTCCTGCAAATCAAGCATGTCGACGCTGCCATTGGTGACGACCGCGGTGATCACCGCGCCGCCTTCGAGCCCGAGCGACACTTCCGAGTTCACCGCGCCGCGCTTCACGCTCTGCACGGTGCCACGCAACTGATTGCGCGCCGACAGGTTCAACGGCGCATCGCCATCGCCGTCACCGGCCACGAGCAGAATGACCCATGACGCCTTGATCAGCGCAAAAGCCGCCACGCCCACCGCGAGCCCGAGCGCTTCGGTGCTCTCGTGCGTGAGCACGGCGACGATCGTGTGACCGCCGGGCAGCGCGAGCGACACTTCGTCGTTGACGGTGCCGCGCGCGATCGCCGACACCGTGCCGTAGAACTGATTGCGCGCGCTCGTCTTCACGCCGATGCGGCCGATCAGATCCCAGTCCGTCGCGAAGCCCTCGCCGATCGCCGCGCCCGCGCGTTCGAGAAAGCGCCGATGCTCGCGCTCGACCGCCCGAAACGTCTCGATCAGCTTCACCGCGCGCGGCGTCAGCGTCGTGCCGCCGCCGCCCTTGCCGCCGGTCAGACGCACGACGAGCGGCTCGCCGGCGAGGTTGTTCATCGTGTCGACGGCATCCCACGCGCCTTTGTAGCTGATGCCGACCGCCTTAGCGGCGCTCGTGATCGAGCCGGTCTCGCCGATCGCCGCAAGCAGCGCGATGCGCGCCGCGCCGCCGAGCGTCTGCGTGCCGGCCTGAAACCAGACGGAGCCGCCGAGTTCGAGGGCGTCGCGGGGAGGATCTGGGCGGTCGATGGTCATGGCGGGGAACGGTTGAGGGTCGGTGGAACGACGGTGAATCATTATCTCGTACCGCCGCTCACCACGGCACGACTCTGCCGAGGTCGCGCGAGGCGCCGATCCGGTTCATCATTGGTTGCGGCAACTCTGGAGACTGCGCGATGTCACCCACACATGAATACTGGTTCCCGGCGAAACGCTATGGCTGGGGTTGGGGCTTTCCTGTGCGCTGGCAAGGATGGGTGACACTGCTCGCGTATATCGTGTTGCTCGGCGCAGTCGCTGTCAGGTTTCAACCCGCTGGTCATCCGCTCGCGTTCGCGTTGCTGGTCGCACTGCTGACCCTTGCCCTCGGAATCGTCTGCTGGTTGAAGGGCGAGCCGCCGCGCTGGCGGTGGGGTAAGGACTAGCCAGTTTCTTAAGCCCGCGTTGCCGAGTCCGGCTTGTCGGTAAAAAGTGAATCGCCACATGTTGAGCGTCAATTTCTTTCAGCCATTCAAGTACCGGTTGGCTATCGTTCGTGAGTTCAGCGGGACCAGCATGACGTAGCCCAGTGCGTGCGATAAATTCGCTTTCGACAGCGAGGGTATCCATCAAGCCGGCGAACATGACTTGTGAAGGCTGCAGAGGACAGTTGACGGTCCTTACGAAATCCGGATCGCCCTCTCCGAGGAGATTCCTGAGAACCATCGCGTGAGCGTGCTTAAAGTCGCCGGGCGTCATGATGTCGGGATGAGCATCAATCCAGAGGACAGCCAGTTTTCCGTCGTATCGCTCGTTCAGGTAAGCGAACGGTGCGAGGTCGACCAGGCAATCGCCCCCGAGGACGACGATGAGGTCCGGCTGATGTCGGTCGATGCACTTTTTCGCCGAGTCAAGCTGCGCCAGCAACGCCGAGCGGCCCACGATTCCATCCTCGATCAGAAGCGCGTCAGAAGTGGGGGTCGCGAGCGTGACCGTCTCAACTGGCCCAGTAGCGGGAGGCGCAAGCCAGGCCAGCAATTGGGCTCCAAGGAAGTAAGGCGGGTTGTTTCCGCCTTGCCATTGGGGCATATGAATGCGCAGCGTTTTCGGGGCTACAGTCTCCGGCATGTCTTTTCTCCGGAAATTGTGGGGATGGGGCCTGTCAGCAATTTCGTGTTCAAGGCCTATGATGCTCGCGCCGTCAGCGCGCCGCCGGGTCTTTCAGATAGACGCCTGCCGACAGCCCGGCCTTCACCTGCCGCGTGAGCTCGTCGGTGGATACTTCCTCCGCCCCGGCCTCGATCGCGTCGTATGCCTGGCGCACGACGCCGTCCGGCGTCGCCTTCGGCACTTCCAGCCCGCGCGTCAAATCCGTATCGATAAAGCCGGCATGCAGCGCGACGACCTGCGTACGCTGCTCGCGCAGCGAATGACGCAGTCCGTTGGTGACCGCCCACGCTGCCGACTTCGACACGCCGTAACCGGCGAGGATCGGCCGGTTCACCCAGCTCGCGACGGACAGCACGTTCAGGATCGCGCCGCCGCCGTTGCCGGCGAGGTTGCCCGCGAACGCCCGCGACATCGCCAGCATCCCGAACACGTTGGTTTCGAAGTGATCGCGCAACGCATCGAGCGCGCCGTCGTCCATCAGGCTGCCGAACCGCGCGATGCCAGCGTTGTTGATCAGCAGCGTGACATCGCGCGCCGCGTCCGCTGCCGCGGCCACGGCCGCCGGATCGGTCACGTCGAGCTTCACGGGTACGACGCCCGGCAGCGTCACGCTGGCCGGATCGCGCGCGCCCGCATAGACCTTCCGCGCTCCTCTTTCGAGCGCCTGTTTCGCGAACTCGAGGCCAAGCCCGCGGTTCGCGCCCGTCACGAAAACAACAGCACCTTCGATCTTCATAACCGATCCTTTCGCGTGATGAATCGCATGCGCACCGATTCGCTGCGCGCATGAGATCCGGTGAAAACAGACCTGCCATTCCGTACCGAAACGTTGCGCCGCCGAACTCAGCCCTTCGGCGCGCCGGTGAGCGGCTGGTCCGTGCCATCGTCGGCCGCCCGCCCCAGCGCAGGCAGGTACCTGCCGAAGTTCATTTCGAAGTCGCTAGGGACTCCGTAGGCCAGGTTACGGAGCTTGGCGCGGCGTGCCTGCGCATCTGGCGTGGCCAAGGCCGGGAAGAACAGGTCGATGCTCGACTGAAGCTCGGCACCCGTCGGCGTTCCGAACCGATTGACCTGGGCTTTCGCCGCGCCGAGTGTTTCACGGTCGAATGAGGCCAGACGTCGGGCAAGCGTATCGACGAAGGAGTCGAGGTCGTCATCGTCCAACGTGCGGTTCACCCAGCCATAGCGTTCGGCAACGTCGGCATCGAAATCGTCGGCGCTGAGGACAATCTCGAGCGCCCGCGAGCGGCCGACCAGGCGCGGGAGCCATTCCAGCGCTCCGCCGGCCGGGACCAATCCGACGCCGACCTCCGGGTTGCCGAATATGGCACTCTGCCGGCTCGCGAAGCGCATGTCGCAGGCCAGCACGAACTCGTTACCGATGCCGCGCGTGCGGCCGCGAATCTTGGCGATGCTCACGACCGGCGTGGACGAGAGGCGCAGCACGAAGTCGCACCAAAGGCCCAGCACCTCTGGCCGTTCGGCTGCTTTGGCGACGTCGAGATGGGCGACGAAAAAATCCGGATTCGCCGACTGGAACAGTACGACCTTCACGGACGGGTCCGCCTCGAGGTCGGTGATTAGCGCTCCCAGTTCGACGATCGTCGCAGGAACAAACATGTTGATTGGCGGGTTGCTGAAGGTGATCGTCCAGCGGCCCGGATAGGTTCGGTCGATGTCGAGCTGTGAAGAGTCGGGCATGGTGCTTCTCCTAAGGTGATCGGTAGACCACCGTCGTGTTCGAGGGGATCTCGGCTCCCGGCCGCTCACAAAGGCAAGTCCTTGCCTGCCTGCTCACTAATCATGTACTCCGCATACCAGTCCGGCCAATTCTCATCGCGTTGGCCGCCGGTCCGCTTTTCGTGCTCGCCGTGCGCCGCTTCCGCCCGTCGGAGCGCCGCCGCGAGATCCGCAGACGAGGCGAAGCTCGTAGCGTCTGCGTCCACGCGACCGGGCGCCCGGTGAGTGAGTTCCTGGAACAGCCAGCCATTGCCGTCCGGATCGCTGAACGAGGCGAACGAGCGGTAGCTGCGATGCTCGGGGTCCGGACCGCCAAGCCGTATCCGCCCGAACAGATACGGCTCATCCGAGCCTGCGTACGCGCCAGCGGCGTCGTGGAACACTTCGCTCATCTCCACCCCACGTCCCACTAGCTCCCTGCGAGCCGCGTCAACGTCGGAGACGATCAGGTACAGTCCCTGGGCGGAGCCGGGCGTAGCCGCGGTGACGTTCTTGCCGAAGATGACGGAGCACCCGGAACCGGGCGGCGTGAACTGGATTACGCGGAAGTAGCCATCGTCGGAGGCGTAGTCGGCGTCAAGCCTCCACCCCAAGCCGCCGTAAAAGCTCTTGGCACGATCGACGTCAGAAACAGGGATGACGATGACCTCGAGCTTCATGTCCACACCCCGCACGTTCGGGGTCCCGACTGCAGCGCTGTTCATGTGAACCTCCTATTGCTTCGGCCGCAACGCGGCCTTCGAGATTGCCGACACCAACACGTAGCGAAGAGAACCGGACGTGATTTGTCGGGCAGGATCGGCTGCCGTGAAGCATCGCTCGGATCCAGTCTCACACAGAGAGCTCGTCGGACCGGTGTTCGGCACGGGCACGGTTGACGCGACTCTCCAGCTCGGGAATCTGCGGATAACCGTCGACGATCTGGTCTGGCTGAGGGCGGACGCCAGCGTCGAAACGCACGCAAGGCACCCCTACGCTGGCAACGCCCGCCGTCGTCGACCTCAGCTATCGTAGGTCGGCCCAATTACGAAATCCCCTCAGCGTGGCGCTACCCGTCGGATTTTGAACGGACTTAGGCCGTGATCCCCGAAAGGCGACGGCCAAGGGCCTCAATCGAAAAAGGCCACGCTTGCGGCACGTGGCCTCACACGATCCGACACTCAAGATAGTCACCACGGTCGCAACGCTCAAACCGCGTACTGCGCCACCCCATTGCCAAACGACACTCAAAATAACACGCGAAGAAAACTGCTAAAAGCCACGCTAGACAAGGCTTTGGCGCGGATTCCGGAGTCCGCGACGTGCGCAATTGGATGGATCACAGTAAGTCTCTGGCACCGTAGCGCGGGCTTTCTCCCGCCTCCTCGCCTTGAGCTTCTTTAGTGCAGCGTATAGAGAGTCTGCGGGCCCTCGGCATAGAGGGTCATGGCGACCTTCAGGATCTCATCGCGATGCCGGTCGAAGGAGGCCAGCACCTCGGCTTCCTCAGTACCGAGGGCGGAATCGAGATGTTTCAGTACGCGGTCTTCCACAAAGAAGGTAATCTCGCGTGCTTTGTCGTATCCCCAGAACCACACGCCATGCCTGATCTCATCATAGCTGCGGCTGGGGTTCGAAAAGCTGAGTGCCATGTGTCGTCCTTCGTTCTACGCCTTTGATGGACCGGGTTGCACGCTCACTACCTGCGCGGAGCGCTCCCGCTAGTGCTGATCGCCTTTCATGCTTTCGGCTTCCATCGCGGCATGCAATTCCTCATACGCCTCGATTGGTTCCATGTCCTGATCGACGAACGCGGCTGCGCGCTCTGCAGCGGTCGACATGTCGCCCAGGATATCGCCCTGGCTCTCGTCTTCGGTACTTGGCGGCAGAAGCATGTCCTCAAGCATCCCGCGCAGCTCGGGAGTATTCCATGGCTTGCCCAGCTTGGCCTTCCTGTTCAGGTAGTGACGAATTTCCGAGTCTTGCTCGGCGGTAAGCGGAAGCCCGCGAAAAGTCGGGTCCGAGTTGTGATGAATCATGATGCGCCTCCCGAAGCGGTTTGCGCTTTCAATGCGGAGATATCAATTTCCTGCGGTGAAGGTTACAAGTTGCGTGTGATCGCTGTGCCGCGTTTCCGCGGCCAACCGATTTACGTCTTCTTCTTGGCGACACCTTCGGTCGCAACCCGCGGATGAATCGTGCTGGATGGGGTTGCCGGCACTGACGGCTTCGTGGGCTGCTTTGGCTTTTTCGCTTCGCGAGTGCTGCGTAATTGACTCTTTGCCATGGTGTTGCTCCTGGTGCGTTGCGTAACAAGGTGGCATTTCCAGCATACGCGCTTAGATTAGGCGTGGGGTCAAAATGAACCGATGTGGAGTGTCGCTACGCGGAAAACTGAATATGAACTGCCCGCTTCAGGCTTTCGCCACCACTTCACATCGGGCTGAGCATCTGGCGCGGGACATCACTGGTTGCGCGGTCAAAGCGGACGCGCGCGGCATGGATGTCGGAATAGCAACGATCGGCCCAATCGATGAGTGCCGCCATCGGGTCCAACAGGGATTGGCCTAGCGGGGAAAGGCAATATTCAACGCTCGGCGGCTTGGTCGGAAAGACATGGCGGGTGATCAGTCCGTCGCGCTCCAAATCGCGCAGGGTCTGGGTGAGCATCCGCTTCGAGATGTCGCGAATAGCTCGGTGAAGCTGGCTGAAACGCTGAGGTCGCGTCGCGAGGGTCATGATGATGAGCATGCTCCATTTGTCGCCGATGCAGTCGAGCACGTCGCGCACCGGGCAGTGTACGGATCCTACTGACTGAGCATCGTCCGATTGGTATCGGCTGAAACGCTCGATCGCGCTTACTGCGGAGCTCATACGGGTTTCCTTGATCTGACCTGGTTACAAATAACTGCCTCCTTACGGCGCAGTCGGTAGGTCTATATATTAGACCTTGTCTAAAACGTAGACCATCTACCACTAGGAGAAGATGCATGTTTCTGGTCATGGGAATCACAGGAAAAGTCGGCGGCGCAACGGCGAGACATCTGCTAGACCAGGGCCAGCAGGTCCGCGCGCTGGTCCGCGACCGAGGTACGGCCGAAAGCTGGGCGAACCACGGTGTCGAACTGGTCGATGGCGACTGGAACGATGCGGCCGCCATCGAGCGGGCGCTCGACGGCGTCGACGGCGCATTCGTCATGCTGCCGGCCGTCTGGGCCCCTTCGCCAGATTTCAAGGAGGCCAGGGGCGTCATCGCGAGCTATGTCGAGGCACTGACCAAGGCCGCGCCGCCACGTGTGATCGCGCTCTCGTCGATGGGTGCGAACCGGACCAGCGGGCTGGGAATGATCACAGCCCTGTCGCTGCTGGAGCAAGGCTTTCGTGACTTGGCGTCGCCGGTCGCTTTCGTGCGCGCCGGCGGGTTCTTCGAGAACTTCCTTTACGGCCTGCACGTCGCCCAAGGCGGCACGCTACCCGTCTACTACAACCCGACGAGTCGGAAATCGACCATGGTCGCGACCGACGATATCGGCGCCGAGGTGGCGACGCTGCTGACCGGGCCGGCGTGGTTCGGGCATCGCGTTGTCGAGCTTGGCTCGATGGTCAGCGCGGATGAAATCGCGGCCCAACTGGGCGAAGTCATGCAGCGCGACGTCAAGGCCTTTGCCGTCCCGCGGGTCGGGTGGCCGGCAGCGTTCGAACAGTCCGGCATCCCGAAGGGCCAGACCGGACCGGCCGAAGCGATGTTCGAGGCCATCAACGCGGGCTGGATGGACCTCGGCGTCGAGGGTACAGAGCACGTCGCTGGCACGACCTCCCCCCGCGACGTCTTTGCGGCGGCCCACAAGGCCGCTACGGCATGAACAGCGGAGGTCGGCCGGCTCGTCGACCAAGCGGCCACGCTGGTCCTCGGCAGCGCCCTAATCAGAGAAGGTAGAACGAATGTCCAAGATTTCCTGGCGCCAAGTATTACCTTTGGTTCTTGCCGCTTTTTTCGTTGTGGGATCGCTCAGCAACATCGTCGCCCCGCGATCCATCTTTGAGGAATACCTGAAGTGGGGATATCCGCACTGGTTCCATTTCGTGACCGGTTCGCTGGAACTCATGACCGCCGTTCTGCTGGCGCGAGCACGGACGCGGCTGTGGGGCTCGGCGCTCGGCTGCACCGTGATGTTGGCTGCGCTGGCAACCGTCACAGTCCACGGCGAATACGGGCATGGAGTGGCGCCACTTGTCGTGGCGACACTATCGATTGTTGTCGGCTGGATTGCTTGGCGCAAGCGGCTCGCTGTCGGCTCTATGGCTCGGGCCTAAACCTTACGCGACCTTCAAGAGCTTAAAAGCATGCTGAAAGTGCTTTTACCAACCGGTTATCGATTTCATATCCCAGTTGGAACAGGGTTGACTTATTGAATTGAGCTTGGCGGTTGGTGGGTCAACGGGCTGGAGCACTTCGGAAGCGGTCATCGACGTCTTGTGCTCGCGACCGGCCTTTCAGGGTCGTCCTCGGCCGGCCAATGCATGATCACACTGCGGAAGGCGTCCAGTACTGCGCCACCCCATTCCCAAACGACCAGTTCTCCTTCTCGACCTCGACGAGATTGATGAACACATCCTCCGGCCGCACGCCCGGCGACTTCCCGAGTTCATCGACGATGCGTCGATACAGCGCCTTCTTCTGCTCGACCGTGCGCGTGTTGCTGACGGTCAGCTGGATCACGACGAGATCGTCGCCGCGCTCGATATTCTGGTAGTGGCGGTCGTAGATCATGTTATCGGGCGTGTGCTCGCTGATCAGCATGAACATGTCGTCCTTCGGCACGTTGAACGTGTCCACCAGCGAGCGCTGGATACCGGCGGTTAGCGCCTGGCGGTAGTCGGCCGACTTGCCGGCGCGCAGTGAGATTCGGGTGAGCGGCATGATGGGCTCCTTGTTGCGGTGTTGGGTTAAACACAGCTTAGGCGCGCTCAGTCATAATAAACAGATATCCTCGCTCATTTCATTCATTTTCATCCGAAATGAAAGTCCTCGATCTCGATGCCGTGCGGGCCTTCGTGCTGGTCGCCGATCTGCGCAGCTTCACGCGCGCCGCGGACGCGCTCGACACCACGCAATCGGCCGTCAGTCTGAAGCTGAAGCGGCTGGAGGCGCATCTGGGCAAGCAGTTGCTGGAGCGTACGCCGCGCGTCGTGCGTCTGTCCGCCGACGGTCACGCGTTTCTCGGCGCCGCGCGTGAGTTGCTGAACGCGCACGAGCGCGCGCTCGGCGCGCTGTCGGTGAAGCGGCGACGGCTCGCGCTTGGGCTCAGCGAACACGTCGCGGGACCGGATCTGCCGCATCTGCTCGGCCGGCTCAACGCGCACGATCCGGGTCTCGTGGTCGAGCTGCATATGGGTACATCGGCGGCGCTGCTCGCGCAGTTCGACGAACGCCGGCTCGAGGCGGCGATCGTCCGCTACGGTGCCGACGAGCCCCCGCGCGACGACGCGCAAACGCTGTTCAGCGAGCCGCTCGGCTGGCTCGCGACGCCGACCTGGCTGCCGCGAGTCGGCGAGCCGCTGGCGCTCGCGCTATTGAG